>JAQGJU010000042.1 GCA_028290465.1 Xanthobacteraceae bacterium | reverse complement strand
GTGCTGGCCCATGTCGAGCTGATCGATGGTGTAGTCGCCATCCTTGAGGCCGACCTTGGCGAGGATGCCCTTCGCGGTGTTGAGGTTGGCGGGCCCCGGCGCTGACATCAGCTTGAGACCCTTGAAGTCCTTCAGCGACTTCACCTTGTCGGCGAGACCCTCGCGCACCACGAACTGTTCCATCTTGTAGGTCGCGTTCTGGCTGTGCATGGCGATGTACATCGCCACGCCTTCTTTCTTCACGTCGGCGTTGAGGCCTTCCAGCGTCACCAGCACGGCGGAAACTTCGATCTGATTGGTGATCAGCGCCGCGACATTCGGCGGGCCGCCCATCAGCCTGGTGGTCTCCGGCTCGATGTTGAGCTCCTTGAAATAGCCGAGCTCGATCGCGACGAAGTAGGGAAGCGACGCGGAGATCGGGAACACCCCGACCTTTACCTTGTCTTGCGCCGCAGCCGGCAGCGTGCCGACCGCCAGGGCAACGGCGGCACCAGCCAGGATGCCGCGAACCACGCGTCCGAATGTCGTCATAGAATGAACCCCAGGTTGTGTACGTGGTCTTCCACGAACTGGTGGGGCGGCGTCCGTCAGGAGGCGCGCCGCCCGCATTGTTCATTCCTCAAGCAAAGACCGTGCCGCCTCCAGACAATTGGCCGCGGCATTTCTGCACCCTTGCGTCATTCGCCGGCGTCGATGATCGCGATCACCGGCCCGCCGCCCTGTGGTCCCTGATGCATCGCGTCGACCGACACGAACACCGCCGGATCGCCGATCGCCGCCGCCGCGACGCCGCCGACGGCGGCCTTGGAGTGGCGGTGGTGATGCACATCGGAATCGTCGAGCATGATCTGCCGCCGGCCGCGCAGCGTTCCGTGGCGGTCCGCCTCGCACTTCATGAAGCAGTTGACCAGTTTTCCGCCGAGATCCGAGGCGCGCGGGCGGTCCGGCAGCTTCATTCCGGCATCGCGGATCGAGTCGTAAATGCCGTCAATGTCGAGCGCATCTTTCATCACCGAATGGCCGATACGATAGCGGCCGCCGGCTCCGGCCTTGTTGCCGAGGAGCACGATCTGCGCCTGGGTGAGTTCGACGCCGGACGAGCACGATGCCACGGATGAATAAAGATCCAAATCCTTGCAGATCTGCTCGGCCTTCGGCATGGCGATCTCGCCGAGCGCGACGGCGATGCCCAATGCGGTGGTGCCGTTCGATACGCCCATCGAGTCATGGACCTCGCAGGCCAGGGTCTTGCCGCGCGACTCGGCATCGCGCACCGAATCGATGGTCAGGAGCGGCGTCTTGGTCTGCACATAGTGCACGTCCTTCGGATCGGTGATGCCGGCGTCCTTCATGGCGGCTTTCACGGCGTCGGCGACCTTCTCGACCATCGCCAAGCGCCCGATATCTTCCGGCAGCAGTTCGGCGCTGAGCGCGGTGCCGATCACCAGGCGCGCCTTGTCGGCCGGGCCGGTCTTGTCGTTGCGGGCGAATATCGTGGCGTGCGGCGTGATCACGCCATCGCAGCCGCCGGACCAGACCATTGGTACGTTATGGATGTCGGCCTCGCTGCGCTTGCCGTACTTCATCAGCACCTTGCGATAGGCTTGATCGGCCAGGATGCGGGTGAAATCGTTGACGCCGCCATTGCCTTCGGTCTTGCCGATCACGGCGATCACTTGGTCGGCCGTGAACTGGCCGGCCTTGATGCAGTCCTCGACGCCGCTGGCGTCCTGCACGGTCTTCAATTCGATCTTTGCGACTTCGATCGCCATTCTGTCGGTTCCTTGTCAAAGTTGAACGTGTTCGCCGCGATATTCAGCCGCGTCGCCGCCTTGGTGAAGTTGCGCTCCTTGGCGACCGACAGCGCATAGCGGTTCTGGCGGATTCCCCGTGGCGCCTTTCGACCATTAGAGCACGATCCTAAAAGTAGGAACCGGTTTTCGAGAAAGATCATGCTCAAAGTTTGGACTGCGGTCCCCACACGCCGTCATGCTGCGCGGCGGCTTCGTCTTCCAGCATCGGCCCGATCACTTCGACCCGCCGCTGCCCGGCTGCGAACACGGTCCGGCATGGCAGGTCGAGCGTCGGGTTCTCGTTATGGTCGCTGGTGATCTGCTTCAACCGATGTTCGCTGAGACCATAGACCACGCGGCCGATGCCGACCCAATACACCGCGCCGGAACACATCGCGCAGGGTTCGGCGGATGTGTACATCGTGCACTGCGCCAGAAATTCCGGCGCATGCGCGCGTCCGGCCTGCGTGGCCAGCAACCGCTCGGCATGGGCCGTCATGTCGCGGTCGGGCATGAAGCCGTTCTCGGACTCGATCAGCACGGCGCCGTCCGGCCCGACCAGGAGGCAGCCGAACGGATGGTTGCCGTTGGTTTGCGCGCGCTTGGCGACCGCGAAGGCGCGGCGCAGGAAATCCGCATGGTCGGCCGCCGGGAGCGCGCTTCGCGTCATGGTGACGGCAATACGGCGGTGGTTTCGATTTCCAGCCGTGCCTTGGGCTCGGCCAGCCGGCTGACCTCAACCAACGCCATCGCCGGATAATTGTCGCCGAACACCTCGCGATACGCTTTGCCGAGGCCGGAGCGCGACGCGAGATACTCCTCCATGTCGCGGACATACCAGGTCATGCGCACCATGTCGGCCGGCGTGGCGCCACCTTCGGTCAGCACCGCCAGAATATTCTCAAACAGTTGCTTCGCCTGCGGCACGAAGCCTTCGGGAAACTGCTCCTGCGCATCCCAGCCGACCATTCCGCCGACAAACACCATGTCGCCGCGCGCCCGAATGCCGTTGGAATAGCCACGCGGCTTCGGCCAGCCTTCCGGCTGTAATTTGGTGTGGGCCACGGAGGCGGGACGCTTGAGCACGGTGGGTTCGGACAATTCGATCTCCTATGACGCCATCTTTTGCGCGGCATTCTTGGCCGCGATCTCGCGCAGTTCGAAACGCTGCAGCTTGCCGGTCTGGGTGCGCGGCAGGCCGGTGACGTATTCGATGGCGCGCGGATATTTGAACGGCGCGATCGTCGCCTTGACGTAGTCCTGCAGCGCTTTGGTCATCGCGGCGTCGCCGGTCTGGCCGGTCTGCAGCACGATATAGGCCTTCACGATCTGGCCGCGCTCCTCGTCCTTGAGGCCGACCACGCCGCATTCGGCGACGGCCGGATGCGCCAGCAGCGCGGATTCGACTTCGGGGCCGGCGATATTGTAGCCGGCCGAGACGATCATGTCGTCGGAGCGCGCCTGGTACCAGAAGCAGCCATCGGCATCCATCACGTAAGTATCGCCGGTGACGTTCCAGCCGTTCTCGACATATTTGCGCTGACGCGCGTCGGCCAGATAACGACAGCCGGTCGGGCCGCGCACCGCGAGGCGGCCGATGGTGCCGGGCGGTACTTCATGGCCGCTCTCGTCGATCACCTTCGCCTGATAGCCGGGCACCGGCTTGCCGGTGGCGCCGGGCCGGATGTCTTCGACCGGCGAGCCGATGAAGATGTGCAGCATCTCGGTGGCGCCGATGCCGTCGAGAATTTTGACGCCGGTCGCGGCTTCCCAGGCGTCGAACGTCGCCTTGGGCAGCGCTTCGCCGGCCGATACGCAGATGCGCAGCGACGAAATGTCGTGCTCGGCGATCTTGCCGAGGATCGCCCGGTACGCGGTCGGCGCCGTGAAGCAGATCGTCGCGCGATGCTGGGCAATGGCGACCAGAAGATCGTCCGGCGCGGTCTTGTCCGGAAGAATGGTCGACGCGCCGGCCCGCATCGGGAACAGCACCAATCCGCCAAGGCCGAACGTAAATGCCAGCGGCGGCGAACCGATAAAGCGATCGTCGGCCTTGGCGCGCAGCACGTTGCGGCCATAGCTGTCGCAGGTCGCCATAATGTCGCGATGAAAATGCATGGTGCCTTTCGGCTCGCCGGTGGTGCCGGACGTGAAACCGATCAGGCAGACGTCGTCGGACGCGGTGTCGCAGGCCGTGAAGCTCTCGTAGCCGGGCTTGTCCATCAGGGCTTCGAGCGCGTCGGGCGCGCCATGGCCCCAATAGACGACCTTGGTGAGGTCAGGCGCGGCCGGCCGCGCCTTTTCCATCTCGTCGGCGAGCCGCGCGTCGCACAGGCCCAGATAGATCTTCGCCTTGGTGAGCGGGTAGGCGATCTCTTTCGCCCGCAGCAGCGGCATGGTGGCGACCACGACGCCGCCGGCCTTGATCACCGCCAGATACGCCGCGACCATCATCGGCGAGTTCGGCGCGCGCAGCAGCACCCGATGGCCGGGCACCATGCCGAGATCGCGGGTCAGCACATTGGCGATGCGGTTTACCCGCTCGGCGAGCTGCGCGTAGCTCAGCGTCTCGTTCGTCGTGATCAGGCAGGGGCGGTCGCCGTGACCGGTCGTGATCCAGTTGTCCAGCAGTTCAGTCACGCAATTGAGCCGCGCAGGATATTGCAGCTCCGGCAGGCTGAACACGAATTCCGGCCATTGGTCGCGCGGCGGCAGGTTATCGCGCGCGAATGTGTCCTGGTGCGCGGAGGGAGTCATCGGCGCCGAAGCAGTCATGGTCCTCGTTCCTTATTGAACTTTTCCTGTTCCTCACTCCGCCGCTTGCGCTGATTTCGTGGACCGGCTTTTCAGCATCTCGCGGGCAATGACGATCTTCTGGACCTCGGTCGCTCCCTCGTAGATTCGTAGTGCGCGAATTTCGCGATACAGTTCTTCGACCTTGACGCCCTTGGTGACGCCGAGGCCGCCATGCACCTGCACGGCGCGGTCGATGATGTGCTGCGCGGATTCCGTCGCGAACATCTTGGCCATTGCGGCTTCGCGGGTGACGCGTGGCGCGCCCTTGTCCTTGGTCCAGGCCGCCCGGTAGACCAGCAGCGCCGACGCATCGACTTCGGTCGCGCTGTCGGCGATAGCGGCCTGGGTCAGTTGCAGGTCGGCGAGCGGCGCGCCGAACAGTTGTCGGGTGGCGGAGTGTTCGATCATCTCGTGCAGCGCGCGGCGGGCAAAGCCCAGCGCGGCGGCGCCGACCGTGGAGCGGAAAATATCGAGCGTCGACATCGCGACCTTGAAGCCGTCACCGGGTCCGCCCAAGCGATTGGTCAGCGGCACGCGTACTTGGTCGAAATTCAGCGTCGCCAGCGGATGCGGAGCGATCACTTCAATCCGCTCGGCAACCGTGAGGCCCGGCGCATTGGCTTCAACGACGTAGGCCGAGAGGCCGCGCGCGCCCGGCGCTTCGCCGCTGCGCACGAATACCACGTAAATGTCGGCGATGCCGCCGTTGGAAATCCAGGTCTTGGCGCCATTCAGGCGAACATGGTTCGGGCCCTCCGGCGTCGCGGTCGTGGCCATCGCGGCCACGTCGGAGCCGGCCTCGGCCTCGGACAGCGCGAAGCCGGCAATCGATTTGCCGTCGCGCACGTCGGGCAGGTAGCGCGCCTTCAGGTCTTCGGAGCCGAACAGCGTGATCGCACCGGTGCCGAGTCCCTGCATGGCGAACGAGAAGTCGGCGAGTCCGTCGCGGAAGCCGAGAATTTCCCTGGCGAGACACAGCGTGCGCACATCGAGTTGCTTGTGCAGTCCGCCTTGCGCGGCCGGCACCACGGCCTTGAGAATGCCGGCGTCGCCCATCGCCTTGACGCGCGCCCGGCAGGCGGCATCGACATCGTGTTCGCCATGCGGCAGCGACGGCAGCGTCGCGTCGGCCCAGCGCGCCAGTTCGGTGGCGAAGCGATGATGGCTGTCGTCGAAGAACGGCCAGGACAGGGTTTCGGCAAGCGACATGCTCAATCCCCCTCGAATACCGGTTTGCGCTTGTCGGCAAACGCCCGATAGGCTCTCGCGAAATCCTCGGTCTTCATGCACAGCGCCTGCGCGACCGCTTCGGCCTCGATCGCGCTCTCGACCGACATCGCCCATTCCATTTCCAGCATGCGCTTGGTCATGCTGTTGGCGAACGTCGGCCCGTCGGCGAGTTCGGCCGCGAGCGTCTGCGCGTCGGCCAGCACGGTGTCGGATGCGGTCAGCCGGTTGAAGAAGCCCCAGCGCTCGGCTTCCTCGCCGCCCATCGGGCGGCCGGTGAACAGCAGTTCGGCGGCGCGGCCCTGACCGATGATGCGCGGCAGGATGGCGCAGGCGCCCATGTCGCAGCCGGCGAGACCGACGCGGTTGAACAGGAACGCAACTTTGGATTTCGCCGTGCCGATGCGAATGTCCGACGACATCGCCATGATGGCGCCCGCTCCGGCACAGACGCCGTCAATGGCGGCGACGATCGGCTGCGGACAGCCGCGCATCGCCTTCACCAGATCGCCGGTCATGTGGGTGAATTCGAGCAGCGCCGTGGTGCCCATCGCGACCAGCGGGCCGATGATCTCGTGCACGTCGCCGCCCGACGAGAAATTGCCGCCGGCGCCCGTTACGACGAACGCCTTGACGTCCTTGTCCTTCACGGCGGCGCGGAAGATGTCGGTGAGCTCCGCATAGCTGTCGAAGGTCAGCGGATTCTTGCGTTCCGGCCGGTTCAGCGTCACGGTTGCGACTTTGCCGGCGACCGCGAACCCGACGTGGCGGGCCGTGTAGCCGGACAGCGGCAGCGTGACCGGATTGGCGGCGCTCATTTATCCGTCCCTGTGTTCATCGATTTGTGGGCCGAGGCCTTGGCCTTGGCGAGCAGCCGCATCAGCGTTTCCAGCTCGGCCGCGGACAGGTCGGCGAAAATATCCGCCACCCAGTCCTCATGCGCGCTGGCCATCGCCCGGAACGTGCGGCGGCCCTCGGCGGTCAGCGTCACGAGCTGCGAGCGGCGGTCATTTGGGGCCGCGCGCCGGTCGACCAAGCCCTGCACGACCAGCCGGTCGACGAGGCCTGTAATGTTGCCGTTCGACACCATCAGCCGCTGCGAGAGTTCGCCGAGCGTCATGCCGCTCGGCGACTTGTCGAGCTGCGCCATCAGGTCGAAGCGGGGCAACGTCGTGTCGAAGCGGTCGCGCAGCCGGCGGCGAATTTCGCTTTCGATCACCGTCTTGGTGGTGAACAGCCGCAGCCACAGCCGCAACTCGTCCTTGTGGTCGTGCGGACGCTCGGTGACTTTGGTCTCGGCGTCGAGCGGCGGGCCGATGTCTTCCATGTCAGACCTCCCCGCCCGCGATCGTGAGCGTCGTGCCGGTGACGGAATCGGCGCCGGGCGAACACAGATACAGCACGGCCGCGGCGACTTCCTCGGGCCGGATCAGCCGGCCCATCGGATTGACGCGGGCGAGTTCTTCGGTCGCGGCTTCCGCCGTACGGCCGGTCTGGGCGACGATTTTCGCCACGCTGTCGCGAATGAGATCGGTGTCGGTGAACCCCGGACATACGGCGTTGACGGTGACGCCCTTCTTGGCCGTCTCCAAAGCGAGCGAACGCACCAGCCCGACGACGGCGTGCTTGGCGGCGCTGTAGGCCGACACATAAGCATAGCCCTTCAGGCCGGCCGTCGATGCGATGGCGACGATGCGGCCGAAGCCGCCGGCCGTCATGCCGCCGAGCACCGCTTGCGTGGCGTGCACCACGCTCATCAGATTGAGGTCGATCATGCGGCGGAACTGCTCTGCGTCGGTCTTGGCGAATGGCGCGCTCTCGGCGCCGCCCGCGTTCGCCACCAGAATATCGATCGGCCCGCGCTCGGCGACCGCCTGCTGGATGCCCGCATTAAGGGCTTGCGCATCGGTGACGTCGGCGATGAAATATCCGGCGGCGTGCTGCTGCGCGACGGCGTCGCGCAGCGGCGCCTCGGTGCGGCCGGCCACGGTAACTCTGGCGCCCGCACCCGACAGCGCCTCCGCCACGGCGCGGCCGATGCCGCGTCCGCCGCCGGTGACGAGCGCATGTCTTCCTGCGAGACTACGACCTGCGAGGGGGCCGGCTGGCGCTGGCATATTTTGGCCTCTTACGCGCCGCGCAAACAGGCAGACAGCGCAGCGAAAAAATACTTTAAGCCTAAAATTTATAGGCTTCAACGGTGTTGCCGGAAAATTATTTTAAGCTTAAACTAATCGTGGCTTTGGCGCCGGGCGGGCATAATCGCGTCTCGGCTGGCTATGCGGTCGAAGCTTCGCCGCATCCGGAGGTTCGCATGAAAGTCCACATCCTCGGTGGCGGCCCGGCCGGGCTGTATTTCGCGATCCTGATGAAGAAGTCGTGGCCCGACACCGACATCACCGTGTTCGAGCGCAACCGCGCCGACGACACCTTCGGCTTCGGCGTGGTGTTCTCCGACGAGACCCTAAAGGCCTTCGAGACGTACGACCGCGAAAGCTTTCGCGCCATCACGGATCACTTCGCCTACTGGGACGATATCGAGATCCACTTCAAGGATACGGTGCACCGGATCGGCGGCAACGGCTTCTGCGGTTGTTCGCGCACCACGCTGCTGCAACTACTGCAGGCCCGCGCGCGTTCGCTCGGCGTCGACCTCCAGTTCCAGACCGATGTGACCGATCTCGATGCGCTGATTCAGGGCGCCGACCTGGTGGTGGCGGCCGACGGCATCAATTCGCGGGTGCGCGAGGCGTTTGCCGACACCTTCAAGCCGAGCGTCGAGCTGCGGCCGAACAAGTTCTCCTGGATGGGTTCGACCCGGCCGTTCGACGCCTTCACATTCTTCTTCAAGGAAACCGAGTACGGCATCTTCATCGCGCATTGTTATCAGTACGAGGTCGGCCGCTCGACTCTGGTGATGGAAACCGATCCCGAGACCTTCGCGCGCGCCGGCCTCGACAAGATGAACGAGGACGAATCCGCGCGGTTTCTCGAAACCGTTTTCGCCGAGGAACTTCAGGGCCACAGACTGATCGCCAACCGCTCGCTATGGCGGAATTTTCCGACCATCCGCTGCGAGCACTGGACCCATGGCAACACGGTGATTATCGGCGACGCCAAGGCGACCGCGCATTTCTCGATCGGGTCCGGCACCAAGCTGGCGATGGAAGACGCCATCGCGCTGTTCCGTTCGTTCCGCGCCAAAGGCGGCAGCGATGTGAAGGCGGCGCTGGCGCATTACGAGACGCACCGGCGCGAGGAAGTCGAGAAGACCCAGCACTCGGCCGATGTGTCGCTGGTCTGGTTCGAGCACGTCAAACGCTTCTGGGACATGGAGCCGACCCGCTTCGCGTTCGGCCTGATGACCCGTTCCAAGGCGATCACCTACGACAACCTCGCGCTGCGGGCGCCGGAATTCGTCGCCGAACTCGACCAAGTGATCGCGCAGGACATGCGCCGCAACGGTTTCGACGTGAATGTCGACAAGCCCAACGCGCCGATGTTCCAGCCGCTGCGATTGCGCGGCCTGACGATTCCCAACCGTGTTGTGGTATCGCCGATGTGCCAATATTCGGCGCATGACGACGGCATGCCGAACGATTGGCACACCGTGCATTATGGTGCGCGCGCCATCGGCGGCGCCGGCCTGATGTTTACCGAAATGGTGGTGGTGTCGAAGGAAGCCCGCATCACGCCGGGCTGCGCCGGCATGTATACGGATGCGCAGGAAGCCGCCTGGAAGCGCATCGTCGATTTCGCCCATGCCAATTCGGCGGTGAAGTTCTGCCTGCAGCTCGGCCACGCCGGCCGCAAGGGCGGCACTAGGTTGATGTGGGAAGGCATGGACCAGCCGCTGCCGGATGGCGGCTGGCCGATCCTGTCGGCATCGCCGATTCCGTATTATCCGCACAGCCGCGTGCCGGCCGAGGCAACCCGCGCCGACATGGACCGGGTGGTGGCGGATTTCGTGCAGGCGACGCAGCGCGGCGACCGCGCCGGCTTCGACATGCTCGAACTGCACGCCGCGCACGGCTATCTGCTGGCGAGCTTCATCTCGCCGCTGACCAATCACCGCGCCGACGAATACGGCGGCGCGCTGGAGAACCGGCTGCGCTTCCCGCTCGAGGTATTCCGGACGATGCGCGCCGCGTGGCCGGACCATAAGCCGATGTCGGTGCGCATCTCGGCGACCGACTGGGTCGATGGCGGCATCACCGGCGAAGACTCGGTCGAGATCGCCCGGATGTTCAAGGACGCCGGCGTCGACATGATCGATGTGTCGACCGGCCAGACCGTGGTCGACTCGGCGCCGATCTACGGCCGCATGTTCCAGACGCCGTTCTCCGACCAGATCCGCAACGAGGCTGGCCTCGCCACGATGTGCGTCGGCAACATCACCAGCGCCGACCAGATCAACACCATCGTGGCGGCGGGCCGCGCCGATCTCGTCGCGCTGGCGCGGCCGCATCTGGTCGATCCGTCATTCACCCTGAAGGCGGCGGCCTGGTATGGCGCCGACATCGCCTGTCCGCCGCAGTACAAGCCCGGCCAGGACCAGGTCTGCCGCAACAGTCCGCGCGAGCGTACCGACGCGATGGATCTGCGCCGCAAGGCCAAACCGAAGCCGCACGCTACCACCTGGAAACAGGCCGCCGAATGAGCGGCCCGGCTGCGGTTCCGGTCGTCTTCCTGCAAGGCATCGGCGGCGCGGCGAAGCTGTGGGACCCGCAGGTCGAAAGTTTCGAGAAGGCCGGCTACCGGCCGGTGGCGCTCGATCTGCCCGGCTACGGCGCGCGGCCGCCGGTCGACACGATGACGTTCGACATGCTGGCCGAAGATGTCGAACAGTCGGTAGACCGGCTCGGCCTGGAGTGTCCGGTGATCATCGGCCATTCGCTCGGCGGCATGATCGCGCAAAGTTGCCTGCGCCGACGGCCGACCGGTTATCGCGCTGCCGTGCTGTCCGGCACCAGCCCTGCCTTCGGCAATCCGAGCGGCGATTTCCAGAAAGCCTTCGTCGCGGCCCGACTCGGTCCGCTGGACGAGGGCCGGACCATGGCCGACATGGCCCCGGACATCGCCGTCCAATTGATGGGCCCGGATGCCGATCCGGCCAACCGGGCGCTGATGATCGACGTGATGGGCGCGATTTCGCCGCGGACCTACCGGGCCGCGGTACAGTGCCTCGTCGGCTTCGACGAACGCGCCAATCTGGGCCAGATCGGCGTGCCGGTGCTGTGTCTCGTCGGTAGCCTCGACAACAATGCGCCGCCTGCGATGATGGAGCGCATGGCCGGCAAGATCCCCGGCGCGACATATGTTCTGTTGCCCGGCCTCGGCCATATGCCGAATCTGGAAGCGCCAAGCGCCTATGACCAAGCGATTTTCGATTTTCTGCGTGACGCTCACATTTGAGGAAGATTGCCGCCGATGAACGATGCCGTCCTCGACACCCATGACAGCGACGCACCGATCTTCGCGCCGGATGCGTTCCGCCTCACCGAGGCGCAGGCCGAACTGATCGCCAAGGCCCGGCGCTTCGGCCGCCGCGTGCTGGCGCCGCGCGCCGCCAAGCACGACCGTGAGGCGACGTTCCCGATCGACAATTTCCGCGACATGCACCCGGAAGGCCTGCTGTCGATCTGCATCCCGAAAGAAGACGGCGGTACCGGCGCCGACTTCCAGACTTATTGCCTCGCGGCGGCTGAACTCGGCCGGTTCTGCGGCGCGACCGCGCTGTCGTGGAACATGCATGTGTGTTCGACGCTATGGTCCGGACCGCTGTCAGACGATCTTGAGATGTCGGCGGAGGATCGCGCCTTGCACATCGCGCGCCGCAAGACGCACTACCGGCGCATCATCGAGACCGGCGCGGTCTATGCGCAGCCATTCTCCGAAGGCGGCGCGGCGGCGGCCGGCGGCGCTGCGTTCGGCACCGAGGCCAAGCCCGTCGATGGCGGCTTCATCGTCAACGGCAAGAAGATCTTTGCGTCTCTGTCGGGCTCGGCCGATTATTACGGCGTGCTGTGCACCGAGCGCGCCGAAGGCGAGAAGGCCAGCCGCCGCAACACGCTGTATCTGGCTTTGCCGGCCGATGCCGAGGGCGTGTCGGTGGTAGGCGACTGGGACCCGCTCGGCATGCGCGGCACCGTGTCGCGCACGCTGCTGTTCAAGGACGTGTTCGTGCCGGAAGACTCCATGCTGATGCCGCATGGCGTGTATTTTCAGGCGGCGTCGCGCTGGCCGCATATGTTCCTGACGCTGTCGCCCACTTACATGGGCCTCGCCCAGGCAGCCTATGATTTCACAGTCTCTTATCTGCGCGGCGAAGTGCCCGGCATGCCGCCGGTCAAGCGGCGGATGTTTCCGACCAAGCAGATCGCGGTCGCCGAGATGCGCATCATGCTGGAGCAGACCAAGGCGCTGTGGTTCCAGGCGATCTCTGAAGCCCACGCCAATCCGACGCAAGAGCAGGTGATCCGAGCTTACGCCGCGCAGAACACCGTGATGGAAAACGCCAACGCCATCGCCGTGAAGGCGATCCGCACCTGCGGCGGGCAGGCGATGCTGAAGAGTCTGCCGCTGGAACGGATCTATCGCGACAGCCGCTGCGGCTCGCTGATGCTGCCCTGGACCGCCGAAATCTGCGTCGACCGCATCGGCCGCGAGGCGCTGTACGAGCCCGGCGAGAAGGATGAGTGATGACGAGGATGGTGCTTGCTTATCCCTCCCCCGCTTGCGGGGGAGGGTGGTCCGCATCGCAGGCAAGTTTACGCAGCCTGCGTACACTTGGCTGCGTGCGGACCGGGTGGGGGCATTAGGAATGTACAAAGATAACCCCACCCGGCTGCTCGCTACGCTCGCATCCACCCTCCCCTTTCAGGGGAGGGATTAAGAGCGTGCCATGAACCTCTCCGACCTCATCGATCGCAACGCCGCGTTCACGCCGGACAAGACCGCGCTGCGCTTTGCCACGCGGGAGTTGACGTATGCGGGATTGGCCGATCGCATCGCGCAGACCGCGCGCGCGCTGAAGTCGCGCCTCGGCGTTGGGCGCGGCGACCGGGTGGCGATCCTGGCGGCCAATCATCCCGACTATCTGGTGTTGCTCTATGCCTGCGCGCGGCTCGGCGCGCTGCTGGTGCCGATGAACTGGCGCCTCGCGGTGCCCGAGCAGGTGTTCATCCTGACCGACGCGTCCGTAAAGGCGCTGGTGGTCGAGAGTGATTTCGCCGCGGTGCTGGCGCCGCTGAAGGACGCGATGCCGGATCTGCGGGCGGTCGATCTCGACCCGACGCCCGGCACCGAGGCGACGTTCGACGAATGGATCGTTTCCGGTTCCGGCGACGGCGCCAATCCGCATGTCGATGAGAACAGCCCGCTGCTGCTGGTCTACACATCCGGCACCACCGGCCGGCCGAAGGGCGCGGTGCTGCGCCAGGAAGCGCTGCTGTGGAACGGCGTGATGAGCCAGCACATGCACGATATGCGCAGCGACGATCATGTGCTGACCGTGCTGCCGCTGTTTCATGTCGGCGGCCTCAATATCCAGACCACGCCGGCGCTGCATATCGGCGCGACGGTGACGCTGCACGCGCGCTTCGCGCCGGACGCGACACTCAAGGCCATCGCGCAGGATCGTCCGACCCTGACCGTGCTGGTGCCGGCCACCATCCAGGCGGTCGCCGCACATCCGCTATGGGCGACGACGGACTTGTCCAGCCTGCGCGCGATCTCGACCGGCTCGACCATCGTGCCGGTGCCGTTGATCGAAGCGGTGGAGGCACGCGGCGTGCCGGTGCTGCAGGTTTATGGCTCGACCGAGACCTGTCCGATCGCCGTCTACACCCGGTTTGGCGGCGACCTGTCGCGCAAGGAGTCCACCGGACTGCCGGGCCTGATGTGCGAAGCCCGCATCGTCGACGACAACGGCATTGAAGTATCGGCCGGCACCACCGGTGAAGTCGCGGTGCGCGGTCCGAACGTATTCTTCGAATATTGGGGCAACGCGCAGGCCACGGCCGAGGCGCTACGCGATGGCTGGTATCACACCGGGGACATCGGCACGCGGGATGCCGACGGCTATTTCTATATTCACGACCGCAAGAAGAACATGATCATCTCCGGCGGCGAGAACATCTATCCGGCCGAGGTCGAGCGCGTGCTGGGCGAACACGCCGATGTCGCCGAATGCGCCGTCATCGGCCGCGCCGATCCGAAATGGCAGGAAGTGCCGGTCGCCTATGTGGTGTGCCGGCAAGGCCGCACCGTCGAGGCCGCGGCGTTGATCGCGCATCTCGGCCAGAATCTCGCGCGCTTCAAGGTGCCGCGCGAGATCGTGTTCGTCGACACTCTGCCGCGCAACGCGCTCGGCAAGGTGCAGCATTTTCGGCTCAAGGAAGTTACGCAGAAGGCAGGGGATTGATGCGGATCGCGGTGCTGGGTGGCGGCAATGGCTCATTCGCGGCGGCCGGCGATTTTGCGCTGGCCGGACACGATACGCGGCTGTGGCGGCGCGACCGGGACGCTGTCGCCGCGCATCGCGCGGCTGGAGCCAAGATCACCATCAAGGATTTTTCCGGCGCACGCGAGGCACAGCTCACGCTGATCACCAGCGATATGGCTGAGGCCGTCAAGAGCGCCGAACTGATCCTGTGTCCGGCGCCCGCGACGGCGCAACCCGACATCGCCAAGGCGCTGGCGCCGCATCTTGTCGACGGTCAGGTGGTCTATCTGCCGCCCGGCACGTTCGGTTCGCTGATCTTTGCCAAGGCCATGCGGGACGCCGGGAATACGGCGCAGGCGGCGTTTGCTGAAACCGGCACGCTGCCGTGGCTGACCCGCAAGCATGGCCCGTTCGAATCCGCCATCACGATCCGGGCGAAGCGGCTGCCGACCGGCGTGTTCCCGCTCATGCGCAAGGACCATGCGCTGGCCGTGATCGGAAGGGCGTTTCCGGGTGTCATCGAGGACTGCGGCGATGCCCTGTCCGGCGCGCTGATGAATGCCGGGCCGATCATCCATCCGCCGCTGATCACCATGAATGCCGGGCCGCTCGAGCATTTCGACCGCTGGGATATTCATAAAGAGGGGACGCAGCCCGCGATCCGCCGCGTCACCGATGCGCTGGATGCCGAGCGCATCGCGGTGCGCGAGGCGCTGGGCTATGGCGCGCCGCATTTCCCGCTGGCCGACCACTACGCCAAGTCCGGCGATGAATGGATGTATGGCCGCGGCTCGCACGACAAGCTTACGGACTCGGGGGACTGGCGCGAACACATCGTGCTGACCGAGCATCGCTATATGCTGGAGGATCTGCGCATCGGCTTGTCGTTCTTTGTGTCGGTCGGCGCGCTGGCCGGTGTCGCGATGCCGGTCTCGCGCGGCTTCCTGGCGATCGGCGGCGCGGTGTGCGGCCAGGATTTCATGCGCACCGGGCGTACGCTGGAATCGCTCGGCCTTGGCGGCATGGACCGCGCGCAAGTGCAGCAATTGTTGAAGACGGGATTCCAATGACCACACGCGAACGCATCGCTTGTCTTGGTGCCGGCCGCATGGGGCGCGGCATCGCCGTGGTGTTCGCCTATGCGGGCCACGACGTCGCCATTGTCGATTTCAAGAAGCGCCCGGACGCCGACTTCGCCAGACTGGCCCAGGATGCGACCGACGAAATCCGCCGCACGCTCACGAGTCTCGCGCAGTTCGGCCTGTTCGACGCCAGCGCGGTCGAGACGATTTTGGCGCGCGTGTCCGTTGTACCGGAGGCGGAAGCAGGTTCAGCGCTGTCGTCAGCGGCTGTGATCTTCGAAGGCGTGCCCGAGGTGCTGGACCTCAAGCGCGAGGCGCTGGCGCGCTGCGCCGAGTTGGCCGGCCCGACGCAGATCATCGCCTCGACCACCTCGACCATTTTGGTCGACGATATCTCCAGCGCGGTCGCGCATCCGGAGCGCTTTCTCAACGCGCACTGGCTCAATCCGGCCTATCTGGTGCCGCTTGTTGAGCTGTCGCCCGGCGCCGCCACCGATCCGGCGATCACCGCGCGGCTGAAAGCGTTGCTGGAAGGCATTGGCAAAGTGCCGGTGGTGTGCGCGGCGCGGCCCGGCTACATCGTGCCGCGCATCCAGGCGCTGGCCATGAACGAGGCCGCCCGCATGTTCGAGGAGGGCGTCGCCAGCGCCGAAGACATCGACAAGGCGATCAAATACGGCTTCGGCTTCCGCTTCGCGGTGCTCGGCATGCTGGAGTTCATCGACTGGGGCGGCGGCGATATTCTGTTCTATGCCAGCCGCTACCTGACCAAGGCGCTGCACAGCGATCGATATACCGCGCCGGACATCATCGAACGCAACATGCGCGAGGGCCATATCGGACTGACCACCGGCAAGGGCTTTCTCGACTATGAAGGCCTGGACGTTGCGGCCTATCGGGCCGAACGCCTCAAGGCGTTCGTCGGCATGCTGGAGCACATGGGCCTGACAAGGCCGCCGGTGCTGCCGGGCAAGTAAAGTAGGGTTCTACTTAATCATCCCGAGCGCGTGCATGTAGGTCTCCAGGATGGCTTCCTGCTCCTGGCGCTCATTGACGTCCTGCTTGCGGATCTGAACGATCTTGCGCAGCGCCTTGGTGTCATAGCCGGTCGACTTGGCCTCGGCGTAGACATCCTTGATGTCGTCGGCGATCGCCTTTTTCTCTTCCTCGAGCTTCTCGATCCGCTCGATGAAGGCCTTCAACTGGTCCTTGGCGAAGCGGGTCGCGGGCGACTCATCGGAGTCGGCGAGGGCGGCGGCGCTGGCTGGCATCCGGATACTCCTAACGAACGCGGGGAGAGGACTCCCGATCTCCGGCGACCCTCTTGACTGCGAGCCCTCGCGTCAAGCCGCGCGGGCAATCATCCACAGGGTGGGAAAAAACCTGTGTTCAACGTGCGTTATTCAGCGAGATGCGGACGCATAGGCAACTTTAAATTTGTTGTTGGTCCCGCGACGACGCGGATTCGCTCCAGGCAGAAATATTTAGTGCCGGTGCGGGGTGCCTTTTTCGAACGCCGCCGCCTGATCGGGCGAGGCTTCGCGCTGATGCTTGGCCTTCCACTCGTCGTACGACATGCCATACACCGCCTCGCGGCTCTCGTCCTTGGACAGCGCCACGCCCTTGGCGTCGGCGGCCTCTTTCATCCAGTTCGACAGGCAATTGCGACAGAAGCCGGCGAGATTCATCAGGTCGATGTTCTGCACGTCGGTTCGGCCGCGCAGATGTTCCACCAGACGCCGGAACACGGCCGCTTCGAGTTCGGTCCGGGTGCTGTCGTCGAGGGCCATCGGGTTGCTCCAGGTCGCTTAAGGCGGCTAAGACGGGCCACGGAAAAGTTCCAGCGGCCGGGATTTGCCAGCCACCATACCATGTATGGTCGCCCGGCAGCGCCCACCACCCCGCCGCCGGAAATTCGAACAGGCCGATTCGTCCATGAGCGACACGCCCCGCGCCTTTCTGGAGCGATTGTTTCACGCCGCGGTCGCGGCCGCGCATCCGGCCGGCGGACTGCCGGCGCAACTGCCGCCGCCCCCGGCGGCCGGGCGCATTCTGCTGCTGGCGGCCGGCAAGGCGGCGGGCTCGATGGCCGAGGTCGCGGAACGGCACTATCGCGAGGTCCATGGGCTGGAGGCGGGCCGTCTGGCCGGGCTGGCCGTCGCCCGGCACGGTTATGGCCGGCCGACCCAGTTCGTCCGCATGGTCGAGGCCGGCCATCCGGTGCCCGATCAGGCCGGGCTCGACGCTGCGGCGCAAACCCTTGAACTGGCCGACGCCGCGACCGCCGACGATCTGGTGCTGGTGTTGATGTCGGGGGGCGCTTCGGCCAATTGGATCGCGCCCGCGACAGGGATCACGCTGGCCGAAAAACAGGCGGTGACCCGCGCGCTGCTGCGCTCCGGTGCCCATATCGGTGAGATCAATACGGTTCGCAAGCACCTGTCGCGCATCAAGGGCGGCCGGCTGGCGGCCCGTGCCCATCCGGCCCGGCTGCTGACTCTGGCGATTTCCGACGTGCCGGGCGACGATCCGGCCGTGATCGGCTCCGGGCCGACGGTGCCGGATCCGACCACCTTGGCCGACGCCCGCGCGGTGGTAGCGAAATTCCGCCTGGATCTGCCCGACAGCGTCGCCCGGGCACTGAATGATCCGGCCAACGAATCGCCGAAGCCGGGCGATCCGGCCTTCGCGGGCAGTGAATTCCGCCTGATCGCGCGGCCTTTGGATGCGCTGCGCGCCGCCGAGGCGCTGGCCCGGCAGGCCGGCTACGAGTGCGTCGTCCTCGGCGATCAGCTCGAAGGTGAGGCCCGCGACGTCGCGCAGGCCCAGGCCGAACGCGCGCTGGCGCTGCGGGCGGAGGGCCGCAAGGCGCTGATTCTGTCGGGCGGCGAACTGACCGTCACGATGCGTGGCAAGGGGCGCGGCGGGCCGAATCAGGAATATGCGCTGGCCCTGGCGGTCGCGCTCAAGGGCGTCGACGGTATCGCGGCGCTGGCGGCCGATACCGACGGCACCGACGGCGGGGCCGGCGATGCCAGCGACCCGGCCGGGGCCTATATCGACAGCACGACGCTCGCCCGGGCGCTGGCGTTAGGCCTAGATCCGGCCGCGTTTCTCGCCGACAACGACTCGACCGGATTTTTTGCCGGCCTGGGCGACCTGCTCGTTCCCGGTCCGACCTACACCAATGTCAATGATTTCCGCGCCATCCTCGTTGACAGGCCTTGAAGGATCACGCGAAATCCCCCGCACTTTGAGGACAATACGCCAACGCCCCGTCGTCGATTCGCATCGACCTCGAACCCGCCGGCTTTCGGTCGGCGGGACGATGCAGGCTGTTGCGCTGGCGCTGTTCCTGGTTTTCTTTGCCAGCCCGGCATCGGCCGATTTCCGGCTCTGCAACAATACCGGCAGCCGGGTCGGCATCGCGCTCGGCTACAAGGACGCCGAGGGCTGGACCACCGAAGGCTGGTGGAATCTGTCGGCCCGCAGTTGCGAGACGTTATTACGCGGCACGCTGGTCGCACGGTTTTATTATGTCTATGCCATTGACTATGACCGTGGCGGCGAATGGTCGGGCCAAGCCTTTATGTGCACACGCGACAAGGAATTCACGTTGCGCGGGACCGAGGATTGCCTCGCGCGCGGTTATGACCGCACCGGTTTCTTCGAAGTCGACACCAGCGAGCAGCGTTCCTGGACGGTGCAATTGACCGAGACCAGCGAGCAGCCGCCCCGGCCGAACCTGCCGGGCGGTCCACCCGGGCCGATGGGACCCGGCGGTCCTCCGCCCGGTAGTCCTGGCGGCCCCGGCGGCCCCGGACCGATGTTGTCACCACCACCTCCTCCACCGCCCCCGAGCGAAGGCCCAAGAAGATGAGAAGGCTCCGACGCTCCAAGATCGTTGCTACGCTCGGCCCGGCTTCTTCCTCGCGGGAGATGATCGGAAAACTGTTCGCGGCCGGCGCCGATGTGTTCCGCATCAATATGAGCCACACCTCGCACGACAAGATGCGCGAATTGGTGGCGGCGATCCGTTCGGTCGAGGAAGATACCGGCCGGCCGATCGGCATTCTGGTCGATCTGCAAGGCCCGAAGCTGCGGCTTGGTCCGTTCGCCGACGGAAGTGCGATGCTGGAGAAGGGCACGACCTTCACGCTCGATGCCGACAACACGCCGGGCGACATCCATCGCGCGTATCTGCCGCATCCGGAAATCTTTTTGGCCGTCGAGCCCGGCCATTCGCTGCTGCTGGACGACGGCAAGGTGCGCCTGACGGCGATCGAGGTCGATCGCACCAAGATCGTCACGCGGGTCGAGGTCGGCGGCAAACTGTCGGATCGAAAGGGCGTCAGCGTTCCGGATTCCACCATTCCGTTCTCGGCGCTGGCCGAGAAGGATCGCTCGGATCTCGAAGCCGCGCTCGACGCCGGCATCGACTGGGTGGCGCTGTCGTTCATCCAGCGGCCCGAGGATATCGCCGAGGCCAAGAAGATCACGCGTGGCCGCGCCGCCGTGATGGCCAAGATCGAGAAGCCGCAGGCAGTGACCAGGCTCAGCGAAATCCTCGATATCGCCGACTCGCTGATGGTGGCGCGCGGCGATCTCGGCGTCGAGATGCCGCTGGAAAAAGTGCCGGGCGTGCAAAAGCAAATGACGCGCTTGTCGCGGCGCGCCGGCAAGCCGGTCGTGGTCGCGACCCAGATGCTGGAATCGATGATCAACTCGCCGGTGCCGACGCGCGCCGAAGTCTCGGACGTCGCGACCGCGATCTTCGAAGGCGCCGACGCCGTGATGCTGTCGGCGGAATCCGCCGCCGGGCAATATCCGGTCGAGGCGGTCGCGACCATGAACCGGATCGCCGAAGAGGTCGAAAACGATCCGCTCTACCGCACCATCATCCAGGGACAGCGCGGTGAACCCGAGGCGACCGGCGCCGACGCCATCGCGGACGCGGCACGGCAGATCGCCGAAACCCTCGAACTGTCGGCGATCATCTGCTGGACCTCGTCGGGCGCGACCGGCATGCGGGTGGCGCGCGAGCGTCCGAAGCCGCCGATCGTGGCGATCTCGCCGAACTTGGCGACCGGCCGCAAGTTGTCGCTGATCTGGGGCGTGCATTGCATCGTGGCCGAGGACGCGCATGACCAGGACGACATGGTCGCGCGCGCCAGCCGGCTGGCGTTCCGCGATGGTTTTGCGAAAGCAGGCCAGCGCGTGATCGTGGTCGCGGGCGTGCCGCTCGGCACCCCGGGCGCGACCAACATGCTGCGCATCGCGTTCGTGGGCGCGGATTCCGGCGAAGATACCTGACGCTTATTGCTTCACGGCTTCGGGCGATTTCTCCAAGAGTGCTCGCGCGATGATCTCGTCGATCGCGGCCTCGACCTTTTCGGGCGCCGCGTATTGCGGCATGTGTCCGACATTCGGCAGCAGGATCAGCTTGGCGTGCGGCAACGCGCGCGCGAAGGCTTGCGAATGGATCGTCGGCGATACGATGTCGTCGCGCTCGCCGGTGATGATGACGGTCGGTACCTTGATCTGCGGATAGCGCGGCACCTGGCTGGTGACGAACTCCAGCAGGCCGGCGACGTCGCGCGCATTGGCCAGAAAACTCTTGGGCCGCAGCACCAGCCGGACCGCGGCGCGCTCGGCGTAACCTTCGGGCGCCGGCTGCGGCGCGAATACGCCGCGGACGCCGGCATCGATCACCAGCGCGCCGATCGGCCATGCCAGCGTATAGGCGAAGAACTCGCCGATCACCGGCAGCTTGGCGACGTTGTAGTACCAGGCGATGCCGCCCGGCCAGGGATGCGTCACCGGTCCCAGCAGCACCATGCCGGCGACGCGTTGCGGATGGGTGAGCGCCAGGGCCGGCGCCAACGCGCCGCCCAGCGAATGTGCGACCAGGACCGCGCGCGAGACGCCGAGTTGTTGCAATGCTCCGTCGATCAGTTCGGCCTGGCGTTGCGGCGAGGATTGATTGTCGCCGATGCGGCGCTCGCTCCAGCCATGGCCCGGACGGTCGATCAGGATGACGCGGTGGTGCTTGGCGAGGCGTTCGCCGAGCGCGAAGCGCATGTCCTCGATATTGCCGCTGGCGCCGTGGATCAGCACGATGGCCGGTTCTTGGGCGGGCGCCGATGGGTCCGCGCCCGATGGCGGGCCGAGTTCGAGCACATGCAGTTTGGTGCCCTCGACCGTGATGAAGCGGCCAGTCGGCGGATGATCGCGTTCGATCTTGGCGGCGCCGATCGCGCTGGCGGCCGCCAGGGCGCCGAGCACAGCGGCCAGCGCCATCAGGCTGTACAAAATCATGCGGGAGGATCGCGTCCGGGTGCGTGTCACGCGAGAGCTACGGACGACCGGCGGCGAAGTTTCGCGGCCGGAATCGGCGAGCGTGGATCTATTAAGTGGCGCGTTTTCTTCACGCGAACCGGATTCCACTTCGCTTGAAAACGCTTTAGATCGGCCGCCCTTCGACCTTCTCGGTCAGGGTCTTCACGATATCGGGAATCCGCTGCAGGCGCGGATGAACCTCCAGCGCGCGGCGATAGACCTTGAGGGCGGTCTTGTCGTCGCCCATTTCCTGCATGATCAGGCCGAGGCCCGACAGCGCGCCGAAATGGCGCGGCTCGCGCGACAGCACCTCGGTGATGTCGCCGAATGCGCGGCCATAATCCTTCTTCAGGAAATACAGCGTGGCGCGCCGGTTCCAGGCTTCGATATAATCGGGTTTGATCTCGATGATGCTGTCGAGAAGCTGGATCGCGAGGTCGAGATTCTCGCCGTCGACCGCGGTCTTGACCCGGGTCATCAGCAGATTGGCGGTGTCGCTCTTCGACGCCAGCATCAGCGCCCAGATGCGGTTCTCGATCGCCTTGGCACTGGCGTCGTCGGGCGCGACCTTGAGGCCCCCGAACAGCATATCGAGATTGTAATTGCGGTCGCCGCGCGGCGCCTTGGGCAGTTCGGCGGGTGGATGGATCCATTCGCCCTTTTTGTCGGGCGCCGGCGCCACCTGCGCGAGGGCCATGGAACCGGTCACCGCCAAGCTGGCCAGCGCCAGACTAAGGGCAACCGCGAAGAATCGCATGATCGACATCATGCGCATGATCTTAACGCCCTCCCGCATGGCGGCAAGGCGTACAAATCCGATGATTTTCAAAGAGGCGTGATGGCGGTCGCCAAATAACGGCGGCCGGGCGCGCGTCAGCCCTGGCGGGCCTTGAACCGCTTCATGACCTTATTGATCACGTAGACCCGACCCTTGCGCCGCACCAGACGGTTGGCGCGGTGACGGCCGCGCAGCGATTTCAAAGAGTTGCGGACTTTCATGGGATCGACCTTCGGACTCCGCGCCGGGCGCGGTCGTCGCTAAATGATGAATTCGGCGCGGACCTTATGTACCGGACCCTTGGCTGTCAATCAGGGCGCGACGTTCGAATGCCCGCCATTGCGGTTCCAGGGCGGAAATGGCCGAAAACCGGCCTAAATCGCCGCCCAAAGGTCGAAATTCAGGTTGTCCGGGCTGTCACGGGTCACTACGGCAGCCGGTTCTGTCGCCTTCCGGTCGCCGACGCGGTTGGCCAACAAAATCCGCCGCCGCTCCATTTCGGCGCTGGCGAACGGCGACTTGGACAGCCAGGCGAGCCGGTCCAGCGGCAAAACCGGGGCGAAATAGCCGGAATTGGCCCGCAGCCGCTCGAACGCCTCGATCAGCGATGCGGCGAACCAGACGCCCGGTTCCGGGCCGGGCCGCAGCCCGTCGAAACGTGGCGCCACCGGCCAGAATGGCGACTCGGGCAGCTTGCCGCGCTCATTGGCCATCATCGGCTCGATCAGATCGAGGGCGCGCTCGCGTTTGCCGGCCTCGAAGGCCAGTCGGGCCAGCATCGCGTTGTGCGCGGTGCTGGGCTTGGCGGCCACGACTGTCTCCAGGAGGCCGAGCGCCTCGGTCAGCGCCGCGTAGCGCTGCGCTGGCGGGCGGGTCTCGTCGCGCCAGGCGGCATAGAGATCGAGCGCCCGGACCAGCCGCAGGTCGGCGGTGCCGCCGGCATGGTCGAAGCCCGACGCGAACGTCTGTTGCCGCCAGACGGTGAGGCCGCTGCCGGCCACGACGCCTTGCGGCGGTTCGGCACCGGTCGCCAGCAGCCCGGCCGCCTCCAGCGTGACGGCGCGGTCCGGCTTGCAGGCGAACAGGTTGATCTCGAAGCTGTCGATCGGCTCGTCCGGCCGGAACGGCACCAGCAGCGTGTCGGGACCGATCAACCGATACAGGTCGTAGCCTTGGGCGCTCCAGGCGGCCAACAGGGCGGTATTGAGGCCGGTTTCCCGCCGCGCCGTGAACATCACCAGCGGCGAGCCTGTGGAGAACAGGCGGGCGCCGCCGGCCACAATGTCGAGCGCAGTGCGCTCGGCGTCGAGCCGGACGAAATCGATATTGCCCAGGCCGGATGCTTCATGCTCGCGGTCCAAGGTTTGGGTTGAACCGAGCGCGGTCAATCGCAGCGACACATGGCCGAGCGCATTGCCGTCGATGGTCTGCTGAAGATATTCGGCGATCCCGGCATCGGATTCGAAGGCGACAAGGCGCCCGGTCGGGCCGATCGCCCGCGCCATAGCCACCGTATACGCTCCGTAATCGGCCCCGATATCGAGCACGCCCATGGCGGGCTGCAGAAACCGGCGCACGAAGCCGACTTCCTTCTCAAACCAGTCTTCCTGCTCGAGCAGCACATAGGTCGCGAGGCATTGCTGCGACGGCGGTACGACCACCATGCCGCCGCCCTTGATGCGCACGAAAAGGCTCTGAGGCGGAGAAGGGGTGGCGGCGTCCGTCATGATTCAGCGCGTTTCCGGCGAAAGCAGCCGTGCGCGTATCATGTCGCCGCCGCAGCGGGAAGCCTTGAGGCCCGCCGATCTTAACGACCGCGGGCCTCAATACCTTCGTGGTTACCCGCCGTCGTTAGTTACCGAACGGCTTTTCCTTGTCGAGCCGCGCCTTGGCTTCCTTGGCGATCGACAGGTCGAGAAGCTGCGCCTCCGGCACCTTCTTCTCCACATAGGTGAAGTAGTCGGCCCAGTAGTCCTGCATCTTCATGATCGAGGCGACGTTCGGGATGCCGTCCTCGTTGACGTAGGACCAGTTCGGCGCGATCGCCTTGACGATCTCCGGCTTGGCCAGCGCGGTGGTCTTGGCCAGGATCTCGACGATCTCCGGGTACTTGTCGGTTGCGACGGCCGCGGCGTTGAATTCCTTGGCGCCCTGCAGATACGCCATGGCGAAGCGCACCAGCACATCGCGCTTCTCGGCGACGAACGCCTTGCGGGCGGCGTACACGCTGATCTGGCCGTCCGGATCGATGTCGTCGCCCTTGGCGACGATCGGGCCAAACTTACTTTGCTGCGCAAAATAGCTGAACTGGTAGGCGAGATCGGTGGCATCGACCTGCTTGGCGCCGAGCATCTTCATCAGGTCCGGTTGCGGCACGTTGGTGATCCACTGCACATCCTTGCGCGGATCGAGGCCGGCCTTCTGCAGCGCCAGAGAGAAAACATACTGATTGATGCTGCCGGTCGCGCTCAGGCCGATCTTCTTGCCCTTCAGCTTGGCGAAATCGGCGATCGACTTGACGCCCTGATCGGCAAGCTCCTGGGTGACGTTGATCGCCGTATAGGCGCGGCCGACCTTGTTGTTGCCGCGGTCCAGCACCACGACCAGCGGCGCGCCTTTGGCGACGCTGTTGAAAAACGCGGCGTTCGCAGTCATGAACGTGATGTCGAGTTCGCCGGCGATCAGCGACGGCACCGACAGCGCGCCGTCGATGAACATCTTGGTCTGGATGTCGAGGTCCATCTTCTTGAAGTAACCCTTCTCCTGCGCGACCAGGAAGCCGCCGCCGGTGATGAACGGGCCTTCGCCGATGCGGATGACGTCGGCCGCGCCGGCCGGCGCCGCGACCGCCAGCCAAGACACCGCCAAGCACGACCATGCGGCCAGCGCCGCCTTTGAACAGAACCGGAAACTCATGACGCGTTCCTTTCGTGGGTCATTGGGCCGATGCGGCCCAGGGTGCGATCTTGCGGTCGAGCCACTGCTGCGACTTGATGATGACGGCGCCCATCACGGCGAGCACGATCAGCGCGGCGAATACTTTTTCGGTTTCCATCACCTGGCCGGCGCTGATCAGCAGATAGCCCATGCCGCTCTGGCTGGAGCCGCCGATCATTTCGGCCGCGACCACCAATATGATGGTCACGCCCATGCCGAGCTGCAGTCCGGAAAAGATGCTCGGAATGGCGCAGGGCAGCACCACGTGCCACTGCACCTGACGGCGGTTGGCGCCGAGATCGCGCGCCGCCTTGATCAGACCTGAGTCCGCTTGGCGGATGCCCGAATAGGTGCTCATCACGATCGGGAAGAACGCCGTGATCGCGCTGATCACCAGCTTGTAGCTCTCGCCGGTGCCGAGCCAGATGATCAGCAGCGGGATCAGCGAAATCTTCGGCAGCGGATACAGCGCCGCGATCCACAGATCGGCGATGCGCGACACCAGCCGCGACATGCCCATCAGTACGCCGAGCGCGATGCCGGTCACGGCCGCGATCAGGAAGCCGCCCATGATGCGCAGAAACGTGATGAGCACATGATATTCCATCGAGCCGTCGGCGATCATGCGCCAGAGGTATCGGGCGATCGACGACGGCGCCGGCAAAAAGATCGGCGGAATTTCGCGAATCCACACCATGGCTTCCCAGGCCAGCACAAACAGCACCACGGACAGCGCCGGCAATATCCGTTCCGCCCAGATCATCAGTGTGGACGGGCGGCGTGCCATCATGCGCGTACGGCCTCTTCCTGTTCGCGCATCGCCCGCGTCACTTCATCGCGAATGAGATGAAACGCGCGATCGAACAGCGCGGCGAATTCCGGCGAGCCCAGAATGTCCAGGCCGCGCGGCCGCGGCAGGTCGACCTTGATGATTTCCTTGATGCGGCCCGGCCGCGCCGTCATCACCAGCACTTCGTCGCCGAGCAGGATGGCTTCCTCGATGGCGTGGGTGACGAACAGGATGGTCTTTTTGGTGCGGTCGAAGATGCGCAGCAGTTCTTCCTGCATGACGATCTTGGTCTGGGCGTCCAGCGCGCCGAACGGCTCGTCCATCAGCATGATCGGCCGTTCCATGATCAGCGCCCGCGCCAGTGCCACGCGCTGCCGCATGCCGCCGGATAGCTGCGCCGGCATATGCTGTTCGAAGCCGCGCAGTCCGACCGACGCCAGCAACTCTGTTGCCCGCGCGTAACGCTGGGCCTTGCCGACACCATGCATCTGCGGCCCGAACGCGACATTGTCGATCACGCTGCGCCACGGGAACAGGTTCAACCCCTGCCACATCATCACGGATTCAGCGCCGAGCTTGGTGGTGCCGCCGGACCGTGCCGGATCCTCAATGCGGATCCGGCCGCTGGTCGCGTCCTCGATGCCGCCGATGATCTGAATGAGGGTGCTCTTGCCGCAGCCGCTGGGGCCGAGCAAACACGTGATCTTCTGCGAACCAAAGCGATGGCTGACGTCGTCCAGCGCCAGCACTTCGGATTTGTCGCCGGAGCCGAACGTCTTGCGTACGTGTTCGACGACAATGTCCATGGGCTATGCCAGTCCGGCCGGTGTGGGGCTTCGGCGAGGTGGACGGCTTCGACGATGTGGATGGCGTCGGGATGGCGTCATCAGGACCGCCAATCGTGGTCGAGGCGGTGCGATAGCCCGGCCTTGTCGAGCACGTGGCCGGCCAGGATCTTGGCCTCGGCGACCGCCGCGCCGGCATCCGCGAAGCGCGGGAAAACGCCTTCGCGCAGGCAGACATCGCCGTTCACCAATACGTATTTGGCGTCGGTGCCTTTGCCGGCGAACACCAGGCTGGAAATCGGCCGGTGCACCACGCCGATATGCGGCCCGGTCAAGTCGAACACCGCGATGTCGGCGCGCTTGCCGACCTCCAGGGAACCGATCTCGTGATCGAGCCGCAGGGCTTTGGCCGCATTGATGGTCGCCATCTCGATGCTACGCTCGGGCGGCATACGGGTGGGGTCGAGATGCCGCACATGCTGCATCAGGGTGCAGCCTTTCATCTGTTCGACCATGTCGACCGAATAGTCGACCATCGGACCGTCGGTGCCGAGCGCGCAATTCACGCCGGCCTTCACGGCGTTGGCAAACGGGCCGATGCCGCCGCCGCGAATCGATTCGCTGGTCGGCGTGTAAACGTAATGCGCGCCGACCCGTGCCATGTGCTCGATATCGAGATCGGTGCAGTGGATGCCGTGGATCATGATCCAGTTCGGGTCCAGCACGCCGAGTTGCATCAGATAGCGGACATCGGTGCGGCCGGTCTCGCGCAGATATTTCAAGAATCCCTTTTCCAGCGAGAAGGTGCCGCCGGAGATGTGCGCCGAGATCTGCAGATTGTGCGACTTGGCGAACTGATAGCCGCGGACGATCAATTCTTCCGTGCTCATGCCGGCCGCGACCCAATGCGCGTTGGATTCAATGACCATGGCCATGCGGACCCGGCCGTCGTCGAAGCCGTCCCAGCGCTTCACTTCGTCGTCGAAATCGCCCAGCGCGTCGTCGAGCGACAGCGGATGCGTCGGATTGCCGGGCGTGTTGCAGCGAAGTTCCTTGGCGAAGACCTGCCGGATGCCGACTTCCTGATGCGACTCGATGGTGGCGCGAACGTGATCCGCCGTTGTCGTGGTGACCGAGTGATTGAACGAGCAGGTGGTGCCGGTCGCCAGCATCTCCAGCGCCGCCACATAACCGGATACTTTCAGCGCTTCGGGTGTGAGCTGACGCGCGAGCGGCAGCATCAGCCCCGTGACCCAGTCTTCCAGCAGGTAACCGTCGGCGAGGCCTTTAAACAACGTGTACCAGTGATGCTGGTGCGCATTGATCAGGCCCGGCATCACCACACAGCCGGCGGCATCGATCACTTCGTCGAAGCCTTGATCGCTCGGGCAGGTGTCCATCGCACCGACCGCGCCGATCCGTGCGCCGTCGGTCGCCACGAAACCTTTCGGCCAGACGCGCCGGCCATCGTCGACGGTGACCACATAACCGTTCTTGATCAGAACTTTGCTCACGCGATCCGTTTCCTTCAGCTATGGGCGCTCGTCAACTGGGAGGTTCGGGCGTTTTGCCTTCTCATGCGCGCGTCGGCAGTATATTGTTTGATGTGAAATATCTTAGTGTCAAGAGACATTGGAACGCATGGCCGCTCAAAAGCGCGACACGATTGCCGGTTTTCTGGACGGTTGGAAACGCGAGCGCCCGGATCTCGATGCGTGGCCGCTGGGCATTCTCGGCCGCGTGCAGCGGCTTGATGCGTTGCTGGTGCGGCGCACCGAACAATGGCTCGCCGATCTCGATCTGACCTGGGAAGCTTTCAGCCTGATCGTGACCTTGCGTCGCGCCGGGCGCCCTTATGAATTACGTCCGGGCGAGATCAACCGGCAATCGCTGCTCAGCTCGGGCGCGGTCACCAACCGGATCGACCGCGTCGAAAAGCTTGGTCTCGTCGAGCGCCGCCCGGATGCTGGCGACCGGCGCGGCGTCGTGGTGCGGCTGACCGCCAAGGGCAGGGCGCTCGCCGATCGCGCCATCGAGCGTCAGTTTGCCGAACTCGCCGGCGTCATGGCGGCGCTCACAAAGCCCGAGCGTGCCGCGCTCGCCTCGCTGCTGTCGAAACTGCTGCTGTCGGTCGAAAGCGATGACCTGGTGCCGCGTTCAACGCCGCAGGGCAAAGGATCGTCGCGGAAGGCGAAGCACCGAGTCTGAGGCGTCCTTTGGGGTCGAAGCCGTGCATTAGAGCGTTTTCAAGCGAAGTGGAATCCACTTCGGGTGAAGAAAACGCGTCTTTCTGAAGTGTTGGAGCGCATCCCCCGGCGTCACGGTCGCGGACCGCCTCAATCGTCTACGAATACTTCAATCGGGAGAGAGTGATTGATCACGTAGACGCCGTAGTTCTTGTCGTGCTTGTCAGGTTGAACCAGACCGCTGGCGTCCTTGGCGCGGGCCAGCAGCGTATACGGCCCGGTTTCTTTCGGTGTAAGCCAATCGAATTTCCAACGTCGCCACGCATGCCGTCGCACGGGGTCTAGGAATTCTGCCTCGGCCCATGTTCGGCCACCATCGGTGCTCACTGCGATCTCGGTCACGTCGGTTTCGCCCGACCATGCAGCACCGGAAACCGTGTAGGTAAGGTTCGGGGCCAGGGTTTCGTAAACATGTGGTCGCGCAATTTCGGACTTGAGCTTCATTTCTCCCAGCGGGTGCCGCACCGGCTTTCCATCCATCGAGGCCCAGTAGGCATAATCCGAGGTCAGCCAGTAACCCCGAAACGGCTCACATACGGCCTGGATACGCGTTAGCCACTTGACCGAAGCCATTCCATAGTGGCCAGGCACAATTGCGCGCACCGGAAAACCGTGATCCGGCGAAAGATCGCGACCATTCATTTGATAGGCAATCAGGACCTCCGGCTGAATGGCCTTGGCTCGGGGCACGCTCCAAGCATACGAGATCGGATCGGGAGGAAGGGGCTCGTCTTTGGGTGTTCCGCGATCCGCTCCTTCGAGCACGATCTCGCAAGCATTGTCGGCCAAGCCGGCACGCTCCAGCAACGCTCGCAGGGGCACACCGGTCCATTCCGCATTGCTGACGGCTCCGAGTTCCCACTGTGCTCCCGGCACCTGAGGGACGAGAAAGACCCGACTATTGCCAGCGCACTCTAAAGTCACGACCCGGGTCTCGGATGGCATGCTCCGCAACTCCGCGTAGCTCAATGTCAACGGACGTCTGACCGCGCCATCGATACGAAGTTGATAAGAGGCCTGGTCCAAGGTTGGTGTCGGAAAATGACTGCGTATGTAGAACAACTCCGTCGGCGTGAGGTAGGAGTCGATCGGATCGAAAGGAGCCTCCAGATTCTTTGGTTCCTTTTGTCGGATGGTGAGACCCGCCGAAGACCATTGGGCAGCATGGTCGATGTGAAGCTTTTTCGAGCCTTCCATCGGCTTCTTCTCCTATTGACCAATCGCCATGCCGACGATTGACGCATGTAACGCGTGCGGCGGCTGCGCCAGGAACAAGGTCAGGTACGTGATGGAAATGCCAAGCAATGCCAGGGACAAGGCCACGATCACGCCTTGCTTGGAGAGGGAGCGGTCCACGAACTGATCGCGTTTCAATTCGCCAGCCAGGCGCGCAAAGCTCCATGCGGAAAACAGATTTACGAGTGCGCCGATCGCGATAAGCGCAGCGCCGAACCAGAGTGAGAGCGCGGGGGGCTGACCGGCGGGGGTCAGTTGCGTCATGTGGGGCTCGTCGCCAAAAATCCCAAAACGGATCATCAAAAACCCGAATCCCATCAACGCGATGCCCGTGCGAATCCAGGCGAGATACGTTCGCTCCTGCGCGAGGTAGTCCCGCAATTCAACCACTGGCTTCACTTTGATGGGGGCATCCATTTCGATTTCATCCGAGTGGCTGGCACACACATCGCCGGCCATCGGCGACGCGCTCACCAATGATAGTCGGCATCCCGAAAATGATTTGACGTGTATTGCGGCCTTTCCCGCGCTCTTGCGTCAACCTGCGGAAACACGGTTGCTTGAGCCGAAGGCCTGCCGGCGCACTCTCCGGACATCCACGGCCGGTTTGACGAACGCGATTTCGCGCACGAAAGCCTTCGGCCTGCTCGTGACCTTGCGCCGCGCCGGCCGTCCGTATGAATGCGTCCGGGCGAGATCAGCCGGCAATCGCCGCTCGGCTCGGGAGCGGTCACCACCGGATCGACCGCGTCGAAAGCGACGATCCGGCGCCAGGCGCGGCACCGGGTAGCGAACAACCTTCGCCGAAGGCGAAGCGGCGGCGCCGGTTTTGAAATGTCGGATTTACAGTCTGCGGGCCGAACCGAACCGAACCGGCCGGAACGGTCATTAGATCGGGATGGTGGGCGCGACAGGGATCGAACCTGTGACCCCTACCATGTCAAGGTAGTGCTCTTCCGCTGAGCTACGCGCCCATACCCGTCGTAAGGTGGCAACGTCTTATCGGCTCGGACCCGATCAAGCAAGCGCTGAGGCCGGCCGGACCCGGCGGCCCGGTCCGAGAAATCAGGCGGCCGCCAGAAGCTTATTTACCTCGTTGACGAGGTCGCGCAGGTGGATCGGCTTGGACAGCACCTTGGCGTTTTTCGGCGCGGTCGAATCGGCATTCAAGGCCACCGCCGCGAAACCGGTGATGAACATGATCTTGATATCAGGGTCGAGCTCGGCCGCGCGGCGGGCGAGTTCGATCCCGTCCATCTCCGGCATCACGATATCGGTCAGCAGCAGCTCGAAGGGTTCCTCGCGCAGCCGCTGGTACGCGGACAGGCCGTTATCGTAGGAAATGACCTCGAAACCGGCGTTCTGCAGCGCCTTTACCAGGAAGCGCCGCATGTCGTTGTCGTCTTCGGCAAGCAGGATTTTGTGCATGGTCTACTCATGGGAGCCGCGGACCGCTGCCCCTTTCATCCCATAAGGCCGGTGCCGGGTAAATATCGGGTGAACCCAAAACTATCCTTGGCAGCCGGGCGGTCGCCATGGAAGATACCTTGCTATAGTGAGGACACGCCCCAAATCGGGTGGGAGGCCCCCCTCAGGGCGCCCAGATTCTGCGCCCATGCTCAACGCGCCCATGCGCCCATCCAGAGGCCCGCGGCCATGCCGGACGTGAACGACGAATTCGACCCGCCGTTTGAGATTATCGAGCCGGTCGAATCGCGCGGTCCGGTGGTGTTCAATTCGCCGCACAGCGGGCAAATCTATCCGCGTGCGTTCCTGAATGCGTCCCGCCTGGACATGGTCACCCTGCGCCGTTCGGAGGACTGCTTCGTCGACCAATTGTTCGCGGGGGTCGTTCCGCGCGGCTATCCGCTGATGCGGGCGCATTTCCCCCGCTGCTATGTCGACGTCAACCGTGAGCCGTATGAACTCGACCCGCGGATGTTCGACGGCCGGCTGCCGTCGTTCGCCAATACCCGCTCGATGCGGGTCGCCGGCGGCCTCGGTACGGTGGCCCGGGTGGTCGGCGACGCCCAGGAAATCTACGGCGACCGCATTCCGATCGACGACGCGCTGCGCCGGATCGAGTGTCTGTATAAGCCCTATCATCGCACGCTGCGCCGGCTGTTCACCCGCGTGCACCGCGAGTTCGGCACCGCCGTGCTGGTCGATTGCCATTCGATGCCGTCCAACGCCGGCAATAAGGACGACCGTCCGCGCGCCGACATCGTGCTCGGCGATCGTTACGGAACAAGTTGCGTCGGCGTAGTTGCGGAAGTCATCGAGGAAAGTCTGCTCGGGCTGGGCTACGCGGTCAGCCGCAACAAGCCCTATGCGGGCGGCTTCATCACCGAGCATTACGGCAATCCGGCCGCCGGCCTGCATGCGATCCAGTTGGAGATCAACCGGGCGCTGTACATGGACGAGCGCCGTTTCGAGCGCATCGGCGGATTCGACCAGCTCGCAGCCGATCTGGAGCAGCTCGCCGATCGCTTGGCCGAGATCCCGCCCGAAGAGCTGCGGCCGTATCGCGCCGCCGCCGAATAATTTTTAAAAAAAGGCGAGATTGCTCGGCGCAAAAAAAAGGGCCGCTTGCGTACAAGCGGCCCAAGTCTAGGGAGGAAACGCCCAAGGAGGGCGGCGGTAACGCAAGGCGCTACCGCACCGCAACAATATGTCAGTGCGTCGCAGCAAAAGCAAGGGTCATTGACCTATCTTGCATGCTTCCTTCGCAGAGCAGCCCCGCGCGAAAGTGCTATGACCGATGCGCGCGCGGATCGGGTGTCCGAAAATAAGTCAGGCATCCCAACGCGATGGCAGCGCCCTGCAGGCCGAACACCAGCCGATAGGCATCGAGCGCGTAGGCGCCGTCGGCGCCCTTGGGGAAAAAGTCGATCACCACGCCGCTGATGGTCTGGGTGACGAACACGCCGCCGATGGTGCCCATGTTCAGCAGCGTGATCCCCCGCCCGACCAGATGCGGCGGGAACAGCGAGCGGCCATGGCCGATCAGCACCGGCGTGTAGGCGCAGGTCGCGCCGAACACGATCAGCCAGGCGATCAGGGCCGGGCCGCTGAACGTGCCGATCGCCGCGACCGTGCCCAGCACCGCGACGGTCCCCATCGCGCCGCACAGCACCGGGATCTTGTGATTGCCGAATATCCGGTCGCTCGGTCCCCACAGCATCGAGCCGACGATCTGGGCGACCGCGGCCAGCAGTAGCAGGTCGCCGCGCTCTTTCAGGCCGTAGCCGTAAATGTGCGTCAGATACGGCCCGCCCCACAGGCCGACCACCAGCGCGAAGCTCGAATAGGTTGTCAGGTGCATCAGAAATAGCGGCCCGAATCCCGGAATGCGCGTGACTTCCAGAACGCCTTTCAGATTGTCACGCCAAGTCTCCTTGTCACGACAACCCTCGGGCTTGGCCGGGCTGTGCGAACCGGCGTCTTCTTCCCGCACCACCCACCAGACCAGGACGGCGATCACGGCGGACAGCAGTCCGACCGCGAGGAAACTGTCGCGCCAGCCGAACGCCGCCGACGCCCAGGCCAGCGGCGCGGTGGCGAACAGTGTGCCGAAGCTGCCAAGGCCGAGTTGCAGTCCGGTCAGCGTGGCAAACCGGTCGGGCGGAAAACGCCGCGCATACAGCGCCAGCGGCGCCATGAACGAGCTCGACGAACCGAGCCCCAACAGGATGCGTCCGACGATCAGCCCGGTCGGCGTATGGGCCTGCGCGAACACCACGGCGCCCGCGACCGCGATGCCGGCGCAGGCCAGCATGCAGCGGCGCGGCCCGAACCGGTCCAGCGCGACGCCGAGCGGCAATTGCGCGCCGGCGAACACCAGAAAGAAGACGCTCGACAGCACGCCGATTTCGGACGCCGATAGGCCGAGTTCGGCGGCCAGATCGGGCGCGATGACGCCGACCGAATTGCGCAGGAACTGGCTCACCATATAAAAGATGATCAGCGTCGCGATGAGCGCGACGGCGCCGCCCGGCAGCCCCGACGCGGGCTTGCCCTGTTGTCGTACCGTCATGCGTTTCCAGCCCCGGCAGGGTATGGTGCGACCGCGCGGCCGATGCCCGGCGGCGGATCGATCCACGCCTTGTTATTGCCGGCTCTCGTTGCATGGCGGGCCGGCGGGACGCAACCCGTCATGGCGGTTGCCGGCCCTGCGAGTCTTCGATAGGTCCAAGCTCCCTAACTAAAGGCGGCGATTATGACGGCCATCGACTTCGCAGCGTTCGTCGACGAATTGGCTACCGTGTCCGGCGAGATTATTTTACCGTTCTTTCGCACCTCGCTGGTGGTGGACAATAAAGCCGGCCCGCGCGGCTTCGATCCGGTCACGGCCGCCGACCGCGCCGCCGAAAGCGCGATGCGCACGCTGATCGACCGCAATTTCCCCGAACATGGCATTCTGGGCGAGGAATACGGCTCGGAGCGCGCCAATGCCGAATATGTGTGGGTGCTCGATCCGATCGACGGCACCAAATCGTTCATTGCCGGCATGCCGGCCTGGGGCACGCTGATCGCGCTGACGCGGTTCGGCGAACCGGTCTACGGCATGATGCACCAGCCCTTCATCCGCGAGCGGTTTACCGGCGACGGCAACGCGGCGAGCTATCGCGGCCCGGCCGGCCCGCGCGTTCTGGAAGTGCGGTCCTGCGCGGCGCTCGACCACGCGATGATGTTCACCACCAGCCCGCTGCTGATGAACGATGCCGACCGGGCGTGTTTCGGCAAAGTCGAGCAGCAGGTGCGGCTGTCGCGCTATGGCGGCGATTGCTACGCGTACTGCATGCTGGCCGCCGGCCTGGTCGATCTGGTGATCGAGACCGAACTCAAGCCGCACGATGTCGCGGCGCTGATTCCGATCATTGCGGGCGCGGGCGGCATCATGACCACCTGGGAAAACGGCCCGGCGCAGGCCGGCGGCCGAATCGTCGCGGCCGGCGATCCGCGCGTGCACGCGCAGGCGCTGGAAGTGCTCAATTCTAAAGTTTAACCGAACAGCGGCGTGCCGGGCACGAAGGCATCGAACGCCGCCCAGAACTGGACGCGGTGGCGGTCCAATTCCATCAGGATTTCGTGGCGCGAACCCGCCACGATGAGATGCGAACCGGCCCGCATATAGGATGCGAAGTCCTCAATGGCCGGCGTCGAGACGACCTCGTCGCGGCCGGCCGCGATGATCAGGATCGGCTGGCGGATCGAGCCCGGATAGGCCGGAACGCGAAACGGGCGGAGCGCCCGGAACATCGCATTGGCCCAGGCGATGGTCGGTGCGCCGAGGCCCAGCGCCGGCTCGGCTTCGATCACGGCGGCATTGCGCGCGTAACGCACCGGATCGGACGTCAGCAGATTGCCCATGAACGGCTGCGTGCCGATCACATTGTCGTCGCCGCCCGGAATGTAGCGGCTGCCGAAGCCGAACAGCCGCAGAAAACGCGCGGTATTCTGTGCCAGTCGCGAGGCCTTCACGCCGGGCAGCGCGATCATCGGCGCTGAAAGTACTATTCGGTCGAACCAGCGGTGACCCTGATGCGCCGCCCGGATCAGCACCGTGGCGCCCATCGAGTGGCCGAGCGCGAACAGCGGCGGCGGGCAGTCGGGCAGCACCACCTCTTTCATGAAGGCCGCGAGATCGATGTCGTAATCGGCAAAGTCGGTCACATGGCCCTTGCGGGCGTCGTTCAAGGGCCGGTCGGACATGCCTTGGCCGCGCCAGTCGAGGATGGCGACCGCGAAGCCGCGGGCGCGCAGATCGCGCACGGTCTCGAAATATTTTTCGATGTACTCGCTGCGTCCCGGAAAGATGCAGACGGTGCCCTTGCGGCCCGGCGGCGGCGCGAAGCGGGCATAGCGCAGCGTGACACCGTCCGGCGTCTTCAGCGAGCCGACGGTCGCGCCGTCCGGCACCGGATTGGCGAGGATGGAAACCAGCTTCATGGAGACTTTCGAACGGAACGGGCGAAGGTGTGCCGATGCTTATAGCAGGAGCTTCTTAACCATCCATGGGGCGGGTTCCGGGCAGCTCTTTGGCAGCCTCGAATATCTGTGAAAAACCCGCCGCCATAGCGTTTTCAAGCGAAGTGGGTCCACTTCGCGTGAAGAAGAAGTGGGTCCACTTCGCGTGAAAAAAACGCGTCGTTCTAAACAGTTAGAGCGCGTCCGGACGCAAAACCGGTGTCCACTTTTGCTGGACGCGCTCTACACCCCTTGCGAGCCGAAAACCTGCCCCCATATCGAACCCGTGCAGGCCAGTCGGCTGCACGCGGAGGTCCGGCCATAGGGCGGATCATCCGTATCTCGCTTCGAGCCATGTTGTTTCAACACATGTCGCTCGATTCATGTCGCTCACAGGAGGATATGCCATGCGAACTTTCGATCTTGCCCCGCTTTATCGTTCCACCGTCGGCTTCGACCGGCTGTTCAATCTGCTCGACCGTGCGACCTCCGTGGAGGGCGCCGCGCCGGGCTATCCGCCGTACAATATCGAGCGGACCGGTGAGAACGACTACCGCATCACCGTCGCGGTCGCCGGCTTCGGCGAATCCGACCTTTCGATCGAGGTGAAGGAAAACACGCTGACCGTGCGCGGCGAAAAGACCAAGGACAATGAAGAGAAGGCCGTCGAGGTGCTTCACCAGGGCATCGCCGCGCGGGCTTTCGAGCGGGTGTTCCAGCTCGCCGACTTCGTCCAGGTCAAAGGCGCCGCGCTGGTAAACGGCCTGCTGCATGTCGACCTGGTACGCGAGATCCCCGAGGCCAAGAAGCCGCGCCAGATTCCGATCAATGGCGGCGGCGTGCCGCAGGTGATCAACGCGAAGGCCGCGTAAGCTCCCGCGATCACGCAACGTAAGAAGTAAAAAGCGCCCCGGTTCGTCCGGGGCGCTTTCTTTTGTCGGCATGCCGGCGGAAGAAATTATTCCAGCGAACATCACTCCAGTGGCGTGACGTCCGGCACCTTGAGGGCGGCGCCCGGCGCATTGGTCGGCGCCGGTTCGTCCTTCCATTTGGTCGGCGCGTCCTGGGCCGGAGGCGCCTGGACCGCGGCGGCCGGCGGCGTTGCCGATGGAGCCGTCGATGGGGTCTGGGCCGCGACGGCGTCCGGGCGCGGCCGCGGTATCGGCAAGCGCTTCTCGGCCGGAACGGTCGCGACGCGCGGCGCCGGGGCCGGCTTGATCGCGCGGGGATATGGCGGGACGTTCGAATACATCTCCGGCGGCCAGTCATACAGTTCCGGATCGTCATAGTCCGGCGGGATCGCGACCATGCGCCGACGTTCCTGGAACGATGCACCCGTCGCAGGCTCGACCAACAGAATGTCGCCAAAGCGGGCATCTACCACCACGTTGAGATCGCGTCCGGCCCGGTCGAGCGCGCGCAACCGATAGGTCACGCCGTACCGTACCGGCGCTCCCAGCGGATCGAGCCCGGTCGAGCGTAGGATGGTGACGACTTCATGGGCCGGCAGCACCTGATCGGGCGCGGCCTGCGGAATGCGCACCACCTGCGCGTCGGCTGGCGCCATAGCGCCCACCATGAACATCACGCCGGTCAGCGCACCGTAAATCTTGCCGGATGTCACGACATCCCTCCCTGTCGAGTCCGCCGCCCCGCCTCGAAGCGTGACGGCGCTTTGCGGCAATTGCGCGGGCGGATTCCGGCGAATTGTTTCCGCTGTAGCTTTAGAAGACGCGTTTTCTTCACGCGAACCGGATTCCACTTCGCTTGAAAACGCTCTTACGCGCGCAGCAGCGCGACAAAGCGATCGACGTCGGGCGCGTGCGTGGCAAAGCTGGTGACCAGCCTGACCAGCATCTCATCCGGCCCAACGATCTGGCCGTCCGGCAGGCTGTCGCTGTGGCGCACATAGAAAGTCGCGCCGGCCTGCTTCAGCCGCGTCTCGGTGGCGCGCGGCAGTTTCGCGAACACCAGATTGGCCTCGACCGGCCAGACCGGCGGCAATCCGGCCGCGCGTAGCCCATCGGCCAATCTGTCGGCCATCTGGTTGGCGTGATTGGCCAATTTTAGCCAATAGCCGTCAGCCAGGAACGCGAGAAACTGGGCGGCCAGGAACCGGTGCTTGGAGAACAGGTGGCCGGCGCGCTTGCGGCGCTCGCCCATAAAATCCGCGCGAGCCGGATCGAACAACACCACGGCCTCGACCGCCAGCGCGCCGCCCTTGGTGGCGCCGAACGACAGCGCGTCGACGCCGGCCCTCCAGGTCGCCTGCGCGGGCGAGACGCCGAGCCGCGCCAGCGCATTGCCGAAGCGGGCGCCATCCATATGCACGGCGAGGCCGTGGCCGTGCGCGATCTCGGCCAGGGCTTGAATCTCGTCGACCTGATAGATGGTGCCGGCTTCGCTGGCCTGGGTCAGCGAGACGACCGCTGCGTTCGACTGGTGCGGGCGGTGCCCCGAATTGCGGGCGATCGCGGTCCGCAGCGTGGCGGGCACTAGTTTGCAGCCGACGCCCGGCAGTCCGACCAGCCGCAGTCCGCCGCCGAAGAATTCCGGCGCGCCGCATTCGTCGGTGACGACGTGGGACTCGGCATGGCACAGCACCGCCCCCCACGGCGGGCACAGATGCGCCAGCGCCAGCGCATTGGCGGCCGTGCCGGTCGGGACCAGGAAGATCGCGACGTCGCGCTCGAACAGCTCGGACATCCCAAGTTCCAGGCGCCGGGTCAGGTCGTCCTGGCCATAGCCGAGCGCGAAGCCGGAATTGGCGGCAACGAGCGCATCCCGGATCGCCGGCGCGATGCCGGCCGTATTGTCGCTGGCGAAGTCCATATGGCCTCTCGATGAGATTTGCCCGAAACCGCGCCGCTATTTCGAAAAGGGAGGCAGACCAGCGCGGTAGACGCTGCCTCGAATTTCACCACCTGAGAGTGGCGGCGCGCAACGCCATTGCACGCCGGCCTGCTCTCGTGTTCCTGTTATTGCGTGGGCATTGCGGCCGACGCAACAAGCGGCAAGCAGTGGGCGACTTTGATGCGTGGCGACGCTTGTATTCGCGGCAAAACTTAGGCATATTGGGTTAGGACAGCATTGCTGTCCCAATTGCCGGACCCAATGATCGGCATGGGCCGCGCTACCGTCCGGAGCTAGATCCGGGCTGATGCGCCCCGGGCCAGCCGCCGGTACAGTATGTGCATTGCCATGCGCATCGTCGGGCGGCCAGGATGAGCAGACGCGCGGAGGCCAGAGCCGACGCGAAGGTCGCCCTTCAACAGAAAGTTCGGCCTCGGCGCGGTGGCGTATGAGCCCCGCGGTCGAGGTGGGTGCGGCAGGATTGCGGAAGCGGCACAAGTACTAAGCGTCGGCGAGGATGGTCATGAGCGCGACAGAGTTCGATCCAGAGCAAGGCGAACAATCCGCCATCGGGTTGGAGCGTGGCTTTACCGACGCGCGGAGCTTGTACAAAGACAGCGCCGATCCCGGCATGCCGGCGGCGCAGGGCTTGTACGACCCGTCGAAGGAAAAGGATTCCTGCGGCGTCGGCTTCATCGCCGACATCAAGGGCCGCAAGTCGCATCAGATCGTGGCCGATGCGCTGACCGTCCTGGTTAATCTCGAACATCGCGGCGCGGTCGGTGCCGATCCGCGCGCCGGCGACGGTGCCGGCATCCTGGTGCAAATCCCGCACAAGTTTTTTGTCCGCAAGGCGACCGAACTCGGCTTCAAGCTGCCGGCGCCCGGCGAATACGCCGTCGGTTTCCTGTTCATGCCGCGCGACCCGGAATGGCGCGGCATCATCAAGCAGGTCTATGCCGAGACGGTCGCGGCCGAAGGCCTGACACTGCTCGGCTGGCGCGATGTGCCGAGCGACAACTCGACCCTGGGCGAAACCGTCAAGCCGACCGAGCCGGTGCACATGCAGGTGTTCATCGGGCGCGGCAGCAAGATCAAATCCGAGGACGAGTTCGAGCGCCGGCTGTACATCCTGCGCAAGGCGATTTCGAACAAGATCTACCGGCGCCGCGAGCGCCGGCTGTCGGGCTATTACCCGGTGTTGATCTCGTGCCGCACGGTGGTCTACAAGGGCATGTTCCTGGCTGACCAGCTCGGCACCTATTATCCGGACCTGCACGAGCCGGATTTCGAAAGCGCGCTGGCGCTGGTGCATCAGCGGTTCTCGACCAACACCTTCCCGGCGTGGTCGCTGGCGCATCCGTATCGGATGGTGGCGCATAACGGTGAAATCAACACGCTGCGCGGCAACAACAACTGGATGGCGGCGCGGCAGGCCTCGGCGCATTCGCCGTTGTTCGGCGACAACATCGAGAAGCTCTGGCCGATTTCGTATGAGGGCCAGTCCGACACCGCGTGCTTCGACAACGCGCTCGAATTCCTGGTGCAGGGCGGCTATCCGCTCGCCCATGCAGTGATGATGATGATTCCGGAGGCGTGGGCCGGCAATCCGCTGATGGATGAGGAGCGCCGTTCGTTCTACGAATACAACGCCGCGCTGATGGAGCCGTGGGATGGTCCGGCCGCCATCGCGTTCACCAATGGACGGATGATCGGCGCGACGCTGGACCGCAACGGCCTGCGCCCGGCGCGCTTCCTGGTGACGCGCGACGACCGCATCCTGATGGCGTCCGAAATGGGCGTGCTCGGGATTCCCGAAAAAGACATCGTGCGCAAATGGCGGCTGCAGCCCGGCAAGATGCTGCTGGTCGATCTCGACCAGGGCCGGCTGATTCCCGATGAGGAACTCAAGGCGACGCTGGCCAACAGCCACCCGTACCGGGAATGGCTGGAGCGCACCCAGATCGTGCTGGAAGATCTGCCCGAGGCGGCCAACAAGGCCAGCCTGTCGAACCTCTCGCTGCTCGATCGTCAGCAGTCGTTCGGCTACACCCAGGAAGACCTGAAGCTGCTGATGGCCCCGATGGCCACCACCGGCGAGGAAGCCATCGGCTCGATGGGCACCGATACGCCGATCTCGGCGCTTTCGGACAAGTCGATGTCTCTGTTCACGTATTTCAAGCAGAACTTCGCCCAGGTCACCAACCCGCCGATCGATCCGATCCGCGAAGAACTGGTGATGAGCCTGGTGTCGATCATCGGGCCGCGCCCGAACCTGTTCGACATCGAAGGCCTGTCGAACACCAAGCGCCTCGAAGTGCGTCAGCCGATCCTGACCAATGCGGACCTGGAAAAGATCCGGTCGATCACCGAGGTCAGCGACTCGCATTTCAAGTCGCTGACCCTCGACGTGACCTGGCCGGCCGAACGCGGCGCGGCCGGCATGGAGGACGCGCTGGATGCACTGTGCGGACGCGCCGAAGGCGCGGTGCGCGAGGGCATCAACATCATCATCCTGTCCGACCGGGCGCTCAGCGCCGAGCGGATCGCGCTGCCGTCGCTGCTGGCCTGCGCGGCCGTGCACCATCACCTGATCCGGCAAGGACTTCGCACCTCGGTCGGCCTAGTGGTGGAATCCGGCGAGCCGCGCGAAGTGCATCACTTCGCATGTCTGGCCGGCTACGGCGCCGAGGCGATCAATCCTTATCTGGCGTTTGAGACGCTCAGCGCCGGCAAGGATCAGTTTCAGAAGCTGGACGAGAAGGAACTCGTCAAGCGCTACATCAAGTCGATCGACAAGGGCCTGCTCAAGGTGATGTCCAAGATGGGCATCTCGACCTATCAGTCCTATTGCGGCGCGCAGATTTTCGACGCCATCGGGCTGCGCACCGACTTCGTCGCCAAATACTTCACCGGTACGGCGACCCGTATTGAAGGCGTCGGCCTGTCTGAGATCGCCCTGGAGACGGTGAGCCGTCACCGCGAAGCGTTCGCCGATGTGCCGATCTATCGCGACGCGCTCGACGTCGGCGGCGAATATGCGGTTCGGGTGCGCGGCGAAGACCATGTCTGGACCGCGGCCACCGTCGCGGCCCTGCAGCATGCGGTGCGCGGCAATTCGCAGGACAGCTACCGGGCCTATGCCAAGATCGTCAACGATCAGGCCGAGCACCTGCTGACCATTCGCGGCCTGTTCCGCATCAGGAGCGCGCAAGAGGATGGCCGCAAGCCGATCTCGATTGACGAGGTCGAGCCGGCCAAGGAACTCGTCAAGCGGTTCTCGACCGGCGCGATGTCGTTCGGCTCGATCTCGCGCGAGGCGCACACGACGCTGGCAATCGCCATGAACCGGATCGGCGGCAAGTCGAACACCGGCGAAGGCGGCGAGGAATCCGATCGCTTCAAGCCGATGGCAAACGGCGATTCGATGCGCTCGGCGATCAAGCAGGTCGCGTCCGGCCGCTTCGGCGTGACCACGGAGTATCTGGTCAACTCCGACATGATGCAGATCAAGATGGCGCAGGGCGCCAAGCCCGGCGAGGGCGGCCAGCTGCCCGGCCACAAGGTCGACGCGGTGATCGCCAAGGTGCGCCACGCGACGCCGGGCGTCGGCCTGATTTCGCCGCCGCCGCATCACGACATCTATTCGATCGAGGATCTGGCGCAATTGATCTTCGACCTGAAGAACGTCAATCCGGACGGTCTCGTCTCGGTCAAGCTGGTCTCGGAAATCGGCGTTGGCACCGTCGCGGCCGGCGTCTCCAAGGCGCGCGCCGATCACGTCACCATCTCGGGCTTCGAGGGCGGCACCGGCGCTTCGCCGCTGACGTCGCTCAAGCATGCCGGCAGCCCGTGGGAGATCGGCCTCGCCGAGACCCATCAGACGCTGGTGATGAACCGGCTGCGCAGCCGCCTCGCCGTGCAGGTCGATGGCGGCATCCGCACCGGCCGCGACGTCGTCATCGGTGCGCTGCTGGGCGCCGACGAGTTCGGCTTCGCGACCGCGCCGCTGATCGCGGCCGGCTGCATCATGATGCGCAAGTGTCACCTGAACACCTGCCCGGTCGGCGTCGCGACGCAGGATCCGGTGTTGCGCGCGCGGTTCCGCGGCCAGCCTGAGCACGTCATCAACTACTTCTTCTTCGTCGCAGAAGAGGTGCGCGAGCTGATGGCGGAACTCGGCTATCGCAATCTCGACGAGATGGTCGGCCAGATCCAGATGATCGACCAGCGCCGCGTGCTCGAACACTGGAAGGCCAAAGGGCTCGACTTCTCCAAGCTGTTCCTGAAGCCGGACGTGGCCAAGGGCGAGAGCATCTTCCACAACGAGTCGCAGGCGCACAACATCCACAAGATCATCGACCGCCGCCTGATCGCGGAGGCGCAGCCGGCGCTGGATCGCGGCGCCAAGGTGCGGATCACGTCCGATATCCGCAACACCGACCGCACCGCCGGCGCGATGCTGTCCGGTGAGATCGCCAAGCGCTACGGCCATGAAGGGCTGCCGCACGACACCATCACGGTGAACTTCAAGGGCATCGCCGGGCAGAGCTTCGGTGCCTGGCTGGCGCGCGGCGTCACCTTCGAACTCGAAGGCGAAGGCAACGACTATGTCGGCAAGGGCCTGTCGGGCGGCCGCATCGTGGTGCGCCCGCCGGCCGATTCCGGCATCGTGCCGGAAGAGTCGATCATCGTCGGCAACACCGTGCTGTACGGCGCGGTCGAGGGCGAGTGCTACCTGCGCGGCGTCGCCGGCGAGCGCTTCGCGGTGCGTAACTCCGGCGCGACCGCCGTCGTCGAAGGCGCCGGCGATCACTGCTGCGAATACATGACCGGCGGCGTCGTCGTCGTGCTCGGCCGCACCGGGCGCAACTTCGCGGCCGGCATGTCGGGCGGCATCGCCTACGTGCTGGACGAGGACGACACCTTCAAGAGCCGCTGCAACATGGCGATGGTCGAACTCGAGCCGATTCCGGCCGAGGAAGACGTCAACGCCAAGGTCTATCACCACGCCGGCGATCTCGACGGCCACGGCCGGGTCGAAGTGATGGGCGACATGACCCGCTACGACGCGCAGCGGCTGCGGATACTGATCACCCGGCATGCGCGCTTTGCCGGATCGAAGCGCGCCACCGAGATTCTGGAAAATTGGGACGCCTATCTGCCCAAGTTCAAGAAGGTGATGCCGATCGAGTATCGCCGTGCCCTGGCCGAAATGGCCAAGGCCCGGCTGGAGGCGGCGGAATGAAACCGTTCCGCAACGCGCGCAATTTCACATCGCCTCGCATTTCGAACGTGGTCGGCTAAACGCAATGGGCAAGATTACCGGATTTCTTGAGTTCGAGCGCAACGACCGCCACTACGAGCCGGTCGAGGAACGCGTGCGCCATTATCGCGAGTTCGTGCTGCCGCTTCCCGAGAAGGAAACCAAACAGCAGGCGGCGCGCTGCATGGATTGCGGCATTCCGTATTGTCACACCGGATGTCCGGTGAACAACCAGATCCCCGACTGGAACGATCTGGTCTATCGTGACAACTGGGAAGAGGCTTCACGCAATCTGCACTCGACCAACAATTTTCCCGAGGTCACCGGGCGAGTCTGTCCGGCGCCGTGCGAAGCGTCGTGCACGCTCAATCTCGAAGACAATCCGGTCGCGATCAAGACCATCGAATGCGCGATCGCGGATCGCGCCATCGAGTCGGGCTGGATCAAGCCCGAGCCGGCGACGCACAAGACCGGCAAGAAGGTCGCGGTGATCGGTTCGGGTCCGGCCGGGCTGGCCTGCGCGCAGCAGCTCGCGCGCGCCGGCCATGACGTGCATGTGTTCGAAAAATTCGCCAAGGCCGGCGGGCTGCTGCGCTACGGCATTCCCGACTTCAAGATGGAAAAGCAGATCGTCGATCGCCGCGTCGAGCAGATGCAGGGCGAAGGCGTCACCTTCCATTACGGAGCCCATGTCGGCGTCAATCTGCCGGCCGCCGAACTGCTCGAAACCTATGATGCGGTCGCGCTGACCGGCGGCGCCGAACACGCCCGCGACCTGACCATTCCGGGCCGCGAACTGGATGGCGTGCATTTCGCGATGGATTTCCTGCCGCAGCAAAACCGCCGCATCAGCGGCGAGGATCTGGGCGACGTCAAGCCGATCCTGGCCACCGGCAAGCATGTCGTGGTGATCGGCGGCGGCGACACCGGCTCCGACTGCATCGGCACGTCGATTCGCCAGGGCGCGCTGTCGGTGACCAATTTCGAAATCATGCCGATGCCGCCCGCGAAGGAAGACAAGCAGATGACGTGGCCGAACTGGCCGCTGAAGCTGCGCACCTCGTCGAGCCACGAGGAAGGCGCCGAGCGGCAGTTCTCGGTGCTGACGCAGAAGCTCACCGGCGAGAACGGTATGGTGAAAGCGCTGCATTGCATTCGCGCCGACGACAAGATCAAGCCGATCCCGGGCACTGAGTTCGAGATCAAGGCCGATCTGGTGCTGCTGGCAATGGGCTTCGTGCACCCGGTGCGCGAGGGGCTGATCGCCTCGCTCGGACTGGAGCTTGATCCGCGCGGCAATGTGCGCGCCAACACCGACGACTATCAGGCCTCGCACGCCAAGGTGTTCGCGGCCGGCGACATGCGGCGCGGACAGTCGCTGGTGGTGTGGGCGATCCGCGAGGGGCGCCAATGCGCCCGCTCAATCGATCAATTCCTGATGGGCACGACCGAACTGCCGCGCTGATTTTCAGCGTGGTCGTCATTGCCCGGGCTTGATGATCAACTGCCCGACTTAGGTTGTATGAAGATGTGGCGCATGCTGTGCGCTCCCTCTCCCTATTAGGGAGAGGGTTGGGGTAAGGGTCGCTCGGACTCTCGATAGGCAATCCCCCCTCACCCGCGAGCTACGCTCGCCGACCTCTCCCCACCGATCTCGGGTTTACCCGAGATCGGCGATTAAACTGGCCGAAGTCGGATATATCCGACTTCGGGCGGGGAGAGGTGAAGCAGTGCTTCTGTCAGCGCTCCGCGCCCCATGGCGCGAAGGCGGCCCGGCCTACGGGCGCGGGCGGACGCGGTGCGTCGCCGGTGTCGGCCGGCGGCGGCGCGCGGCGGATCACCGGGCGGGGAGTCGTCGGCGCGGTGGGCGCGATCGGACGCACGGCATCCGGATGCGCATCGGCTTCGATCGGCGCGCGGCGAATCTGCGTGCGGGCCGGCGGCGGTTTCACGGCCGACGGATTTGAACCGGGCGCGGGCGCCGTGATCACGCGGGCGGACGGCGTCGCCGGCGTCTCGGTGGCGGCGGGACGTCTCACAGCAGCGACTGGCGGCGCGCGCTCAGGTGTCGGATTGACCGTGCTCGTGGTGACTTCGGCCGGCAGCGGAGCCGCGGCCGGGGCCGCCGCCAAGGCGCTGCCGGGCGGCCAGGAATAATCGTCGGCGCGACCTGCCGAGACCGGCGGCGCGTCGCCCTTGACCAGCACGCGGGTCACCAACGGATCGGCGGCGGGTGCGCGGCTGCTGTTGCCGCCGAGCAGTTCTTCGCCGGAAGGGGGCGGGGCCGACAGCGGCACGACAGGACCGGCGATCGGACGCGGCGCCGGTCCGCCCGGACGCGCGACGGTCGGCGCCGAGGGCGTGGACGGTTCGTCCTGCGCCGGCAGCGCCACCGGCAGCAGCCGGTTCTGGATCGCGCGTTTGATTTCCCGGTCGACGTAATGGGCCAGCTTCTGCGCACCGGCCTTGGTGAAATGCACGCCGTCGCCGGCGCGCAGCCGGCGGTTCTGGCCCTCGAAGTCCGGTCCGAAAATCGTAAACTTGCCGGCCTCGTTGACGAAGCCGTCCCAGATATCGACGTAGACGATGCCGGCCTTCTCGGCGCGGCCGCGATAGAGATCGTTGAGGAACAGCGCGTCGGCGGTGGCGCGCGGGCTGCGCTGCGACGGCAGTCCGACCCAGAACACCGGCACGCCGCGCGCCTTCAGCGCCGTCATCGTGTCGTCGATGCGCTTGGTATAAAGCTCGGTCCACTTTTCGGACTGGAATTCATGGCTGGCGCCGGCTGCGTTCTTCTTCTCGGGCGCGGCGATCGACGGCGTATCGCTTGCTGGCTTCTCGGGTTTTTCCGGCGCGTCGCGCAGCGGCAATCGGTCGTTGGAGCCGACCATCATCACGATGGCGGTTGGCTTCTCGGCGGCCAGAATGTCGCGCGCCGCAACCGCCCAATCCGGCGGCTCGGCCTTGGTGTCGTAGCGTACCAGGCCGGAATGGGTCTTGAGCTTACGCACCACGCCGACCTCCGGCATGTCGGAGAGGATGTCCTCCAACCCGTAGGCCAGCCAGTCGGCCATCGAATCGCCCAGCACCACGATGTTTGAAGTCGGCGACGTGTCGCCCTTATGGGTCGGTGGCGGGGCGCGGCTGAAGTCGGCGGCCGGCGCTTGGCGTTGCTGCTGTGGGGCCGGGTCGAAAAACGACGGCCGTGACGGCGCCGAGAAGCCGCCGAAGAAGGGAAACTGAAAGCCTGACGGGCGTTCCTGCTGCGGAATTGGGGCGGGCGGACGCCGGCGCTGGTCGCCCGGGAAACGCTCCTCGAACCGCTGCGCGGCGGCCGGCAACACCAGTGCGACGCCGATGACGCCGCCCAGGATCGCGCGGAGTGAGCGCGTGCCAAAATACCGGAGGAAAAGGCTGCGTTTGCGCGTCATCGCCGTTCGGCCGATCGAATGGGTCGCGGGCTGCGGCGCAAGCCGGCGCTGCAGGCTGATCCGCTAATATTACGGCAAAAATGTCAATCTGGAGACGCCCGTTTGGTTACCCGCCACAGGTTTTTAGGTACCCAAGGAAGCAGCGCAATCGTCCAGTCTTATCAGACCGTTGGGGTATCCCGTCGTGGTCAGCGGGTCCGCAGCCGGTCGAGCACGGTGGCGGACGCGAAGCCGTCCGGAATATCGCCCGCGGCGGTCTGAAAATCGCGGATCGCGTCGCGGGTTTTGGCGCCCAGCATCCCGTCCGGCTCGCCGATGCGATAGCCGCGCCGGGCCAAGTGTGTCTGAAGTTCCAGCCGTTCCGCGCGGCTCAGGACCCGCTCATGGCGCGGCCAAGCCTGCACGAACGGATCGCCGCCGCGCAGCCGATCGGCAAAGTGCCCGATCGCCAGCGCATAAGCCTCGGCCGGATTGTAGCGCAGGATGGCGCGGAAATTCCCCAGCATCAGGAACGCAGGTCCCTGCGCGCCAGCCGGCAGCATCAGCGTTGCATGGTCGGCGTGGCGCAGGAACGGCTTGCCGCCGACCCGGCGGACGCCGAGGTGCTCCCATTGCGCGACGGTCATCTGCTTGGACTTGTCGGCCAAGAGATAGTTGAAGCCTTGCGGCACCGTGACCTCATAACCCCAGGCCTGGCCGGCGACCCAGCCGTCCTTTTTCAGGTTGTTGGCCGTTGACGCGATGATGTCGACGATCGACTCGACCACATCGCGCCGCCCGTCGCCGTCGAAGTCGACCGCGAAGCGCTTGAACGAGGTCGGCATGAACTGGGTCGGGCCGAACGCGCCGGCCCAGGAGCCCTTCAGGTATTCGGGCTTCACATCGCCGCGCTGTAGGATCTCCATCGTGGTCAGGAATTCGTCGCGGAAATACTCTTGCCGGCGGCCGACACAGGCCAGCGTCGCGGTCGAGCGCACCACCGGCCGGTCGCCACCCTGGGTGCCGTAATTGGATTCGATGCCCCAGATCGCCGCGATCGCGTAGCGATCGACGCCGTAATGCTTCTCGACCGCGTCGAACGACGCCTGATGCGTCGCCAGGATTTCGCGACCCTTCTGGATGCGGACGTCGCTGACCAATATGTCCATGTACTCCCATATCGCCTTGCTGAATTCGGGCTGGGAATCCATGAAGTCCATGATCTTCAGGTCGGGCGTCAGCGTCAGCGCGTGACGCTCATAGACCGCGCGCGACACGCCGCGCTTGGCGGCCAGCGGCCACAGGTTTTCCAGGCATTGTGGGAAATTCTGCGCGGCGGCGCGGATCGCGTCGGCCGTCATCGCCGGATGTCCGGACGAGCCGGATTCGCCGCTCCATTCCTTCGAAGCCGTCGGCGCGGCCGGAGCGGCGCCGGGCGACGCCGTGCCAGTGATCAGATCGGTCAGCGTGGAAATGGGGTTCTTGGACTGCTGCGCCTGCACCGCGCTGCAGCCGGCCGCGACCAGCACGAGAAGCGCGCCACCGAAGCTGCGCAACGTGTCGCCAAAGCTATGGGCCGATGTCACCATGTCGCGTTCCTGCAATCCAAGCGTCGGAGGCTATGTCGTCTGGCGCCATGGAAGGCGGTTACGGTTGACCGAAGGTTAATATTGGGTGCGGCGGGCTGTCCTGCCCGGCCGCCATCGATTTTTGGTGCCGTCCGTACCTAACGCCCTGATACGGCCGGTTTTAGGCGGCAAGCGTCAAGCGGGAACCTTGGAACCCGATCCGGCGTCGTGCTTTATGTCGCCGGCCCCTTCGATTCTTGACGGCCCGTCCGGCCGGCTCACCCTGGAAACCGATGAAGCGCATTCGCAAAGCCATTTTCCCCGTCGCCGGCCTCGGCACCCGTTTTCTGCCCGCCACCAAGGCGATGCCCAAGGAAATGTTGACGGTGGTCGACCGGCCGCTGATCCAGCATGTGGTCGACGAGGCCCGCGAGGCCGGGATCGAGCACTTCATCTTTGTCACCGGCCGTAACAAGGGCGTGATCGAGGACCATTTCGACCGCGCCTACGAACTTGAGGCGACCCTGGAAGCCCGCAACAAGACCGCCGAACTGGAAGCGCTGCTGCGCGAACTGCCGGGCGCCGGACAGACCAGCTTCACGCGCCAGCAGTCGCCGCTCGGCCTCGGCCATGCGGTGTGGTGCGCGCGCGACATCGTTGGCGACGAGCCGTTCGCGGTCGTGCTGCCGGACGTGCTGGTGCACAACAAGCCGGGCTGTCTCGCGCAGATGATCGAGGCCGCGAATAAGCTTGGCGAAAAGGCCAACATCATCGCGGTCGAAGAAGTGCCGATGGAGCGCGTGCACATGTACGGCGTCGTCGGCGTCGGCGAGCGCAACGGCAAAAGCTTCGCGATCACCGAGATGGTCGAGAAGCCGCCGCGTGAGAAAGCGCCGTCCAACCTGTCGATCACCGGGCGTTACATTTTGCAGCCGGAGATCTTCAAAATCCTGGAGACCCAGCCGCGCGGCGCCGGCGGCGAGATCCAGTTGACCGACGGCATGGTGACGCTGGCCAAGACGCAGCCTTTCCACGGCGTCGAGTTCGAAGGCCGCAGCCACGATTGCGGCAGCAAGATCGGCTTCCTGGTTGCCAACGTCGCGTACGGATTGGCGCGCGACGACATCTCGGTGGAATTCCGGGCGGAGATCAAAGCGCTGCTGGGCGAGAAGTGACTGTTAAATCGTAGGGTGGGCAAAGGCGCGTAGCGCCGTGCCCACGTCGACTTCGACGCGTCACAGGTATTCCTGATCAGTGCCGGTCGGTGGGCTCGCTTCGCTTGGCCCACCCTACGGGTTGTGCGTGTTACCGCTGCCAGCGCAGCCCGACCAGCACGATGCTGGCCGTATAGTCGTTGCCGGGTGCGTTGGAGCGCAGCCATTCCTGGCGGAATTCGCCTTTGACCTGCGTGGTGCGCGACAGCTTGTAGACGAGGCCGACCGAGGCCAGCATGCGCTTGTCCTCGCGGTCGCTGCCGTCATAGTCGTCGAGCCCATAGCCGAGCTTGGCGGTGCCGACCAGGTTGCGGCGGAACGCATGTTCGACCGCGATGCCGGCGTCGCGCTTGAGCACGCCGGACACGCCGCTCAGCGTCGACTCGTCGGCGGTCGAAGCCGCGGTCAGCTTCACATTGGTCAGCGCGGTCGGCGACCACACCAGCGAGGCGTCGGCGATGAAGCCGCGCAACTCGCGCAAGGTCGGGTCGTCATAGGTGCGCGTCAGATAGCCGGCCGAGACCTCGCCGGTCAGCTTGCGGGTCAGTTCGAACGTGGTGCCGAAGCGCGCGGTGCGCCCGTCGGAGTCGCGCCGAACGCCGGTCTGGTCGACCGAAAGATCGTGCACCCGCGTATCGGCGCCGATCTCGACGAACGGCCGCACGCCCGGCGTGAGTTCATAGCTGCCGCGTAACGCGACGCCGTACTGGTCGTAGTTGCGATCCTTGTTGCTGACCGTTTCGCCGTTGTTCAGTTTCGCGTCGTCGTAGGTGAAGCGGTCGGCGGTGCCCTTGGCGGCGAGTTCGAAGCGATTGAAACGGCGCGCGATGCCGGCGGTTGCCCCATAGCCGTTGTTCAGCGGCAGCTTCGACACGCTGGTCGGCAGATCGGGACTGTTGGGGCTGTCGGTTGACAAAGCATAACGCCCTTCGAGATCGACGCGGGTGTCGCGCGACACGTCGATGCGGCCGTTGAGTTTGGCGTCGAGCGTTGGCCGGTCGAACGTCGGCGTCGCACTGTAGGCGGTGTAGTTGCCGCGCACATTGGCGATCAGTTCGTGCCGGCTCCACAGCGACTGCGCCAGAAATTCCGGCGCCACTACATAGAGCGCGGAGCCGCGCCGATTGGCGTCGCGCGCCGGATTGGAATCGTAGCCGCCCGACAGTTCGATCGCGGGCCTCAATATAAAGGCGCCGGCCCGGATGCCGAGCGGCGCATAGGGGTCTTCTTCGACCGTCGGCTTCTTGCGGCGCGACAGGACCGCGACGGGTTTTTCCACGGTTGGGGTCGCGACGGGCGGTTGGCCGGGCCGCCGGACCGGCGCGGGCTTCTTACGCGGCGTGGGCCGACCGGCATTGGTCTCGATACGCTCGGCCTCGATGCGGGCCGCTTCGGCCTTGCCGGCACGGGACAGATTCGCCGAATCGAAGCCAGTGGTGCCGGCGCCGCTGCGTGGCAGGGGGCTGAACGTTGTGGTGCCGCCGCGCGCTGGCGTCGCGGCCCGGCCGCGCTCGATATTTTCCTTTTGATCGGCCGGCTTGCTGAACCGCGGCGCCTGCAACGGATCGCCATCGACCTCCGGGCGCAGCAGCAGGTTGGTCATATTCGCCTGGGCCATGGCGGGCGCCGGCATGCCGGCTGCCGTGACAGCAAGCGCCAGCGCGATGCGCGACAAGGCCGGGTAGGGAAGGCGAAGGCGGCGCAACCTACGACCTCCTGAGGTGGTAAAATCGACGGGACAGCACGGCCCTCCGGGCCGGCTTTGGTTAATGAACCTAAAACCGCTATGGTTAACGGGCAGTTGATAGGTCCCTGGGGAGGTCGCGCCGGCCATCGGGCCGTGATATCCCTGCCGACTGGTATCGCTTCGGCTGGCCGCATTGGGACCAACCGGGCGTGCGAACCAAAGGCGTTCATGTGAAGTCGTCCACCGTAAAGTCGAGCGCGTTGAAACAGACCAGCAACCAGCGTGGCCTGATCGAATCCGCGGTGCGGACGCTGGAGGTCGAGGCCGGCGGCCTGACCGCCTTGGCTGAGGCGATTCACAACGGGCTCGGCGAAAGCTTCATTGCGGCGATCGAGTTGATTCGCGCCGCGCGCGGCCGGGTGATCGTGACCGGCATGGGCAAATCGGGCCACGTCGCGCGCAAGATAGCGGCGACCTTGGCGTCGACCGGGCGGCCCGCCTATTTCGTGCATCCGGGCGAGGCCAGCCACGGCGACCTCGGCATGGTGACGGAAGACGATGTCATCATGGCGCTGTCGTGGTCCGGCGAGACCGTCGAACTCAAAGATCTGATCGACTATTCGCGGCGCTTTCGCATCGGCCTGATCGGCATCACGTCGAAAGCCGACAGCACGCTCGGCGTCGCGTCCGATGTGGCGCTGGTGCTGCCCAACGCGCGCGAAGCCTGTCCGCACAATCTCGCGCCGACCACGTCATCGCTGATGCAGCTTGCGCTCGGCGACGCGCTGGCGGTGGCGTTGCTGGAGAGCCGCGGCTTCACGGCGACGGAATTCGGCGTGCTTCATCCGGGCGGCCGGCTTGGCGCGGCGCTCAAATTCGTGCGCGACCTGATGCATGCCGGCGATGCGGTGCCGCTGGCGCCGCTCGGCACCCGTATGTCGGAAGCCGTGGTGGTGATGTCAGCCAAGGGCTTCGGCTGCCTCGGCGTCACCGATTCCGACGGACGATTGGTCGGCATCGTCACGGATGGCGATCTGCGCCGTCACATGGGACCGAAGTTGCTCGAGGCGACGGTCGACGAGGTGATGACCCCCCGTCCGAAAACCATCCGGCCCGATCAACTCGCAGCCGAGGCGCTGGAGATCCTCAATTCATCGAAGATCACCGCCTTGATGGTGGCCGAAGCCGGCAAGCCGATCGGCATCGTGCATCTGCACGACCTGCTGCGCGCCGGCGTGGCGTAGTTAAGCAGGGCAAAGCCCCCGCTTAACTCTCGACAGGCTCCACCCACAATTCGGCGCCATCGGCCCGCACCACCTTGACGCGGCTGCCGGCCGGAAGCTCCGGTCCGGCAATCCGCCAGATGGTGTCGTCGATCCGCACCGTACCGGCGCCGTTGACGATCGGCTTTTCGAGCGTGAAGCCGCGCCCGACCAATCCGACATTGCGCCGGTTGAGAAACGGCTGGTCGGTTATGCTGTTGGAACGGCGCGATACGCGCAGCCACAACGGCACGAGCAGCACCGAGATCACCGCGAAGGCAACAAAGTCGGCCTGCCACGACCAGCCGATCGCAAAGGACAGCGCCCCGGTCAGGATCGCCGCGACGCCGAGCCACAGCATGAACACGCCCGGCGCCAGCAGTTCCAGCAATAGCAGCACGACGCCGGCGATGAACCAGTTCCAGACACCAAGCGAGATCATGAATTCGATCATGGTCCTATCCAATCAACTCGTGGCCGGGCCGGTCCCAGGCCCTGTAGGCGGCACCGTCGGCCGTCGCGGCGCGGCGACCGCCGCCGATGTCTTGCCGTCGCCGCCGCCGAAGGTGGCCTTGGCGATCTCGCCGATGCCGGCCAGCGAGCCGAGCACGCCCATGGTTTCGATCGGCAGCATCAGGATCTTCTGGTTAGGCGACTCGGCGAGCTGGCCGAATGCCTTGAGATATTTTTCGGCGATAAAGTAGTTCAGCGCCGCGACATCGCCGTTGGCGACCGCCACGCTGACCATTTCGGTGGCCTTGGCCTCGGCCTGCGCCAGCCGTTCGCGGCCCTCGGCGTCGCGGAACGCGGCCTCGCGGCGGCCTTCGGCTTCGAGGATCTGCGACTGCTTGGCGCCCTCGGCCCGCAGAATGTCAGACTGGCGCTGGCCTTCGGCCTGCAAAATGTCGGCGCGCTTGACGCGCTCGGCCTTCATCTGCCGGCCCATCGCCTCGACCAGATCGCGCGGCGGCACGATGTCCTTGATCTCGATGCGGTTGACCTTGACGCCCCAGGGCGACACCGCGGCATCGACCACGCGCAGCAGCCGCTCATTGATTTCGTCGCGATGCGACAGCACCTGGTCCAGATCCATCGCGCCCATCACCGAGCGGATATTGGTCATGGTCAGCACCACGATCGCCTGGTTCAAATTGGATACCTCATAGCTCGCCTTGGCGGCATCGAACACCTGGTAGAAGGCGACGCCGTCGACCGTCACGGTGGCGTTGTCCTTGCTGATGACCTCCTGCTGCGGAATCTCGATCACCTGCTCCATCATGTTGATCTTGCGGCCGACGCGATCGATGAACGGAAAAATCACATTGAGGCCGGAGGTCAACGTGCCGGTGTAGCGGCCGAACCGTTCGACAGTCCAGTTATAGCCCTGCGGCACCGTCTTCACGGCGGCAAGCAGGAATATGATGGCCACGATGACGAGCAGGCTTACGACGATATTAAAGCCGAGCATGGATTACCCCTGAGATGCGGATCATGACGGACGGATGGACGTGGGTTTGTCGAACGCGTCAGTGCTTCGGTTCAATCGCATTGCGATTCAATGCGCCGCATCGCGGTTAGTACCCTACACCCAGCCTTTCAATTCGCGCAGCGCCATCTGCCACAGCACCAGCATGCCGGGCTCGCTGTCGTTGAGACAGGCCAGGGCGGCGAAATTCTCGCCGCCATTGTGCTTGAAGATCTCGGCATTCTCCATGCCGATTTCCTCCAGCGTTTCCAGACAGTCGGCCGAAAATCCCGGCGTAATGACTGCGAGGTTCTTGACGCCGCTCTTGGCGAGCATCCGCACCGTCTTGTCGGTGTAGGGCTGCAGCCATTCGGCGCGGCCGAAGCGCGACTGGAACGTCAGCATCAACTGTTTGTCGTCCAGCTTGAGCCGTTCGCGCAGCAGCCGCGTGGTCTTGTGGCAATGGCAGTAATACGGGTCGCCCTTGTCGAAATATTCCTTCGGAATGCCGTGAAACGACGCCACGATGACGTCGGGACGGAACGGCAACCGGCGCAACTGGTCCTCGGTGGAGGAGGCCAGCGCCTCGATATAGACCGGGTCGTCATGATAGGGCGGCGCAATCCTGACCGACGGCTGCCAGCGCATCTTCATCAGGACGCGAAACACTTCGTCGCACACCGTGGCCGACGTGGCGGCGCAATATTGCGGATACAGCGGCATCACCAGGATGCGTTCGCAGCCCTGCGCGGCCATCGCCTCCAATCGCGACGCGATCGACGGGTTGCCGTAACGCATCGCCCAGTCGACCGTGACGTTGGTCAGCGGTTCCAGCGTGGTGGCGAGCTTCTCGGCCTGCGCGCGCGTGATGGTCTTGAGCGGCGACTCGTTGCGCTCGCGGTTCCAGATCTTCTCGTAGTCGCGGCCTTTGCGGGCCGGCCGGAAGCGCAGGATGACGCCGTTCAGGATCAGCTTCCACAGCAGCGTGTCCTTTTCGATCACCCGCTTGTCGGACAGGAACTCCTTCAGGTAGCGCCGCACGGAAGCCGCATCAGTCGCGTCCGGGGTGCCGAGATTGACGATCAGCACGCCGATACGGCCCGAGGCGACGGGAGGATGGCCGGCAGGGCGGTGCGTGGCGGGGGGCGGGTCGATAGCGATTGGATCCATACCAATTCAAATATCTGGTTGGCTGGCCGAGGCAATAGCCCGGCGGCTGTACCGCGTGTTAAGTCTCCGCCGCACCTAAACTGAACAGGTACCCATGACCCTTTATCGCCGTTTTGTCGTCGTTTCCGCGCTGTTTTGGATGGTTCTGGCGGCCGGGCCGGCCGGGGCCGCGACCGCCAAGGTGACGTTCCTGCTGGTCAACGACATTTACCTGATGAACGAGCAGGTCACGTCGGACGGCGGCCATCGCGGCGGATTTCCGCGGCTCGCCGCCGTGGTCAAGGCCGAGCGGGCCAAGGGGGGCCATGTGGTCTTCGCCCATGCGGGCGACACTTTGTCGCCGTCGCTGATGTCCGGCTTCGACCGCGGCGCCCACATCATCAAGCTGACCAACATGATCCCGCCGGACATCTTCGTGCCCGGCAACCACGAATACGATTTTGGCCGCGAGGTGTTTTTGCAGCGTATGCGCGAGGCGAAGTTCGGACTGTACGGCGCCAATCTGCGCGGGGTCGACGGGCAGCCGGTGCCGGGTTTCAAAGACCGCTCGATGCTGACGATCGACGGCGTGCGGATCGGCCTGACCGGCGCGACCGCGGACGATTCCGACGTCAAGTCGAACCCGGAAGGCCTGAACATCACGCCGACAGTGCCGACGATGCAGCGGCAGGCCGCCGAACTGCGCCGCGAGGGCGCCGACTTCGTGGTCAGCGTGGTGCACGCCGACCGGGCGAAGGACTCTGAGCTGTTCGCAACCCGTGCGTTCGATCTGATCCTGACCGGCGACGACCACGACCTTTACGTCAACTATGACGGCCGCACTGCGATGGTCGAGTCGGGCGCCGACGCGCATTACGTCACGGCGATCGATGTGACGATCAATGTCGAGGAGCGCGGCGGCCAACGCCACGTGACCTGGTGGCCGAAATTCCGCATCATCGATACCGCCGACGTGGCGCCGGATCCCGAAGTTGCCGCCGAGGTCGTCAAGCTCGAGGCCGAGATGTCGAAGGAGCTCGACGTCGCGCTCGCCACCACGGCGGTCGAACTCGACAGCCGCAACGCCACGGTGCGCACGCGCGAGGCCGCGATCGGCAACCTGTTCGCCGATGCGCTGCGAGACACGACCGGCGCCGATATCGGCCTCACCAATGGCGGCGGCATCCGAGCCAGCAAGCTGTATCCGGCCGGCAGTCCGATCACCCGGCGGGATATTTTGGCCGAACTTGCCTTCGGCAACCGCATCGCGTTGATCGGCGTGACCGGCAAGGCGTTGCGCGAAGCGATGGAGAACGGGCTGAGCGTGCTGCCGCAGGCCAGCGGGCGGTTTCCGCAGGTTTCCGGCATGACGGTCGAGGCCGATGTCAGCCGGCCGCCGGGATCGCGCGTCGTGGCGATCAAGGTCGGTGGCGTGCCGTTGGACGAAGCGCGGACCTACAAGCTCGCCACCAACGACTTCATCGGGCGCGGCGGCGATGGCTATGTGATGCTGCGCGATGCGCCGGTCATCGGCCGCGATTACGACGCGCCGCTGATGGCCAACGAGATCATGGCCTATGTCCGGAAGCTCGGTACGGTGCGCACGCGCGTCGACGGCCGGGTGACGATCAAATAACGCGGCAAGTTTTCAAGGTAGAAGTCGCAAGATTGCGGCAGTTACGGCTGCAGCATCGCCGTGCGATTGCCGAAGCTGACGGTCGACATGAACACCACGGCGGTGCCGGTGAAGCGGCTGGTCTCGAGGCCGGGGTTCGGATCCTGCGAGAACGTCATCATCACGGCCGAGGCGGGCTTCTGCATCAGCGGCCGCAGGTTGCGGAAGTCCGGCATGCCGAACAGCGTCGTGCTCATGAAGCGGTGCGCGTCCGGCGTCACCATGATGGCCCGCAGCCAGGGATCCAGAATGCGCGTGTTCGCGGTGATGTTGGTGGTCTTGGCGGCCGGTACGTCCACCGGACGGTTTTCCTGGCGGGCGAAGCGGGCGGCCGCGTGTGCGACCAAGCTGCGTTCGGTCAGTGCCGGCTGTTCATTGCCCTTGACGGCCACGGTGGTGCTGCGGGCCGCCGAAGCCGCCGCGGCGGTCAGCGCGCCGCCGCGCGAAACGCCGGTGCCCATCGGGGCCACGCTGCTGGTGGACGTGGCCGGATCCTGGGAAGGGGTCGCCGCATAGGACAGCGCGAGTTCCGGGGCGACGCGATCGTTGGCGGTCGCGACCGGCCACGGCGTGACGCTGGCGGTGGTGTCGGTCTCCGGGGCGGTCTTTTCGGGAACTGGTGCGGTCTTCTCGACGGAGGCGACCTGGAATTTCTGGGGACGCGCCGCGACCGGACGGGGCGCCGGTGCCGCTTCCGGCAGGCCTTCCCAGAAGCCGCGGGCGCGGATGATGTCGTTCGGGGTCTGCGCGGCGCGGGCGACGAGGCTCGCGGCCTGGGCCGGGCGGCTCGGCGCCGGTACGATTTTCGACGGGCCGGCCGATGCGAGCTGGAAGCCACCCGGCGCCGGCTTCGGTGCCTGATTGGCCTGCGGCGCTTGCGCGACCTGCGGCTTGGCTGTCGGGCTGGATACCGGTTTAGCCTCGGAAAGTTTGGATTCGGGCAGCTTCGAGTCCGGCAGCTTGTTCTCGCCGAATTTCGATCCGGTCAGCTTGGAGTCGCCGAATTTGGACTCCAGCAGCTTCGGCTCGGCCGACGCCACCGTGGTGCCGCCGGCCGGGCGGCGCGCATCGGCGCGGCCCGAGGCGCTGGTGGTCTCGCCGTCCTCGTCGTCGTCTGACTTTCCGAAGCCCAACAGCTTGCTCAGGAATTTGGAACCGCCGGCGGCCGGATCGGTGCCGGCCGAGGCCAGCACGGTGGAGGACGGGGAATTGCCGCGCTTCTGAAGGTCCGCCAGCGCCAGCTCATAGCCGGGCAGCGGCCGTCCGTCGGTCGGCACATGCACGGTGCGGCCGTTCGGGAACACCTTGGCCAGTTGGTCATGGGTCATGCGCGGCCAGTGCCGCACGCTGCCGACGTCGAGATGGACGAAGGGCGAGCCGGATGACGGGTAGAAGCCGACGCCGCCACGCTGCAGCCGCAGGCCGGCGGCCCGCAGTTCTTCCAGCGGTACGCCGTTGATGTTGAAGTCCATCGCCTTGCCGAGCATGTGCTGGCTGAACTTGGCGACACCGTTCGAGCGCCGGCGCAGCATCGAGTTGGTCTGCGGCGAGCGATAGGACGAAATGATGTTGATGGTTTTGTTGCCGCCGAACTCGTTCTGCACTTCCCAGACCAGATCGAACAGCCGGGGGTCCATCTTGGTCTGTTCGTCGTTGCGCCAGTCGCGCAGGAAATGGTTGAGCTTGCCCAGGCCATCGTCGTCGTAGCGCCCATTGCGCTTGAACGTCACCGTGATGGTGTCGTTGGTGCGGTGGGTATGATTCATGGTGATGGTGCGGGTGTCGCCGTCGGCGACCACGGTCTGCAGGCTTTCGCAGCCCAAAAGCACCACGAGACCGGTCAGTCCAAGGCGATATCCCAGACGGGATGAACGCGCGATGAGACTGCTATTTCGCGTGGTACCGATCGACACTAGTACGATCTCGCCCTGCCCAAGATGGTCACCAAACGTCGTCGCGGCCCAAAAAGGCCACGCAACGCGCTTAATGCACTCTTACCGGGAAGGGTTAGCGTCGACTTAACGTCCCCGACACGCCCCGACCCCCACCCACACAGGGGTATAGGCCGAGTATGGCGAAAAGTGGCCCGCCGGGTCCACCCCCTGTCGGGCTGGTTAAGGGACGTTTACCGGTCGAGGTTAATGCGGATGGTATTCGCGGCCTTTAAAACGCTTCCGGCCGCGACGAGTGCGGCCGGAATGAAGATTTTACGAGCTTTTCGGCGGCTTTCGGTCGGAAATTACCGCGAGTAGACCCGGCGGGGCGGCCGAGCCGGGGGCGCGGCCGGGGTCACGCCGAACAGACGATCCAGGAACGACGGCTCGTTGCCGCCGCCGGCGAACGTCATGCCGTCCGGCAGGCGCACCGACGGGCGGCTGTAGTTCGGCTGAGAACGTTCGATGGCCACATCGGCCATGCGGCGATCTTCGCCGCGCAGCGCGGCCAGGACGCGGGCGTCGCGGCCGTAGATGTCAGGGCGGGTTTCCAGCTTGCCGGAGTCGTCGACCCAGGCGGTCTGGTAGGTGATGTGCACCGGGATCGGGGTCGGGAAATTGATGTTGATCTCGGAGTGGCCATACATGCTCTTGATGCGCTCGGCCGTGTAGCCTTCCTTCGGCATTGCGATGCCGAGCAGCACCTCAGCGTATTTGTCCGGATTCTGTACCCGCATGCAGCCATGGCTGAACGCGCGGGTTTCCTTCGCGAACAAATTCTTGTCCGGCGTGTCGTGCTGATAGACCAGGAACTTGTTCGGGAAGTTGAAACGGATGCGGCCGAGCGCATTGCGCTCGCCCGGCGGCTGCGAGATGTGCACGCTGCCGTCCCGGTTCTGCACCAGCTTCAGGCCCATGCGGTCCAGCACGGACGGATCCTGTTGCAGCGCCGGAAGATATTCGCCGTACACGATCGACGGCGGCACGTTCCAGGTCGGGTTGACGGTGATGAACTTCATCGTCTCGGTCAGCACCGGCGTCGCATGATTGCCGGGCTTGCCGACCACCACGCGGGTGGTCCAGGCCTGCTTGTCGTTGTGCATCACCTTGAGCGTGTAGTCCGGCACGTTGAGCATCACATAGGCGTTGCCGAGCGACGGTGCGCCGAGCTTGCGCGGCAGCCAGCGCCAGCGCTCCAGATTGGCCACGATGGTGTCGACCTGCTTGCCGCGGGTCGGGCCGTTCAGCGCGTTGACGGTGCGGGTGTCGAGCTGGCCGCTGACTTTGATGTCGGCGCTCTCCTGGAATTTGCGCACCGCTTCGGCGACCTTGGCGTCGTAACGCTGGTCGGTGGCGTCGCCGGTCACGCCGAGCCGGGCGCGCAGCGCCGGCACGCGCGGATCCTGCATCACGTCCTTCTTGGCGAGCTTGAGCACCGGACCGTCGACGATCTGGTCCACGCGGTCCTCGGCCTTGCCGCGCAGTTCGGCGAGCTTGGCCCGGAGCGCCTTGTAGCCCGTGTGCTGGGGATTGTAGCTGTCCAGCACCGCGGCGACATCCTGGCCGGTGGTCACCTTGGCCAGGATATCGGCCGGCTCCGGATATTCGAGCTTGTAGTCGATGTCGGCGGCGACGCGCGAGAAGTGCACGCGGCCGGTCTGGGCGTGACGCGCATAGGTCAACACCGCGTCGGTCAGCTTCAGGTCGGCCTCGGCCAGCGCTTCCGGGCTGGTCGCCTTGGCGAAGTCGGGCGTCACGTAGTCGAGCGGGTCGAGACCGTCCTGGCCGGCGTTCTTGATCCGGGCGATCGCCGCCTTGGCGCGCGGCGTCTCGGTGCCGTTCTGAATCCAGGCCGGCGCATAGTTGCGGCCCGAATAGAACGCCTCGACGGCGGTGCGCTCGTTCTTGCGGTCGAACATCTTCGCCAGCTTGCCGGACATCTGCTCACGCAGCCGGTCGGCAATGGCCTGATCGGCCGGATTGATGGCGGGCGCCGCCGCGACTTCCTTGGCGGGCGTAACCGGAGCGGCCGTGGTGGTCGGTGCGGTCACGGCCGGGGCGGTGGCGGTGGTCGGCGGAGCCGCTTCCGGCGCCTTGGGGGCTTCGGCGGCCTTCGGGGCTTCCGGCGCCTTGATCTCGGGGACCTTGGTTTCGGCCGTGGCCGGCTTCACGTCAGCCGGTGCGGTGGCCGGAGCCGGCTCAGCTAGCTTCTCGACCGGCTTGGCTTCCGGGAGCGCTGGCGCGGCGGCGCGTTCGGCCGGCGCCTGCGGTTCGATATCCTTGACGGTCGGCGGCGGCACATTGGCCGGCTCGGGCACCGGGACGGCGGCTTCGATGGCGGCGGCCTCGCCTTCGGGGGCGGCAAACGCCGGAGTACCGGCAAGCAGCAGAACCAAGGCGGTGCTGGTCAGCAAGTGTTCGAAGCGGAAGCCGCGCATCAATCGTTCCTTCCGGGCTATGGTCGGGTCCCCATGCAAGGACCCGCCTATCGCAGTGTTACGGCCAATCCCGACGATCCTGCGCGATCGGTTGGGTTTAGATCGCCGACAGGCCGGCGATCGAAGGCTGGATCCGTTAGTCGCGTCACGGTGCGTTCAGGTTCGCAATCTACTTAGAACCTCGCGCCCGCACAGCCAACGAATCGTTATGGCTTATCGACTCGTCGTCACGTGATTTTGTCATACTGTGACAACCCGGCCACGTCCGTACTTCCGCGATCCGGATGATCGAACGGTCTAGCTATTTGTTGGAGCATGATCTTTTCCGAAAACCGGGTCCCACTGTTCGGGATCATGCTCTTGTGCCCCGGTTGGCGTTTCGCTCGTGGAACTGGCAAGGCCGAGTCCTTCAAGCTTGCGGTATAAGGTCGAGCGGCCGATGCCGAGCTGGCGCGCCACTTGCGACATCCGGCCATCGTAATGCGCGATGGCGAACCGGATCATGTCGGCTTCGATCGCCTCCAGCGGCCGCACCTCACCCTGCGGGTCGAGCGCGGCCAGCATGCCTTTGGCGGGTAGTGCGGCGGCCGATACGTCGCCGGGGTTGTGCGCTGCCGGCGCCTCGTCGGTTTCCGGTACCAGCGGCATACGGTCGCCGATGGTCGGCAGACTCGACGCGCCATGGTCCGATACCCGATCCGTCACTTGCGCGGCGATCTGCGGGAAATCGGCGAGCCCGACCTCGTCGCCCTCGCTCAGCACCACGGCGCGGAATACCGCGTTCTCAAGCTGGCGGACATTGCCGGGCCAACGATACGCGATGAGCGTCGCCAGCGCTTCACCGCTGACCGCGCGGATGCGCTTGCCCTCTTCGGCCGCGAAGCGCAGCACGAAATGCCGCACCAGTTCGGGAATGTCCTCGGGCCGTTCGGCGAGCGGCGGCACGGTGATCGGAAACACATGGAGACGGTAAAATAAGTCTTCACGGAAGCGGCCGTCCTTCACGTCCTGCAACAGGTCGCGATTGGTGGCCGAGACGATCCGCACATCCACCTTGATCGGCTTGCGGCCGCCGACGGCTTCGACCTCGCCCTCCTGAATGGCGCGCAGTAGCTTGACCTGCGCGGCGAGCGGCAGTTCGCCGACCTCGTCCAGAAACAGCGTGCCGCCATGCGCTTCGACGAATTTGCCGGCGTGCTTTTCGGTGGCGCCCGTGAACGCGCCCTTCTCGTGACCGAACAGCAGCGACTCGACGAGATTGTCCGGAATGGCGCCGCAGTTGACGGCAACGAACGGTTTGGCGCGGCGCTCTCCGGATCCATGGATGGCGCGGGCGATCAATTCCTTGCCGACACCGGACCGGCCTTCGACCAGCACCGGAATGGCGGACGCGGCGGCTTTCTCGGCCATGCGCAGCACGCCATGCATGCGCGGGCTGCGGGTCACGATGTCCTTGAAGGTCAGCGTGCCGTCGCGGCTGCGTTTCAGCCGTTGCAGTTCGCCGGCCAGCGCTTTGGTGGCCAGCGCATTGGCGAGCGAGACCTGCAGGCGTTCGGGACTGGCCGGCTTGACGACGAAATCGACGGCGCCGGCCCGCATCGCCGACACCACATTGTCGATGCCGCCATGCGCGGTCTGCACGATGACCGGCACGATGAGCCCGACTTCACGCAGCTGCGCCAGCACGCCGAGCCCGTCGAGATCGGGCATCATCAGGTCGAGGATCATGGCGTCGAATGGTGTGCCGTCCGGGCCGGTCAGCAGCGCAACGGCTTCCTGGCCGCCGCTCGCGGTGACGGCCTCATAGCCGAAACGCTGCACCATGTTCTCGACCAGGCGGCGCTGCACCGGGTCGTCGTCGACGATGAGAATGCGTTCGGACATGTGCGTGCGGTCCCGGCGCGCCGGCCGCAAAGGCGGGCGGCGACTGTCGCATAATGGGACAATGTCGCCGGCTGTCTTAACGATTGGTAAATATTAGGAGCGCGGCGCCGTGTGAAATCGGCGCCGCGCTAACAACTCCCACAGGGGGCGGCGGGAGTCGTTGGGTAGAGACAAGCGTGTCAGGACAACAGGGCGCCCAAGGTTTGCAGGGTCCCGGCGTCGCATGCGGACTTGGATACGAACTGGCAGCCGACTTGATGGGTGCCGCGCCAGACCATGTCGACCGACACATACAGAATGATCGCGAGGCCGATCCAGGTGATCCAGTGGTAGTTTGCCAGCAGCTTGGCGATGTAGGTCGACAGCAATGCCATGAACATCACGGCGACCGTCAGGCCGACCACCAGCACCCAGATCTCGCCCTTGGCGGCGCCGGCCACGGCCAACACGTTATCAAGCGACATCGACACGTCGGCGACGACGATCTGCGTGATCGCCGCGCCGAACGCCACCGTCGGCACCACGCCATTACCGCCGGCACCGGACGCGCCGCCGGCGCCTGCGAATGCCGGCTCGGGTACCGATATCGTGATCTCGCGATACATTTTCCAGCACACCCAGAGCAGCAGCACGCCGCCGGCGAGCGTCAATCCGACGATGGTCAGCAATTGGGTGGCAACGGCCGCGAACAGGATGCGCAGCACCACCGCGCCGGCCATGCCCCACAGGATCACCTTGGCGCGGATCTCCGGAGCGACCCGCGAAGCCGCCATGCCGACCACGATGGCGTTGTCGCCGGCCAGCACGAAATCGATGACGATGATCTGCCCCAGGGCGATCAGGTTTGTGTACAGGTCCACGCCGTCCTCATTGTATTGCGGCGGACGCCGATGCCGGCCGTCCGGTTCGTTCGATGTTGCTGAAGGTCAGATCAGCGCGGCCGGTTCGACGTCTCGACGAGCTGTGCCATGGCGTCCGGCTCGATCAGCGCGGCCACACAGATGCCGACGAACGTCAGCAGGCCGGCGACGTCCCAATAGCTCGGCAGCAGGCGTTGCTGACCGGAGCCGCGCTGCCACGCGATCAATGCGACCACGGCGCTCAATGCGAACAAGGCGGTAGCGATCGCGGGCAGCACCGCGTCCGGAGAAAGCATGCGAGTGGCGGCGGCCATGACCGCCAGCGTTGCCAAACACGCGGCCCCGAGCACAACCGCCGGACCGGTAATGGTGGGGGCCGTTGGGTGGGCAAAATCGCCAGAATGGGTGATGGCCATGTTCGGTTTCCCTTCGGTACGCCGGTGGCATTCCGGCTCGGCAAATCTCTATCTTTTCCTTCGCGATAGTTGTGCTAACGTGAAAGACGAGTAAGAGGATTTATTTTTACTAGTTTAGCAGACTTGAAACGTCTGGCAAGCCGGAAGGTTTCACCTGGATGGCGACTCATTTTGCGAAGCAATTGCCGGAGGCCAAGCGGCTGCGCCGTGAGGCCGGCGCATGGCTGAAGGAACTGCGGGCGCGCGCCGGAATGTCGCAGATCGACCTCGCCGGGCGGCTCGGCCTAAAATATTACACCTTCATTTCCCAGGTTGAGAACGGCTTTGGCCGCGTCCCGACCGAAAGCATGGAAGCATGGGCGGTGGCGCTCGACGTTGAGCCGTCGGCTTTCGCCCGGAAACTACTCGCGTTCTACGACCCGGAACTCTATCGGCTGCTGTTCGAGGTGAAGTCATGACCGTACATCCGTTCCCCAAAACAACTCGGGCTGCGTGGGGCTGGCGGCCGATCGAACTGCAACAGGTCGCCGGAACCCCGGCGGTGTCGACGGAGGCCACGGATGTCGGCGGCTGGGTCGCCGGAATTACGGAAGTCGGCGATCCGCAGCTTTATCTGGTCGGGCCAGCCCCGGAGCACGATTGCATTATGTGCGTTTCGCGCCTGGGCCGGCTGTATGTCCTGGAAGACGGCGCCGGCCGACTGCTGTTCGAACATGCCAGCCTGGGCCTGCTGGTCGATCGGATGCAGGCTGTCCTGCGTCGAGGCAAAGCCAGCCTGATGGCACGGTTGACGGTAACGTGGTGCGCGATCCGTGAGGCCTTCGAGGAAAAAATCGAGCCGATCATGGCCGAGCCGATCGAACTGATGACGCATTTTGCGCCCCAGCTCGCGGCATTTGCGTAGCGAGGCGGTCTCAGGCCGATAACGTTATTGCCAGGTCGCACAGGCGCCCTATGTTGAGGAGGGATCCCTTCCATCGAAAGCCCTCCATGACTGTTGCCAAAAAACGCGCTCCGGCGCGGCCCGCCAGCCGGAAAACCTCCAAAACCTCGACCGGTAAGAAGACCTCGCTCGGTAAATTGCCCGAATGGGATCTGTCGGCGCTGTATCCGGCGATCGACAGCCCGCAGGTGAAGCAGGATCTCGAACGGATCGACGCCGAATGCGCGGCGTTCGAGGAGGCCTATAAGGGCAATCTGGCCGAGATGGTCTCCCGCCCGGCCGCCGGCGCGGCGCTGGCCGAGGCTGTGAAGCGCTACGAGGCGATTGGCGATCTGATCGGCCGGCTCGGCTCATATGCCGGTCTGCTTTACGCCGGCCAACAGACAGATCCGATTCGGGCCAAATTCTACGGCGACGTGGACGAACGCATCACGGCGGCGTCGTCTCACCTGCTGTTCTTCGGCCTCGAACTGAACCGCATCGACGACGCGGTGCTGGACGCCGCGATGGAAGATCCGATCCTCGGCCACTACCGGCCGTGGATCGACGACGTGCGCAAAGAGAAGCCGTACCAGCTCGAGGACCGCGTCGAATTGCTGTTCCATGAGAAGTCGATGACCGGGCACGGCGCCTGGAACCGGCTGTTCGACGAGACGCTCGCGGCGCTACGTTTCAAGGTGTCCGGTAAAGCGCTTTCGCTCGAGCCGACGCTGAATCTGTTGCAGGATTCGCTGCCGGCCAAACGCAAGGCCGCGGCCGACGCGCTGGCCGTAACGTTCAAGGAAAATCTGCGTACGTTTACGCTGGTCACCAATACGCTGGCCAAGGACAAGGAAATCTCCGACCGCTGGCGCGGTTTCGCCGACATCGCCGATGCACGCCATCTGTCGAACCGGGTCGAGCGTGAGGTGGTCGAGGCGCTGGTGTCGTCGGTGCAGGCGAACTATCCGCGGCTGTCGCATCGCTATTATGCGTTGAAGGCGAAATGGTTCGGCAAGAAGACGCTGCCGCATTGGGACCGCAACGCGCCGCTGCCCAAGGTCGAAACGCGCATCTTTCCATGGACTGAGGCCCGCGACACCGTGCTCGGCGCCTATGGCGAGTTCTCGCCCCGCATGGCGTCGGTTGCCGAGCGGTTCTTCAAGGAGAATTGGATCGACGCGCCGGTGCGTCTCGGCAAGGCGTCCGGCGCCTTCGCGCATCCGACCGTGCCGTCGGCGCATCCCTACGTGCTGTTGAACTACCAGGGCCGGCCGCGCGACGTGATGACGCTGGCGCACGAACTCGGCCATGGCGTGCATCAGGTGCTGGCGGCGCCCAATGGCGCGCTGATGGCGCCGACGCCGCTGACACTCGCCGAAACGGCTTCGGTCTTCGGCGAGATGCTCACCTTCCGCGCGCTGCTGCGCCAGTCCGGCCCCGACCAGCGGCGCACCATGCTGGCCTCGAAGGTCGAGGACATGCTGAATACCGTGGTGCGGCAGATCGCCTTCTATTCCTTCGAGCGCAAGCTGCACACCGAGCGCCGCAACGGCGAACTGACGGCGGACAAGATTTCAGAAATCTGGATGAGCGTGCAGGCCGACAGCCTCGGGCCGGCCATCCGCCTAGGGCCGGGCTACGAGACCTACTGGTCCTACATCCCCCATTTCATCCATTCGCCCTTCTATGTTTACGCCTATGCGTTCGGCGATTGCCTGGTGAACTCGCTCTACGGCGTTTACGAGAAGGCGGCGGATGGGTTTGCGGATAAATATTTCGCCTTGCTGTCGGCCGGCGGCACCAAACATCATTCCGAGCTGCTCGCGCCCTTCGGCCTCGACGCGCGCGATCCCGCCTTCTGGCAGATCGGCCTCAACATGATCGCCGGCATGATCGACGAATTAGAGAAGATGGAAAGCATTTGAGCGCAAAAGGCT
>JAQGJU010000015.1 GCA_028290465.1 Xanthobacteraceae bacterium | reverse complement strand
TGGGTCATGGGTCACCTGCCCGACCTGCATAGCCGATCCGAATACGGAGCGGAATCGACCGTTCCCACCCGGCCGGGAAATGCTCTAGGACAGGGCAACAGGAGAACGGCCGGATGGCCCGTGAAACAGTCGAAGTGGCGATCGTCGGCGGCGGCCCGGCCGGGCTGACGGCCGCCGTGGCGCTCGCGGGCGCGGGGGTGCCGGTGGCGCTGGTGTCGCCGGCGCCAGTGTCCTTGCAGGACCACCGCACCACGGCGCTGTTCGGCGGCTCGGTGACGGCCCTGGAGACACTGGGCGTCTGGGAGGCCTGCCGGCCGCACGCCGCCCCGATGCACGAGATGCGGCTGGTCGATGCCACCGCGCGCCTGTGGCGCGCCCCGGAGGTGCGGTTCACCGCCCGGGAGATCGACCTGGATGCGTTCGGCGCCAATATCGAGAACCGCCACCTGTTGGCCGCCCTGGAGGCCCGCGCCGCGGCGCTGCCCAGTCTGACCCGCTATCCGGTGGTCGCGACCACGATCGCGCCCGGCCCGGAGGGCGTGACCGTCACCCTGGCGGACGGCCGCACCCTCGACGCCCGGCTGGTCATCGGGGCCGACGGCCGGAAATCGGCCTGCCGGACCGCCGCCGGCATCGCGACCCAGGCCCACGACTATCCGCAGCACGCGCTGACGCTGAATTTCGCCCACACGAGGCCGCACCGGAACATCTCGACCGAGTTCCACACCGAGACCGGGCCGTTCACCCTGGTGCCCCTGCCCGGCCTGCGCTCGAGTCTCGTCTGGGTGCTGGACCCGGCCGGCGCCAAGCGGCTCGGCGCGCTCGACGACAAGGCACTCGGCGAGGCGATCGAACAGCAGGCGCATTCGCTGCTCGGCAAGGTCACGCCGGAGCCGGGACGCGGCCTGTTTCCGCTGCGGGTCGAGACCGCCCGGCACTTTGCCGCCTTGCGCATCGGGCTGATCGGCGAAGCCGCGCATGTCATTCCGCCGATCGGCGCGCAGGGCCTCAATCTCGGCCTGCGCGATGCCGCGACGCTGAGCGAACTGGTGATCGCCGCGCATCGCGCCGGCCACGATGTCGGCGGCCCGGAGGTGACGAACGCTTATGACAGCGCGCGCCGCGCCGATGTCGGCGCGCGGACTTTGGCAGTCGACCTGATGAACCGCAGCCTGCTGACCGACTTCCTGCCGGTGCAGGGCCTGCGCGGCGTCGGACTGTACCTCGCCGGCCGGGTCGGGCCGCTGCGCCGCGCGCTGATGCGCGAGGGCGTGACGCCCGCCGCCTCGCAGCCGAGGTTGATGCGCGGCGAGGCGTTGTAGCCGCTTGAGTCACATGGCCGTAACGTGGATGAATGGCATCCAGCCGGTCCAAATGGAGAGACTTCGATCATGACCATGCTTCGCATCACGGCCGGGCCGTACCAGTTCGAGGCCCGCATGGAAGAGGAACTGGCGCCGAAGACCTGCGCCAAATTCCTCAGCCTGCTGCCGTGGAAGTCGCAGATCATCCATGTCCGCTGGAGCGGCGAAGGCTGCTGGATTCCGCTCGGCGATCTCGATCTCGGGCTCGGCTACGAAAACCACACCAGCCATCCGGCGCCCGGCCACATCATCCTGTATCCGGGCGGGATCAGCGAAACCGAGATCCTGCTGGCTTACGGCGGCGTCGATTTCTCCAGCAAGATGGGGCAACTCGCCGGCAACCACTATTTGACCATCACCAAGGGCAACGAAAACCTCGCGGCGCTCGGCAACATGACGTTGTGGAAGGGCGCGCAGGCTATTTTGTTCGAGAAGATGTGAGCGCTTTTTTCCTTCTCCCCGCGCGCGTGGAGAAGGTGGCGAGCCGCAACGCGGCGAGCCGGATGAGGGGGCGTTGAGGCCGCACACGACGGTGAGGCCCCCCTCACCCGACTGGCTCGCGCAGGCGCTCACCAATCGACCTCTCCCCGCACGCGGGGAGAGGCGAAAGAGTGCATGCATTCAAGCAACTAACTTCGTTTCGGCGCCGGCTTCGCGGCCGGCGCGTCGCGAAACTGCGGATCGATCGGCACCGGCAATGCCGTCATAACGTTACCCTGCGCGCCCGCGATGCTGTGGTCGAACAGGCCGCGCCCGACGAAGTGCGGATCGCGCACCGCCTCCTCCAGCGGCACCACCAGCGTCACGCAGCAATCGGCCGCCCGGAAGATCGGTTGCCATTCGTCGGCCGTGCGGGCCGCGATCAGCGCCGCGACCGCCGCCTTGGTGGCGACCGGATCGGCGAAATCGTTGGTCAGAGCGCCCTCAAGACCAATCGCTTCGCAGAACGCCACCCAGAATTTCTGTTCCAGCGCACCGCAGGCGACGAGCTTGCCATCGCGGGTCGGATAAAGCTGATAGCGCGGCGAGCCGCCGGCCAATGGCAGTTCGCCAGCCTTCGGAAATTGGCCGGTCGCGAAGCCGAACGCGAGCGCATACCAGGCGAAGGTGAACATCGCATCGCTCATCGCGATGTCGAGACGGCAGCCCTGCCCGGTCATATCGCGCTGGCGCAGCGCCAACAGGATATTGATCATCGCCGGAAAACTGCCGCCGCCGATATCGGCGATCAGCGCCGGCGGCACCGTCGGCCGGTCGGTCGGGCCGGACTGCAACGCCAAGAGACCCGTATTGCCGATATAGTTGATGTCGTGGCCGGCCTCATGCGCGCGCGGCCCGCTCTGGCCATAGCCGCTGATCGAACAATAGATCAGGCGCGGATGGGTCGCGCAGAGCGTGTCGTAACCGAGACCAAGACGATCCATCACGCCGGGCCGGAACTGTTCAACCAGAATGTCGGCATCGGCCAGCAGCGCCATCAATGTCGACCGGTCTTGATCCGATTTGAGATCGAGCGCCAGGCTTTCCTTGCCGCGATTGAGCAGCGCGAACGCCGCCCCCTCGCCGTCAAAGCGCGGCGGAAAATGCCGCATGTCCTCAAAGCCCGGCCGTTCGATCTTGATCACCCGCGCGCCGGCTTCGGCCAGCATCAACGTGGCCAACGGTCCCGGCAACAAGGTCGTGAAGTCGACAACCGTCAGGCCGGCGAGCGGCTGGGCCATGAAACACTTCCCCCGTTTGGGAAAAGCTTAGGCTGCGCATTCGACCATGGCGAGGGCCGTCAGAAATAGTTGGTTAGAAGTATTTGGCGGGCGAGCCGGTGAGTTTCAGGACGATCACCATCAAGGCGATCCCGATCGCGAAGCCGAGCAGCCTCCATTCCATCGCCAGTCGCATTCCGGCGGCGTTGTACCCGAGCACGACAACGGCGCCGTCGAACAGGAATGCCGCGATCAGCACCCAGAAATACGGTTTGATCCAGAAGTCGCCGAGTTGCGGCGCGGCCACCAGTATCCCGCCGATCAGCAGGCCGACCAACACCATATAGCCGACGAAGAGGCGGTTGACGGTCATGAAGGGAGACCCATTTGCTGTGGCGGCCAGAGCCTGATCCAGTAAACCAGGATTGGCTCTATAGCCGCTTATGGGACGCATGTCCCTGCGGCGAACCGGCATCCCGTCCGCCGGACACTAGCGGTCACGGCTGTTTCGGTATCGTGATTTTCGCGCAGCGTTGCGGGATCAAGGAAGCGACGGGGCGGTCATGTCGGCCGCCCCGCCTGTTACACTCAGCTCTTCTGAATGGCGACACCGGAACTGGCGTCGATGTCGACGCCCTTGGTGTCTCTCAGGAAGATGCCGCCGATCACCAGCGTCATCAGGGCCACGATGATCGGATACCATAGGCCGTTGTAGATGTTGCCGGTTGCCGCGACCACGGCGGTCGCCAGCAGCGGCAGGATGCCGCCGAACCAGCCATTGCCGATGTGATACGGCAACGACATCGAAGTGTAGCGGATGTTGGTCGGGAACATCTCGACCAGGAACGCCGCGATCGGCCCGTACACCATGGTGACGTAGATCACCATGATCACCAGGATCAGTTCGGTCATGAACCAATTGACCTTGGCGAGATCCGCCTTGGGCGGATAGCCGGCGGCCTGCATCGCGGCCATCCAGGTGGCGGCGTTGTAGCCCTGGACCGTCTTGGTGTCGGTGGCGGTCTTGAGGGTCAAGGTCGGCGCCGATCCGGCTGGCCCGCCCGCGGTGGTGAACGAGTTGCCGCTCTTGGTGACGAAGTCGCGGGCGCTGTCGCACGGCGTCGGGATATTCCACGGCGCAATCGCCTGACACGTCTTCTGATCGACGGTGACGGTCAGTTGGGTGGTCTGCTGGAATTTCTCCAGATCTGGATTAACGAAGTGCGTCAGTCCCTGGAACAGCGGGAAGTAGGTCAGCGCGGCGATCAGACAGCCGGCCAGGATGATCTTGAGCCGCCCGATCCGGTCCGACAGCCAGCCGAACACGATAAAGAACGGCGTGCCGATCAGAAGCGATACCGCGATCAAGGCGTAGGCGTTGAGATAATCCAATTTCAGCGTCAGGGTAAGGAAGAACAGGGCGTAGAACTGACCCGTGTACCAAACCACCCCCTGCCCGGCGGTGGCGCCGAGCAACGCGAGCAGCACGTATTTATTGTTCGGATAGCGCAGGAAGCTGTCGGTGAGCGGCGCCTTCGAGCCTTTGCCCTCTTCCTTCATGCGCAGGAACACCGGCGTCTCGTTGAGCTTGAGCCGGATATAGACCGAGAATATCAGCAGGATCATCGACACCAGGAACGGAATGCGCCAACCCCATTCGGCGAACACCTTGGCATCGATGGTGGTGCGGCAGATGCCGATGATCGCCAGCGCCAGGAAAAAGCCGAGCGTCGCCGTGGTCTGGATGAAGCTCGTCGCAAAGCCCCGCTCGCCGGGGCGGGAGTGCTCAGCCACATAGGTTGCGGCGCCGCCGTATTCACCGCCGAGGGCGAGGCCCTGCAGCAGGCGCAACGACACCAGCAGGATCGGCGCCAGCCAGCCGATCTGCGCGAATGTCGGCAGCAGGCCGACCAGGAAGGTCGCCAAGCCCATGACCACGATGGTCACCAGGAAGGTGTATTTGCGGCCGGGAACTCGGTCTTAAGGAAACAACTGGGTCGGCAACAGGCCGGTCTTGACCAGCCACATCACGCTGGTCAGGGTCAGCATCGATACCAGCGTGCCGAACAGCACCGAACTCGACGCCTGCTCGACCCAGACGTCATACTGACGCGCGATCACAAATACATTGAGCGCCGGCGGCAGCGCCGCCATCAGCACGGCGGCATACACCCATTCGACCGCAAAGGTGCCGAACAGCGACAGGATCGCCAGCACCAGAACGGGATGCACCACCAGCTTGATGAAGATCAGCGGCGGGACTTCCCACGGCATGCGCTTCACCGGCCGCAGCGCCACCGTGACGCCCAGCGTGAACAGCGCGCAGGGCGCCGCCGCGTTTTGCAGGAACTGCATCAGCCGGTCGAGCGCGACCGGCGGCTGAAAGTGCAACGCCGCCGAGACGACGCCCAGCATCGTGGCAACGATGAATGGATTCAGCGCGATCTTGCGCACCACGTCGAGCACATTGGCCAAAAGGCCCTTCTTGGCGGTGCCGGCAATTGCCATCAGCATCGGCACCAGTGAGAACAGTAGAATACTGTCGAAGCAGAAGATCAGCGCGACCGGCGCGGTCGCGGCCGAGCCCAGCGTCGCAATAGCGAGGCCCGGACCCATATAGCCGATATTGCCGTAGCCGCCGGCCAGCGCGCCGATGGTCGCCTCGGCCATGCGGCCGCGCCGGATCAGCAACGTGATCACGAACGCGATGGCGAACGCGCTGAAGGTCGCAAGCGACGTCGCCACCACATAGGACGGCCGGTTGAGCTGTTCGAGCGGCGTCACCGCGACGATGCGATAAAACAGGCACGGCAGCGCGACATTGATGATGAAGAAGTTCATCCAAGCCAGCCCGGTTTCCGGGATGGTCTTGAACTTGCCGCATGCGAATCCGAGGAAGATCAAGCCGAAGAACGGCAGTGCGAGATTGATGACGTCGAGCATGGCTGAGGCTAGAGCATGATCCCGCCTGCCCGGTCAATTCCAGCTTTTTGTTGGAGCATGATCTTTTCCGAAAACCGGTTCCCACTTTTCGGGATCATGCTCTAGGCGGGCCGAGTGCCGCTCAGAAACAGTTTCACGGCCGCCGCGACCGCCTTCTGGATGTCCTTGGTCACGTTCTTTCGCGGCTGGCCCAACAGCAGCATCATGTGGACGTCGGTCTTCAGCATGCCGACCAGGAAGGCGGCCGCCATCGCCGGATCGGGGACGTTCAGCCGGCCCTTGCGCCCCTGGGCGGCCAGGTAATTCGCGACCGCTTCCTGGGTGCGGCGGATTGGCCCGTAGAACATCATCTCGCCGATCTCCGGGAAACGCCGCGAGTCGTTGATCACGGTCTGGAACAGACTGACCTGATCGCGCGAATAGATCTGGGTGAGAAACCAGACGCCGAAGCGGTTGAGGACGGACTCGATATCGTCGTCCTCGGCCAGGATCAGAATTTCCGGCATCGTGATCTTTTCGCACAGCGACTGAATCACCTCCGCGAACAGCGCCTGCTTATTGGCGAACTTGTCATAGATGGTGCGCTTCGACACGTTGGCCTGTAGCGCCACCTCGTCCATGCTGGTGTCGCCGAACCCGCGCTCCATGAACAGCTTGGTGGCGGCCGCCAGGATGTCGCCGAGTTTGGCGGAGCGGGCATTGGACGGTGCGGTTTTGGCCGCCGGGACGGGCGGCGGCGTCCCAATGTTCTTCAACGCGTGGCTGGTCAAAGCGATCTCTCAGGTGGTCCCAGGCGCGGCCAGTATATCAGCAATCCGTGTTTGAAGCGACGGACGGCGCGCAAATGATGTTATGCATCGGCTACAGGCAGCAGAAGGCGCGACGGAAACACCGCCGAATGATGGATGGTGTCGGTGCCGGCACGGTCGGGCGTGAAGTGATGCGAGAACACCGCATCGGTGATCGGCGAATCGGCGCAGGCGATCTCGACGCGGATGCGCGATCCCTTGGCGAAGCGATACGCCATTGGCATCAACGGCACCCGCAACTCGTACGGCTTTCCGGGTTGCAGCGGTTGTGGTCCGCCGAAGGTCAACACCGGCGCCCCTTCCCGGCTGGCGGCCGGATCTACCGCGCGGCACGACGCCCGCAGCCAGCCCTTGGTCACCACCATGGACGGCGGCTGAACCCCACGAGCGCGGTCCTCGGGCGCTTGCGGCGCCTGCGCCGACAGCTTGACGATGACGTCGGTGTCGGGGCCGGTCGAGGACAAGTGTAATATCAGTTCGGCATGGCCAGACATCGTCATGTTGTCCGGCAACGGCGCCGACGTAAAGGTCAGCACGCGGGCCACGCCGTCGGGACCGTTGGGCCCGAACGTCACATGACCAAGCATCCAGAGATGGTCCGGATAGCTGTACGCGGTCGCGCTCTCGGCCGATTTAGGCGGCGCCTCGCTGAGCGCGCCATCATTCAGCGAGGTGACGCTCTCCGTCTTCGCGTCGCCAAGGTAGAACGGCCGGTTCGCGGCGGCCGGCGGCCATTGCGGCTGCTGCACCACGTCTTTCGAATTGCGCACTGCGTATTCGACGGCCGGGCGTGCCTCGTAGTCGGTGTAGGCACCTTTCAGATAACGGTCGTAGAACGGCAGCAGCACGCGGCGGTGAAAGTCGATCGACTCGAACTCGGCCTGCGCGGCCGACATGTGCGGCGCTCCTGAGATCAGCAGCTTTTTCGGCCCGGCGACCTTTTCGAAGCCGAGGATGTTGCCGGCCAAATGCAGGTCGAGCTTGCACCACACCCCGATCGAATAGACCGGGATGGTGACGTCGGACAGCGCATCAACAAACGAGCGCTCGGCCCAGAACGCATCGAGATGCGGATGCTGCGCCACCTCGAATGACAGGTCGAACGGCAGCAGACGACTCGGCCCGCCATTCGCCGGAAATTGGTTCGTCGGCCGCACATTATTGTTCCACCACTCGTTCAGGAACTTACCCGGAACGCCGCCCGGATAGGCCCAGCCGCGAAAGATATCGACATGGCCGTCATACGGCGCGATGCAGGCCAGATGCGGCGGGCGTTCGGCCGCCATGCACCATTGCGACGTCGCGTAATACGAATGCCCGATGCCGCCGACCTTGCCGTTCGACCACGGTTGCGCGGCGATCCATTCGATCATCTCGTACAGATCGCGCCGCTCGCGCCGGTCGAAGAAACCATAGTCGCCTTCCGACCGGCCGCTGCCGCGCACGTCGACATGCACATAGGCGTAGCCCTGCGCGACGTACCAGGCGATCGGCCCGGTCTCGTGCCACAGGAACATGCCGGCTTCTGGGACCTCGTCATTGTCGAAGCGGTATGGCGAGGCCGCGAACAGCGTCGGCCACTGCCCTGCCCGCGCCGCACCGTCGGCTTGCGGCCGGTAGATACGGGCGGCAAGCTTGACGCCGTCGCTCATCGCGACGACGACATCGGTCACATCGACATCCTTCATGGCTTGGCGGCTTCCGTGTCCGGGGCCGGATAGCGACCGAGCTGCGAACAGATGATCGCGGCCAGCAGGCACAGTCCGGCAAAGACCCACAGGCCGGGCGCATAGGCGCCGAGTTTGGTCTTGATCACGCCCAGCGAGATCGCGCCGAGGCCGCCGCCGAACTGGAACAGCGCGAACAGCGAGCCGTAGATTTTGCCGTAGGCGCGCGTGCCGAAATATCGCTTGATGATATAACCGAGGAAATCAAACTCGGCCCCGACCACCAGCCCGAGCAGCGCGGCGCAGACAGGCACCAGCAGGCCGCTGGCCCCATTGGCATAGAGCGCGAACGCCGCGATGCCGCCGAGCAGATAGACCATGGTGACGTGCGGCGCGAAGAACCGGTCGAGCAAAAATCCGGTGCCGAGCCGGCCGGCGATCATCGCGATGCCGAAGACCGACACGATGCCGGCCGCACGTTGCGGCGGCAGGCCGGAGTCGATCAACATTGGAATGTGATGCGCGATGATGCCGGTGCTGACGATACCGAGCATGAAGAACATCGCCAGCAGCAGCCAGAAATTCCGGGTGCGGATCGCCTGCGCATAGGTCAGGCCGAACAGGACCGGCACGGCAGCCGCGACGGTCGGATCCGCGGTCGGGACGCCGTCCGGCAGCAGCCCCTTGTCGGCCGGCTTGTCGTACAACAACAGCAACGCGATCGGAAATGTGATCAGCAAAGTGAGCAGCGCGATGCTCGGATAGGCCAGCCGCCAGCCGACCGCGCCGATCAGTGCCTGGCCGAGCACTGGGGCGATTGCCGCCCCGACACCGACGCCCGCCGCCATGATACCGATGGCGACGCCGAGCCGGCGGTTGAACCAGACCGAGGCTGCCTTGCTGTAGGACGCCGGCCAGATGCCGACGCCGCACAGCGGAATGACGATCCAGGCGGCGTAGAACACGTAGATGTTCGGCGGCAGGAAATACATCGAGGCGAAGGCCGCGCAGAACACCGGGATGGACAGCAGCACGATGCGACGTGGGCCATACCGGTCGATCAGCACGCCCTGTAGCGGCGCAATGAACATCGCCATGTAGGAGATGATGGTGGCGCCGAGCGCGATCTGCGCGCGCGACCAGCCGAATTCCTGTTCCAGCGGCGTGATGAAAACGCCGAACGTGAACAGCGTCACGGTGCTGGCGCCAAGCGTCAGGCCGATCAGTCCGGACAGCACCACCCACCAGCCGAAGAAAATTCGCTGCGTGCCGGACGGATTGATGGACACACTTTGGATGTCGGCCGTCATGGTGTTCCCCCTCTGTGATTTGTTTTTGTCGTCTTTAGCTTCGCGACAGGCGCGGTCGCGTCATGCGGCCGGAAGCCGGCCGCTCATCAGTTCGACGGCGCGCGGCGACGGACCGCCGGTGCCCCACACATTGGCGGTGTCGGGCACGCGCGGCCATTCGCGCGGAACCCATGTTGCGTCGTCGTGGATCTGGATGACGTCGCAGGTGAACTCGGCCACGAAGCCGGTCGGATCTTCGAAGTAGCAGAACACGTTGCCGCCCGGCCCATGGCGGCCCGGACCCCAGATCGGCGTCAGGCCGATCTTCTGCATGCGGCCGACGCCCTTCATCAGCGCGTCGATCGAACCGCAGTCCACCGAGAAATGGTTGAGACTGTTCTGTCCGCCGGGCGAGATGCCGATGCAGTGATGCTGCGGCTGGGCGCAGCGCAGGAAGGTCAGCAGATCCTGCTCGTAACGGTCGGCGACGGTGAAGCCGAGCGTATCGACGAAGAACGACGTCAGCGTTGCGGCGTCCTGCGAATTGATCACCACGTGACTGACATGCAGCGGCCGGGCCTCGGCGTCCTGTACGTTCTCGACGTCATCGTCGGCCAAGAAGGAGATATGGCGACCGTCCGGATCGCGTACCGTCAGCAAGGTGGGATCCGAGAACACGACCGTCACGCCGCGCTTGCGCATCTGGCTGGCCGCGAGTTCGATGTCGTGCGTCGAATCCAGCACGAAGGTCAGTTCGCGGAGACCCGGCTTTGCGCCACGATACAGCGTGAGAATGACGGTGCGTCCGTCGGCGCCCGCGAACGTCGCGCTGTCGTCGGAGCGGCGCACCAGCCGCAGGCCGAAGCCTTTGGTGTAGTAGTCGACGGAAGGATCGAGCGCCGGTGTCTCCAGCGCAAGCGCTTGCAATCGTCGGATCGGCCGCACGCTTGGGTCTCCCTGAATTTCATTCCGGACGTTGATCGCCGGCTGCTCTATCCATATCCGTGGACTCTGGAAAAGTAAACTATACGGTGTAGAGCATTTTAGCCCCTCCTGTGGGCCGACATCTGGCAGACGCGCAATGGGCTTCATGTCCGGCTGCTCAGTTTCGGCTGCATCTTGCCGTGAAAAGCGGCTGGCGAAGAAGATGGCTTGCCCGTACCGTTACGTGTGCGCGGCCGAATGACCGCCCCCGTCGAAGATGGATCAGGCCCCATGAAATTGCCGCGCAACTTCTTCAAGCCCCTCGCGGTTGGCGCGCCGGCGCCGCTGCGCGAATTGCCGGTGCGGCTGGAGCGGATGATTCACTTCGTCCCGCCGCATATCGAGAAGATGCGCGCCAAGGTCCCGGAGATCGCCGCGCAGGTCGACATCGTGCTCGGCAATCTCGAAGACGCCATTCCGGCGGATGCGAAAGAAGCCGCCCGCGCGGGCTTCATCGCGATGGCGCAGGCCACCGATTTCGGCGGCACTGGATTGTGGACGCGGATCAATGCGCTGAACTCGCCCTGGGTGCTCGACGACCTGACGCAGATCGTCGGCGCGGTCGGCGACAAGCTCGACGTCGTGATGGTGCCGAAGGTCGAAGGCGCCTGGGACATCCACTACATCGACCAGTTGCTGGCGCAGTTGGAGGCCCGGCACGGCGTCAAGAAGCCGATCCTGGTGCACGCCATCCTGGAGACCGCCGAGGGCGTGATGAATGTCGAGGCGATCGCGGCCGCCTCGCCGCGCATGCACGGCATCAGCCTCGGCCCGGCCGATCTTGCGGCATCGCGTGCGATGAAGACCACGCGGGTCGGCGGCGGCCACCCGGACTATGTGGTGCTGGCGGACGCCGCCGGGGATGCCCCTCGCGCCGCCTATCAGCAGGATCTGTGGCACTACACCACGGCCAAGATGGTCGATGCCTGCGCGGCGGCCGGCATCAAACCGTTCTACGGCCCGTTCGGCGACTTCTCCGACGCGGCGGCCTGCGAGGCCCAGTTCCGCAATGCCTTCCTGATGGGCTGCGCCGGCGCCTGGACGCTGCATCCCTCGCAGATCGGCATCGCCAAGAAGGTGTTCTCGCCGGATCCGGGCGAAGTCGCGTTCGCGCGCAAGATCCTCGACGCGATGCCGGACGGCTCGGGCGCCGTGATGATCGACGGCAAGATGCAGGACGACGCCACCTGGAAGCAGGCCAAGGTGGTGGTCGATCTGGCCAGACTGGTGGTCGCCAAGGAGCCGGAGGCCGCGGCGCGCTACGGATTGTGAATCCGCGCCCTACCCTGCCAAAAATCCCTCTAGCCGGCGCCACAATCCACCTTTATGTGTGCGCCCCATGTCCAAGACACACACCGCCAAATTCCAGATCGGCCAGATCGTCCGCCACCGGCTCTATCCGTTCCGGGGCGTGGTGTTCGATATCGACCCGACCTTCAACAATACCGAGGAGTGGTACCAGGCGATCCCGGCCGACATCCGGCCGATCAAGGACCAGCCGTACTACCATCTGCTGGCCGAAAACGCCGAGACCGAATACGTGGCCTATGTGTCGGAGCAGAACCTGCTGGCGGATTCCTCGAAGGATCCGATCCGCCATCCGCAGGTCAGCGAGATGTTCGTGCGCGACAAGAGCGGCGCCTACCGGCCGCGAAACCATTCGCTGAATTGACGCCCGTCAGCTTGGGGATACCGGGCGCGGCTAGTTCAGTTTCCGTTTCGCATTCTCGGCGCGCTTCTGTAGTTCATCCTGCAGCTTCTGTTGCTGCTCCTCGAACACTTTCGGATCGGTCGGCCGTCCGTCATAGGCCTTGGCGAAGTCGCCCAGCGGCAGCACCAGGCTGATCGGTTGACCGTCGGAATTGATCGCCTGAACGGTGAGGCCCTGGCCTTTCTTCAGCGACGCGATCATCGCCGGACTGGCGTCGTAGTCCGCCATGCAGCCATTGGTGAAGCAGATCACGAACGGACCTTGCATCGGCGGGTTCTTATCGACGATCACCCGTGTGCCGTGCAGCATTTGAACGCCGAGCGGCACGGTCACGCGCAGCACCTTTTTGGCATCGGCGCCCTCCGGTTCGATCAGTACGGCGGCAACGACCGGCATGCCGGATTCGATGCGCGCGTCCTTGCCGGTGAAGCAGACCTGTTTGGCGCTGGCGTCCTTGTCTTTCAGACAGAATTTAGTCCACGGCGAGTAAATCAGCTGCGCCTGGTCAGTCAATTCGCTCGAAGAGACCGCCTTACTCGACGAACTTGGCTGCGATGAAGCGGACTTTGGAGAAGCCGAAGGAGCGGCAGCGGAAGGAGCGGCGGAAGCAGCAGGCGTGAGTAGAACGAGCTTATCCCGAGCACGTTCTGCGAGCGGACCGGAGGGGTGGATGCGCAGGAACGCTTGCCATGCTTCGCGCGTGTTGGAACGCTGAGCCTGAGCAAAATCATTCTCACTCGTATCCTCTGGCAATGCGGTTATCGGGCGCGCCAATCCGCCGCCTAGACTTGCAGCGCCTGAATCCGGCGCCAGCGAAACAAGCGCTCCACCGAGAGTCCCATAGAGCCAGGGCTCTTGACGATTTTTGGTGATGCTTAGAACATTGTCACGCACCAACCCAAAGGCCATGCGCAAATCCAATCCGGGCTTGCCTAGATTGGAAACCAGCGACTGCACGAACGGGCTATTGCGTCCATCGCCGTCGTCAGCGGTCGAACCGGCCTTCGCCGCGAAGGCCACGAGCGTGTCGCGGCTCGCAATATCGATCTCACCAAGCCCGCGCCCGATACTCCGGGTTTTCGACACGCGGCGCATTTTTGGCAGAAACGGATTGTCCCGACATGCGTCCAGAATGACGAGACGGAGTTTTCGCGCCGGCTCGATCGCTCGCAGAACGCGATCAAGCGTGACCGCCTCGTCCTCGACATCCAGATCGGTCGCCAGTTTGGCGTCAACGGGAACCAAGTAATTTGTTCCGCCAACTTCAATGCCGTGGCCGGCATAATAGACAACGGCGATGTCGGCGTTAGCGGCAATCGCCGTAAAATCTCGCAAAGTCTGGCGCAATGAGTTCGCGTCTAGATCGGTCCTCGCTTCAACCGTATCGAACTTCAATCCGCGAAAGAACTTCGCCATGGCGTCAGCATCATTGGACGGGTTCGTTAGCCCCGCCACCGTCTGATATTTCGAGTTGCCGATCACCAACGCAACACGCTGTTCAGCGCGGGCTGTCAGTCCTGTCGCAATATTGAACGACAAAATAGCAAGACTAAAAATTGCGACAAAGCGTGACCATTTCATCGGAATTGCCCCGACATTAATCACAATGCCAGCGGCCAATATACCGGCTTCTGTCGCAAGCCGTCGAGCGGTTTTTGTATCCCGCTGCGATTTCAGACTGCTGACGATTTCCCCCTTGCCTGACCGCGCGGCGCGGCCGGCAATCAATGGTTAGCGGGGCAACTAATTCGGCGGGCGATTCAACAAAAAAGCCAGAGTGCGCGCGCACTCTGGCTTCTTGAGCTTCTTGCTGACAATCGACGGTTACTGGGTCTTCTGCGGCTGCGCGGCCTCAAGCTTCTGCCTGGCTTCCACGGCGCGCTTCTGCAGTTCTTCCTGCAACTTCTTCTGCTGCTCCTCGAACACCTTCGGATCGGTCGGCGGCCCTTCAAGGGCCTTGCCGAGCCCGGCCAGCGACAGCACGATATTGAACCACTGGCCATTGGCGTTGATCGCCTGCACCGAGAGGCCCTGGCCCTTCTTCATCGTCGCAATCATCGCCGGATTGGCTTCGTAGTCCGCCATGCAGCCATTGGTGAAGCAGATCACGAACGGACCCTGCATCGGCGGGTTCTGGTCGATGATGACGCGGGTGCCGTGGATCAGTTGAACGCCAAGCGGCACGGTGACGCGCAGCACCTTCCTGGCCTCCGGCGCGTCCGGCTCGATCAGAACGGCGGCGACGACGGGCTGGCCGGACTCGAGGCGGCCATCGATGCCCGTGAAGCAGACCTGTTTGGCGTTGGCTTCCTGGCTTGCCTTCAAGCAGAACTTCGTCCACGGCGAATAGATCAGCGGCGGCTGCTGCGGCTGCTGTGCGCCGGCCTGCGCACCGGGCGCCGCCGGGGGTTGCGCGGCGGCCGGAGCCTGCGCGGCCGGAGCGGCAG
>JAQGJU010000146.1 GCA_028290465.1 Xanthobacteraceae bacterium | reverse complement strand
CGCCGCCCGCGCGATGCTGGAGCCGGTGCTGATCCAGGGCATGCAGCCGGGCGGCCAGCTCACCATCACGACCGATGTGGAAAACTATCCCGGCTATGCCGACGTCATCCAGGGCCCCTGGCTGATGGAGCAGATGCAGAAGCAGGCCGAGCATGTGGGCACCAAGATGGTGTTCGACCATGTTGTCACGGCCGACCTGTCGCAGCGCCCGTTCCGGCTGACCTGCGATTCCGGTCATGTCTACTTGGCCGATGCGCTGATCCTGGCCACCGGCGCCCAGGCGCGCTGGCTCAATCTGCCGTCCGAACAGAAGTTCAAGGGCTATGGCGTCTCGGCCTGTGCGACCTGCGACGGCTTCTTCTATCGCGGCAAGCATGTGATTGTGGTCGGCGGCGGCAACACCGCCGTCGAGGAGGCGCTGTTCCTGACCAATTTCGCCTCCCGGGTCACGGTCGTGCACCGGCGCGATCACTTCCGGGCCGAAAAGATCCTGCAGGAACGGCTGTTCAAGAATCCGAAAATCGACGTGGTGTGGGATTCGGCGCTGTCGGACGTGCGCGGCTCCGAGGACCCGTTCAAGGTCCGGGAAGCCGTGCTGACCCATGTGAAAACCGGCGCGTCGACCGTGATGCCGATCGACGGCATCTTCATCGCCATCGGCCATTCGCCGGCCACTGAACTGGTGATCGGCCAGCTCGAGATGAAGCCGTCCGGCTACATCAAGACCGCCCCCTATTCGACCGTCACATCGGTGCCGGGCGTATTCGCGGCCGGTGACGTCACCGACGACATCTACCGTCAGGCGGTCACGGCCGCGGGCCAGGGCTGCATGGCCGCGCTCGAAGCCGAACGCTTTATCGCCGCGCATGAGATGCGCCGCGACGCCGCCGAATAACCTGCCCGCTCGCACCTTCACCGCGCGCACCTGGAGCGATCATGGACTGGGACAAGCTGAAAGTGTTTCACGCGGCCGCCGAGGCCGGCAGCTTCACCCATGCCGGCGAGCAACTCGGGCTGTCGCAGTCGGCGGTGTCGCGCCAGGTCAGCGCGCTCGAACAGGAACTGGCGGTATCGCTGTTTCACCGGCACGCGCGCGGCCTGATCCTGACCGAACAGGGCGAGATGCTGTATCGCACCGCGCACGAAGTCTTCATGAAGCTGGAGGCGGCGCGCGCCAAGCTGACCGACAGCCGCGAGCGCCCGCATGGCGAGCTCAAGGTTTCGACCACCCAAGGCATCGGCGTGCACTGGCTGACGCCGCGTCTCGGTGAGTTTCTCGACCTGTTTCCCGACATCCGGGTCACCCTGATCACCACCGACGAGGAACTCGATCTCGCGATGCGCGAGGCCGACGTTGCGATCCGACTGCGCCAGCCGACCCAGCCGGATCTCATTCAGCGCAAGCTGTTCTCGGTGCATTTCCACGTCTATGCATCGCCCGAATATCTCAAGCGCTTCGGCACCCCCCGTGAATTGGCCGACCTCGATCAGCATCGCATCGTCGTGCTGGGCGGCAACGTGCCGAACTATCTGGCGAACCGCCGCTGGCTGATCGACGCCGGCCGCGAAGGCAAGGGGCCGCGCACGCCGCTGCTGACCATCAACAATGTGCTCGGAGTGCTACGCGCCTGCCAGCGCGGGCTGGGCGTCGCATTGCTGCCGGACTATCTGGTCGAAGAGAATGGCGGCCTGGTGCAGTTGTTCGGCGAGGCCGATGCGCTCGCACTCGATGCCTATTTCGTCTACCCGGAAGAACTCAAGACCGTGGCGCGCGTTCAGGTGTTCCGCGACTTCCTGGTCAGCAAGGCGCAGCGCTGGAGCTTCTGAGTAGCTCGCAGCGACGTGCGATAATCCGCGAGTTATCCCCGATAGAAGCGGCTCAATGCTGCTCACCGTCACGTCGGCGTGAGCAAGGGCCCGTGCGAGCGCCGCATGGCTGACATGCGGCCCGTCTGGTTGTGTGGGACCCGCACGCTCAGCATACTGCTTAAACGCTGTCGGCAAACGGCCACCACAATCCTCCCAGATGGGTTGTCGGTTGCAGATAGCCGTTCCCCTCTGGAAGGTGATCGTCGATATCCCCATGTCGACGAACTCGAACCGGGCCCTCGCGGGCCCGGTTTCTTTTTGTGGGATTGCCGCTAGAGCATTTCCCGGCGAAGTGGGAAACGGGCTTCGTAAAAGATCATGCGCAGACAAGAAGCTAGACAGCTGCGTGTTTGGTGATGCGCGGTGCTTCCGGCGAAGCAGCGAATGCGGCTTGCGCGGATGGGGCTGGCGCGGATGGGGCTGGCGCATCGCGTCCGACCACCGCGGCATAATTCTCGATCGGCGCCGGCCTGCCGATCAGGTAGCCCTGAATTTCGGTGCAGCCCTCCGCGGCCAGGAAGTCGCGCTGCGTGATCGTCTCGACACCTTCCACCATGACCGGCAGATCGAGACCGCGCCCGAGGCCAATGACGGCCCGGATGATCGCGGCAGGCTGCGGACTGCGATCCAAATTCGCCACGAAGGACTGGTCGATCTTGATCTTGTCGATCGGGAACGCCTGCAGATACGACAACGACGAATAGCCGGTGCCGAAGTCGTCCATGGCGATGCACAGGCCGAGCAGCTTGAGCCGGCGTAGAATCGATATCGCGCGATCCTGATCGCCGATCAGCACGCCTTCGGTGATTTCGAGTTCAAGCCGTTTGGCTTCGAGACCGGTTTCCAACAGCACTGAGTGAACCAACCCCGGCAGATCGCCGTGCTGGAATTGAACCGGCGATAGATTGATCGCGATCTGCAGCCGGTTCGGCCAAGACGCCGCTTCCCGGCAGGCCTCGCGCAAGATCCATTCACCGAGCGGGATGATGAGGCCGCTATCCTCGGCGACCGGGATGAAGCTCGCCGGCGAGATCATGCCGCGCTCGGGATGCTGCCATCGCACCAGCGCCTCGAAACCGATGACCGTGCCGTCGATCAACGCCTGCGGCTGGTAGTGCAGCCGCAATTCGTTGCGCTCGATGGCGCCGCGCAAATCCTGCTGCAACAGACGACGTTCGCGCAGCCGCTTGTCCATGTCGGGTTCGAAAAACCGGATCGTGCCGCGTGCTTCGCTCTTGGCGCGGTACAGCGCGGCATCGGCATGCGCCAGCAGTGTGGTGCCGTCCGCCGCATCGGTCGGGAACACCGCGACGCCCATGCTCAGACCCACACGCAGTAGCTTTCCGCCGATATCGATCTCCTCGACGGCGGTGTCCAGAAGCCGCTCGGCGAGCGCTTCGGCGGTCGCCGGCTGCGGCCCGTTGGCCGAGATCACGATGAATTCGTCGCCGCCGAGCCGCGCGATGAAGGCGCCCTGCGCGGCCAGATCGAGTCGCCGCCCCATCTCGCGCAGTACCACATCACCGGCCGGGTGACCGAAGACGTCGTTGATTTCCTTAAAACGGTCCAGGTCGATCGACAGCACGGCGATGCTGTCATCGCTGACGATGGCCTGGTCCAGCGTCGCATCCAGACATTGCGAGAAGGCCGTCCGGTTCGGCAGTCCGGTCAGCGTATCGTGATGCGCCATGTGGGCGATCGTCGCCTCGGCGCGCTTGCGCTCGGTGACGTCCTCGATGACGCCCAGCGTATATTGCGGCTTGCGGTCGAGGCCGTAAATGGCGAGCCGCCGGGCGATCAGCATCCTGGTGCCATTGCCGGGCGTGGTGAACGCGTGCTCGTCAACCAGCAATTGCTCGCCGGAACGCAGCACCTCGTCGTCATGTTCGACGATCATGTCGGCATCGCGCTTCGGAAAGATCTCATGCGACGTCCTGCCGATGATGTCCTTGCGCGACAAGCCCCACATCTGTTCGGCGGCGCGGTTGACCAGCACGTAACGGCCTTCCAGCGTCTCCTTCACGACGATGGTGGTCGGCACGTTTTCGATCACGCTGTCGAGGAAGCGCCGGGTACGATCAAGTTCGTTTTCGGCGCGGCGGCGCTCGGTGACGTCCTCATGGGTCGCCACCCAGCCGCCGCCCGGCACCGACCGGTTGACCATGGAGACAGTACGGCCGTCCGCCAAGTCGACCATCACCTGGTTGGTTTTTCCCTGGGCGACCCTCGCAGCCATGTCGCGGCTATAGACTTCCGGATCTTCGGCGAACGTTCCGGTCGCGCGCCGCGCCTCGCATAGCTCTCGCAAGGTCCGCCCAGGCCGAACATCGTCCGGCGAAAGCCGATACATCTCCGCATAACGATCATTGCTCAGCACCAGGTGCGCCGACGCATCGAACATGCACAGGCCCTGGTTCATGTTGTTCAGGGCGGCGTTGAACGTCTGGCGTTGCGTGATCAGATTGGCGCGCAGGCGGCGGCGGTCATAGAGCGCGGCGAGGCACAGGACGACCAGGCAAACGGTCGCGGCCAAGCCCACGACACGCCAGTCTTGCTCGTTCGCTAGATTGAGGACCCGATCCATGAGCTTCCGGGGGTGGGCGCAAAGTCAATCACTAGACGGCGTGCATTTTTTTTAAGTTAAACTGGCCTTCGCAGGTAGCAGGCCCCAGCGTTAACGAGAGCATCCGAAATAACGCGTAGTATTAGGTAATTGGAACTCTACCGGTCATCCCGGACGCTGGTCATTCCACGGTATTTTGAGGTGGAAAGTGCTTTCGCCGCGCCGCGTCCGCAATGGCGGCCTGTAGCGACTCGCCCGGCAAGCGAGACCACAACCCTGTCTGGAAATAGGGGTTTGTTTGGTACAGTTGGGTGGGCTCGAACCACCGACCTCCGGATCCACAATCCGGCGCTCTAACCAACTGAGCTACAACTGCACATTTGCCACCGCGTTTTTTACGCGAGTGGGTTCCACTTTGCGTGGAGAAAACGCGTCTTGCCGAACATTTAAGCGTGTCTGGACGCGCTTTAGATCGGCGAGAGCGGGCGGACCCTATGAGCAAGACCTGATTTTTGCAAGACCCGCGACGCCCTGAAAGCCGCGCACCGGATTCCCATGGACCTAACGCGGCTTGAGGCACCCCCAGACAAGACAAAGCCCAGGCGACAGGCCCGGGCTTTGTGCATACTTTAGTCGACGTGCGAGAAGCGGGCCGGCTCAGGCGACCTTCTTCAGGGCCTTGCCGACGCCGGCCTTGATCGGCTCGGCGGTCTCGGTCGCAACCTTCTGGGCAAGCGAGGTAAGCTCCTTGCTCTGCGCCGTCAGGGTCTCGAACTGCTTGCGGGCATGCGCGGTCGACAGCTCGACCATTTCCGATACCGACTTCACGCTGAACATCTGGCTGGCGAAGTCGAAATAGGCGTTGGTGTTGGCGCGGGTGACTTCGATCAGCTTGAGACCGTAGTCGGCCGAGCCCTTGCTGGCGGTGCTGTAGGTTTCCTCGAGCAGATCGGTCGCTTCCTCGGAAGCCGCCTTGATCTTCTCGTAGCCTTCCTTGGCCTGCGAAACGCCCTTCTCGGCGAACTCGCGGAACGCGGCCGGTACTTCCATCTTGGGCATTTCGAAGTTCGGAATCTCAAACTTCGGCATTTCGAACTTCGGCATTTCAAAACCCGAAGTTGCCGGCTTGGTCTTCATTTTCACGGTGGTGGAGGCTTCAGCCATGACGTTTTCCTTCGTCCCGGGCGGTAATTTCGTAATGACGAACCCGCGGCCCTGTGCGTCGGTCCGTTACCCTTCCCCCGGGTCAGGAGCGCCGACGTCCGCGTCCCCTGCTGGCGTCGAACATGCTGACCCGATAGGCAATTGTATAGCAACGAAATTGGTGCAATGCAACAAACATTCTCGCAACGCACAAGAGTACCGCGGAGGTGATGCGCAATTCGGATGGCATGGGCGGCGCCACACCCAGCCGCCGGGTCGGATGATCGTCGAAGCGGCGGCTTTAATCCGGCGCTTCATCCAGCACTCAGGATCCGACGTTCAAGCTTTGGGCTTAGTGGATTCCTTCAGCACCTTGCCGGCACTTTGCCCGAGCTCCTGGGCCTGCTCGGCCAGCACCTTCATTTGCTGGTTGAGGTACTCGCTTTGCAGCTTCATCACCTCTTCGGGATCCTTGGCGCGAACCAGTTTCTGCGCGAACTCGAACGAGGCAGCGACGTTCTGCTCGGCGAACGCCATGGATTTCTGGGAGACGTCGCGCGCGCCGTTCTGCGCGCTGGTGGCCTGGCCATGCAGGGTCGCAACCGCCTGACTGGCCGCTGAAATAAACCCATCGAAAGCCTTGCGGGCCTGGGTCATGCTTTGCTCGGCGAGTGCGCGCATTTCATTGGGAACTTCGAAGCGCTCGAACGGATCCTTGGCCATTGACGTCTTCCTCTTGATGCATGCCCAGCCCGGCTGCCGCATGATACGCCAATCGACGAATATAGGAGAAGCCGCGCAGGTATTTTTTCACTGGGTTCTGATTCCGAGATCCCGATGGCTCAAGCAGTTGATGGGATTAAGGTTATCGTTCGGTTGCAGGCCCCGGTCGGGGTCTTGGCGTGGACGCGGCAGGCCGCTCGCTCTATTAAGAAATCGTTGAGAAATGGGCGCGACTGCGGTGTGGCGCGCCCCACACGGTGCGCGATGCGTATGTCGGAGTTTCATATCGCCTGTCTCGGCGACCCGCGCCTCGGCGAACACGCCACCAGCGCGCGGCCGGCTTGGCTGTGGAGTTCCGACGCCTCCCGCGTGCTGTGGGCGAACCCGACCGGCGCCGCGATTTTTGGCGCCGCATCACCCTTGGCGCTTGCCGCCAGACAATTCGATACTGGACAGCCGGCGGCGGCCCAGATCGCCAACCTGGCGCCAACACTACAGGACGGAGCGCCGCCCCGCGTGGAACGCTTGCGCGCCTTCGGGGCCGGCGTCGGCCGGACGCTTTCGACGCTGTGCTCGCATATCGCGCTGCCGGATGGCCGTTCGGCGATCCTGGTGGTGGCGACGGAGCCGGCCGGACCGGAATTGGCGCTGGCCGAGCGGGCCGCGCGCCTGTTGGTCGGCAGCGAACAACCTGTTGCCGTCTTCGCGGCCGACGGCCGTTTGCTGCATGCCGCGCGCGCGGCCTTCAATCCACTCGGCGACGTTTCTTCGCTGTCGATGCTCGACGCCGATGCGATCGCCGACGCGGCGCTGCGCGACGGCCACGCCTCGGGCATGGTCGACGGCCAATTGTTGACGCTGGACCGGGTCGGCCACGACGAGTCCACCGCGCTGTTCGCGTCGCTTCAGCCGGCCCCGGTCGAGGCCCAAGAACCTGTACAACCCGTGGAGCCTGTATTTGCGGAGACCGCGGCGTCGACACCTGTTGGGGCCGTAGAGCCGACAGCCGCTATTCCCGCGCCGGAAATCCCTGCGGTCGGGCCAGAGGTCGCTCCGGAGTCGCCGCAAGAAAACCCGCAAGGAACGCCGACCGAGGCGCCGCCGCAAAGCCCGGCCGAGACGCCACCGGCAACTCCCAGCGAGGCCCCGCAGGAGAGTCCGCAAGAAGCTCCAGACGAAGCGCCGACGACGACCCCACAAGAGACGCCGCAAGCGCCTCCCCAGGAGGCGCCGACGCCACCGTCTGAAACGCCGCCGGCGGAGCCATCCGAAGCGCCGCCCCAAAATCCTCAAGAACTGCCGCCAGAAGCGACGCCGGAAGCTCCGCAAGAGCCGCCGGTCGTCGAGCCGCCGGCCGCGGATGCGCCCGGCGACCGGCGCCATCCGCTGCGCTTTGTCTGGCAGATGGACACCGACGGGCATTTCACGGTCGGCAATGGCGAATTCATTTCGGTGGTCGGAGCGCGCACCGCCGCGCTGCTCGGCCAACCGTGGCACGACATCTCAGCCGAACTCGGCCTCGACCCGCATGGCGCCATGGCCCACGCGATCGCGTCGCGTGACACCTGGAGCGGCATCGAAGTGCCCTGGCCGGTCGACGGCAGCGACGACCGGCTGACCATCGAACTCTCCGGCCTGCCGGTGTTCGACCGCGAGCGTCGTTTTGGCGGCTATCGCGGCTTCGGCGTGTGCCGCGATCTGGCCCGGCTGGCGACATTGGCCCGCCCTTATCCACATCATCCAATCGATCCGAGCGCGCCGACCGACATGCCAGCTCCGGCGCCCGAGCGTTACGAGCCGCCGGCGCTGCAGATCGTGTCGCCTTCCGAGAACGTGGTGATGTTCCGCCCGGCGCCGGTGATCGCCGAGCCGAAGACGCCGACGCTGAGCCCGATCGAGCGCAACGCGTTTCGCGAACTGGCCCGCAAGCTGACCGAGCGGCTGAAGGAAACCGGAGAGGAACCCGAAGCCGATCCGGTGCCTGCAACGCCAACGGCAGCGCCTGTACCGGAACGCGAACCCGAAGCATCGCAGCCGCCGGTGTCCACCGACGTCCCTTCCCCAGTCGATACGGACGCCGGCTCAGCAAACATCGCGGCGCGCATCGCCGAATTGTCGACCCCGGCTTTCTTCGCCGACAAGCCGCTGACCGACACGCCATCGACGGACGAACGTCCAATTCTCGACCGCGTGCCGGTCGGCGTGTTGGTGCATCGGCTGGATTCGCTGCTGTACGCCAACCGCGCCTTCCTGGACTGGACCGGCTATGCCGACCTCGGCGCGCTGGAAGAGGCCGGCGGTCTCGAAACGCTGTTCATCGACAGCGATCCCGACGCGCACCAAGAAAGCGCAGGCCAAGGCGCCGGCCGCACGCTTACCATCTCAACGCAACGTGGCGACGCGGTTCCGGTCGAGGGCCGACTGTTCTCGATTCCCTGGGACGGCGAACCGGCGCAAGTCCTGATGCTGGTGTCGGCCACGCATGTCGACAAAACCGGCGCCGCCGAGATGGCGTTGCGGCTGGCCACTGCCGAGACCCGCGAGTTGCGGGCGATCCTCGACACCGCGGCCGACGGCATCCTGGTGCTCGATCGCGACGGGCGTGTCCTGTCGGCGAACCGCAGCGCCGAAATTCTGTTCAACGGCGATGCACAGCCGCTCTCCGGCAAGGATTTCCGCGACCTGCTGTCGGCCGAGAACCGGCTTTCGGCCACGGAGCATTTCGAAGCGCTGGCCCGGCAAGGCGCCGCGATGCCGGGCGACGGCCGCGAAGTGACCGGCCGGAGCCAGCACGACCGCTTCACGCCGCTGTTCATGACGATGGGGCGGATTGACTCCGATCCGCCGAAATTCTGCGCGGTGTTTCGCAACATCACGCTGTGGAAGCGCAGCGAGGAAGAACTGATCGCCTCGCGCCGCCAGGCCGAGAAAGCGTCGTCCACCAAGTCCGAATTCCTGGCCAAAGTGAGCCACGAGATCCGCACGCCGCTCAACGCCATCATCGGCTTCTCCGAAGTGATGATGGAAGAGCGCTTCGGCCCGGTCGGTAACGAGCGCTATCGTGAATATCTCAAGGACATTCATGCCTCGGGCGGCCACGTCGTCGCGCTGGTGAATGATCTCCTGGACCTGTCCAAGATCGAGGCCGGCAAGCTCGACCTTAATTTCGGCAGCGTCGACCTCAACGATCTGACGCAGCAATGCGTCGCCATCATGCAGCCGCAGGCCAATCGCGAGCGCATCATCATCCGCTCATCGCTATCGCAGAGCCTGCCGCCGATCCTCGCTGACGCGCGCTCGGTCAAGCAGATCGTGCTCAATCTGGTGTCGAACTCGATCAAGTTCACCGGCGCCGGCGGCCAAGTAATTGTGTCGACGGCCCGTGCTGACAATGGCGAGGCGGTACTGCGGGTGCGCGACACCGGCGTCGGCATGAGCGAGCAGGACATCGCCACCGCGCTGGAGCCGTTCCGTCAGCTTGCCACCTCGGCGCGCTGGGGCTCGGGCGGCACCGGCCTCGGCCTGCCGTTGACCAAGGCGCTCGCCGAAGCCAACCGCGCCGGCTTTACGATCTCCAGCGCGCCGAATGCCGGCACCCTGGTCGAGATCGCGTTCCCGGCGGCGCGGCTGTCGGCGGAATAACGCAGCAATCGCGTGACCTCGGCCCCACTCATCGGCTAGGTTCATTTGGCGGTGACGCGCCAAGCGCGTTCGCACTGCCGGGAACCTTCATGATGGTCGCTCCCCGCCGTTCGTTTCTGATGCTTCTGGTCGCAGCGGTTCTGTTCGCCGCAACACCGGTCCGCGCCGCCGAAAAGGTCGATCTTCTGCTGGTGTTGGCCGCCGACGTGTCGCGCAGTGTCGATGATCAGAAATTCCTGCTGCAGCGCGAGGGCTACGCCGCCGCGATCACCAACCCGCGCGTGCTGGACGCGGTACGCTCCGGCCCCAATGGCCGCATCGCGCTGTGCTTCGTCGAATGGTCCGGCCTCGGCGCGCAGAAAATCGTGGTCGGCTGGCAGATGATCGGCGATGCCAAATCGGCCGCCGCCTTCGCGGCGCAGATCCGCACCGCGCCGCGGTCGTTCGCCGACCGTACCTCGATCAGCGGCGGCATCGAGTTTGCCGTCGCGCAACTAGAGGCGGCGCCGTTCGAGTCGGCCCGCCGGACCATCGACGTGTCGGGCGACGGCACCAACAATTCCGGCCGCGAGGTGACGCAAGCGCGCGACGCCGCGCTGGCCAAGGGCATCACCATCAATGGCATCGTGATCCTGAGCGAGCAGCCGCTGCCGTGGAATCCCGAGCACACCAATCCGCCCGGCGGGCTCGCCAATTACTACCGCGACAACGTGATCGGCGGCCCCGGCGCCTTCGTGATGGCGGCGGAGGATTTCGGAGCTTTCGGCAAGGCGATGATCGGCAAGATGATCGCCGAGGTCGCAATGCGGCCGGATGCGCGGCGGGCCGAACTGCCGCAGAGCGCCAGCCCGCGCTGACGCGGATTTGGTAGGAAATGGTATTATTGCGGACCATCAAACCCTAAGCGTTCTCTTTCGATTCATTCCAGACTGGATACCGCTTAGAATGGTTCTAAGATATTGAAGTCTCACATGAATTTGGATTGACCCGGCGGCCTTAGGGTCCTTATGTCAGCGCCAGACGAGCGGACAATTCTGCTCGCGGTGCCATTTCGCCCGTCGGGAGATTTTCATGACACATGCGCCTTTGCGCTCCACAGCGCGCTTTGCCATCGCGGCCACCTTCGCCGGTGCGATCGCCGGGCTCACCGGCCCGGCTTTTGGGCAAGCTGGCGAGGTCAACGTCTACACCTACCGCGAGCACAAGCTGATCGAACCGTTGCTCGACGCCTTTACCAAGGAGACCGGCGTCAAGGTCAACGTGATCTCGGCCGCGTCCGGCCTCGAGCAGCGCATCAAGACCGAAGGCGCCAACAGCCCGGCCGATGTACTGCTGACGGTCGACATCAACCGGCTCGAAGACGCCGTGAAGGCCGGCATATCGCAGCCGATCAAATCCGAAGTACTCGACAAGGTCGTGGAGCCGAAATACCGCGATCCGGAAGGCGCCTGGTACGGCATCTCGATGCGCGCCCGCGTCGTCTACGTGTCCAAGACGCGCGTCAAGCAGGACGCGATCACCTATGAAGAGCTTGCCGACCCGAAGTGGAAGGGCAAGATCTGCATCCGGTCCGGCCAGCACATGTACAACAACGCGTTGTTCGCCGCCTACATCGCCAAATACGGCCCGGAAAAAGCCGAGACGTGGCTCAAGGGCCTGAAAGCTAACCTCGCCCAGAAGCCGTCCGGCGGCGACCGCGAAACCGCCCGCGACGTCGCGGCCGGCAAATGCGACATCGGCATCGGCAACACCTATTACTGGGCGCTGATGTTGAACGGCGGCCCGTCGCAAAAGCCATGGGCCGACGCCACCAAGGTGATCCTGCCGACCTTCAAGGACGGCGGCACCCATGTGAACCTGTCGGGCGTCGTGCTGACCAAATACGCGCCGAACAAGGCCAACGCGATGAAGCTGATCGAATGGCTGGCCGGCGAAAAGGCCCAGCACATGTATGCCGACGTCAACTACGAATATCCGGTGCGCGAAGGCATCGCCGTCAACCCGACCATCGCCGGCTACGGCAAGCTCAATGCCGATCCGATGCCGATCGCCAAGATCGCGGAAAACCGCAAGGCCGCCGCCGATCTGGTCGACAAGGTCGGGTTCGATAACTAAGAGCAACGCGTCATGATTTCGGGCGGCCGAGGGCCGCCCGTTTCACTTTGGAATGAAATCCCCACAATGCCGAACGCCGCCGAACTCAGCCTGAAAGCGGCACCGGCTGTACGCAAGCGCAGCGTCTGGCCGCGCGACTCCCTGGCCATCGCGGCGGTGCTGGCCATCACGGCGCTGGTTGCGGCGCCGCTGATCGGTCTCGTCGTCATCGCCTTCACGGGCGAGACCGAGATCTGGGGCCACCTCGCCCGCTATGTCATTCCGCAGGCGCTGCTCGACACCACACTGTTGCTGGCCGGCGTCGCCGCCGTCACGTCGATCGCCGGCATCGGCTGCGCCTGGCTGGTGACCGCGTATCGGTTTCCCGGCCGCGACAAGCTGGCCTGGCTGCTGCCGCTGCCGCTGGCGATCCCGACCTATATCATCGCCTATGTGTACGTCGATCTGCTGGATGCGATCGGCCCGGTGCAGAGCGCGCTGCGCGCCGTGTTCGGCTGGCACAATGCCAGCGAATACTGGTTCCCGGATGTGCGCTCGCTGCCCGGCGCGATTCTGCTGATGGGCTTTGTGCTCTACCCGTATGTCTATCTCGCGGCCCGCGCGATGTTCCAGACGCAGAGCGCGCAACTCATCGAAGTCGCGCGCACGCTCGGCGCCTCGCGATTCATGCTGATGCGCCACGTCGCCTTGCCGCTGGCGCGCCCGGCGCTGGCGGTCGGCCTGTCGCTTGCGTTGCTGGAAACGCTGAACGACATCGGCGCCAGCGAATATCTCGGCGTGCAAACCCTGACACTGTCGGTTTTCACCACTTGGCTGAACCGCGGCAGCTTGCCGGCGGCGGCGCAGATCGCCTGCGTGATGCTGCTGGTGGTCGCCGCCTTTATCGCATTGGAACGCTACGGGCGTCGCGACCGCCGATTCGCGGCGCCGGTGCGAAGGCCGCGCATGGTGGCCCCGATCGCGCTCAACGGCCGCACCAAATGGGCCGCGACGGCGGCCTGCTGTCTGCCGGTGACGCTCGGCTTCCTGCTGCCGTTCGTCTATCTGGTCCACGAAGTCATCACGCGCGGCCTGCTGGTCGGCTTCGACCGCGACCTCATTCGTCATACGCTGACCACCGTGGCGCTGGCCGGCATCGCGACGACGATCGCTATCGTGCTCGGTCTCGGGGCGGCTGTCGCCGCGCGACTGCTGCGCCGGCGGCCGTGGGTCGGCACCTGCCTGACCATCGCCGGACTCGGCTATGCGGTGCCCGGCACCGTGTTGGCGCTCGGCCTGATGTCGCCGCTGGTGGCGATGGACGAAGGCCTCAATTGGGTCACGCGCAGCATCGCCGGGATCGGCGTGGGCCTGGTGCTGGCGGGCTCCAGCGCCGCGCTGGTGATGGCTTACGTGGTGCGCTTCCTGGCGATCTCGACCGGCTCGGCGCAGGCCGGCCTCGCGCGCATCTCGCCGCATATCGACGACGTCGCCCGCACGCTCGGCACCAAGCCGTTCGGCGTGACGCGGCTGATCCATCTGCCGCTGTCGCGCGCGGCGCTCGGTGGCGCAGCGCTGCTGGTGTTCGTCGATTGTTTGAAGGAATTGCCGGCGACGCTGCTGCTGCGGCCGCTGAATGTCGAGACGCTGTCGACCTATATCTATCAATATGCGGCACGCGGCAGCTTCGAGGAAGGCGCGCTGGCAGCGCTGCTGATCGTCGCCGTCGGCATCCTGCCGGTAATCCGCGTGGTGCAGTTGGCCGATCTGACGCCCGGCAGCGAGCAGCCGGTGTCGTCGAAATAGTTTGGTGCGCTGCGCCCTTCTTCTTACCCTCCCCCTTGCGGGGAGGGTCGCGAGCATCGCAGGCAAGTTTACGCAGGCTGCGTAAACTTGGCTGCGCGCGAGCGGGGTGGGGGTGACGCGGCCATCACCTTCTCAATGATGACTTGCATGACACCGTCGATGTTCGACATCACATCATTATTCCAAAATCTTAGAATCTCGAAGCCTTCGCTGCGTAAATATCGGTCGCGAACTTGATCAGCTCTTCGTCCCTGATCGAACCCATGCTGACCGCCGTCGACTTCGATGATCAGCCGTTTCGAGAAACACACGAAGTCGACGATGAACCGATCAATCGGTGTCTGTCGTCGAAAGTGACAACCATGAGATTTCAGTGCCCGTAACCGCCACCACAGCTTCCGCTCGGCGTCGGTCAGATTGTTACGAAGCTCGCGGGCTCGCGCGTTGGCCAAGGCACCCCATCCCGTCCGGCTTCGCTACGCTCCGCCGGACGACCCTCCCCGTCAAGGGGAGGGTTAAGAAGTGCGGCCGCCCGTCGCCAAATAAATTCATTCCGTATCGCAGGTCACCTTGCCGCGCGCCTTGACGGCTTTGGCCTCGGTGGCGGCGTCGGACTCGATGTTGCTGATACTCAGCACATAGCGGCCGGCATAGCGCCTTTCGTCGACGCGTTTGGTCAGGATCACCAGATCCACATAACCGAACCGGCCCTGGGTACGCTCCCGATGTAAATGAAGCCGGACTTCCTTATCGTCGATCCAGCGCTGGCTGACATCCGCATCGAGGAGCTTCAACTCGCGGAAGTCGTCTGGCACAGCTTTCAGCGAAACCTTAAGTTCGCCGGTGAAATTCATCAGGCTGCCGCCGACGCTGCGTCCCAGTGCGCCGCCGGCCTCGAACTTCAACGAGCCGTCCTGCGCCTGGCACGACACGCCTCCGGTCGCGTGCGCCGAGGTCAGGCCGGCAAGCAGAACAGTCAGGATCAGGACAGCACGCATCGACAGCCTCGTTCGGTAACGGACGGCCTGAGACCTCGTCCTGCGGGCTTGGTCGTTGCGGGGCGCCCGTATGTTCACCGCGCCATTCGGGACGATCACCGTCGCCCTCTCGGCTTTGCCTCGGTGCCCGGCAGGCGATAGACTGGCCCAACGGCAGATCAGCCGACCTATTCGTTCCGCGGCGTCGCCGTGGGGTCGGTCTCGACATTCAACAGCCCGGCATCATCACACCGGCGCGCAGCCTTGGGAATACGATGAGCACCGTAGTCTATGAAGTGGTCGAACACGACGGCGGCTGGGCCTACAAGCTCGGCGCCGTTTTCTCGGAAACGTTCCCGACCCACGCCGCCGCGGCAGCCGCCGCCAAGCGCGCCGCCGCCGAGCAGCGCGTTCCAGGCAAGACCGAGGTCATTCAGTTCGAGGACGAAAAGGGCCGATGGCACGAGGAGACGGCGCGCGGCGACGACCGGCCGGCGACCCGGGTGGTCGACAAGGAATAGGCCATTGCCGATTTGTTCTGGGAGAACGAATCGAACGCGTGTTTTTAGTCCTGCGCAAAGTGTTAATGCGACGTTGCGCGGGACGCGTTAACTGTAGCTCGGATCGTTCTGCTTTATTCGTCAGGAACGAATCGCGTTCGGCATTTTGCGCCGGTTCTAATCATTAAGAGAGCGTTTGCATGGACGCTATTGGTCCACGGCAAAGGCACGTTCACGATGTATGGCGCGCTGGATTCGCCTAGGACGTAGACGCTGCTAGTTGTACGGAAACTCTGGCTGCTCGCCGCGCAACACCGCCAGCACGTCGTTCACCACTACATTGCCGACCCGCAGCAGCGCCTCCTCGGTGGCGGCGCCGACATGCAGCGAGCCGATGAAATTCGGCAGCGCCAGCAGCGGATGATCCGGACGCGGCGGTTCGGTTTCGAACACGTCGCACGCCGCGCCGAACAGCCGGCCTTCGCGCAGCGCGTCGGCCAGCGCAACCTCGTCGACCACGCCGCCGCGCGCGGTATTGATCAGCATCGCGCCTGGACGGCAATGCGCCAGTTGCGCCGCGCCGATCAAATGATGCGTCTGCGGCGAATACGGCACGCAGAGTGCGATGACATCCGACGCCGCCATCAGCGACTCGAGCTTCTCGTGGCGCGCGATGCCGAGTTCATCGAAACGCGCCGACGGCGCGAACGGATCATAGGATGCGACCGCCATCCCGAAGCCGTTGCGACAGATATCGGCGGTGCGCTGCGAAATGCGGCCGAGACCGACAATGCCCAAAGTCTTGCCATAGAGTTCGACCCCGGTGATCTCCGGCGGCGCGCTCCGCGTTGCGCCGGCGCGCAACAGGCTGGCATTAAGCGGCAGTTTGCGCGACAGGCCCAGCATCAGCGTCACAATCAGCTCGGCAACCGAATTGACGTTCGCGGTCGGCGTATAGACGACCTGGATGTTTTTCTCACGGGCCGCATCCACATCGATATTGTTGACGCCGATGCCGTGCTTGCCGATCACGCGGAGGCGCGGCGCCGCCGCGATCTGCGCGCGCGTCACCGGCAGGATGCGCACGATCATGCCATCGGCCCGCGACCAATCGGCGGATCGCGGATCGTCCCAGGCCAGCACGTCGACCTCTTGGCGCAGACGCGCCAAAGGGATCGGATGGATCATTTCGGTAACGACAACCTGCATCGCTTGGCCGCCCTCGCTTTTGTTTAGATTTGTTGGCCGGGAGACCGGTTGAGAACCGTAGCGCGCTACGCCTTCAGGTCTGCCAGATCCTTGTACAACCCGAGCGACTCCGGATTAGCCAGCGCCTCGGTGTTCTTCACCGTGCGGCCATGCACCACGTCGCGCACCGCGAGTTCGGTGATCTTGCCGGAGCGGGTGCGCGGAATGTCGGCGACCTGCACGATGCGGGCCGGCACATGGCGCGGCGTCGCGCCGTCGCGGATGCGGCGCTTGATGCGGTCCCGCAAACTGTCGTCGAGCGTGACGCCGTCCTTGAGCCGCACGAACAGCACCACGCGCACGTCGTGATCCCAATCCTGGCCAATGCAAATCGCTTCGAGCACTTCCGGAATCTGTTCGACCTGGGCGTAGATTTCCGCGGTGCCGATCCGCACGCCGCCCGGATTGAGCGTCGCGTCGGAACGGCCGTGGATGATCAGGCCGCCATGCTGGGTCCACTCCGCGAAATCGCCATGGCACCAGACGTTCGGGAAGCGGTCGAAATACGCCGCATGATATTTTTTGCCTTCGGGATCGTTCCAGAACATCACCGGCATCGCGGTGAACGGCCGGGTGCAGACCAGTTCGCCCTTCTGCTGGCGCACCGGCACGCCGTCCTCCGACCAGACATCGACCGCCATGCCGAGGCCGGCCGCCTGGATCTCGCCCTTCCACACCGGCGCGGTCGGATCGCCGAGCACGAAGCATGACACAATATCCGTGCCGCCCGAGATCGACGCCAGATGCACGTCCTGTTTGATCGAGCGATACACGAAGTCGAAGCTCTCCGGCGCCAACGGCGAACCGGTCGAGGCGATCAGGCGCAAGGCCGATAGATCATGCGTCTTGGCCGGCTCGGTGCCGGACTTGGCCAGCGCGTCGATATATTTCGCCGAAGTGCCGAACAGCGTGATGCGTTCTTCCTGCGCCAGATCCCACAACACATTGGCGTCGGGCGCGAACGGCGAGCCGTCATACAGGATGAGCGTGGCGTTCGATCCGATGCCGGACGCCAGCCAGTTCCACATCATCCAGCCGCAGGTGGTGAAATAGAACACGCGGTCGTCGTCGCGCACGTCGCTTTGCAGCCGGTGTTCTTTCAGGTGCTGCAACAGCGTGCCGCCGGCGCCATGCACGATGCATTTCGGCACCCCGGTGGTGCCGGACGAGAACAGAATGAACGCCGGCGTGTTGAACGGCAGCCGCTGATAGGTGACGGGTTTCGCCGTGAACGGCTTGAGGAACGTGTCCATCGTCACCCCGCGCGGCAAAGCTTTGGCGACCGCCTCGGCCTCATCGAGATACGGAATGATGACGACCTTCGCGGCGCTCGTCAGGTGCGGCACGATGCCGTTGAGTTTGTCGGCGATGCAGATCGGCTTGCCGTTGTACCAATAGCCATCGACCGAAAAGAATACCTTCGGCTCGATCTGGCCGAAACGGTCGAGCACGCCGCGCTCGCCGAAATCCGGCGAGCAGGACGACCAGATCGCGCCGAGCGAGGTCACGGCCAGCATCAGGGCGATGGTTTCCGGCAGGTTCGGCAGCATCGCGGCGACGCGGTCGCCGATACCGACGCCTTCGGCCTGCAGCGCCTGCTGCATCCGCGACACCAGCGCGTGCAGTTGTTTGAAGGTCAGCCGGTACGACACCTTGTCCTCGCCCCGGAACACCAGGGCGTCGGCATCGTCGGAGCGGCGCAGCAGGTTCTCGGCGAAGTTCAGCCGGGCGTCGGGAAAAAACTGGGCGCCCGGCATCTTGCCGGCGTCGGCCAGCAGCCGCGAACCCTTGTCACCGATCACGCCGGTGAAATCCCAGACCTGGTCCCAGAACAGGTCGGGATGCGCGATCGACCAGGCGTGCAGTTCCGCGTAACCGCCGAGCGACAGCCCATGCCGGCGGTTGACCTCGGCCATGAAGGCCACGACCTGCGAACCGGCGACGCGCGCGGCATCCGGAATCCAAAGCGGCTTGTTTGTCACGAAGCTTCGTCCTCTCCCCCGGCCGCCGGCGGATCCAAGTCTAGCGGACCCCGGTCACACGAACAGCCAAATTTCATTACCTGCCGGCCGCCCCACGGCTGGCCGCAAGTTCGCTCGGAAGGCTTGCTTGTTCAAGACCTTGGCACCATGACATGACCCGCACCCGGCCACGAAAGCGCCATGGAGCCCCCCCAAGGTTGATCGGAAGGGGCCGGTCGGTATAGTCCGGCGGACTCGTCTTGCAAACATCGGATCCTGACATCCCGTGACCGCTTCCACCGGTTTGAAGCGCCTTGTGCTCGCGGTTGCGCTCGTGGTCGCGGCCGGTTTTGCCGTTCTGGTCGCGGCCGTCGTGCTGATTCCGGCCGACCGGGTGCGCGAGGCCGTGCAGGCCGAGATCCGCGCCGTCACCGGCCTGGAGCCGATGCTGCGCGGCAACGTGTCGGTGTCGCTGTTCCCGTCCGGGGCGGTCAGCTTCGACGATGTGGTGCTGGGCGACAACCGCACCGGGCAGACCGCGCTCAGCGCCGACCTGCTGACGGCACGGCTGCGGTTCTTTCCGCTGCTCACCGGCCGCATCGAAATCGCCGACGTGACGCTGGAACGGCCGCGCATCGCCGTCACCTTCGATGCCGACGGGCGCTCGAACTGGTCGCCGCTGATCGCGACACTGGCGCAGGCGCTCAAGCCCAATCCCGGCCGGCTGTCGTCCTTCGCCGAAATCCGCGTCGCGGGCGGCAGCGTCGTGCTGCGCGACGCCCAGCACGATCTCGACGAGCGGATCGACGACGTCGAATTGTCGCTGGCCTGGCCGTCGATCTCCAAGAGTTTCGCGGCCACCGGCCGCTTCAACTGGCGCGGCGAGGCGGTGAATGCCAGCTTCAGCCTCGGCGATTTTCTGGCGGCCCTGACCGGCGACCGCGCCAGCCTGAAGTTGCGCCTTGCCGGCGCGCCGCTGAAGGTCGCGTTCGACGGTCACATGAGCGCCAAACCGACGCTGAAGATCGAGGGCACGCTGGCCGCCGATGCCGCTTCGCTGCGCGACGCGTTGCGCTGGACCGGACGGCGTACCTTGCCCGGCGGCGGGTTCGGCCGCTTTGCCCTGAAGGCGCAGACCAATGTGGTCGGCGGCAATGTCGGCCTGTCCGGGGTCAATATCGAACTCGACGGCAACAGCGCCGAGGGCGTGCTGTCGTTCTCGACCGACGGACGGCAATTGCTCCAGGGCACGCTGGCCGCCGAAGCGCTCGATCTGTCTCCCTATTTATCGGCTGTGCGTCTTCAGGCCGTCAACCAGCGCGACTGGAGCCGGCTGCCGATCGAAGTCGTCGGCCTGCTCGGCACCGACCTCGATTTGCGGCTGTCGGCCGCGAAGATCAAGGTCGGCAAAATCAACCTCGGACGCACGGCGGTCGCAACCAGTCTGCGGGACGGCCGGCTCAATGTGACCATCGGCGAGTCGCAGGCGTTCGGCGGCGTGATCACCGGCTCGGTCGGGCTCGCCGATACGCAAAGCGGCGCCGAGTTCCGCTCGCAGCTTCAATTCACCGAAGTCGATCTCGAGGCCTGCCTCGGCGAACTGTTCGGCGTGCGCCGGCTCGAGGGCAAGGGCAATCTGGCCTTCAGCATCGAGGGCTCCGGCGTCACCGTGCTGGCGCTGACCCGCACGCTGAACGGCCAGGCCACGCTGGTCGGCCGCCAGGGCGCCGTGGCCGGCCTCAATGTCGAACAACTTTTGCGCAGGCTGGCAGCCCGCCCGCTGTCAGGCGGCGGCGATTTCCGTTCCGGCCGCACCGCCTATGACAGGCTGGCGATGGTGCTGAAGATCGTTCAGGGCACCGTCAATATCGAGGACATGGAGATCGAAGGCCCGACGGTGCGCCTCGCGCTGACCGGTTCCGCTTCGATTCCGCAACGCGAATTCGACCTGAAGGGCACCGCGAGCCTGGTGGCGATCGAGCCCGGCGCCGCCGCGTTTGAACTGCCCTTCGTGGTGCAAGGGCCATGGGATGACCCGCTGCTGCTGCCGGACGCGCAGGTACTGATCCGCCGCTCCGGCGCCACCCAGCCGCTGCTCGACGCGATGCGCGACCGTCGCGCTACCGACGCGGTGAAAAAGGCGATCGACAGGCTGGTCGGCGGGCGACCGCCGGCCGCGCCGGCCGCCGCCGAGCCGCCCCCCGGCGCGGATTGAGGTCTTACATCCCGCCGTGGCGCGGGGCGCCGCATCGACTATCCTGATAGCGCGTCACGAATCAGCGGGGTTTTAATCCCCGTCAGCGAAAGCCCGCATGGTGCACTCCCTGCTCCGCACGCTGGTCAAGGTCGCGGTCGCCTCGCTGATCGTCGGCACCATTCTGGCGCATTTCGGCATCACGGCCGATGTGCTGCTGAAGGAATCCGGCCTGTCGGTCGAACGCGTGACCGAGACCGTGCGCGAATTGTTCGCCTGGGCGCTGCCGAACCTGCTGCTTGGCGCGCTGGTCATCGTGCCGATATGGCTACTGGTCTATCTGTTCCGCCCGCCCGGCCCGCGCAGCAACGAATAGAACCCGTCCCCGGCCGCCTTATCCCTATGATAACCTCAGGATACAGTCTGTCGGCAGCGTTTGCGTGGGCATGTTCGTGTGGGATTGGAAATGGCGACAGTGATGACGTATCGGCCGGCGAAGCGCCGCAGGATCGGATGGGGCCTCGCGGTGTGCGGTGCCGCGCTGTTCGCAACGGCATTGCCGGAGCGGGCCATCGCGGATGACGCCGCGTTGCAACAGGCGGTCAATTACATCTTCACCGGCCGGATCGATCCGCCCACCGCGCCGGAAATCACCGATCGCGCCGCCTGCATCGTGGAACTGCCGGATCGGCGCAACAATCGATATGTCCGGTACTATCTCAAGCGCTTCAAGACGGACGGCGCCTGGTTCAGCAAGCGCTATTCCGGGCGCGATGTGCTGTACAGGCTGGAAATCGAGGGCGACGACACGATCGTCGAATATCTGACGCCCGATAAAGCGCGCGTCAGCTTCGGCTTCAAGTCGACGCAGATCCCGGTCGCCGGCAATGTCGAGCAGACCCAGAAGGCGCTCGAACTGGTCGCCTCGCTGTGTCCGAACGAACGCCCGAAGGCGCCGTTCTGATTTGAGTTCTGTTTGTTTGAAATGCCGGGTCAGTAAAATTTCGGAATCGGTCCGAGCTGCGGCGTCGCGCGATCCGACAGGTCGAAGAACGCCTCATCGACATAGCACCAGCCCCAGCCTTCCGGCGGATCGTATCCCTCGATGATCGGATGCCGGGTCGCGTGAAAATGCTTGGTGGCGTGTTTGTTCGGCGACTGATCGCAGCAGCCGACATGGCCGCAGGTCCGGCATATCCGCAGATGCAGCCAGGGCGAACCGATCTTCAGGCATTCCTCGCAGCCGCGCGTACTCGGCGTTACGTCGCGGATGGTGTCGAGATGGCTGCAGTCGTCGGCCATGGCGTGACTCCCTGATGCGAGCGTTTAGGTTAAGCCCCCGGCGCGACCGTCTGCTTCAACGGATCGGTGAGAAATCCGTGCAGTGTCGCGACGACCTGCGCGCCCTCGCCGATGGCGCCGCCGACGCGCTTCACCGATCCGGACCGCACGTCGCCGACCGCGAATACGCCCGGCACACTGGATTCCAGCAGGCCAACCGGCCGGCCGGATTCATGCGCCTGCCCGGCCCCGGTGATGACGAAACCATGTTTGTCGACCGCCACACCACAACCGTCCAGCCAGCCGGTCGCCGGATCGGCGCCCGCGAACAGGAACACATTGCGGATCGCGGCGGTCGCGGCTTCGCCGCTATCGCGGCGACGCCAAGACACGCGTTCCAATTCGGCGTCGCCGTGCAGTTCGACGATCTCGGTCTGCGTCATCAGTTCAATATTGGCGGTCGCCGCAATACGATCGATCAGATAGCGCGACATGCTGGCGGCGAGATCAGGGCCCCGCACCATCATGCGTATCTTGGACGCATGATCGGACAGAAACACCGCGGCCTGTCCGGCCGAATTGCCGCCGCCGACCAGAATGACCTCTTCGCCTGCGACCATGCGGGCTTCGATCGGCGAGGCCCAGTACCACACGCCCTTGCCCTCGAAATCCGACAGGCGTTCGATCCCGGGCCGGCGGTAGCGCGCACCGCTGGCGATGACGATCGAGCGCGCCCGCACCCGTTCGCCGTCGGTCAGATCGAGCGCGAAATGGCCGTCGCGCCCCGAACAATCCAGCGTGCGCACCTCGGCCGGGATCAGCATCTCAGCACCGAATTTTTGCGCCTGCAGATAGGCCCGGCCGGTCAGCGCCTGTCCGGTGATGCCGGTCGGAAAGCCGAAATAATTCTCGATGCGCGCGCTGGCGCCGGCCTGACCGCCGAAGGCGCGCTGATCGAGCACGACCACGGACAGGCCCTCGGAAGCCGCATAGACCGCCGTCGACAGCCCGGCCGGTCCGGCCCCGACCACAGCGACGTCGTAAATCTCCTTGCCGGCACGGCCGCCGACCATGCCGACCGCGCGCGCCAATTCGGCCTCGGTCGGATTCCTCAGCACCGTGCCGTTCGGGCAGATCACCAGCGGCAAATCGTCCGGCTTGACCGTGCAGCGCTGCAGTAACTGCCCGGCTTCCGGATCCTCGGCCGGATCGAGCACATGATGCGGCTGGCCGTTGCGGGACAGAAAATTGCGCAACCGCACCATGCCGCTGGAATTCTGCGGACCGACCAGCACGGCGCCGCTATGTCCGGAATCGATCAGGCCGACGCGGCGTAGGATCAGCGCGCGCATGATGCGTTCGCCGAGCACCGCCTCGGCGACCAGCAGCGTGCGCAGCCGCTCCGGCGAGATCAGCAGCGCCTCGACGTCGCCCTCGGCGCGGCCATCGACCAGTGCCGGCTGATTGGACAGTTGGCCGACCTCGCCGAGAAACTGCCCCGGCCCCTGCTCGACTACCGGTGTCACATGGCCAAGACCATCGCGCTGCGTGATCCCCACACAGCCTGCGATCACGATGAACGCGTTCGGCGCCGGCTGCCCGGCTTTGTACAGATAGTCGCCGTCGGCATAGCGGCGGACTTCGCCGAACCGGCGCAGCCGCTCGATCTCGGCCAAGGTCAATGTCGGAAACATCTGCTCGTGGCGCGGATGCACCGCCGACGGCGCAGCGGTGCCGGGATTGGACGGCGAGGCGGACGTACCGAGTGGAGCGTCAGGCGGCATGCGGCCTCGCAGCTAGCGGTGGAGACAGCCGCTACACACGATCTTGCGTCGGACCTGAGCGGACAAGCACCTTACCATAGCCTCGAACCGATCGGTGCTCAACGCTTCGTCATGTTATTGATAGCCGGCGAAATGCACTTCGCCATTCGGCGCTATGCGCTGAGCGCCTCAATGGGCTTAACCGCGACTTCCGCCGTGCTTAGCACCTCCCGGATTTTTCCCAGGAGATCCAAGGACTGAAACGGCTTGAACAGGACATGCCGTTCCGTGCTCGCGGTGAGGGACGGGTCATTGGCGTAGCCGGTCATGAACAGAATTTTCAGCTGCGGGAAATCCACCACAAGGTGTTCAGCAAGCTGCGTGCCGCCCATTTTCGGCATGATGACGTCGGTGAGGACCAGATCGACTTTCGTCTGCCGAGCAATGACCTCGCGTGCGTCAACGCCGTTGACGGCTTCGACGACCGTGTATCCGGCGTCGCGCAAAATCCGCGATGTCGAGCGCAGCACCGCGGGCTCGTCCTCGACCACGACAATGGTCTCGGTCCCTCTGACGCGCGGGCCAGTAAGAACCGTTGATTTCATCACCACGGCCACCGTCTCTCGTGTGCGCGGCAGCATGATCGTAAACGTGGTGCCGATCCCGGCCTCGCTTTGCACTGTAATGTCGCCGTTCGACTGGCGGATGATGCCATAGCACGTCGCAAGACCGAGGCCGGTGCCCTTGCCGACATCCTTCGTCGTATAGAACGGATCGAAGATCCGGCTGATGTCCTCTGGCAGAATGCCCGCTCCATCGTCGCTCACGCGAATCGAGACATAGTCCCCGACCGGCAATTGCGCGGTCGGTTCGGCCAGGGCGGTGTTCTCGACGACAACCGTGAACTTGCCGCCGGACGGCATGGCGTCCCGGGCATTGACGGCGAGATTCATCAGGACCTGTTCGGCGCGGCGTGGATCGACGGTCACCGGCCAGAGGCCTTGCTGGTTCACCGCCTGGATGTCGATGTTTGCCGGCAGGGTTCGCCGCAGCAGATTGTGAACCCCGTTGACGACCTCGTTCAAGTCGACGATGCGGGGCTCGATCGGCTGATGCCGGGCAAACGCCAGAAGCTGCTCGGTCAAAGCCTGGGCGCGCTCGACGGCATCGAGGATCTCCTGCACATCGGCGCGGCGTCGGTCGCCCGGGTCGAGGCCGTTAAAAACAATCTCCGCGTAAATCACCATGACCAGCAGAAGATTGTTGAAATCATGCGCAATGCCGCCGGCGAGCAAACCGATTGCCTCCATCTTTTGCGCCTTGCGCAGTTGCTCGGCGAGTTGCCTTTCCTCGGTGGTGTCGCGGATCGAAGCGAGAAATGCGGGTTTCCCTTCCCACTCGCAATCGACAACGCGCATCACGGCGGTGTGCGACACGCCACAGCACAAGAACTGCACCTCCGACACCTTCCCAACCATCACAGGCAAACCGAAGTCCTTGTCCAACAGCTCCGCATGATCCTTGCCGAACAGCTTGAGGGCCGCGTCATTGGCGAGTTTGACCATGCCGTCCTGATCAATCACGACGACCGCTTCGGGATTGACCGAAAGCAGGGCTTCGATCTGGCTCTGGCGTTTTTGTGCCTTGAGGCGCTCCAAGGCGTGAACGATGGTGCGGGTGACGAGGCGCGAGCCCAATTCGCTCTTGTTCAAGAAGTCCAGCGCGCCCTCACGCAACGCCATGTTGCATAGATCTTCGGTCGCATCGCCGGCAATTACCACGACGGCAATGTCCGGCCGGAGATCGCGTAAGCGTCGCAGCGTGTCGATCCCACTCGAATCCGGCAGGTCGAGTCCCACGATGGCGGCATCGACGGTCATCTTATCCAGCGTGGTGATGGCGTCGCTCAAACGCGTGACTTGAAGCACTTCGATGGAATAATCCGCAACCTCGGAGAGCCGCTGGCGCGCGAGGTCGGCATTCTCCGCATTGTTCTCCACGAGAAGAATGCGGAACGAATGACTCGTAAGAGATTTGAGTAGCGGCGCACCCATCCGTAGTCCGTCCTTTCGTTATTGACTGCGCGATGGCGAGCACCACGTCGAAAGCCGCGTTTGTTGCCGGCCCAGCCTGCTAAGCAGCGCTCGGCACCGGTCGGGCACGCTAAACTTAAGAACCCTGGATGGATCGACGTAGATTGACGCTCAATGCACGGCAACAGATATGCGTACAAGCGCGTACCGAACCCAACACCATTAATTAATGCGAGGAGCGCGCCAGATCGGTGCCTGTGCGGATCGTTTTGAGAAGGCCGATCCCACTCGAGAGCGCGTTCAGCAATTGAAAACGCTCTCGGCGGCCCGCTATTCCTGATCGCCGGCGGCTCCGGCATCGTGCCGTTGATGGCGATGCTGCGGCATCGCGCCCTCACAGCCGGTACGCTTGTAACGCATCTGTTGTATTCGTCGCGCAGCTTCGATGATGTGATCTATCGCGAGGAGTTAAACGGGCTTGTGGCACGCAACGATGGCCTCACGGTCACGCACACGCTGACGCCCCGGCAACCGCCGGAATGGCACGGCTACGCGCGCCGGATCGATCGCGACATGCTGGCGGGCATTCGGCTGGCGGCCGATACGCCGCCGCGTATTTTTATCTGCGGGCCGACGCCGCTGGTCGAAACGGTATCGCGCACCCTGCTGGAGCTCGGCCACGCGCCGAACCTGGTCAAGACCGAACGCTTCGGGGCCGACAGGCTAACGCGCCAACGATTTAACGCGGCAACGAATACGACGCCTCGTCAGGTCCGCTGACCGTGACGTTCAGGTCGGTCACTAGACCGTTGGCGATCGAATAGACCCAGCCGTGAACATGAATTTCCTGGCCCCGTGCCCAGGCATCCTGCACGAACACGTCATGGCTGACGTTGCGGACCTGCCGCATCACATTGAGTTCGCACAGCCGGTCGAGGCGGACCCGCACATCCGGAATGGCTTCCAGTTCGTGGTGATGCTCGTGGGCGATCTCGCGGATCGGATGCAGCCAGTGATCCACCAGTCCCCGGCGCTTGCCGTCCACCGCCGCGCTGACGCCGCCGCAGCCGTAATGCCCGACCACCATGATGTGCTTCACCTTGATGACGTCGACCGCGAACTGCAGCACCGAGAGATAATTGGCGTCCTGCGGCGGCGCCAAATTGGCGACATTGCGGTGCACGAACAGTTCGCCCGGATCGAGATCGACGATCTCGTTGGCCGGCACCCGGCTGTCGGAGCAGCCGATCCACAGATATTCAGGCGCCTGCTGGCTTTCGAGACGGTGAAAAAAACCGGCATCGGCGGCGATCTTCCGCTCGGCCCAGGCGCGATTGTTGGCTTTCAGATGGTCTAGCATGAGGATGCAAATACCGCTAAGTGGCGCTGGCGACAAGTCGTTAGCCTGTTAAGCCGCCGGCAGGCCTGTTCCGGCGCTGCGCAGATCCCGCCATTTGGCGATCAGCGAAGCTGCGATCACGGCCGCCGCAACCACCGCGATCATAATCGTACAGATGGCATTGATCTCGGGCTTCACACCGAGCCGGACCTGCGAATAGATCTGGATCGGCAGGGTCGTGGCGCCGGGGCCGGAGGTGAACGACGCAATCACCAGATCGTCCAGCGACAACGCGAAGGCCAGCATGAAGCCGGAGGCCAGCGCCGGCGCGATCAGCGGCAGCGTCACCGTCAGAAACGTGCGCAGCGGCGGGCAGCCGAGATCCATCGCAGCCTCTTCCAGCGAGCCGTCAAACCCGATCAGGCTGGCCTGCACGATGATGGTGACGAAACACATGGTCAAGGTGGTATGGGCGACCGACAGGGTCCAGAAGCCGCGATCGATGTCGGCGGCGACGAACAGCAGCAGCAGCGACAGGCCGGTGATCACTTCGGGCATTACCAGCGGCGCATAGACCATCGCCGAAAACGGCAGCCGGCCACGAAACCGGCCGATCCGGGTCAAGGCCAGCGCGGCGAGCGTGCCGAGTACCGTCGCGGCGCCGGCCGACAGCAATGCGACGCGGAGACTGGTCCAGGCCGCATCCAGCATCGCTTCGTCGCGCAGCAGTTCGGCATACCAGCGCGTCGACCAGCCGCCCCACACCGTGACCAGACGCGAGGCGTTGAACGAATAGATCACCAGGATGACCATCGGCAGATACAGGAAAGCGAGCCCGAAGCCGAGCGACGCGAGACAGAACAGCGAGGCGCGCTTGTGCATCGCTTACGGTCCTACGCGCAAATTGCGCGCCTGAAGGTGCTGGTAAATGAGGATCGGCCCGCCCAGCAGCAACAGCAGCGTGACCGCGATCGCGGACGCGACCGGCCAGTCCTTGTTGGCGAAGAATTCGGTCCATAGCGTCTGGCCGACCATCGGGTCCACCGAACCGCCGAGCAGGTCGGGCGCGACGAATTCGCCGACGATCGGGATGAAGCACAGCAGCACGCCGGCCGCGACGCCGGGTAGCGACAGCGGCAGCGTCACCCACCAGAATGCCTGCCAACGGCGGCAGCCGAGATCGGCGGCGGCTTCCAGCAGCGTGTCGTCGAGTTTGACCAGCGTGGCGTAGATCGGCAGCACCATGAACGGCAGATACGAATAGACGAGGCCGATATAGAGCGCCTTGTCGGTCGCCAGGAAGGCGATCGGCTCGCTGACGAGGCCGAGCGCCAGCAGCGCCTGGTTCAACAATCCGTCGTGCTGCAGAATGTTGATCCAGGCATAGACGCGGATCAGGAACGAGGTCCAGAACGGCAACACGATGAGCAATACCAGCACACCCTGCGTCCGCGCGGGCATGCGGGTGACCGCATAGGCGATCGGGTAGCCGATCGCCAGCAGCATCAGGGTCGACAGCGTCGCGACTTCCAGGCTGCGCAGATAAGACGACAGATACAGCGAGTCGGAGAAGATCAGCCCGTACCGGTCCAGCGAAAGCCCGCCGAGAAACGCCTTGATCCCGTCCCAGCCGGCCGAAAGGTCGAGCAGCGGAACATAGGGCGGCTGCGCCAGCGCGGTCTCCGACAGGCTGATTTTCAGCACGATGCCGAACGGCAGCAGAAAGAACGCCGCCAGCCACAGATACGGCACCAGGATCACGAGGCGCTGGCCGAGCGAACGCGCGGGCGTAACGGAGCTGTCGGTGGACGATGCGCTCATCGGACCAGCACCCGTCCGGCATCCGCCGGCCAGTTCAGCCACACCTCGTCGTCGAGGCCGATCGGCCGTTCGGTCAGGCGCGTGGTGCTGGCGAGCGTCGCCTTCACCTTGGTGCCGTCCGGCAATGCGACCTGATAGACCGATACACCGCCGAGATAGCCGATGTCGGCGACGCGGCCCGCGATGGCGTTGCCGGTTGGCGCGGCATCGCCGGGCCGCGCCGGCACGAGGCGAATGCGCTCGGGCCGCACCGCGATCCATACGGTATCGCCCATGGTCACTTTGTCAGTCGAAAATGCGCGTAAGCGGCCGGCCGCGCTGTCGACGGCCACGCCATCCACGTCCTGCAACGCCACCTTGCCCTCGAACAGATTGACGTCGCCGATGAAGCCGGCGACCCAGCGGTTCAAGGGCTGTTCGTAGATCTCGGCCGGTGGCGCCACCTGGACCAGCCTGCCCTGGTCCATCACGCCGATGCGGTCGGCGACTGTCATCGCCTCTTCCTGATCATGCGTGACGATCACGAAGGTCAGGCCGAGCCGGGCCTGCAATTCCTTGAGTTCGAAGCGGGTGTCCTGACGCAGCTTCTGATCGAGCGCGGCGAGCGGTTCGTCGAGCAGCAGCACGCGCGGATGCTTGGCGAGCGAGCGCGCCAGCGCGACCCGCTGGCGCTGGCCGCCGGACAGTTGGTGCGGCTTGCGGGCCGCCAAGGCTTCGAGCCGGACCAGCGCCAGCATCTCGGCCACGCGGACGGATATCTCGGACTTCGACAACCCGTCCTGCTTCAGCCCGAACGCGATATTGCCGGCGACCGTCAGGTGCGGAAACAGCGCGTAGCTCTGGAACATCATGTTGACCGGCCGCCGATACGGCGGCACCGGCGAGATGTCCTGCCCGTCCAGCAATACGCGTCCGCTATCGGCGGTTTCGAATCCGGCCAGCAGGCGCAACAGCGTGGTCTTGCCGCAGCCGGACGGGCCGAGCAGCGCGAAAAACTCACCCTCGAAGATGTCGAGCGATAGATCGTCCAGCGCGACATGGCCGGAAAAGCGCTTGGCCACGCGCTCGAACCGCACTAGCGGCTGCGCGGCGGGATCGGCCCACGGCGCGAATTGGCGCCGCCCGGCATCGCCACGTCGGCCGCTTGTCATGTCCATCCCGGATCCCCGCGCGCGGCTCGATATACCGCGCGGGCAAACTAGCCGCCATCGTATGGCCGCTCAACCGGGATGCTGTGGATGGAGCCGAGACCGCCGAAATCAGTTCAGCGCGGCACCGGCCGGAACCTTGGCCGGCACGATCGGACGCTCCGGCTCAGCGAAAGTCCGGCGCGGCTCGGGACCATAATAGTCACCGAGCTTCACGATCGGGCGAGGGCTGGCCAGGATCGCCACCATGCGGTCGAACAGCGCCTTGGCCGAGACCGGCTTGATCAGGAATTCGTTGACGCCAAGACGCGCCGCCTCGACCGCGCGCCAGCGCTCGCCGTGGCTGGACAGCATGATGATCGGAATGTCCGGCATCGGGAATACGCCGGGGGAGCGCACGATGCGGGTCAGCTCGGCGCCGTTAAGCAGCGGCATTTCCCAGTCCAGCACCAGAATGTCCGGCGCGATGGTGCGGATCGCCTCCAGGCCCGAAATGCCGTCGGCCGCCTCGTAGACGTTCTTGACGCCGACATTGACCAACAGATTGCGCACGACCTTGCGCATGTAATGGTTGTCATCGACCAGCAGCACGCTGATCGACTGAATCAGACGTTCGATATCTTTTTTCGACATACCCGATTGCATATCACGCGTTCCGAGGCGACGCACGGGGCGCCGGGTTACGGCATATGACCACAGGGCACTTGCCGGCCGGTGAAACCAGCGCTCGGCAATTACTTTTAATTTGAGCGATGGCCGAAAGGCTTCGGTCAGAACCCCGAGCGCGTCCGCCCGACCGCATCCTGCCAGCCGGCCCATTTACGTGCCCTCGCGGGCTCGTCCATGCCCGGCGTAAAGCGCCGGTCGCGGCGCCAAGTGGCCTGAAAGCCGGCCAGATCCGGGCACAGGCCGGCCGACAGCCCGGCGAGATACGCCGCGCCGAGCGCCGTCGTTTCCATCACGGTCGGGCGGTCGACCGGCGCATCGAGGATGTCCGCCAGGAACTGCATGCAGGGATCGCTCGCCGTCATGCCGCCATCGACCCGAAGCACCGTATGCGGCGCCTCCGGCCAGTCGGCCCGCATCGCCTCGATCAGGTCGCGGGTCTGATAGCCGACCGATTCGAGCGCCGCACGCGCGAGTTCAGCGGCGCCGGAGTTTCGGGTCAATCCGTGGATCGACCCACGCGCGCGGGCGTCCCAATACGGCGCACCGAGCCCGACAAAGGCCGGCACCAGATAGACCTGCTCGGCCGGATCGGCCTGTTCGGCGAGCGGGCCGACGTCGGATGCCTGGGTGATGATCTTCAGCCCGTCGCGCAGCCATTGCACGGCCGCGCCGGCAATGAAGATCGCGCCCTCCAGCGCATAGGTGCGCTTGCCGCCGAACTGATAGGCGATGGTGGTCAGCAACCGGTGCCGCGACAGGATAGGTTTCTCGCCGGTATTGATCAGCGCAAAGCAGCCGGTGCCGTAGGTCGCCTTCATCATGCCGGGCTCGAAACAGCCCTGCCCCACGGTCGCTGCCTGCTGGTCGCCGGCGACGCCGCGGATCGCGATCGGCCCTCCGAACAACTCGGGCAGCGTGGTGCCGAATTCGCCCGAGCAGTCGCGCACCTTCGGCAACAGCGCGGCCGGCACGCCGAACAGCCGGCACAGTTCGTCGTCGAACACGCCGCGATGGATATCGAACAACTGGGTGCGGGCCGCGTTGGTGGCGTCGGTCGCATGCACGGCGCCGCCGGTCAGCCGCCACAGCAGAAAACTGTCGACCGTGCCGAAGGCCAGCGCGCCGGCCTCCGCCCTGGCGCGGGCACCGTCGACATGATCGAGCAGCCAGGCGATCTTGGTCGCGGAAAAATATGGATCGATCAGCAGGCCGGTGCGGCTCGCGATCATCGCTTCATGGCCGGCGGCGCGCAGCGCGTCGCATTGCGGCGCGGTGCGGCGGTCCTGCCAGACGATGGCGTTGTGAATCGGCTTGCCGGTGGCGCGGTCCCACACGATCGCGGTCTCGCGCTGGTTGGTGATACCGATGGCCGCGATGTCGGATGCGCCGACATTTGCCTTGGCCATCGCGTCGCGCACGGTCGCGACCACGCTGGACCAGATCTCTTCCGGGTCGTGCTCGACGAGGCCGGGCGCCGGAAAGTGCTGGGTCAGTTCGCGCTGCGCGACGGCGCGCGGCACCAGCGCCGCGTCGAACAGCATCGCGCGCGTTGACGTGGTGCCCTGATCGATGGCGAGAAGGTAGTTCACGTTTCCCCCTCAGCGTTTTCTTGTGCGAGGCAGGATACGCGGGTTGGTGAGAGGGCGGCAATGGCGCCGCGGCGCGGCTATCAGACCATCGTCAAGGTGTGGCCGACGTCGGACTCGGGCTTGTAGGTATTCATCTTGCGCGGCTCGGGACCATAATAGTCGCCGATCTGCACGATGGGACGCGGCTTGGCCACCACCGCGATGATGCGGGTGAGCAGCGCCTGCGACGACACCGGCTTGAGCAGATATTCGTTGACACCGATCAGAACCGCTTCGACGACGCGCTTTCGTTCCGACTTGCCGGTCAGCATGATGATCGGCACGCCCGGCCGCGGGAAGGTCTTCGGCGAACGCACATGACGCACGAACGTGTTGCCGTTCATGCCGGGCATTTCCCAGTCCAGCAGCACGATGTCCGGCGCGGCAGTACGGATCTCTTCGAGGCCCTGCACGCCGTCGGCCGCCTCGGTCACGTTCTTGATTCCGAGCGACAGCAGCAAGGTACGGATCACCTTACGCATATAGGGCTCATCGTCGACGATGAGCACCTTGAGCGGCACCAGCATGGACTCAAGATGTTTCGGCGGCTGAATCATGGTCGATCCCGTCGCGGAGAGGTGCGCGCCAGCGCACGGTGTCCACGCCGGCCATAAGAACAAAGCCGTATGAGTTTGGCTTAAATTCGATTGCTAAAATTTGAATGATCGCGACGAGGCTGCAGAACCGATCGCGGTCTCAATCAGCGTTAACGGGATTCATGCGGCCCGGCCGATCGATTCCACCATGAATCGGGCCAGCGCCTCGCGCTCGGCCGGGGTGTGCCGCAGCCCCAGTTTGGAGCGGCGCCACAACACGTCGTCCTCGGTCTGCGCCCATTCATTGGTCATCAGATACAGCACCTCGGCGCCGGTGAGATCGCCGCCGAAGCGCGGCCCCAGCGCCGCGAGGTTCGGCGCATTGCCGAGCACCTGCTCGACCCGCGTGCCGTAGGCTCGCACCAGCCGCAGCGCATGCGCTTCCGTCAAAAACGGCCAGCGCCGGCGCGCCTGCGAAACCAGGGCATCCACGCCGTCGTGGTCAAAATCGCCGCCCGGCAGCCGCGACTTCGCGGTCCAGTTCCTCCGTCGTTTGAAAAGGTGCTCGATCTCTTCCAGAGCCGCCTCGGCCAGCCGGCGATAGGTCGTGATCTTGCCGCCATAGACGGTCAGCAGCGGCGCCCCTTGGAGCGGATCATCCAGATCCAGCACGTAATCGCGCGTGGCATCCTTGGCTTCGCTGGCGCCATCGTCGTACAGCGAGCGCACGCCGGCGAACGACCACACCACGTCGTCCGGCTTGAGTTGCTTGCGAAAGTAATCGTTCACCACGCCGCACAGATATTCGGTCTCCTCGGCCGAACAGGTCACTGCGCCGAGTTCCCCGGTAAAGCCGGCATCGGTGGTGCCGACCAGGGTGAAATCGTTCTCGTACGGAATCGCGAAGACGACGCGGCGGTCGGCGGTCTGCAGGATGTACGCCCGGTCATGGTCGAACAGGCGCGGCACCACGATATGGCTGCCCTTGTCGAGCCGTAACGGCAGCCTTGCGGTGTCGTGCAGCACGTTCTCGGCGACCTGCCCGGCCCAGGGCCCCGCCGCATTGATCAGCACCCGGGCGCTGACCACATCGCGCCGGCCGCGCGATTCGACCACCACGCGCCACAGCTCTTCGCGCTCGGCCCGCACCACCCGGGTTCGGGTGCGGATCACCGCGCCCCGCGCCGCCGCATCAACCGCGTTGAGCACCACCAGCCGGGCATCGTCGACCCAGCAGTCGGAATATTCGAAGCCGAAGCGGACGCGCTGCCGCAGCGGCGCCGCCAGTTCGCCATCGCGCAGATCGAGGGTCCGGGTGCCGGGCAGAATGCGCCGGCCGCCGAGATGGTCGTACACAAACAGGCCGAGCCGCAGCAGTAGCGGCGAGCGCAGTTCCGGCGGCGCCGGCAGCACGAAGCGCATCGGCCGGATCAGATGCGGCGCCATCCGGAGCATCACCTCGCGCTCGGTCAGCGCTTCGCGCACCAGCCGCAGCGCGCCATGCTCCAGATAGCGCAGCCCGCCATGGATCAGCTTGGTCGACGCCGAAGACGTGCCGGAGGCGAGATCGTTCTGCTCAAACAGCACCACGCGCAGGCCGCGCCCGGCCGCATCGCGGGCGATGCCGGTGCCGTTGATGCCGCCGCCGATGATCGCGATGTCGTAGTCGGCCATGTTGTCTTGGGCCATGTCGATTCGCTTGCCTGTTCAGCGATAACATGGCGCGAAGCCGCTGAATTTCGCAAATTATGCGGAAAAGGCCGATTCAGCCTTGCGATGGCCACATCGCGGAGGCCTTATGGGCGGTCACATCTTCAATGTCGGTTCCCCGCCCCTGATGTCCTCCCCCCGTCTGCTTGTCGTCGAAGGCAATACCGCCGAAGGCCGCGCCAAACAGGTCGCCCATGGCGGCACCGTGACCAGCGACCGCACGGCGCGGCTGCTGCACGAACTGTTGCCCGGCGCCGATGTCGACATCTGCTATCCGGCCGACCCGGACGGCGCGCTGCCGGATGGCGCGGCGCTGGAAGGCTATGACGGCATCGCGATTACCGGCTCTTCGTTGCATGTCTATGACGGCGGCCCGGCGGTGACGCGTCAGCTCGAACTCGCCGATGCGCTGCTGAACGCCGGCACACCGATCTTCGGCAGTTGCTGGGGCCTGCAATTGCTCAATCAGGCGGCCGGCGGCAGCGTGCGGCCGAACCCGAAAGGCCGCGAGGTTGCGATCGCCCGCAACGTACGGCTGACGCTGGCCGGTCGCGCCCATGAGATGTTCACCGGCAAGGACGACGTGTTCGACGCGCCGGCGGTGCATCTCGACGAGATCGATACGCTGGCGCCGTGCGCGACATTGCTGGCGTCGAACGCATTGTCGAAAGTGCAGGCCGTCGAAATCCGCCGTGGCGATACCGTCGCCTGGGCCGTGCAATACCATCCCGAATATTCGCTGGCCGAGATCGCCGCGATCGTGCGGCGCGGTGCCAAGCATTTCATCGAGGAAGGCTTTTTCCGCGATCTTGCCGACGCGACGGCCTATGCGGTCGATCTCGACATGCTGCAGGTCAATCCGGCCAACAAGGTCTTGGCGTTCCGCTATGGCATCGACGGCAATATCCTCGACCGCCGCATCCGCCTTGCCGAACTCGCAAACTGGCTGCAACATCTGGTGCTGCCGACGCGAAGCCTACGCGGCCGGGAATAGGCCTACTTCAGACGGCGAGATAAGCTCGGCAGCCGGACGAAGGAGCACCCCATGGACTTCCGCGATCGTCATGTCGTGGTGACCGGCGGCACCGGTGCGCTCGGCATCGCGCTGGTCGGCGCGCTGTTGGAAGCCGGCGCTATCTGTCACGTGTCCTATCGGGATGCCGCCGAAGCCGAACGCTTTCCGCATCGCGCGCATGAACGGGTCAAGCTGGTCGAGGTGAAAAGCCTTTCGGAAGAGGCCGACGTCGCGGCGCTGTTCGCGTCGGTCGGCACGGTCTGGGCCTCTGTCCATCTGGCCGGCGGCTTCGCGATGGCCAAGGTTGCGGAAACGTCCAAGGCCGATTTGATGCGGCAGATGGACACGAATTTCGTCACGGCCTTCCTGTGCTGCCGCGAAGCCGTGAAGGCGATGACCGGCGGAGGACGCATCGTCAATGTGGCGGCGCGTCCGGCGCTGGAATGGCGCAGCGGCGCCGGCATGGCGGCCTATACGGCCAGCAAGGCGGCCGTCGCATCGCTGACGGCGGCGCTGGCCGAAGAGGTCGCCAAGGACGGCATTCTGGTCAACGCCGTCGCGCCTTCGATCATGGATACGCCGGCCAACCGCAAGGCGATGCCGAAGGCGGATTTCGCCGCCTGGCCGAAAGTCGAAGAAGTCGCGGCGACTATTCTGTTTCTCGCATCGCCCGCCAATAAGGTCACACGCGGCGCCATCGTGCCGGTGTATGGGAAGAGTTAGATGTTGGGAAAAAACGCGCTTTCTTGTCCCTCTCCCCGCTCTTGCGGGGAGAGGTGGCGAGCGAAGCGAGCCGGGTGAGGGGCAAACTCTAGCGATCACTCGCACCAAGAGCTTCAAGGATAGTCAGCAACACGCCGTCCTTATTGGACAGCACATCGGAATTCCAAAAGCGCAGAATGCGATAGCCTTCGGCTGCTAGCCAAGCGTCGCGCACTACATCGCGCGGATTATCGGCATGCTGGCCGCCATCGACCTCAACAATCAGCATCCGATCGCGGCAAACAAAATCGGCGATGTGGATGCCGATGGCTTCCTGGCGGACAAATTTAAAACCATTGAGGCGCCGATCCCGCAATGCAAACCAAAGCACAGTTTCAGTTTTGGTCGATTGACGGCGCAAACGTCTTTCCGTACCGACAGATGACCGTGGACCACGCATCACCGTTGCCCCTCACCCGACTTCCTCGCTGCGCTCGGAAGTCACCCTCTCCCCGTAAGAACGGGGAGAGGGACAAGAAAGTACTTAACCGTACAGCGCCTTATGCTGCTCGCGCAGCACGTTCTTCTGCACCTTGCCCATATTGTTGCGCGGCAGATCGTCGACGAAGATCACGCGCTTCGGCAGCTTGAACTTGGCGAGCCGCGCGTTGAGCGCGTCCAGCACCGCCTTTTCGTTCAAGGTCGACTCCTTCTGGCACACCACGACCGCCGTGACGCCTTCGCCGAAGTCCTTATGCGGGCAGCCGATCACGGCGGATTCGATCACGCCGGGCAGCGCATCGATCTCGGTCTCGACTTCCTTCGGATAAACGTTAAAGCCGCCGGTGATGATCAGATCCTTGGCGCGGCCGACGATCTGCACATAGCCGCGCGCGTCGATCATCGCGACATCGCCGGTGATGAAGAACCCGTCGGGTCGGAATTCCGCCTTGGTCTTGTCCGGCATACGCCAATAGCCGGCGAACACGTTCGGGCCCTTGACCTCGATGATGCCGATCTCGCCCTGCGGCAGCGCCTTGCCGCTGTCCGGATCGGCAATGCGCGCCTCGACGCCCGGCAACGGAAAGCCGACGGTGCCAGGAACACGATCGCCGTCATACGGGTTCGAGGTGTTCATGTTGGTTTCGGTCATGCCGTAGCGCTCGAGGATGGCATGGCCGGTTTTTTCGCTGAACTCGCGATGGGTCTCGGCCAGCAGCGGCGCCGATCCCGAGGTGAACAGCCGCATATGGGCGGTCGCCTGCTTGGTCAGTCCAGGATGCTGCAACAGCCGCGTATAGAACGTCGGCACGCCCATCATGGTCGTGACGCGCGGCAGCAGCCGCATCGCCTCGTCGGCATCGAATTTCGGCAGGAACAGCATCGACGCGCCGGCCAGCATCACCACGTTGCAGGCCACGAACAGGCCGTGCGTGTGATAGATCGGCAGCACGTGCAGCAGCACGTCCTTGGACGTGAAGCGCCAGTAGTCGACCAGCACCTCGGCATTGGAGCCGAGATTGCGATGGCTCAGCATCGCGCCCTTGGAACGCCCGGTGGTGCCGGACGTGTACAGAATCGCCGCAAGATCGTCGGGCGCGCGCGGCACGTCGGCAAAGTCGGCCGGCGCCTCGGCGGCCGCATCGATCAGCGAGCCTTTGCCATTGGCATCCAGCGTCTCGAGCGCGGCGACGTTGTGCTTATTGGCAATCTCCACAAGCCCATCGCGCTTCTTCGGATCGCAGACCACCAGCTTCGGTTCGGCGTCGCCGATGAAATAATCGAGTTCGGTCGTCGTATAGGCGGTGTTAAGCGGCAGGAACACCGCGCCAGCCCGCAGCACCGCGAGATACAGCAGTAGATTTTCCGGGCTCTTCTCGATCTGCACCGCGACCCGGTCGCCGGGCTCGACGCCCCGCATGACCAAAATGTTGGCGAGGCGCCCGGTACGCTTCAGCATATCGCCATAGGTGATGCGCGTGCCGGTCGCCGTCTCCATCAAGGTCTGCTGCGGCGACGCGATGCGCCGACGGATCTGCTCGAACAAATTCATCTCAGGGCGTTTCCAATTTTTTCGGGCGGACTTGTTTCAGGCAGATTTTGCCGGCCGCCTACGCATTACAAATTGACGGCCTCGTTCAACCGCCAACGGTGACAGGTTCGCGCTGCGGCGCGCGGACCAATTTCTTGATCGCGTTGGCCGCAACGACCGTGCGGTCTTCGGCATAGGCTTCGTGGTTCTCTTCGATGTGGTCGAGCTCGTAGCGGTAATTGACCATCAGGCCATGCGACTGGCGCAGCGCCTTGTCCGAAGCGTCGCCGAGAAAATCCAGCCGTTCCAGCCGCGCGCCATTACCGAGATGGAAGCGGGCGACCGCGTCGACCGGGGCGCCGTGCTCGTTGCGGGCGCGCAGGAAATAATAGGCGGCGGCGCGCAGCAGCGGCTCCTGCACGGCGGTCGCCTTGGCCGGATCGGCCGCCCAGGCCGGGTCGTCGAGCAAGGCCAATGCGGCGGTGTCATCGGGACTCAGCGCCGTGGAAGATTCCGACTGGCGTTCGTGGGTCAGCCATTTGGCGAAGTTCGGCACCGGCGACAGCGTCACGAAGGTCGACAGCTTGGCGTATTCGCGGGTGATCTCCTCGACCACCTGCTTGATCAGGAAATGGCCGAACGACACGCCGGCAAGGCCGCGCTGACAATTCGAGATCGAATAGAACGCCGCCGTCGTGGCCTTGGTCGGATCGACCGGCTCGCGCTTGGCGGCCAGGATCGGCGCGATGGCGCCCGGAATGTCCTTGCACAGCGCGACTTCGACGAAGATCAGCGGCTCGTCGACCAGCGCCGGATGGAAGAATGCATAGCAGGCGCGGTCGCGCGGATCGATCCGGGTGCGCAGATCGTCCCAGTCGCGGATCGCGTGGACGGCCTCATAGCGGATGATTTTCTCCAGCACGATCGCCGGGGTCGACCAGTCGATCTTGCGCAGCACCAGGAAGCCGCGGTTGAACCACGACGAGAACAAATGCACGAAATCGGCATCGACGGCCGACAGGTCTTCGCGATGGTCCAGCGCATCGAGCAATTGCTCGCGCATCTTGACCAGCGCGGCGGTGCCGCCCGGCGCCAGATTGAGCCGCCGGAACAAGCTCTGCCGGCGCGGCTCGGCCGCCTCGTGCAGGACGGCTGCGGTCTCGTCGGTCGGATTTTGCTGCCAGGCGGCTACCGCCTCGGCCAGCCGGTCATGATCCGGGCCGAAATTGCCGGCCAGGGCCTCGAAGAAGGCAATGCGCGGACCGGTTGTCAGGTCCGAGTAGCGGTTGAGAATTTCACGCGCCAGCGCCACGCCCGACGCCTCGCCCCGGCCGGACAGCAAATCCTCGCACAGTTGCGCCAGATCCTCCGAACGGGCCGCCGCGTCGCCGCGCCGGGGGCGCGCGAGGTCGAGCAGGTCACGGCCGCGCTCGGAAATGGTCTGGAGCAGTTCGCCGAAAAAAGACGTGTTCATTTATGTACCGCCGGCCCCATCAGATGGTCCGGCAACCATGTGGCTATTTCCGGGAAAATACACAAGAGCAAGATCGCCAGCATCATGCAGAGGACATAAGGAATCGTTCCCCACATCACGGTGGTGACCGGCACGTCTGGCGCGATCGAATTGACGATGTAGATGTTCAGCCCGACCGGCGGATGGATCAGGCCGATCTCCATATTGATGGTGATGATCACGCCGAACCAGACCGGGTCGAACCCGGCGGCCGTGATGATCGGATACAGGATCGGCGCCGTCATCAGAATGATGGCGGCCGGCGGAATGAAGAAGCCGCTGATCAGCAGAAACACATTGATCAGCCCCATCAGCACCCATTTGTTGACGTGCAGATCGGCGATCCCCTGGGCCAGGGTCTGGGTCAGGTACAGCGATGTCAGCATGTAGCCGAACAGCACCGCGGCCGCGATGATCATCAGGATCATCACCGACTCGCGGGTGGTGTCGCGCAGGATCGCCCACCATTTTTCCGGCGACCACATCCGGTAGATCACGACCGCCAGCACGACGCACAGCGCCGCGCCGACCCCGGCCGCTTCCGATGGCGTCGCGACGCCGCCATACAGCGTGTACATCACGCCGGCGATGATCAAAAGGAATGGCGCGATTTTCGGGATCGACTGGAATTTCTCTTTCCAGCTGTAGCGAAAGTCGGCCGCGTGGGTGCGGAAGCCGCGTTTCCAGATGATGAACAGCGTCCACAGGATGAACAGTCCGGTCAGCATCAGGCCGGGCAGCACGCCGGCCAGAAACAGCCGACCGATCGAGGTCTCGGTGGCGATGCCGTACAGGATGAAGGTGATTGACGGCGGAATCAGAATGCCGAGTGTGCCGCCGGCGCAGATCGAGCCGGTCGCGATGTCGTCCGGATAGCCGCGACGGCGCATTTCCGGGATACCCATCTTGCCGATCGCCGCGCAGCAGGCCGGCGACGAACCGGTCAGCGCCGCGAACAGCGCGCAGGCGCCGATATTAGAAATCACCAGGCCGCCGGGCACGCGATACAGCCAGCGGTCGAGCGCCTCGTACAGATCCTTGCCGGCCGGCGATGAGCCGATGGCGGCGCCCATCATCACGAACATCGGGATCGACACCAGGGTGAAGTCGTGCAGGCCGGAGTAGAACGTCTCAGCCGCGACATGCAGCGCATCGAAGCCGCGGAATATCACCAAGAACGAAATCGCGATGGCGCCGAGTCCGAACGCAACCGGCGCTCCCGACAGCAAAACGACCAAGGTGACGGTCAGAACGATGGCGCCTTGAACGGCGGGGCTCATACCAGATCCTCTTGCTTCGGCTTCAACCCGAACGGCAACTCGCGTCCCGACATCAGCTTCATCAGTTCGGCGACATATTGCAGGCACAGCAGCCCGAAGCCAATCGGCATCGCCATGTAGGGAATCCACAAACGCGCGCGCCACATCGATTCCGAGCGCCAATTATTATCCCAGGCCTCGGACCAGAACTGCGCCGTCAGGATGGCCATCACCAGACAGAAGCCCAGCGACATCAGCGCCGACGCGATCGCCAGCCGATAGCGCGCCGTGTTGCCCAGATAGAGCGGCAACACGTCGACATTGACGTGGCCGCGGCTAAGCAACAGATACGGACTGCCGAGAAACGTCGCCGCCACGATGCTGAAGGTGACGAAGTCGGTCTGCCAAATCGTGTTCTGGTTCAGCACGAACCGAAGGAACACCATCTGGCATACGATCACCACGCTGGCCGCGATCAGCAGCGCGGCCAGGATGCCGAACCCCATCGAGATACGTGTGATGCCACGAATGTAGTAGTCCATGAATGCCCCACCCGCACCATTGCGGAATCGGCCGGCGACGCCCGCTCGACGCCACCGGCCGTCCGGTCAAATTGACGCTATTTCACCGCCAGAGCGGCATCGATCAGCTTCTTGCCGTCCGATACTTCGCTGGCAAACAGCTTGTACGAGCTGTCCTGGGCGACCTTGACCCACGCATCATATTCGGCGGGCGTCAGGGTCACGACCTCGACATTGTTTTTCTTGAACGCCGTGACCATGTCGTCGTCGAGCGTCTTGGTCGCCTTGTTGAAATAGTCTTCGGACTTCTTGGCGGCGGCGCGTAGCGCATCCTGTTGCGGCTTGCTGAGCTTATCGAAGCTCTTCTTCGACATCAGCACCGGCTCATACATGAACCACAGGGCGTTATCGCCCGGCGCCGTAATGCACTTGACCTGTTCGTAGATGCGGAACGAGACAAAGCTGCCCGAGCTGGTATCGGTGGCTTCGGCGACGCCGGTCTGCAACGCGTTGTACACCTCGTTGCTCGGGATCGAGACGATCGAGGCGCCGGCCTCCTGCCACATCGCCGCGAAGGTCGGACCCGCCGAGCGGACCTTCTGGCCCTTGATGTCCTCGGGTTTGCGGATGCAACCTTTCTTCGACGCGATGGCGCCGGCCAGCCAGGCGTCTGCCAACACCACGACGCCGGCCTTCTCGATCTTGGCCTTGATCTCCTTCATGAAAGGCGAGTCGTTGAGTCGCGACGCCCGATCATGGTTGCGTACCAGGCCGGGCATCAATGTCGCACTGAAAGCGCCGATCTTGCCGCTGGCGTAGTCGAGCGGGAACGACGAGATGTCGAGCTGGCCGCTGACCATCGCATTCCACTGGTCGTTCGGCTTGAACAGCGAGGCCCCCGGATAGACCTGGACTTCCAGACCGACATTGGCCGCCTTGGCCTCTCGGGCGATGATCTGCACCATCTCGTCGCGGGCGTCGCCCTTGCCGCCGGGAAACTGGTGCGACGCCTTCAGGGTGACCTGGGCGCTCGCGGCGCTCGATAGCGCGACCAGTGCGCCGGCCAGAATCGTGGTGATGATTCGCATGATTTCCTCCATGGGCTTGTTTTAGGTTTTTTGAATTATCGGCAAATCTGCCGGTATGGAACGGCAGTTCAGCCGTATTGTCAAAGCCGGAGGTTGTGGCACGCATGCCCTACGGGCGGTTTGCTGGACAAAATATCCGTGCCTTGCCAGACAGGCGCGCGCCTGGAGACTGTGGCGCGGATCTGTCCATCGCGGAGTGCGCCATGCCCGGGCCTTTAAGCGGAATTCGCGTGTTGGAACTCGCCCGGGTGCTGGCCGGCCCCTGGGCCGGGCAAATCCTGGCTGACCTTGGCGCCGACGTGATCAAGGTCGAGCGGCCGGGCGCGGGCGACGACACCCGAGGCTGGGGACCGCCCTTCGTCGAGGGCCCGGCCGGCGAAAACCTCAGCGCCGCGTATTACCATTCCTGCAATCGCGGCAAGCGCTCGATCGCGGTCGATTTCGAGGGTGAGGAAGGCCGCCGCATCGTGCGCAAACTGGCGGCGCGGTCCGACATCGTGATCGAGAATTTCAAGGTCGGCGGCCTCGCCAAATTCGGGCTCGATTATGCCAGCTTGAGCGCCGAGCACCCCCGCCTGATCTATTGCTCGATCACCGGCTTCGGCCAGGACGGCCCATACCAGCACCGCGCCGGCTACGACCTGATGGTGCAGGGCCTCGGCGGCATCATGAGCCTCACGGGTGAGGCGGATGGCGATCCGATGCGGCTCGGCGTCGCTTTCGCGGACGTGTTCACCGGCGTCTATTCGGTGGTCGGCATCCTGGCAGCGCTGGCGGCGCGCGAGAAGAGCGGGCACGGCTCGCATGTCGACATGGCGCTGCTCGACACGCAGGTCAGCGTGCTGGCCAATCAGGCGCTGTTCTATCTGGTGGCCGGCCATGTGCCGCCGCGGCTCGGCAACGCGCATGCCACCGTGGTGCCGTATCAGGTATTCGCGGTTGCCGATGGCCACATCATCATCGCGTGCGGCAATGACGGACAGTTCGCGCGGCTCGTCGGCCTGCTCGGCCATCCGGAATGGGCGGAAGGCACCTTCAAGACCAATGCCGGCCGCGTGGTGAACCGCGAGCGTTTGATTCCGGCGATGGTGCCGCCGATCGCCCAATATGCCCGCAACGATTTGCTCGCCAAGCTGGAGGCGATCGGCGTGCCGGCAGGTCCGATCAACGATCTCGCCGACGTGTTCGCCGATCCGCAGGTGCTGGCCCGCAAGATGCGGATCGACCGGCCGAGCCCGGCCGCCAAGGGCGGCAGCATTCCGGGCGTGCGCACGCCGATCGTGATCGATGGCTTGGCGATGGCGGCCGAACGCGCCTCGCCGCAGGTCGGCGAGCACACGCAGGAAATTTTGCGTGAGATCGGCGAAGCGTGATACCGGCCGCGCTCGGCGTTGAAGCGGTAGCGCGGCCTATCCAATTCAATGACCGGCTGCGGCGCCCGAACGCATCTGCGCGCGGCGTACCTTGCCTTCCTGCCTCTCGCCGGGCTCGGCGCGCGCGAACAGTTCGGCCAAGGCTTTTTCCAACTGGGCGAGGCCATAGGGCTTCTGCAACACGACAAAACCCTGGCGCAAGGCATGCTGGGCGCTGCTGCTATAGCCGGTCGACAACAGCACCGGCAGATGCGGATATTGCTGCCGGATCGCATAGGCGAGATCGACTCCGTTCATACCGCCCGGCATCAGGATGTCGGAGAACACCAGATCGACCGCGGCGCCGGCCTGCAGCAGGTCGAGCGCCGCATGACCGGTGGACGCCACTTCGACCCGATAGCCGATCTGATCGAAATAGCCGGCGCAGACCTCGGCCACTTCGGCATTGTCTTCGACCACCAGTACGGAGCCGCTCTTCCGCGTGACGACCGGTGGCTCCGGCGCCAGCAGAACTTCCGGCAGCGCTTCCTCGGTCTGCGGCAGATACAGCGTGATGGTGGTACCGCGCCCGACCTGACTGGTAACCGTCGCGGTGCCGCCGGACTGTTTGGCAAAGCCGTAGACCTGGCTGAGACCGAGTCCGGTACCCTTGCCGATTTCTTTGGTCGTGAAGAACGGTTCGAACACCCGCGCCAGCACGTCCGGCGGAATGCCCTCGCCGTTGTCGGCGACGCGTAACGCCGCGAAATCGCCCGACAGGCCGTCGGCCACGGCCTCGCCCTTGAGCGTCACCGGCTTGACCCGCAGCGTCAGCACCCCGCCGCTCGGCATCGCGTCCCGCGCGTTGACAGCGAGATTAAGCACCGCGATCTCAAGCTCGCCGATGTCGATGAGAACACGGCACGGCACCTCGGGCACTACCACCCGGACCTCGATGTCGCCGCGCAGCGAGCGCACCAGCATGTCTTCCATCTTGGGCAATTGCTGCGTGAGATCGACCACCACCGGCGTCAGCATCTGGCGGCGCGCATAGGTCAGAAGCTGACGGGTCAGGCTTTCGCCGCGCTGGGTCGCGGACGCGATCATGTCCAGCAGCCGCGTATGCTTGTCTTCGGTCAGATCGCGGCGCAGCCGCTGTGCGCTGCCGCTGACCACCATCAGCAGATTGTTGAAGTCGTGCGCGACGCCGCCGGTGAGTTGGCCGAGCGCTTCCAGGCGTTGCGACTGACGCAGCGCCGACTCCGCGACCTCGCGCCGGTCGGCTTCGGCGTAAAGTCGCTGCGTGCGCTTGAGCGTCAGCCCGATGATGGCGAACAGCAACAGTGTCGCCGGCAGTCCGAACACCAGATGGCTGCGCGCCACGCCGAGCCATTCGGCCTGGATCGCCGATATCTCGGTTCCGGCAAGGGCGTAAATCGGGAAGCCGGCCAGCTTGCGGTATCCAAACCGGCGCTCGACGCTGTCGGTCTGCGCCCGCCCCGAATATATCGAGCGATCGGGATTTTTGGCGAGGGAACGACGCAACCCACTCTGCGGGCCGAGCTTCTCGGTCCGGTAGGTCGGGACCGGATAGCGGGCCAGAAAGGCGCCATCGTCACGCACCATGGCGTAATAGCTGCCGGCGCTGCGGCCGATGCGGGCGTAGAACTCCTCGAAATAGCCGGGCAACACCGCGACCGAAACGACGCCGTTGAATTGGCTATCGATCGGCGGCCGGCGGCGTGACAGCGTAAAGAAATAGGTGCCAAGGCCGGGCAGCCGCGGCGACAGCACTTCGCTGACATAGGTGCCGGCATCGCCATCAAGATGGGCCGTAAAGTAGCTTCGGTCCGACAGGTCATGGCGCGGTGTCGGCACCGCGTTGCTGGACACCAGCGCCCGGCCGCTGCGGTCGATCACCGCAATGCCCTGCAATTGCGGCAGCGCGTCAGTGATCTGCTTGAAGCGCGCGTTCAGCCGCCGATCATTGGCGCGGATCTCGTCGTCCGACATGCCGCGCAGCACTTCCTCGACCTCGGCGATCACCCGCTCGACGGTCTGAAATACTTTCAGGGCATGTTCATGCAGAATATCGAGCGAACGATCGAGGCGCTCGTCGGCGACAGCATGGGTGTCGCGATGGCTGACCCATGAGGCGACGGCAAACAGGGCCGCCGGCAAAACCACCGAGGCCACCATCATCAACTGCAAGACTCGAATCGCGGAACGTGGGGCCGACCGCATGCGGGCTGCAATGGTTCAATGAAGATTCCGTGCGTCGCCATCCTTTCACAAACCGTGAATCGCGACGAGGCTTAAATTCAGCAGCCCCTGCAATCGCGCAGGGGCAAATGCGACAAAATAGCGGCCGGTTCCATGCGGAACCGGCCAATCATCGACGACAAATCATAGCCTTGCGGGCGTTATCCGACCGGCGGCGGCGCCAATACGTCGATGTCCGTCACCACATCGATGACGACGGGCCGGTCGGCCTTGAGCGCACGTTGCAGAGCCGGGCCGAGATCCTTCGGATCCTCGACCCGGATGCCGATGGCGCCCATGTCCTCGGCGATGCGGGCGAAGTTGACCTTGCTATAGGTCCACAGCTCACGCGCCTGTTCGGTCTGCTCGCCGCCATAGGCGCGATCGAAACCGCGCTTCGACTGATTGCCGCCGGAATTGTTGTTCACCACCGTGACGGTGTTGATGTTCCAGCGCGCCGCGGTCTCGATTTCGCCGATGTGATACCAAAATCCGGCGTCTCCGGTGAACACGACCACCGGGCGATCCGGACAGGCGCACTTCGCTCCCATGCCGGCCGAGAACGCCCAGCCGAGATGTCCGGCGCTGCGCAGATAGCTCTGCTTCGGACTGGTCACATCGTACATGCCGCCCATCCACATGCCGGCATGGCCGGTATCGACCACCACGATGGCGTCGTCCGGCATGTATTTGGTCAGATCGCCGCAGATGCGCTCCGGCCGAATCGGCTTTGCGTCGGAGGTCAGCACGTCCTGATACTTGGCGTACCAGTCGCTGACGCGCTTCTGGCATTCGGCAATCCATCCGGCGCGGCCCTTGGCGCTTTCGGCATTGGTCAATTGCCGCATCTGAACCAGCGTCGCGCGTGCGTCGCCGAGCACCGAGGCTTGCAGCGGATAATTGCGTCCGAGCGATTCCGGATTGAGATCGATCTGAATCGCCTTGACGCCGATCTTCGGCACCGCCCAGAAATGCGTCGTCATGCCGCCGGTCTCGGTGCCGATGAAGCAGACGAGATCGGCCTCCGCGACCACGCGGTTGGCGCTTTCGCGCGAGTAAGTGCCGACGACGCCTACCGACAACGGATGAGTGCCCGGGATCGAGTCCTTACCGTTCAGCGAAGTCGCGACCGGAATCTGCAACGCCTCGGCGAGCGCGACCAGCGCCTGTCCGGCGCCCGATGAACGCACGCCGCCGCCCGCGACAATCACCGGACGCTCGGCCGCTTCCAACAGCGCGAGCGCGGCGCGCAGCTGTGCGGCGTCGGGCTCAGGCCGGAACGGCGGCACCTGTGCGAACTGCTTTTCGACCAGCGGCTCCATGTCGGCCTCTTCCTGGTCGATCTGGCCCTCATTGCCGCGGAACTGCAGATGCACCGGGCCGGGCGTGCCGGAGGTGGCGACGCGGAACGCCTGGCGCACCATGTCGGGAAAGCGCGACACGTCATCGACGGTCGCGTTCAATTTGGTCACCGGTTCGAACGCCGGCATGTCGTCGATTTCCTGATAGACCTTGCGGAACTTGGTCTTCGGATCGCGACCGCCCGTCATCGCGATGATCGGCGAATGCGCCAGATACGCGTCGCGAAGCCCGGCCGCGAGATTGAGCGCGCCGATCACCTGCGCCATGCAGACGCCCGGCTTGCCGGACGCGCGGGCGTAACCGTCGGCCATGTAGACGGCGGATTTTTCGCCATGGGTATGGATGCGCTTGATCGAGGTGCGCCGCTCCATTTCGGCAAAGGTACGGCGCAGGACGGCCGGCACCATGAAGACGTGAGTGACGCCATAGCCGGCCAGCAGATCGGCCATGCATTCGGCGCCGGTCATTTTGGGCATTGTCTGACCTCAAATTCAAATGATGAATTCAACACGGTCATGCCCGGCCTTGTGCCGGGCATCCACGCCTTACTGTCTTAAGAAGGAAGACGTGGATGGCCGGGACAAGCCCGGCCATGACGGAGAACAACTTCTTGTGCCGCGCTCTACTTGATGGCCAGCGGATTGACCGGCGAGCCGACCGCGCCGGTGATCGGGATCGCAGGCGCGACCAGCATGAACTCGTAGACCTTGTCGGCCGCGCAATCGTCGGCCAGTTCCTTCAGATTGAAGATCTCGCCCATGGTCATGCCCATGATCGGGATGGTGATCCAGTGCCAGGGCTGGTTGATGCCCTCTTCGCTTTCGTTCGGCCGCACTTCGCAGCCCCAGGTATCGCTGGCCAGCGCCGCGAGTTCAGTGCGCTTGATCCATTCCAGCGTCTCAAACGCGAAGCCCGGCGCGTCGCCGCCCGGATAACCGTCCCAACTGCCGATCTTCAGGCACCGTTCCATCTGGCCGGTGCGCACGATGATGTAATCGCCGCGCTTTAGCGTGACGCCTTGCTTCTTGGCGGTCTCGTCGAGATCGGCACAGGTCATGCCATAGCCGTCTTCCAGCGCCTCGACGCCCTTGTAGCGCGCGACGTCGAGCAGCACGCCGCGGCCGACCATCTTGTTCTTGGTCTTTTCGATGCCGCACTTCTGCGCACCGGCCGACGTCACTTCACGGCAGTCATAGCCATTCCACATGTAGTTTTCATAGAACACATGGCCGAGACCGTCCCACTGCGTGCCGCATTGCAGGGGCATCACCACCATGTCGTCGGCGGCCCGGATGCCGCGCTTGTCGAGCACACCCGCATAAGCGTCGGTGCCGGTGCGCAGCATGGTGTGGATCGGATTGGTCCGGCCCATCGACGGATATTTGCTTTTCGCGCCCTGCGGACCGGTGTGATCGAAGTTGAGCGCGAGGGAAATCACCTTGCCCTTCTTGACCAGCTGGGCCGCCGCGATGATGTCGTCGGGACTGGTGAAATTCAGCGTGCCGATCTCGTCGTCCGGACCCCACTTGCCCCAGTTTTTGTACTTCTCGGCGGCGTCGGTCATGTCCTGACGGTTGATCTTACGAGCAGTCATCGGCTTTCCTCTTACTGTGTTTTTAGTTGGAAACAGGTGGCACCGGAGCGGATCGAAAGCCCGCCGCCAGAAACGGAATCATGTGGTGCAGGGCGCGCTTCACATCGCCCGGATCGCAGTGGCCACCGGTCAATGACTGGATCCGTCCGCTATTGCCCATGGTGTAGAACATCGCCCCAAGCATGAAGTGAAAGCGCCACTCGACTTCCGCGCGGGGCAGATGCGGCAATGCCTGCGCGATCGCATCGATGAATTTGCGGCTCGACAGGTCGAACGCCTTGGACAGGATTTTGCGCGCCAGCGTTTCCGGCTCGGTGGCAAGCCGCGCCCGCAGCTTGACGAAAGCCGGGCCGCCGAGCCGTGGCTGCTTGCCGAGCGTCAGCGCCGGCCGCAGAAACGCATCGAGTATCTGTTCCAGCGCCGGAGCTTTCGTGCTCTCGAAACAGCGCGCCAATAAATTCAGCCGCTCCTTGGCGATCGGCTCGGCGCGCAGCGCGAACAAAGCTTCCAGCAGGCCTTCCTTCGAGCCGAAATGATAGGCGACCGACGCCAGATTGACGTTGGCCTCGGACGTGATGGCGCGCAGCCCGACGCCCGACATGCCATGTTCGGCAAACAGGCGCTCGGCGGATTCCAGGATGCGCTCGCGCACCGATGCTTCGGCGATAGGAACGGGTCTGGAGGCGCCGACGGCGCTGGTTTTGACGGTGGATTTCGCCGTCCTCACCGCGCCTGCGCGCGACCGCGCTTTCGCGCCGGCGACTTTCAAGGCTGTTGTTTTGCGCACGCTTGACTCGTCCCGGCCGACCTGAGAGAAGAAAAAATGTAAACAGTCGTTTGTTTAAAGTCAATCAGCGGCGCGGCACGCGCCACCGAAGCAAGGCCAACGGGAAATAAGATGGCGGGCAAGAGCAACAAGACGATTCTGACGGTCGCGGTCACCGGCAATCTGACCACGCTGCAACAGCATCCGGGCCTGCCCTGCACGCCGGAGCAGATCGCCAATGCGTCGCTGGAATCCGCCAAGGCGGGCGCCGCCATCGCCCATATCCATGTGCGCTATCCGGACGGCCGGCCGAGCAAGGAGTTGGAGCACTATCGCGAGGTCGTCGAGCGCATCCGCGACAAGAATTCCGACCTGATCATCAATCTGACCACCGGCCTTGGCGGTCGTTTCGTGCCCAGCAAGGACGATCCGAAGATCGCCGGCCCCGGCACCTCGATCGTGCATCCGCTGCGCCGCGTCGAGCATATCGTCGCGCTCAAGCCCGATATCGCCACGCTCGACCTCAACACCATGTGGTCCGGCACGGCGGCGGTGATCAACACGCCCGATAACGTGACCATCATGGCCAACGAGATCTACAAGGCCGGCAGCAAACCGGAGCTTGAGGTGTTCGACAGCGGCGATATCCAACTGGCCAACGTGCTGCTCGATCAGGGCGTGCTCAAGTCGCCGCCGCTGTTTCAGATCGTATTGGGCGTGCGCTACGGTTTCGTCGCCACGCCGCAGACCTTGATTTACGCGCAGTCGCTGCTGCCGAAGGACGCAGAGTGGGCGGCGTTCGGCATCGGCCGCTGGGAATACCCGATGCTGACGCAGGCCTGGTGTCTCGGCGGCCACGTCCGGGTCGGCCTGGAAGACAACATCTATATCGAGAAGGGCGTGCTGGCCCCGAGCAACGCCGCACTATGCGAGAAGGCCGCCCGGATAATCGGCGATCTCGGCGGCGAACTCGCAACACCGAAGGAGGCGCGCGCGCTGCTCGGTCTGGCGTCCTAAGTTCGGAGTTGGCAACGACCAATTTCCGCGTCAACGTAGCGTTCGAACGTTGGCGCGAACAACGACAAAAATAACAACGACAAAAAATAAAACGAGGAAACCCCAATGGAGAGAGCCATGACCGTGATGTCTCGTCGCGTCGCCACGCTGTTGGTGGCACTTACCGGGGCGGTTGCCCTGCAGGCCGCTCCCGCGCAGGCGCAAAAATATCCCGACCATCCGGTCAAGGTGATCGTGCCGTTCGCTGCCGGCGGTCCGACCGACGTGATGGCGCGTGTGATCTCGCAGAAGCTGAGCGAAAAGCTCGGCCAGCAGTTCTATGTCGAGAACCGCGCCGGCGCCGGCGGCAATACCGGCACGGCCGAGGTCGCGAAGGCGGCGGGCGACGGCTACACTATCGCGTTCGTGTCCTCGAGCTTCGTCGTCAATCCGAGCCTGTACAGCAAGATCCCGTTTGACGCCGAGAAGGACTTTACCCCGGTCACGATGGCGGGCGCGTCGCCGAACGTGCTGGTCGTGCATCCGAGCGTGCCGGCCAGGACCGTCAAGGAGCTGATCGACCTGATCAAGGCCACTCCGGGCAAGTACAACAGCTATGCCCATCCGGGTATTGGCACCACGCCGCAATTGTCCGGCGAGTTGTTCCGCCTGGCGCTTGGTCTCGACATGTCGGGCGTGCCGTTCACCGGCGCCGGCCCGGCGATCCAGTCGACGGTCGCGGGTCACACCCTGATCGCCTTCACGGCGTTGCCGCCGACCACGGCGCAGATCGAATCCGGCGGACTGCGGGCGCTGGCCGTGACCAGCAAGACTCGCTCCTCGGCAATGCCTAATATTCCGACGCTGGAGGAGTCCGGTCTCAAGGACCAGGAAGCCGAGACCATGCAGGGCGTGCTGGTGCCGGCATCGACGCCGAAGGAAATCGTCGAACTTCTGCAGCGTGAGATCGCGGCCGCCGTCGCGGTGCCGGACGTCAAGGCGAAGATCCAGCAACTCGGTTTCGAGCCGGGCGGCAATTCGTCGGCTGACTTTACGGCCTACATCAAGTCCGAGGTCGCCAAGTGGAAGAAGGTGATCGCGGACGCCAAGATCGCCAAGATCTGATCGTCCAAATCTGACGGTGTAGAAAAGGCAGGGGCCGCGCCATGCGGATTGTCGATATCCGCGAGACCGCGGTCCCACTGAAGTCCAAACTCGCCAATTCAAGCTTCGACTTTTCCGAGATGACGACGTCGGTCGTCGCGCTGATCACCGATGTCGTGCGCGACGGCGCACCTGTCGTCGGCTATGCGTTCAACTCGACCGGCCGCTATGCGTGCGGGGCCGCGATGCGGGCGAGGTTCATTCCGCGCATCCTGACCGCGCCGCCATCGTCCCTGCTCGACAGCAGCGGCGACAATTTCGATCCGGCCCAAGTCCTCGCCGTGATGCAGCAGCGCGAGAAGATCGGCGGTGATGCCGAACGCTCGGTCGCGATCGGCACCATCGAGGTCGCGCTGTGGGATGCGGTCGCCAAGATCGCCCGGCAACCGCTGCACCGGCTGCTGGCCGAGCGACACAATGGCGGCCGCATCAGCCAAAGCGTGTTCTGCTATGTCGGCGGCGGCTGGTACTGGCCGGGCCAGACCCTCGACGACCTAAAAGACGAAATGCGCCGGCACCTCGATACCGGCTATACCATGGTCAAGATGAAGGTCGGCGGCCTGCCGCTCGATCAGGATCTGCGCCGGCTGGAGGTCGTGCTCGAAGTAGTCGGCGGCGGCGACCGGCTGGCGGTCGACGCCAACGGCAAGTTCGGCCGTGACGAAGCGCTAGCCTACGCGAAAGCCTTGGCGCCGTTCGGCCTGCGCTGGTTCGAGGAGCCATGCTGTCCGCTCGACTTCGCGCTGATGGCCGAGATTGCGACGCATTACGCGCCACCGCTGGCAACCGGCGAAAATCTCTACTCGACGCAGGACGTGGTCAATCTGGTGCGGTTCGGCGGCTGGCGCGCCGGGCACGACATCATCCAGGTCGATCCGCCGCAAGCCTCTGGCATCGTGCAATACGCCCGCACGGTCGCGATGCTGGAAGACAACGGCTGGAACCGCAGCGCGCTGTTTCCGCACGGCGGCAATCAGATGTCGCTCGCCATCGCGGCCGGCTTCGGCCTCGGCGGCGCGGAATCCTATCCCGGCGTGTTTGGCGATTTCGGCGGTTTCGCCGACGATGCGCGCATCGAGAACGGCCGCCTCAGCCTGTCCGACCGGCCGGGCATCGGTTTTGAGGGGCAAGCGCGGCTCTACGCGATCATGCGCGAACTGGCGGCTTAGATTTTTGTTGGAGCATGATCTTGTCCGAAAACCGGTTCCCACCCACGGATCAAGTCCGAGGGCATGCTTTTCGGGATCATGCTCTAACTCTTTACGGCCGCACCGATCGCGCCATGCACGATCTTGAGCAGGTCGTTGGCCCGAAATGGCTTCGGCATCTTGATGACATCGCCGAGTTGGGTCGCGGACTCGAGCAGATCCGCCGGATCGGTGGCGCGGCGCGGCGTCGATCCGGACATCGCGATGATCGGCAGTAAGGGATTGCGTTCGCGCAGCTGGCGGATGGTATCGAGGCCACCGAGGCGGGGCATGAACAGATCGACGATCACCAGATCGAACTCGCTGGCTCTGGCAAGTTCCAATCCCGCCCAGCCGTCCTCCGCGGTCACCACCTCAAAGCCATCGGCCTGGAGGACGATCGTGATCGCACCGCGTACAGCCTGATCGTCATCGATGACCAGAATTCGTCGCATCGCCTCGCTGCCACGACGTTAAAGTCGACCCATTTTCGCTATCATACTACTCCCTAAAGAATAGTCACAAGTAAATGAATCATTCGTCGTATCTCTTGTGAATTTGACAGCAGCTCGAACCGCCAGCACCGAGATCAACTCATCATGGCTGTCATTCAGCGGAATGACTATGCCTCATGATTCTTTGGCATGTACTTCGCTGCGACACACGCCAGAGAGGCACATCTTATTGCAGTGCGACACGAACCATGCGCGCCAGTTCGATCTTTCGATATGGCTTCGCCAGCAGCAGCACGCCGGGATCGAGACGACCGTGATGAACGATGGAGTTCTCGGTATAGCCGGACGTGAACAGGACCTTCATCGCCGGCCGCCGCCGGACAATCTCATCGGCCAGCACCCGGCCGTTCATGCCACCGGTCAGGATCACGTCGGTCAGCAGCAGATCGAACATGACGCCGGCATCGATCAACGCCAGCGCCTCTGCGGCTTCGGCGACCGAGCGAGTCGTATAGCCGAGACTGTTGAGCTGCGCCGTGACGTAGCCGCGCACCAGTGGATCGTCCTCGACCACCAGGATGGCCTCGCTGCCGCCGACAGCGGTCGGCGCGGGCGGCGATACCGGCACCGCGACTTCACCGGCACGCGGCAGATATAGCTTGACCGAGGTGCCCTGCCCCAGTTCGCTGTAAATTTTAATGTGGCCGTTGGATTGCTTCACGAAGCCATAGACCATGCTCAGGCCGAGCCCAGTGCCCTTGCCGACCCCCTTGGTGGTGAAGAATGGCTCGAAGACCCGGTCGAGGATCTCGGACGGAATGCCGGAACCCTTGTCGGTGACGGCGATCATCACATAGGGACCGGGCCGGACATCGCCGTTCTGGCTGGCGTAGATCTCGTCGAGCACGACGTTGGCGGTTTCGATGGTCAGCTTGCCGGCGCCCGGCATGGAATCGCACGCATTGATCGCCAGATTGATCAGTGCATTGGTAAGCTGCGACGGATCGATCAGCGCCGGCCACGCATCGGGCTCCAGCACCGTTTCGATCCGGACCTGCTCGCCCAGCGTCGGTCGTAACAGCTTGCCGGCGCCGTCGACCAGCCCATTGATGTCGGTCGCGATCGGCTGCAGCGGTTGCTTGCGCGCAAAAGCCAGAAGCTGCCGCGTCAGCCCGGCGCCGCGCTCCGCCGCCTCATCGATCATGTGGGCAATCGCCATCAGGTTGGGCCGCGCCGCGACTTCTTCCTCCAGAATGCCGATGGTGCCGAGAATGACGGTGAGAATATTGTTGAAGTCGTGCGCGACGCCACCGGTGAGCTGACCGATCGCCTCCATCTTCTGCGCCTGACGCAGCTGACGCTCGGTTTCCTGCGCCTGGGTGACGTCGCGATAGACCACCACGCCGCCGGCGAGCGTACCGTTGACGTCGCGTATCGGACGGCCGCTGGCAACGACGTTTAATTCCTTGCCTTGGCCATCGCGCGGCAAAACGAATTCGAAGTTGTCCAGGTCTTCGCCGGCCACGACCCGCTCCATCGCGGAGGTTTCGGCGGCAGGCTTCTTGTCTTGATCGGGATCGAGCGCAGTTGAATTAATTCGTCGGCTGAACATTCGCCCGGCGGCCGGATTGGCGATCACCACACGGCCGCTCGCATCCGCGACCAGCACCGCGTCGGCCATGCTGGCGATCGTCTTGTCGAGAATATCGGCGGTGCGGCGGGTCTGCCGGTCGGCGAGCGCCCGCGCACCGATCTCCCGCACGATCAGGAAACCGGCGATCAGCAACGCGATGCTCATGCCGCCGATGACGAAGCCCAGAATGGCGGCTTCGCTGCGCCATGTGGCAAGAACATCACGACTGGCCAGCGACACCGCCACGATGACGGATGGATCGGCGAGCGTCCGGTAGGCATTGAAATATGGTGTGTCGCCCGGCAACAGCGGCGCGCGGAAAAATCCTTCCTGCGGCCTGTCACGCTGCGCGCGCAGCAGCGGATTGTCGCCCGCCGTCTGTCCGATCGGATTGGCGTCCGACGGTTCGCGGAACAGCACCAGGCCGGCCGGATGCAAAACCCAGATGGCGCCGCCTGGGCCGACATCGACCGAACGATAGAACTCGCGCAGCCGGGCCGGCTCAAGTGTCGCGACGACGATGCCGGCGAATCCGCCGGACGATTGCAGCCGGCGGCCGAGCGGGATCAGCATGCGCCCGTCCCGCGTCGCCGGAAAAGGTGGATCAGCGATCATGCCGGTGATCGCCTCGCTCGCCAGACGTTTAAACAGAAAGAATCCCGTGCGGGATTGGCCGACGATCTCATTGATCGTCGAAGCCGTGATCGTTCCGTTCTCGTCGATGACGGTCAGCGATCCGACGCCCGGCAGACCGGCCAGCGCCGCCGCCAACACCGGCGTCCAGGCCCCGGCGGCCCGGGCGCCGCCGATCCGTTCGGCATGCAGCGCCAATTGCGCGAGCGTGGCATCGGTCGCGTCCACCGAACGGCGAAAATGCTCGCTCAGGATCAGGGTCAGGTTCTCGGCGCGGCGCTGACCGGTCCCGACCGCCTCGTTATAGCGATACCAGAGGCCCGCCGCGCAAAACACGAAGAACGCCAGCGCTATGCTGCCAAGTGAGAGGAAGACCTTCAGACGCAATCGGTCGCTGGCAAACGCGGTCGGATTCCTAGCAAACGTTTTCGACATGTCGCGCGCATCATGTGGGCTTTGGCCGCCAACCGCAATGGTGACAACCCGCGCGCTTACCGCCTATGCAAGACCGGCATTGCTGGGAGGCCGCAGCTCCGCGGTCTCGGATCGCGCCGATGGCCGATAGGCTTCGTGCGCCAGGCCGACTCGCACCATGCGGGCGAGTTCTTCCTTACGGTACGGCTTCGGCAGCAGCAGCAAGCCGGGCTCCAGACGACCGTGATGGATCACCGCGTTTTCAGTGTAGCCGGAGCTGAACATCACCTTGAGCGAAACACGCATCGTCGCCACCGCATCGGCCAATTGGCGACCGGTCATCTTGCCGGGCAGAATCATGTCGGTCAGCAGCAGATCGAAGGTAATTCCGGATCGCACCATGTCGAGCGCTTCACCCGCATCGCCGGCCGCCCGAACCGTATAGCCGAGGCTGGTGAGCTGCGCCGTCAGGGTGCTGCGCAGCAAGTCGTCGTCCTCGACCACGAAGATGGTCTCCGAGCCGCCGGCGGTCTTCTCGGCCGGCACCAGCGTGACCGCGTCCTCGGTGCCGGTGCCGGCGCGCGGCAGATAGATCTTGATCGAGGTGCCATAGCCCTCTTCGCTGTACAGCTTGATATGGCCGTTGGACTGCTTGACGAAGCCGTACACCATGCTCAGGCCGAGGCCGGTACCTTTGCCGATCCCCTTGGTGGTGAAGAACGGATCGAACACCTTGTCGCGGATCGCGACCGGAATGCCGCAGCCGCTGTCGCTGACCGCGATCATCACATAGGCGCCCGGCGCGGCGTCGCGATTGACCGACGCATAGGTCTCGTCCAGGAACACATTCGAGGCCTCGATCACCAGCCGTCCGCCGTCCGGCATTGCGTCGCGGCCATTGACGGCAAGATTAATGAGCGTGCTGGTGAGCATCGACGGATCGACGAAGGCGTTGCAGCCTTCCTCCAATTTGGTCTCGATCGTAATCCGTTCGCCCAAGGTCGGCCGCAGCAGCTTGCCGGCGCTGACGATCAGCGTGTTGATGTCGGTGATGCGCGGCTGCAGCGGCTGCTTTCGGGCAAAGGCCAGCAACTGCTTGGTAAGTTCGGCGCCCCGCTCGGCAGCCTCGTCGATCATCTGCGCAATGGCGGCCAGATCCGGCCGGTGGGCAACCTCCTCGGTCAGGATGCCGATCGTGCCCATGATCACGGTCAGGATATTGTTGAAGTCGTGCGCGATGCCGCCGGTGAGTTGGCCGACCGCCTCCATCTTCTGCGCCTGTCGCAGTTGGCGCTCGGTTTCCTGCAAACGGGTCACATCGCGATACACGAGCACCGCGCCGCGCAGAGCACCGTCAGGATCCCGGAATACCCGGCCATTGGCGATGATCTGGGTGATGCGGATATCGCCTTCGCGCCGCAACGCGAATTCGACATTGTCGACGTCCTCGCCGCGCATCGCCCGCCCGATCGGACTGAGGTCGGCCGGGAATGGCGTCGTACCGTCGGGCTGAAAGCGGTGATACGTCTTCTGCCAGTCCGGCGAGCCGACATCGGCTCTCGCGCCGAACAGGCGGTGCGCGGCCGGATTCGAGATGATGGTGGCGCCGTTCTCGTCGATGACCAATACGGCGTCGGCCATGCTGATGATGGTCTTGTGCATGATATCGGCCGAACGGCGGATTTCGGCGATCGCTTCACGCAGATGTTCGGTGCGATCGGCGATGCTGCTTTCCAGCGTCGCCTTGGCGGCGGCCAGTTCACGCAATTCGGTGTCGCGGCTGTGGCTTTCCCGGCACGCCTGCGTGATCGCCAGCCCGGCCAATACGCCGATCGCTGCAAGGCCGACCAGGATGACGGCCAAAAGGCCGATTTCGTTCGCGCCGGTGCGCACCACCAGGGTAGTGGCCGCGACCCCGATCCCGACCAGCACAACACATCCGACCGCGAGGGTGATCGGCTGCGCCGAACGCTGGAGGAGGTCACGCGACGTCAATCTGAATCCTCAAGGCTTGCCGGATCCGTCAATATTCATGAGCGGCACCGTAAGACGAAGCTAAGCGAACGTCGAAATCGGGACACTAGACGCAGCACCGATCCGCCCTTCGGCGGCCGATGGTGCGAATCATACACGGGTGCGGGCTATGCCCGCTGGTATTTCAGAACCAATACCGAGTTTAGCGGACCAACGCCCCATTTGGCGCCGGGCACCATAAACGCGTTTTTGGCAGCCACAGGCCCCGATTGGGCTTGCCACCGGGACTGGCCGCCGACGCTAACCACGTTCCGCAATTCGTTGAAAAATGATTAACAGTCACAAGAATTCAGTGGTTTGCAGCGCCCGGTTGAAGGTACAATTGGGACGGTGGATGTCGGGCTGTTGGGACTTTCAATATGTGGGGGCCGTTATACCGGCTGGCGCTGACCGTCGTGGTCGCGGGCATGCCGCTCGCCGCCGCTGCGCAGGTGATTCCACCCACCGCGCAGCCGGGGCGCGAACGCGAGCAATTTCAAGATATTACGCCGCCTCTGTCGCGACCGGTCGGGCCCGGCGTCACATTGCCCAGCACCGAGCCGCCCGCCGGGGCGGCCACCATCATGGTCCGGCTGCGCAGCGTCACCGTGGTCGGTTCTACCGTATACAGCCGCGAGCAATTGGCCGCCCTGTATGGCGACCTGATCGGCCGCGAGGTTTCTCTCGCCGAGGTCTACGACCTCGCCAAGAAGATCACCGCCCGGTACGGCAATGACGGCTATGTGCTGTCCCGTGCCATCGTACCGCCGCAGAAATTCGACCGCTCCGGCGCCGATGTCAAAATCCAGGTGGTCGAGGGCTATGTCGACCAAGTGGTGTGGCCCGACAAGCTGTCGCGCTATCGCGACTTTTTCTCGGACTATTCCGCCCGCATCCTGGCCGACCGGCCGGCCAATGTGCGCACGCTCGAGCGTTATCTGTTGCTCGCCGGCGACCTGCCGGGCCTGAAATTCAGCACCAAGCTGCGGCCTTCGACCCGCAATCCCGGCGCCTCGACGCTGGTCGTCGAGGTCACCGAGAAGCCGTATGACGCCGCCGCGCGGGTCGACAATCGCGGCAGCAAGGCGCGCGGCCCCTACCAGTATCTGGTAACCGGGACCGCCAACAATCTGATCGGCGCCCACGAAGCCTTCACGCTCACCTATGGGGGCACGTTCCAGTTCAAGGAATTGCAGTTCGTCGGCGCCGGCTATCGGCAGGTGCTGAACAGCGAAGGCCTGACCGGTTTCGCCAATATCAGCTACGCCGCCGGCAAGCCGGGCCTGTCCGAACTCGAACTGCTGGCGTTCAAGACCCGCAGCCTCGTGTTCGAAGGCGGGCTGAGCTATCCGGTGATCCGCACCCGGGAACGCAACCTGATTCTCACCGGCCTGATCTTCGCCAGCAACAGCGAAGGCGACATGCTGGAGTCGCTGTTTTCCGACGACCGGCTGCGCGGTTTTCGCTTGCGCGCCGATTTCGACATGGCCGACAGCTTGCGCGGCATCAACCGGTTCAGCGCCACCTACAGCCAGGGCGTTCACGGCTTCGGCAGCACGGACAACGGCAACCTGCTGGCTTCGGTCGCGGCCGGCCGGGTGGACTTCAGCAAGGTCGAATTCAGCGCCAGCCGCGTGCAGCCGCTCGGCGCCGGGTTCTCTCTCGCCGTCGCGGCCGAGACGCAATACGCACTCACCACGCTGCTGGCGCCCGAGCAATGCGGCTTCGGCGGCCGCAATATCGGCCGCGCCTTCGATCCGTCCGAACTGACCGGCGACCATTGCTGGATGGCCAGCGCGGAGCTGCGCTACGACCTACCGCTCGGCGGGCTGCCGAAGGATCAGGCGGACGCCTTCAAGTATCTCAAGCAGAGCCAGATCTATACGTTCCTCGACCGCGGCGAAGCCTATCGCCGCGAGCCGGCAGCCGGCACGCCCGAAACCCAGAGCGGCACCTCGGCCGGTCTCGGCCTGCGGCTCGGTTGGATGGACAACGCGCTGCTCGATCTGTCGGCCGCGAAAGCTGTCGCCGGGCCGCGCGACGACTGGCGCTTCTTCTTCATCGCCACAGTCAGGAATTAGGGAGGGGATGATGCACCAGTTTCGCTCCCTTCTGCTGACCACGGTAGCGCTGACCGCGTTGGCAAGCGGCGCCGCGCGCGCCAATCCGGACGGCCCGAACGTGGTCGGCGGCGCCGCGACCGTCGGCGGCCTCGGCACCTCAACCGTCATCGTCAACCAGCACACCGACCGCGCCATCATCGATTGGCGCTCCTTCAACATCGGCAATGGCGAACTCACGCGCTTCAACCAGCCGAACTCAGGTTCGGTCGTACTGAACCGCGTGACCGGAGGTCTCGGCCCGTCGCAGATCCTCGGCACGCTGTCGGCCAACGGCAAGGTGTTCCTGGTCAATCCGGACGGCATCCTGTTCGGACCGAACTCGATCGTGAACACCGCCGGCTTCCTGGCGACCACGAGCGGCATCAAGAACGACGACTTCATGGCCGGCCGCTATGTGTTCGACCGGCCCGGCCGGCCCGACGCCTCGATCGTCAATCTCGGCACCATCACGGCGACGGATTCCGGCTTCGCGGCGCTGGTCGCGCCCGGCGTGCGCAACAGCGGCACCATCACGGCCAATGTCGGCAGCGTCAGTCTTGCGTCCGGCAACGGCTTCACGCTCGACTTCTACGGCGACAAGCTGATCACGCTGCAGGTCGGCGATCAGATCGCGGCATCGGTGAAGGATGTCGCGACCGGCGAGACGCTGGACGCCCTGGTCAAGAACACCGGCAAGCTGTCGGCCAATGGCGGCAGGGTCGAACTGTCGGCCGTCACCGCCCGGCAGGTGGTCGACTCGGTGATCAACAATACCGGCGTGATCGAAGCCAATACGGTCGGCCAGAAAGGCGGCCAGATCATTCTTGGCGCCGCCACCGCATCCACTAAAGTCGCGGGCGCGCCGGCGCAGAACGTTAAGGTCTCGGGCACGCTATCGGCAGCCGGCAAGGATGCCGGCACCAAGGGCGGCAAGGTCAAGATCACCGGCGAGAGCATCACGCTGACCGGCGCGAACATCGACGCCTCCGGCAAGGCCGGCGGCGGCAAGGTGCTGATCGGCGGCGATGTCGGGGGCGGCAAGGGCAATGCACTGGTGCCGCAAGCCATGCTGGAGAACGAAGCGATCTCCAACGCGACCACGCTCACCGCCGACGCCATGACGGTGATCAATGCGTCCGCGAAGCGCCAGGGCGATGGCGGCAAGGTCGTGCTGTGGTCGAACGGCGCGACCACGTTCTACGGCACCATCCTGGCGACCGGCGGCCGCAAGGGCGGCAATGGCGGGTTTGTCGAGACCTCGGGCAAGTTCCTGAATGTCGGCGGCTCCAAGGTGAGCGCCGGCCAGGGCGGCACCTGGCTGCTCGATCCGGACGATCTGCTGATTGATGCATCGCTCGCCGCGACGATCGAAACGTCGCTGAACTCCGGTACGAACGTCTTCAAGCAGACGTCGTTCGGCGGGATCGGCGGCAGCGGCGACATCACCGTCGCGGCATCGATCCATTGGACGACATCGGCGATGCTGACGCTGAGCGCGTATCGCCACATTATCTTCGACGGCAGCGGGGCTATCAGCAACACCGGCGGCGGCAAGCTGGTGATGCGCGCCGACAATACCGGCACCGGGACCGGCACGGTGACGCTAAACACCACCGGCCAGGTCAATTTCAGTACCGGTGGCGCGGTATCGATCTTCTACAATCCGACCAGCTATGCGGCGCCGACGTCCTATGGGACTTCTGTAATCTCGCCTGATTTCACCGCCTATATGCTGGTGAACAACGTCACCAATCTCCAGGCCATTGCGACCAACGTCAACGGCGCCTATGCGCTGGGCCGCGACATCGATGCCACCGGGTTCGCCAACCCGATCGGCAGTTCGTACACGTATTCGCAGTTCAACGGCGTGTTCGACGGCCAATTTCACACCATCGACAATCTGACACTGCATCTGTCGGCCAGCAACGCCGGACTGTTTGGCTATATCGGCGCGAACGGACGGGTGCAGAACTTGTTCCTAGAGCACGTCAGCGTTGCGACCGGGCAGTCCAACGGCAAGGCCGGTGCCCTGGCGGCCACCAACGAAGGCACGATTTCGAACGTGCATGTGGTCAGCGGCACGGTAGGCAGCGGCGCCACAGCCGGTGCCATGGTCGGCGGACTGGTGGGCGAAAATCTTGCCAACGGCCTCATCCAGTATTCGTCGTCGTCCGCGAATGTGAGTGCGAGTGCGGCCACGAGCGGCTTATCGAGCATGGCCGGAGGACTGGTCGGCCTCAATGCCGGAACCATTCAATATTCCTACGCGACCGGAAACGTTAGCGGCCAGGGCGCCCTGAGCACGTATCCGATCTTCGCTTATCTTGGCGGTCTCGTCGGCATGAACACCAACAACGGCACCATCACGGGGGGCGGTGCGGAAGGAAATGTTATCGCGACCGGGGCCGGCGCGTATGTCATGGCCGGCGGTCTGGTCGGCGTGAACATCAGCACCGCGGCAAATTCCATCTTGGGCTCGAGCGCCAGCGGCGATGTCAGCGTCAAGCACGGCAGCAATGCGGGTGGCTTGGTCGGCTTCAACTCCGGCGAAATCTTGGGCGGCTACGCCGAAGGAAATGTCATCGGCACGGCATCGTTTGGACCGGGTTCTTCCGGCGTGGATCGTCTGGCGGTGGGCGGACTGGTCGGCGCGAACGGGTGGATGGTGTCCGGCCCCACGACATATACCGGAAAGATTACGCTCTCGCAGGCCCTGGGCAACGTTACCGTCAACGGAACCGATACGGGCAGCGTCTGCTGCAATGCCACCGCCGGCGGTCTTGTCGGCACCAATGTCGGCGACATCCTGCATTCGCAGGCCTTTGGCAATGTCCTCAGCACGGTGGACCATGCAAGTCTGGGCGGCCTCGTCGGAACCAACTCAGGCTCGATCACTGATTTTGGCATTCTATCGATCCTCGGCTCCGGCCTTGCCTCGGCGCATGGCAATGTGACCGGCGCCAGCCGCTCCAATATCGGCGGTCTGGTCGGCACCAACGAAACCGGCGGCGCAATCTTCGGCGCGGTGGCGAGTGGCGATGTTTTCGGCGGCCCAAACAGCGCGGTCGGCGGCCTGGTCGGCGCCAATCAGGGCGCGATCCAATCACAATCAAGCGCTTGGGGCGACGTGCTCGCCAGCAACAACAGTATGGTCGGCGGTCTCGTCGGCAGCAACGGTCCGGACGGCACGATCACCACCTCCTATGCGAGCGGCGTCGTTGTCGGCGGGGACCAGAGTTACGTCGGCGGCCTTGTCGGCGGCAATGTCGGCGATATCTCGCTGTCGTTCGCTGCCGGGGACGTCTACGGCGGTGCTCACAGCAAGGTCGGCGGCCTCGTCGGCGTGAACGGCGGCCTGAGCTATGGTGCGTTGACGCCGCCCTCCAGCATCTCGAAAGCCTACGCGACCGGTGCGGTGCACGGCGACAGCGGCAGCGCGGTCGGCGGACTTGTCGGCGTCAATGGCGGCACCATCGATCAGACCTATGCTGTCGGCGCCGTGACGGCCGCGCCCGGCAGCGTGAAGGGCGGCCTTGTCGCGGAGAACCTGTTGACCGGCACACCGCCCGGCTGGATCAACGCCATTGGCCTCAGTTTCGGGACTACTCTGACGCTGTCGAACACCGCCGGCACGACGACGAGTTCTTACTGGAACACCGAAACCACCGGGCAGTCAGTCAGCGCCGGCGGTGACCCCAAAACCACTGCGCAATTGATAGCTGGTCTGCCGCCCGGGTTCTCGACTACCGACTGGACCATCGATCCCGGTCCCCCCACGTCATATCCGTACCTGACGGCCGTGCCCTACGCGAAACCATCGCCGAACGGTTATATCGATCCGACCGAGAAGGACTTCCTCAACGGCATCGTCAATTTGATCGACGATTTGCTGCAACACGTCGCCATCCTCGACGCGAAGACCGACAATCCCGGAACGGTGATCGAGATCGTCAACAACGATCCGGCCGGCACGCCGAACACCAATACGCCCGGCACGAACCGTCCGGGCCGTCCCGGCGATCCGGCGACGACCGCCGGCATCCGGGGACTCAACCGTCCCCCGCTCGACAAACTGCCGAGCGGTGTGCCGCCGATCACCGAGACGCGTTACGTCTCCAACGAAGTCACGCTCGAGATCGAGCAGACGGTGCCGCGCGACCGCGTCGAGGCGATCGCCCGGCAGCTCGGCCTCAACGTGCTTGGCGCGCAGGACTTCAACATGGCCGGCACGTCGATGTTCCGCTTCCGCCTTCCGGCCGGCCGCACCGTCGCCGATGTGATCCGGGCGATGGAAGCCGGCGGCAACAAGGTCGGCGCCGCGCAACCGAACTACGTCTACAGCTTGACGCAGGGCACCGCGCCGGACCTTTCGTCGGCGCAGGACCTGTCGTCGTCGCAGGATCTGTCGGCCGATCCGGCCAGCCGCGCCACCGGTGTTGCCAGCCCGTCGTCACTGCAATACAGCCTCAGCAAGCTGCGGCTGACCGAAGCGCATCGCGTCTCACGCGGCGAACAGATCGTGGTCGCGGTCATCGACTCCGAGGTCGACCGCACGCATCCGGATCTCAAGACCGTCAAGTTCGAGGCCTTCGACGCGCTCGGCGACAATATGGCCGAGCCGCACGCGCATGGCACCAGCATGACCGGCGCCATCGCGTCGCGCGGCCGCATCCTGGGCGTTGCGCCCGGCGTCGATGTGCTGGCCATCAAGGCGTTCGGCTCGGCCGGCGGCAACACCTTCGAGATCATCAAAGGCCTCGACTGGGCGGCGGCGCACGGCGCGAAGATCGTCAATATGAGCTTCGCCGGTCCGCCCGACCCGATGCTGTCGCGCGCGCTTGCCGTCGCCCGCCGCAAGGGCATGGTGCTGATTGCCGCCGCCGGCAATGCCGGCCCGAAATCGCCGCCGCTGTTTCCGGCCGCCGATCCGAACGTGATCGCGGTCACGGCGACCGATCTCGACGACAAGGTGTTCCCGGGCGCCAATCGCGGCAAGTATATCGCCGTCGCGGCGCCGGGCGTCGACGTGCTGGCGCTGTCGCCGGGCGGCCGCTACGAAATGTCCACCGGCACCTCGATCGCCACCGCGCATGTCAGCGGGTTGGCGGCGCTGCTGCTGCAGCGCAATCCGACGCTCGGCCATGAGGGCGTTCGCCGCATCCTGATGTCGACCGCGAAGGATCTTGGGCCCAAGGGACATGACGCGGAATACGGCGCGGGCCTCGTCGATGCCTATGGGGCGTTGAACGCGGCGGCCAGCGAGGCACCGGATATCACCTCATCGATCCGGCCTAGACTCTGATCCGATTTGGTGAATCGGATCAGAGTCTAGGTTCTTGTTTGAGCATGATCTTTTCCGAAAACCGGTTCCCGCTTTTCGGGATCATGCTCTAGACCCATACCCACGATCATGTGTCACGCCGGGCGTCCGTGTTGACGCCCGTTCGCTATTTCAAGGTATGGTTCCCCAACACAACGGCACCAATGCCGGATAACGCCGAACAGGCGATCAGGGGGGAAGATTATGAAGCGACACATCCAGTCTTGGGTTCGAAGTACGGCACTGGGCCTTGGCCTCCTGGCGATGGCTTCGGGCGCCGCGCTGGCCCAGACCTATCCGACCGGCCCGATCCGCATCCTGATCGGCTTCGGGCCCGGCACCAGCGCCGACATCCTGGCCCGGCTGGTCGCCAAGCATATCGAGCAGAAATTCGGCCAACCGGTCGTCGTCGAAAACCGGCCGGGCAACAGCAGCATGATCGCCGCCGAAACCGTCGCCCGCGCACCCAAGGATGGCTATACGCTGTTCATGGCGACGGTCGCCAACACACTTAACCCCGCCGTCAACGGCACGGCGTTCAATCTCGGCAAGGACATGGAGCCGGTCGCGCTGCTCGGCGTGGTGCCCAACATGCTGGTCGCGCATCCGTCGGTCGCCGCCGCCAACGTCCAGGAGCTTGTCGCGCTCGCCAAGGCCAAGCCCGACAGCCTGACCTTCGGCACCTCCGGGGCCAGCACCGCGAGCCATCTCGCGGCCGAACTGTTCAATGCCAAGGCCGGCACCAAGATCCTGGCGGTGCATTATCAAGGCGGCAGCAGCCAAGCGGTGACGGATCTTTTGGCCGGACGTATCACATTAATGTTCAATGTCGCCGCGACATTGGCGCCGCATGTCAAGCAGGGTTCGCTGAAACCGCTCGGCATGGCCCAGCCGAAACGCGCCGGCGTGATGCCGGACGTGCCGACCATGGCCGAACAAGGCATGCCGGGCTTCGACACCGGCATCTGGATCGGCCTGATGGCGCCGGCCGGCACGCCGAAGGAGATCGTCGAAAAACTTGCCGCCGGCACCAGCGAGGCGCTGACTACCGAATCGGTCAGGACCGCGCTGAATGCGCAAGGCATCGATCCGCTCGGCGGCACGCCGGCCGAGTTCGCGGCATTCATCCGCGAAGACATCGACAAATGGGTTGCGGTGCTCAAGTCTGCCGGCTTGAACAAATAGGCGTCATGCAGCAGCGCCGCGCGTAACGATCCGTTACACGAACATCTTCTTCCGAATGATCGCGTGCACGCCCCAATTGCCGTCGGCGACCTGGGTGACGCCGAAATCGACACCGAGCGAGATCAGCGCCACCGCCTCGTCCTCGCTCAGCGCATAATGCTCCATCAGGAATTTGCGTGCCGCCCGGAAGGCGTTGCGCAAAGCGAGATCGACCGAGGATTTCTTGTAGACCTCCGACTGCGCGTAGCGGCCGAGTTCGCGCAGATAGTTGGTGTAGCTGAAGCTGTGCAGCACCCACTCGTCCGGCGTTTCCAAAAGCGGCGACGCCAGACCCTCCAGGAACGGTTTGGCGCTCTGTCCGTTCTTGTGCAGCACGAAGCGAAAATCGCCGGTCAGGGAGAACTCCAACGCGGTGCCGTTGATTTCGCCGTCGCCCTGCGCGAAATGCGGATCGCCGACCGAGAACAACGCGCCCGGCACCGCGACCGGCAGATAGAGCGTCGTGCCTTGGGCGGCCCGCCAATTGTCGATGTTGCCGCCGAAATAGCCGGGTGGAATCGAGTCCACCAGATCGGATTCGCGCGGCGCCACCGCCATGACACCGAAATGCGGCCGCGCCGGAATCCGCACCTTGGCCAGCACGCCCGGCCGCTCCTCGATGCTGGCGCGGTTCACCGGCACGCCCGGATAATCCATGGTGTCGTGGCGCACGCCGAACGGATCGGTCTGCGGCGTCCAGCGATACGAATACACCGCCCGCGCAGTCTCGGCGCTCGCCGCATCGGTCTCGAAAATAGTGACGACCTCACGCCGCGCCGGATGGTCGATCAGGTCGTTGTACTGAAAGCCCCACCAAGCGGCCGCATTGCTGCCGAACGCCTTGCCGGCGAATTCCGGATTGGCGCAGGGTCGCGGCCTTATGTCGAGGATCTGAACTTCGAGCACGTCGCCGGGCTCGGCGCCGCAGACATGCACCGGCCCGGTGCAGATGTGCACGCCGAAGCCTTCGCCGGCGCCACGACCGAAGATCGACGCGTTCATCGGACCGGCGCCGCGCCGCTCGACGGCTTTGCTTTCCGGTGTCCAGTGGAACACGCTCTCGGCACCGGGATCACCCTTGATCATGCGGTCGTAGTCGTCGAACGCATGCTGGGTCAGGGTCTCGATGGTGACGCGCGTGTCCGGCTTGACCCGCAGCACCGGCGGAATGGCGCGGCTGAGGTAGCCCCAATGCACGGTGTCCTTGGACACCGCCAGATGATAGGCGGGCGCATCGCCCGGCTCCGGCGCGCCACCTTCGCCAGGAACCGCGCGCGCAACTTCGCTGGCCACATCGCCCTCGCCGTCCGGCATCGACCGCGCCAACGGCTTTAACGGCAGCGAACGCAACAGCGGCCGGCCGCGCGTGCGATCGGCTTCCGGATCGCGCGGCACGGCTTTGCGAAAATCGCGCGGCGAGGTGCCATAGGCCGCGCTGAAAGCGCGGCTGAAATAGGCCTGATCGCGAAAGCCCCGGCGATAGCCGATATCGGCGATGCTCTGCGCGGCATATTTCGGATCGACCAGATCGATCCGGCAGCGCTCCAGCCGGCGTTCGCGCACGAAATTCGAAAATGTCGTGTCCTGACATTCGAACAGGCGCTGCAGATAGCGTTGCGATAGCGCCTCCTGACGCGCCACATCGGCCATCGACAGTTCGGCATCGCCGAGCCGCGCCTCGATGGTCGCATAGACCCGCCGCAGATGCGCGGCCTGCACCTGTGTGGCCGTATCGGCGTCGTGTCGGCTCTCGCCGAGCAGTGCGCCGGCGACGAGTTCGGTCAGCGCGACTTCGGCGGACGCGAGGTCGGCCTGATCGAGCCCATTGAAATTTCCGGCCAATATTCGCAGTACCGGCCGCGCCGCGGCCGCCGCGATGGTGGTGCCGAGCACCGCCGGCAGACGGACACGATTGCGGCCGAGCCGGCCGGTCAGCCGTTCGCGCGGCACCTCGAACAGCAGGATTTCGAAATCCTCGCGCAGATGAAGAGTCCATGCGGTCTGCAGATCGCACACCGACAGGTCGCCATCGGCGAATTCGCAGGTGCGAGAACCGGCGCCGATGGTGCCGCGTCCATAGGCATGAAAGATGATCGCAATCGGCGGATGGACGTTTCGGTCCGGTCCCGAGCCCGCGCAGACGATGTCCTGCGCGGTCGAGCGCAGCAGCGCAAGCCGCGCGCCGGTCGATGAGCTTTTGGCGGCGAGTTCGCCGGAATGAAAGGACGCATTCTCCGGCAGCCGGAAATCAAGCGAAAGACCGGCCAACGCCGCCTGCCAAGTGTCGCGCTGGCTGCGCAGCGGAACCTCGTCGACAGAGATCCGTTCGGTCTTGGCGGGCATAGTCCCCCCACGGCGTCGCGCAAACAGCGCAACGCATTGGCTCTATGGTCGGCCCGGCACCCAAGCCTGCACTTATTATCTTGCGACGGCAATGTGCAGCCGCCCGGATTGCCGCATGACCAATCGTAGGTCGGGCCAGTCCAGACCGTTTTGACCTCAGACGCACAAAAACATGACGCCGCCGGCCAGCAGGCGCCGCGACAAGAAACTGTGCGCTCCCGGTCATTGCTGGAGATCAAGCCAGCGCGCAGACTGAAGCGCCGTGAGCATTCGCCAGAACTTCGCGAGGAGACTAAAATGTGCGCAGGCGACGATAAAAATTGCCCGGAATTTGAGACGCACCACCGGCAGTTCAAGGACACGCTCGACCACGAACGCCGTTCGTTTCTCAAATCGAGCTTCGCGGCGGCGGGCGGCGCCGCGGCGCTCAGCGCCGGCAGCATCTCGCTGGTCACGCCCGCGATGGCGCAGGCTGCCGCCGCGCGCCAACCGGCGAAGCGCGCCTATCATCATCTGCCGGCGACCGCCGACACGGTGCATTGGGGCTATTTCAGCAAGAACCTGAAGCCGCAAGTCGAGATCGACTCGGGCGACATCGTCACCATCGAGGCGCTGACCCATCACGCCAATGACGACGCCGAGCGCATGGTGAAGGGCGATCCGGGTGCCGAGAGCGTGTTCCTGTGGACCAAGGAAAAGAAGGGCGTCAACCGGCGCGGCGCCGGCCCGATGGACGCCTCGCTGTTCGGTCGCGGTGCCGGCGAAGGCCTCGGCGTGCATATCTGCACCGGACCGGTCTATGTGCGCGGCGCCGAGCCTGGCGACGTGATCGAACTGCGCATCATCGACGTGACGCCGCGGCCCTGCGGCAACGCGAAATATCCCGGCAAGGCCTATGGGTCGAACGCCGCCGCCTGGTGGGGCTTCCACTACAAGGATCTGCTCACCGAACCGAAACAGCGCGAGGTGATCACGATCTACGAGGTCGACGTCACCGGCAGCCGCAACTGGGCGCAGGCGGTCTATAATTTCCAATGGACGCCGCAGACCGATCCGTCCGGCGTGGTTCACAAAACCATCGACTATCCGGGCGTGCCGGTCGACCACGCGACCGTCAAGGAAAACCACGGCATTCTCAAAGGCGTGCGCATTCCGGTGCGGCCGCATTTCGGCGTGATCGGCCTCGCGCCCAGTGAAGCCGACATGGTGGATTCGATCCCGCCGAGCTACACCGGCGGCAATATCGACAATTGGCGGATCGGCAAAGGCGCGACGATGTATTACCCGGTCGCAGTGGCGGGCGCGCTGCTGTCGGTCGGCGACCCCCATGCGTCGCAGGGCGATTCCGAGCTATGCGGCACAGCGATCGAATGTTCGCTAAATGGCACGTTCCAGATCATCCTTCACAAGAAGGCCGATCTCGGCGGCACCGCGCTGGAGCAGCTCGACTATCCGATGCTGGAAACCCAGAACGAATGGCTGGTGCACGGTTTCTCGTTTGCCAACTACCTGACCGAGTTGGGACCGAAGGCGCAGTCCGAGATCTATTCGAAATCGTCGGTCGATCTCGCGCTGCGCGATGCGTTCCGCAAGATGCGCAAGTTCCTGATGACCACCAAAAAGCTGACCGAGGACGAGGCGATTTCGCTGATCACGGTCGGGGTCGATTTCGGTATCACCCAGGTGGTCGACGGCAATTGGGGCGTCCACGCGGTAATCCGCAAGGACATCTTCGCCGGCAGCGAGGCCTGACATAGCGGGTACGAAAACAGGCGTGGCCGGATCCAGGGGATCCGGCTACGCCCGTGCCGTCTTGTACTGAATGGCGGTGTTACGACGCGAGGCGGTCGATGCCCTGCTCCTTGAGCAGGTCGGCGAGGCGCTTGCGGGCATAGAACATGCGGGTCTTCACGGTGTTCTGCGGCACGCCGATGATCTCGCTGACTTCTTCGACCGACTTCTCGTGATAGTAGACGAGGTCGATGATCTCGCGATGCGCGCTGGACAGTTGATCCATGCACTTGCGCATCAGGGTGGCGCGCTCCTGCTTGACTAGGGTCTCTTCCGGATTGTCGGAGGTGTCTTCGATCGCCGCGACCGCGTCCTCGTCGAGTTCGCCGTCCTGGCGCTGGCGCAGCGCGCTCAGGGCCTTGAAGCGGGCGATGGCGAGCAGCCACGTCGAAACCTTGGAGCGGCCCTCGAAACGGCCGGCCTGACGCCAGACGTCCAGGAAAACTTCGTTGACGAGGTCTTCGGCCAGCGCCTCGCGGCTGACCATGCGCAGGATGAACCGGTACACCTTCACGTTATGCCGGCCGAACAGCATCTGCATGGCGCGCTTGTCGCCCGCCGCAATGCTCGCGATCAGCGCCTCGTCGGTGGTGTCCTGCATGGCCGCCCAGGTCCGCTTCGAAGCGATGTCGGTAACGGTGGAAACGGTCTGCATGGTGCCCTCCCTGGGTGCGCCACCGAGAAACGTTCAAGGCGACGCGTCGTGTGATGGGAGTGATAGACCCGGTCGGTTTCCGCATTTTTGCGTATAGGCGGGAAATGGTTTCATCCCGACACCAAATTGTTTCGTCGGCCGGAGTCGCCACGAAACAATTGGTCTTAAAATGGGAAAAATCGGGCCGAAACGGCCCTTACCCCTACCCGTTATGGTTTTTCCCCACCGGGAGAGAATACGTAGCCACCGCCGCGGACGGTCTTGATGACCGTCGGATGGGCCGGATCGGGCTCGATTTTGCGCCGAATCCGCATGATCCGGAGATCGATGGCCCGGTCGAACGCCTCGGCGTCGCGGGCATTGGCCAGGTCTAGCAGTCGCTCGCGGGACAGCACCCGCTTCGGATTGGCCGCAAAGACCTTCAGCAATCCGTATTCCGAGGCGGTCAGCGGGTGCTCGTTGCCATCGTCGTCGCGCAGCGCCTGGGCATCGACATCCAGCCATTTGGTGCCGAAACGGACCAGAGTCGGCGGCTCGGCCGCCGACGCCGCCGGAATCGGAGCTGATGGCGCCGCCGCGACCGGCCGCGCGGTCCGGCGCAACACCGAGCGCACCCGGGCCAACAATTCGCGCAGTTCGCAGGGTTTGGCCAGATAGTCGTCGGCCCCGAGTTCGAGCCCGACCACCCGGTCGATCGGGCTCGCGGTCGCGGTCAGCATGATGATCGGAATGCTGGTGCGCTGCTTCAGATCGCGGATGATCGACAGGCCGTCTTCCTCGGGCATGTTGAGATCGAGCACGATCAGATCCGGCATTTGTACGTCGATCGCCTTGCGCAGGCTGACGCCGCCGTCGCACAGCATCACCGCGAAGCCATGCATACGCAGATAGTCGCCGACCATTTCGCGGGCCGGTGCCTCGTCATCGACGACGATAATGTGCTGGGACTGGCTCATGCGGCCGGCAGTGTCATGATGAAGGTTGTGCCGAGCCCGGGTCCGCCGCTTTCCGCATCGATCGAGCCGCCATGCAGGTCGACGATGCGTTTGACGATGGACAGGCCGAGACCGGTCGAACTTTCGCCGGCGGTCGGCTTGGCCGACAGGCGCTGGAAACGGCCATACAGGCGCGACAGATCCTCGGGCGACAGGCCCGCCCCCTCGTCGCGTATCTGGATCGTGGTGCCGGATTCGTCGCGCGATACCAAAAGCTCAATATGGCCGCCGAGCGGGCTGTATTTGATGGCATTGCTCAGAAGATTGTCGATGGCTTCGCGAATTCGGTCGGCATCGCACATCGCGATGTGAGCGGCAGGCGCCGACACTGTGATGGCCTGCTCCTTCTTAGCGGCGAGCGGCTGGTTCGCGGCCGCCACCTCTTTCACCAGGATAGCGAGGTCGATCGGCTCGCGGCGGATCGTGATGTCGAGCGCGTCCGCCATCGCGTCGGAAATCAGATTGTCGACCATCGAGGTCAGGCGCTTGGCGGCATCGCGGATATGATCGACCTGCGCGGTGACGTTGTCGGCCGATCCGGACGCATGAATCAGTTCCTTGACCATCTCGGTGCGGCCGAGAATCACGCCGAGTGGATTCTTCAGGTCGTGGGCGACGGTGCCGAGGATCTCGCTCTTGAAGGCATTGGCGCGCTGCAGCCGCGACCATTGCGCCGACAGCCGGCGGTTGGCCGATGTCAGGTCGCGGGTGCGCTGGGTGACGCGCTCCTCCAACTTGGTATTGGCCTCTTGTAGTTGCTCGTACAGGATCACATTGTCGAAGGCGATCGACAACCGGCTGCCGAAGATTTCGACCAGCGCGCGGTCCGTGTCGGACAGGTGCTTCTCGGCCTCCAGCAGCACCACGACCTCGCGGCCGCTGCCGGTGCGGATGTAAAGCACCGAACGCCGCGCCTTGAATTCATGCTGACGGCGCAGGAAGGCCGCCTCGACCAGTTGCCGCAATTCCTCGTCGAACGCCTTCGGATCGTGCGCACCGATGAACCGGCTGTAGCAGCCGGAACCGGCCAGCACCGAAAATCCGCCCTCGGCCTTGCCGCCGTCCCGCAGCACCAGAATGCCGGCGCAGTCGACATTGAGCAGCGACGCGATCTGCGTCAGAACGCCCTCGGCAAGGCGCTGCATCGACTTGAAGTCGTAAAGTGTAGACGCCGCATCGATGATGATCTCGAGGCCGCGCCGGGTTTCGACCATGCGCTGCAATTGCTGATAGGAGCGCAGCGCCGCCGTCAGCGACGTAAACAGCTTGTCGGCCGTCAGTTCGGTCTTCGCTTTATAGTCGTTGATGTCGTAGTCGATGATGACCCGGCGCTCCGGCGCCTGGCCGGGCTGGCCGGTGCGCAGAATGATGCGTACCGTCTCGTTCTTGAGTTCGTTGCGAATGAACTCGACGAGATCGAGTCCGGCGGCATCCGTCTCCATGATGACGTCGAGCAGCACCGCCGCGATGTCCGGCTGCACGCGCATCAACGCCCGGCCCTCCGCGGCCGAAAACGCCGACACGATCTCCAGGCCCTGGCCGTGCAGCGTGTAGTCGCTGAGCGCGAACCGCGTGCCGTCATGCACCGCCGGGTCATCGTCGATCACGGCGATCTTCCAGCGCTTGGCATTCGTGACCGGCGACGGCGCGTGCCCGCTGTCCTCGATCAACTGGATGATGTCGTCGGATGGTGCCATTTTGACGGTCCAAAGCTCAGTGGTTCGAAGCTTAGTGGTTCAAAGCTTAGCGGTTCAAATCTGCTGCGGCTGGGGTCGGGGTCGGGGTCGACTGGCGCGGCGCAACCCGCGGCAAGGTCATCCGGAATGTGGTGCCGTGGCCGGGCCGAGAATCAAGCCCGAGCCTGCCGCCGAGCTGCTGCGATACCAGATTATACACGATATGCAGCCCGAGCCCGGTGCCGCCGAGATTGCGGCGGGTGGTGAAGAACGGATCGAAGGCCTGGCGCAACACGTCGGACGTCATGCCGACGCCGTCGTCCGAAATCACGATCTGCACGTCGTCGGCCCCGAGCGGCTTGGCCTCGATCGACACGACGCCACTCTGACCGTCCGGGAAAGCATGGGTGACGGCATTGAGAAACAGATTGGTCAACACCTGCCCATAGGAGCCCGGATAACTGTCGACGACAAGGCCGGCCGGCACATCGATCGACACGCTAAGCCGCGATTTCTTCAGAACAGGACGCAGGCTGGCGACGATCTGCTCGGTCGCCTCACGCAGGTCGAACTGACGCCGGTCGGCATGCGAGCGGTCGACCGCGACCTGCTTGAACGACTGGATCAGCTCGGCAGCACGTTGCAGATTTCCGACCAGTTGCTGCGCGGCATCGCGGCTGCCTTCGATGAATTCCTCCAGCCGCGACCGTCGCAGCGGCGCATCGGACTTCAACTCGGCGGAAAAATTCTCGCAGCGCCGCGCGAAGCTGGACGCCACCGTCAGGCTGATGCCTATCGGGTTGTTGACCTCGTGGGCCACGCCAGCGACGAGCCCACCCAGCGCCGCCAGACGCTCGGCGTCGATCAGGTTCTGCTGCGCCTCGCGCAGTTCGGTCAGCGCATTTTCGGCCTTTTCCTTGGAGGCCCGCAACTCGTCCTCGGCCTTGCGCTTGGCGATGGCGTTGTCGCGGAACACTTCGACCGACCGCGCCATCTCGCCGACCTCGTCCGTCGCATTGGTGCCCTGGACCTCCCGGTCGTAATTGCCCGACGTGATGGCGCCCATCGCGGTCATCAGTTCCTGCAACGGCAGGCGAACGCTGAGCGCGATGATCACGCCCGCGATGATGATGATGGCCAGGAACAACAGCGCGATGAACGCGACCTTGCGGTAGATGTCGCGCAGCGCCTGGTCGAAGGTCGACTGCGCCTGCTGCTCGCGCTGGCGCATTTGCACCGACAGCTTGTCGATCGCGGCGATCATCGCCGCCTGGTTGGCGTCGATCCCGGTGCGCAGCAGAAAGGTACGGCGGCCGAAATGTTCGGCCAGATCGATCAAGCCTTGGCGCAACGCAGCCGCCCGTTCGCCGAGCTTGACCAGGGCGGCGCGCTGCAGGTCGTGCTCGGCGAGATCGATCATCACCGGAATGGTTCTCTCGATCGTCTCGATGTTCTTGCGTGCATCGTCCGCGGCATCGGCCGTGTAGGACAGGTAATACACGTTGGCCGCCACCAGCGCAGCGGCGAAGGACTCGCGCGACTTGCCGAGCGCCGGCGACAACAGCGAGTCGTTCCGGCCGATTGCGCCGTCGATGATGGCGTACAGGCCGGCCATTTCCTTTGATGGCGTGAGGACCTGCTCCTGATAGGCGCTGGCGATGGTGGCCTGCATCACCCGCAGATCGCCGAAGCCGTCGAGAAATTGCTCGGTGACGCGCTCCAGTTCGGCGACGGAGCCGGACAGCATCGGGTCCGTCGAGGCCCGGCTGCTTAATGTGCCGAGCACGGCTTCGCGCAGCAGCAGAATTTCAGCGAAAATTTCCGGGCTTGGCTGGTTGATATAGCGATGGATGAGGTTCTGCAGGCGGCCGGCCTCGCCCTCCAGCAGCGCCAGCACCCGGTCGGACTGTCGTACTTGCCGCACATCGTCCCACGCGGAGCTGAGCACCTTGGCGCCGTCCCAGATCAGCCAAGCCAGCATCAACACAACGAACGAGTTCAGTCCGGCGATCGACAGGATGCGCCAGCGGATCGGCAACGCGCGCACGAGCTGCACGACATTCGGCCGCAGCCCGCGCCGCGACCGTCCGGACGACGCTGAATTACGTTGCTCGCTGGCGGCCACGAACGAACTCATTGCACAAGGCGGATACGCTCGATCAGCCGCCCGATCTGCGGGTCCCGCTCCGCCTTGGCGTAGACGGGAGCCATCGCGGCTTCAAACGGCTTACGGTCGAAATCCGTGATGATGACATTGCCGGCGGCCTCGGCCTGCCGCCGCGATTTGTCCTCGAGCGCCTTCCATTGTTCGCGCATGTAGAGATTCGACTCGCGCGCGGCGTCGCGGAATATCTGCCGGTCTTCGGCCGACAGGGTCTGCCAGGCTTTTTGCGAGATCACGAGGACTTCCGGACTCATCGAATGCTCGGTGAGGGTATAATTCGGCGCGAACTTGAAATGGTGGGTCGTGACATAGGACGGCCAGTTGTTCTCGGCGCCGTCGACCAGCTTGGTCGCCAATGCGGTGCCGACCTGCCCGTACGAAAACTCGATCGGTTCGGCGCCCAGCGCCTTGATCATGTCGACCATCAATTCCGATTGCTGCACGCGGATGCGCAGGCCTTTCATGTCGGCGAGCGTGCGGATCTGGCGCACACTGTTGTAAATCGATCGCGCGCCGGAATCGTAGAACGTCAGGCCGATGAATCCGTGAGGCTCGAAACTGGCCAAAATCTCCTGCCCGATGGGACCGTCGAGCACGCGGTGCAGGTGGTCGCCGGAGCGGAACAGAAACGGCATCGCCAGAACGTTCAAGACCGGCACGATCGCGGCGATCGGCGCCACATTGGTGCGGTTCAGGTCGAGGACGCCGGCCTGCGCCTGCGCGATGGTTTCGGTCTCTTCGCCAAGTTGTCGCGAATGAAACACCCGGATCTGGTGCCGTCCGCCGGTGCGCTCCGCGACCAGGCGGCCCATGTACAGCAGCGCCTGGACGGTCGGGTAGTCCTCGGCCTGATTGTCGGCCGCGCGAAATTCGCGCGAGGATGCGCCCGGGCCGGTCAGGCTCAAGACCAGCACGGTGGCAAGCGCCAACCCGCCGGTCGCAACGTACCGCGCGCCGCGTCCCGCAACAGAGATCTTGGTCAGCCGTCTCAGCAATTAAGTGCCCAGTGCTTGCCAGAAACAGGGCACAATTGTACCGAATGGAACTGGAAATAGCTATCCGGACTTAGGCCGGCCGCGCTGGCGCCGGAAGCCAAATGTGGCCCCAGGAGGCCGAAAACCCATGTCACATTTGCGACGTGTCGCGATGGCCGCGGTGCTGGCCAGCGCGCTCCTGACAGGGCCGGGCAGTTTGACAGGACAGGCCTTGGCCGCCACCGAGATCCTGTGGTGGCACGCCATGGGCGGCGAGCTCGGCCGCCAGTTGGAAAAGCTGGCGAGCGACTTCAATGCCGCGCAGTCGGACTACCGGGTGGTCCCGGTCTTCAAGGGCAACTATACCGAAACTGTGACGGCGGCGATCTTCGCCTTCCGGTCCAGCACGCAGCCCGCCATCGTCCAGGTCAACGAGATCGCGACCGCGACCATGATGGCGGCGCGGGGTTCGGTCTACCCGGTTTTCGAACTGATGCGCGACCAGGGCGAGACGTTCGACCCGGCCGCCTATCTGCCGGCGGTGACCGGCTATTACACGGACATGGGCGGCAACATGCTGTCGTTTCCGTTCAACGCCTCGACGCCGATCCTGTACTACAACAAGAACCTGTTCCGGTCCGCCGGATTGGATCCGTCGCAGCCGCCGAAGACCTGGCCGGAGCTTGAGGCCGCGGCGAAAAAGCTGCGCGCCGCCAATGTGCCGTGCGGCTTCACCACGCATTGGCCATCCTGGGTCAATGTCGAAAACCTCTCGGCCCTGCATAATCTGCCGGTCGCCACCGAGGCGAACGGTCTCGGCGGGCTTGGAGCGAAGCTGATCATCAATAATCCGACCGTAATCCGCCACATCGCCAAGCTGGCCGAATGGCAGAAGAACAAGATATTCGATTATAGCGGCCGGGCGACCTCGGCCGAGCCGCGTTTCCAGCGCGGCGAATGCGGCATCTTCCTGGGTTCGTCCGCGACCCGCGCCGACATCATGGCCAATTCGAAGTTCGAAGTCGGGTTCGGCATGCTGCCGTATTGGCCGGATGTCGCCGGCGCGCCGCAGAACACCATCATCGGCGGCGCCACGCTGTGGGTGCTGCGCGGCCGGCCGAATGCCGAATACAAGGGCGTCGCCCGGTTCTTCGCGTTCCTGTCGCGGCCCGAGGTGCAGGCGTCATGGCATCAGAACACGGGCTACTTGCCGATCACGCGTGCCGCCTACGATCTGATGCGCCAGCGCGGCTTCTATGATCGCAATCCCGGCACCGCGATCTCGATCGAACAGATCACGCTCAAGCCGCCGACGGAAAATTCCAAGGGCTTGCGTCTCGGCTCCTTCGTGCTAATCCGCGATGTGATCGAGGACGAGTTGGAGCAGGCGTTCGCCGGCAAGAAGACCGCCCAGGCGGCGCTGGAGGCCGCCGTGGAGCGCGGCAACAAACTGTTGCGGCAGTTCGAACGGGCAAACCGGTAACGGCTTAGATCTTACGCCACGGCCTTGATCTGGCGGCCACAGCGCTTGATGACATCAGCGATCCGGCTCGCCGGCTGCGGCTTGCTGAAGAAGTAGCCCTGGAATTCGGTGCAGCCTTCCTGGCTGACGATCCGCAATTGCTCAGCGGTCTCGACCCCTTCGGCCACCACGTCGATCTTAAGGCTGTTGGCGAGCTGAATGATCGACCGGACGATCTTAAGTCCATCGCTTTCATCGGTCACATCGCGAATGAAGCTGCGATCGATCTTGATCTTGTCGAACGGAAAGCGGCGGAAGTAGCTGAGCGACGAATAGCCGGTGCCGAAATCGTCCATCACGATACGCACCCCGAGCCCGCGCAACTGATGCAGGACGGCGACGGTCGCCGGATCGTCATCGAGCAGCACCGACTCCGTGATCTCCACTTCCAGCCGGCTTGCGACGAGCCCGGATCGGGCCAAGGCGCTGAGAATCGTGTGAACGAGATTTCCGCCCTTGAACTGAATCGCCGACAGGTTGACGGCGACCTTGATATTGGACGGCCATGTCAGCGCCTCGGCGCAGGCGGTTCGCACCACCCATTCGCCGAGCGATGAAATCAAACCGGCTTCCTCGGCCAGAGGGATGAAATCGCCCGGCTGAATCAATCCGCGGCTCGGATGATTCCACCGCAACAGCGCTTCCATCGCCGTGACGCCGCCGGACACGCGATTGATCAGGGGCTGGTAGTACAGTTCGAGTTGTCCATTGGTCAGTGCCTGCCGCAGGTCTATTTCAAGCGAGCGTCGGGCCTGAATGAGCCGATCCATTTCCGGCTCGAAGAAGCGATAGGTGCCGCGCCCCTCGGCCTTGGCCCGGTACATCGCGATGTCGGCGTTCTTCAGCAACTGGTCGGGGTCGACACCATCATTGGGCGCGATCGCGATCCCAATCGTCACGCCGACGATGATCTGATGACCGTCGACCGAATACGGCAAGCTGACCGCGTCGATGATCCGCTGCGCCAACCGACCGATCTCGTCGGGGTTCTGTCCATGGCCGCAGATGATCGAAAATTCGTCACCGCCAAGCCGGGCGGTGAAATTTCCCGGGCCGGCGCAATTGCCGAGCCGCAGGCCGACCTGCTTGAGCAGAACGTCGCCGACGGAATGACCCAACGTATCGTTGACGTTCTTGAACCGGTCGAGATCGAGCCACAGCACCGCGAAGGATTCATCCCGTCGCATGCGCCCGACCGCCTGGGTCAGCTCTTCCCGGAAGAACGCCCGGTTCGGCAGATCCGTCAGATGATCGTGATGCGCCAGATGCGTGATGCGCGCTTCGGCATGCTGGCGTTCGGTGACGTCCTCATGGACGGCCACCCAGCCGCCCTCCGGCATGGTCTGCCGGGATACGGCGATCACGCGCCCATCCGGAAGCGAATTAGTATAGGTGCTGATCCCCGTGTCGGCAGCTTCGACCTTCTCGCCGATCGCCTGGCGTATCGACTTACCAAGCATGCCAACGTTTTCCCGGTGCAACAGGATGTCCTGCCAGACCGCACCGGGCTTGGTCAGATCGTCCGGCAGATCGTACATCGCCTTGTAGCGGTCGTTGCAGATGATCATCCGCTGGTCGGCCCCGAACATGCAAAGGCCATGCGTCATGTTGTTGATCGCGACACCGAGCCGGATCGTCGCCTGCTCGGCCTCGGTCTTGCGCAGCAACAGTTCGACCGCATTGTCCTTGAAGACCTGCACGGCCCGCGCCATGTTGCCTACTTCATCGCGGTCGCCGCGCGACGGCACTTCGGCGCTGGCATCGTGGTTCGCTAGCCGGGTCATGCTGGCCGTGATGCGGGCCAGGCGCCGCAGCACGCTGCTGGTAATGGTCAGCCCCAAGGGACCGATGAGGATCAGCGCCGCGAGCGCGCTGATCGAAACCCACAGGGTCAATGACCGGGCGCTTTCGAACATGCTTGTTACGGCACCGTTCGCGAGTTCGAGGCGATGAACCCGGTACAGTTTTATCTGCCCCTCGAACTGATCGGCCAGTGCCGAATACTTCGTCGCCTCCGAGATCGCATTGTCCTGCGCAAAATTGTAGGCAAAGAACAGAACTTCCTGTCCCGACTTGATGAGATTGGGCAGGTAGGACTGCATCTCCAGCTCAAGCCCGTCCTGCACCGGGTCGCTCTTGCTGTTGGTCAGTTCGCGAACCAGCGCGGTAAGCTGCGCACCGTTGTCGATCATCGCGCGCTGGCTGGCTTCCAGGCGCACGCGATCGACTTCGGCGGGCGCGCTTTCCACAATCCGGCGATGCTGTTCGAGCAGCGCCTGCAAATTGGTCACAACCTGAATGCCCGAGAATCCGTCGCGATAGAGCCGATTGGCCGCCTGCTCGGTCACCCCGGCGAAATGGATCGAGGCAAAGACCAGCGCGACAACCGTGACGCCGGACAGCGCCGCGACGCAATACAGCTTCGCCGCTATTCCTAATCGGTTACGGATGAAGCGAATGGCCATGAGCCTGGTTCTCGTCAATCGCGGTTGACGGTTGCGACGTGTTCGGCCGCATCGATCAGCTTGCGCATTTCGGGCGTCGGATCGCCAAGCGTCACCAGGCTCAATGTCTGCGTGACCGGCTTATCCAAAAGAAGTTCGGTGCCTTTGGCTTGGATGACTTCGCTGAGTTGCGCGAGCCCGATCGCACCCGGCTCCTGTTCCACGATCTTCAGGACCTGGGTGCTGATCTGAACCCGGATCGGATCCACCGGGTTGATTTTAGCGCCGCCCATCATGGTGGACTCGACCGTGGCCTGAACGCCGCCACCTTCACGAACGACAACGAGGCGGATCGGACGGTCGTCGCCGCCAAGTTCTTTCCAGTTGACGATCTCGCCCAGCAATACGCGTTTCATCTTGTCGGTCGTGACCTGACGGACGCGGTTATTCGGGTGAATGGCGAATGACATCCGGGTCGTCGAGATTGGAAATACTTTCAGCCGGTCGAAGCTCAGATTAGGGTTGGTGCTGCCAAGGATCGCGATCTCATCGTTGAGCGGACCTGAAATCATCGCAAAATCGGCGCGCTTCTCGAACAGCGCCTGAACGCCGATCGACGACTTATTGGGGATCACCGTGAGTTTGTGCGAGGACGCCGCCTCGATGGCGGGCTGGTAAGGAATCATTATCCTTCTGTTGAAAGTTGTTGATCCCTGTACAACAAAGTTGTTGGCTTCGGCGCCAGTGGCGGCCACCAGCGCGGCCAGCGCAATCGTCAAGCCCATGAATCGCGCGGCAATGCTCATAAAATCCCCAATACATGTCATCAACATGCCATTGGGATGCTATAGGATTCGACCTTACGGTCGGCTTAACTACTCATTGCCGTTCAGGAAATCCAACCGCCCGGGTTGCAGCAGGCTGACTTTTCGCCTCCAAGCAGATGCTGGCTTAGCGAAGTTCACAACGTCTGTCGCAGGCGGCCGGCCCGTCAAATTTTACACAAATCTGCAATCGAGCCGTCATACGCCGCCGCTAGGTTCCGCCCTACCTACTGGCCCGAAGAGGCGTGTTCAGATGCTTTGGTATTCGCTGCGCTATGACTTTGCCAATACGGCCGCCGTGGCAGCGCTGGCCCTGCTTCCGCTGCTGACCTTGGCGTAACGGCGTCGGCCGGACACTTCGGCCAACGACTGATCGCTATTCCGCCGCAACGGCGGAAACCTGCGGATCGATAATTTCGATCGCGCCGTCCGCATGAAGCCGCAACCGCATGCCGGTTTCGATCGAACGAATCCCGGTCGCGCCGACGATCAAGGACACATCGCATTCGCGCGCCACGATGGCGGTGTGGCTGAGCCAACCACCCACTTCGGCCACGAAGCCTCCGGCCTGCCGGAAATACGGCACCCATCCGGGCGGCACCATGCTGCTGACCACGATATCGCCCTGCTGAAATCCCGGGATCGTGCCGTCCTTGGCATCGCGGCCAAAGCACACACAGGCCCGACCCTCGACCATGCCGCTGCCCGATACGCGCGTACCGGCCATGTCCTGAGTCGAAGCCACCGTCGCAACACCGGCTGCCGTATCTTCGAGACGCGCGATGGTCAGGCTGGATTCCAACGGCACCAGATCGCCGAATATATCCAGCCGCATGCGCCGCTCGCCGGCCAACTGTGCCAATGAGTTCCGGCTTTCAGGGCTGAGCGCATGGAGCTCGGCGAAATCCAGATAGAACGCAAGACCCTCCAGCGCGAAGCGCCGGTCAAGCGCCAGCACGGCATGGCGCAGCACGGCCAACTGCCGCAGCGAATGATGCTTGGCGTCTTCCTTCAAAGATTCATAACGGCGAGCGACAGCTACGAGCCGCCGCAAGGCCTTGTCGTCGGTGTGACGTGACAGCTCCTGCTCGACGTCCTCGCGATGCCGATGCGACCCGATCGGCAGGCTCATGAGCGCATCGATCGAGCCCGACGCCTCGGAATAGCGCGGCTGCGCGAGTTCATAATCATATGGCGCGCGATGCCCCAGCTCTTCGACCAGCACGGCATGTCGTTGGTTGGCCGGTGCCGCCTTCGCACGCGCTACGGCATGCGTCAGGGCCGTCTGATGCTCCGGCGTCAGGTAGTGAGCGGGATCAAGTCCAAGCGCGACCAGCTTTTCCTTCGCCTGCCGAACATAGAAATCGGCAGCGATATTGATGACGTTCACTTCCACATTGGTGCCGTGAACGAAATCCTCGCGAACGCGTGCGATGAGCGCTTGCAGATCGGCATCGGCCAGACGGTCGAAATTCACCGCTTCCAGTAAGGCCATTTCTTTTTGGAAGGTCGGCAGGAATTCGTCGCGGAAGTGCGTCTCGATCTTGCCGTCGCGCTTCATCAAACGACGCGCCGCCAAAGCCCCGAGACCCGGCGAGCGCCGCTTTTCCTGGCGCTTGTCGATATAGAGACTGCCGAACACTGTCACCAGCAGATCCGGCTGCGCTTCCTCGACACGATATCGCAGGCCGAGCGAACGGCACGCCAGATCGACACTGCCGCCGCTCTGCCACAGCGACGACATAAGCGACAGCGACAGCGGCGTCGGCCGCGGCAGCATTTCCGAAAGTTCGTTCTTGGCGAACACCATTTCGTCAGCTTCGGCTCCGGACGCCAGATCGAGCACGCGCGACCATTCACGATTGATCTCGCCGCGCGCTTGTCCGGGCGCACCGTCCATCAACCGGGTGATGTCGCGGCTCTGCACCAGGAAGAAGCGTCCATCCTTGTAGGTCCATTCGACATCCTGCGGCTTGCCGAACAAAGCGTCCGCGCGACCCGCCGCCGCGATCAGCGGCGCCAAATCCATCGGCGGCTCTTTCGAACTCATCAGCCGACCGGACAGCCGCGCGAAACGAAATGACTCCGGCGCCGCTTCACCGGAAACCAACCGGTCAGCCGTGCCCTGCACCATCTCGATCAACGACAGGCTGGGGGAACCCGGATCGCGCGAGAACATCACGCCGGCATATTCGGCCTCGACCATCTGTTGGACCAGAATGTTACTGCCGCCGCCGGACACTCCGTAGCTTTTCGCGCGCTCCGAGCCGAAGGACGCGTGAACATCGAGGATTGCCTGTTCGAGATGATCGCGATCGACGCCGAGAACCGAGTCGAAGATGCCGGCGAAGCTGTGCTTGCCGCCGTCTTCGGCACTAGCCGAACTGCGCACCGCAAGCGGCCGGGAGCCGAGACGTGCGTAAAGCCGGTCGAGCTGCTGACGGCGCCAGTCCGGCGTCGCGGTCGCGAACGTCTTAAGAAAGCGTCCGGTCAATACCACACCATCGGGGACCGGGATGCCGTCGGTCAGCATCACGCTCAGACGATAGGCCTTGTTGCCGCAATCCGTCAGGCGATCCGACTGCTGGAGCGGAACGATGCCATCGTCGCGCCAGCTTCCGATACGACGAATGAATGCGGCAATGCTGCCGCTGACCCAGGCGCGCTGCACCAGCAGCAAGGCGGCGCTGGCGATCATGTAAATGTCGGCGGCGGCACTGAGCAGCGTTCCGGTCGCGACCAGGGCCGGCATACCGATCAGCCATGTCAACAGCCGCTGGGTGCGGGTGCGGACAAAGACGACGTCGAGATAGGCGCAGATCAGCGCCGCGAACAACAGCGGCAACAGGAATGTCGGGTCGCGGTCGGCGATGCTGCCGAGCCAGAACATTTCCCGGTCGA
>JAQGJU010000043.1 GCA_028290465.1 Xanthobacteraceae bacterium | reverse complement strand
CCCCACAGGTCGGCCGCACCCCTTTTTCAGGCCGAGACATCACCGCCCGGCACAGCGATACGGCGCGCATCGACACGCGCGCGACCGACCGCCGGCGCATGCGCTTTCCCACGCTGAATCAGCCAGTGCCGACCCGCGCGCGGCCGGACGCATTGACATTCTGCCGCCGACCCACAACCATGTAACCATATAGTTACTTACCGCGCCGAGCTACGGCGTGGGCTTCACTACATAAAAACGATGCCGTCTGGATCGGTCTCCGACAGAACGGCGCGACAGGGAGGTTGCGAATGATCCGATTGGCGCTGACGCTGACAGCGACGCTGGCTTCGATGCTGGCCGTGAGCCCGAGTGCGGTCGCGCAGACCACCGGAAGTTGGCCCGACAAGCCGATCCGCCTGGTCGTACCGTTTCCGGCCGGCAGCGGCACCGACATTCCAGCGCGCATCATCGGACAGAAGCTCACCGAAGTGCTCGGCCAGCAGGTCGTCGTGGAAAATCGCGCCGGCGCCAGCGGCACCATCGGGTCCGAAGCCGTCGCCCGCGCCGCGCCGGACGGCTACACGCTCGGCCTGATCACGGCGAGCACGCATGCACTCGCGCCCGCGCTCAATCCGAAACTGTCCTACGACCCGATCGGCGATTTCGCGCCGGTCGGCATGATCGGCGGCACGCCCTATGTGCTGGTGATCTATCCGGGCCTCGCCGCCAAGGACGTGCGCGAACTGATCGCGCTCGCCAAAGCCAAACCCGGCACCTTGAATTATGGCTCGGCCGGCCCGGCCAGCCTCGCGCATCTGTCCGGCGAACTGTTCGCCTCGATGGCCGGCACGACGCTGACGCATGTGCCCTACAAGGCCTCGGCGCAGTCCGTCACCGACATGATCGCCGGACGGCTCGACATGCAGTTCGCGACCGTCGGCCCGATGCTGTCGAACATCCGCGCCGGACAGTTACGTGCGCTAGCCGTGACCGGCAGCGAACGCGTCGCGGCGCTGCCGGACGTGCCGACCATCGCCGAAGCCGGCGTGCCGAACTATGAGGCCTCCTTGTGGATGGCGATCGTCGCGCCGGCCAATACGCCCGCGCCGATCGTCGAACGGCTGAACCGCGAATTGAACATCATTCTGAACACGCATGCCCGCGAGGCGCTGATCGCGCAGGGCTTCCAGCTTCTGCCCGGCGCGCCCGACGCGGTGCAAAAATGGATTCGCACCGATCTTGAAAAGTGGCGCCAAGTAATCGCCAAAGCGCACATCCAGGCGCCGCCACCGCAATAACCGACATCTCTCGTCCGAACGGCTGGCCCGCCTCGGCCGTTTCCCGCTTTCACCGCATCTTTTGGAAAACCCATGTCCGATATCACGCCCGTCGCGTTCGATCCGTCCAAGACCTTCGCGCGCAATTTCAAGCTGATCAGCCACCACGAGCTCAATGGTTTCGGCGGCATGGGCGAAGGCATGTCGATCCAGGTGGCGCCAGACGGACGGCGTATTCTCTGGCTGGCGCATGAAAGCGCGCCGAAGAACTTCACCGCCGTCGATGTGTCCGATCCGCGCCATCCGCGCGTCGTGGTGCAGACCGAGTTGCCGCAAAGTTATATGCGGTCGAACTCGCTGGAGATCAGCGGCAACATCATGGCGGTCGCCTATCAGGTGCAGAAGGTCGGGCTGCAGCCGGCCGGCTTCGAGCTGTTCGACATTTCGGTGCCGGAGAAGCCGAAATCCATCGCCTTCGTCGATCGCTCCGGCCCGCAGTCGCGCGGCGTGCATCAATTGTGGTTCTGCGACGGCGAATACGTCCATCTGAGCGGCGGCGCCGCCGACTTCAACCCGACCCATCCGCTCGACGACCAGTGCTACCAGATCTTCGACGTGCGCAATCCGTCAAAGCCGCAGGAGGTCGGTCGCTGGTGGCTGCCCGGAACGCGCGTCGGCGACAGCGTGCCGCCGCCGAAGCGTCACGTCGCGCCCGCGCTCGACAAGGGCATGCGGACGCACAATACCAACGTCTACCCGCAACGACCGGACCGCTGCTATGTCGGTTGCATCGATGCCGGCATGGTGATCCTGGACATCAGCGATAAGGCCAATCCGAAGATCGTCAGCCGCTGGGACAACTCGCCGCCCTATACGGGCTTCACCCATACCGTGCTGCCGCTGTTCGACCGTGGGCTTCTGGTCGTGACCGACGAGTGCACGTCGGCGAATTCGGCCGACTGGCCGAAGCTAATCTGGATCCTCGACGCGCGCGACGAAACCAACCCGATTCCGATCTCGACCTGCCCGCTCCCGGACGTCGACATGTTCTCGTCGCGCGGCCGTTTCGGCGCGCACAATATTCACGAAAACGTCGCCTCGCCTTATGCGTGGCAGTCGGACCAGATCATCATCGGTACGTTCTTCAATGGCGGGCTGCGGGCGTTCGACATTTCTAACGCGTATCAGCCGAAGGAGATCGGCGTGTTCGTGCCGCCGACGCCGCCGCTGTCGCCGTCCGGCACCATCCAGCTCAACGACGTGTTCGTCGACGAGCGCGAGATCGTCTACACGGTCGATCGGCAATCCGGCGGGCTGTATATTCTTGAAATGGACTTCTAAAACGTCGGCCGCGGCCTGCCACATCGGCACGCCGCGGCTTCTTCAAGCGATACGCCGATCCGTCGACATGATCGCGCATCGCGCAACGTGTTCGCGCGCTACTTCTTGGCCTTGCGCTTCGCTTTCGACTTTGATTTTTTCTTCGGCACTTTCTTGCCGGCCGCGCGGGCTTCCGACAGCCCGATGGCGATCGCCTGCTTTTTGCTCGTCACTTTCTTGCCGCTACCGCCGCTTTTGAGGGTGCCGGCCTTGCGCTTCTTCATCGCCTTCTTGACCGACTTTGAAGCGGATTTGGAATATTTCCGGGCCATCGCGTTCCTCGCAGGATTGGTCACAACCTATGCGTAACGCGATCGCACCGGGCTGGTTCCGTCGTCCACCCACCATCAATACGCCGCGTTCCACGCTGGGAACTCCCGCGCTTTCCGCGCGTTGATGGCTGCGGATGCCAATAGAAATTCCGCCTGAGAAACTCCAGAGGAGAACGTCATGATGAAATTCGCGATGGCGAGCCTGATGCTCGCGGGTCTCGCTTTGCCGGCGGCGGCGCAGACCAGCACGACCACGACGACCACGACCGGCGACTATTATGTCGTGCAGGACGTGCAGACCAAGAAGTGCACGGTCGTCAACGAGCGGCCGAAAACCACGACCAGTCTCGTGATCGGCTCCAGCGGCTTCAAGACCCAAACTGAAGCCGAAGGCAGCCTGAAGACCACGAAGGTCTGCACCACCAACTAAATGCGTTGTGCAGCGAGAGGCCGGCGCGGCCGGTCTCTCGTCGCTTCAACCGATCCGTTTCAGCGCCTTGGCATATTGTTGCGAGCGCCGCACATAGATGTCGGAGCCCGCTTTGATTCCGGCGATGCCCTTTTCGTCCAATGTACGGATCGCCCGCGCGGGCGAACCGACAATCAGCGAATTGTCGGGAAATTCCTTGCCTTCGGTGACCAGCGCGCCGGCGCCGACCAGGCAGTTGCGGCCGATCTTCGCGCCATTGAGCACGATGGCTCCCATGCCGATCAGCGAATTGTCGCCGATGGTGCAGCCATGCAGCACGACGTTATGGCCGATCACGCAATCGCGGCCGATGGTCAGTGGAAAGCTGGGGTCGGTGTGCAGCGTGCAATTGTCCTGGATCTGCGAACGCTCGCCGATCTCAATCCATTCATTGTCGCCGCGCAGCACGGCGCCGAACCACACGCTGGTTTCCTTGAGCAGCCGCACCCGGCCGATCAGCGTCGCGGTCTCGGCGACCCAGTACAGGCCCTCGACGGGAAATTCGGGCTGCGTTCCGTCAAGTTCATAGATCGGCATGATCTCTCCTGAAGCATTTCCAGCAGAACCCATGCCACGAAGGCCGCGGCTTGGCGAGGTCAGGTTTTGGCGAGGTCCGTTCCGCTCAGGCGCTCATCACGCCGATCGCCCGGAGCGCCAGCACCACCAGGGTGCCGGACATCATGCTCCAGAATCCGGAGAGCACGGTGGCGATCATCACAAACTGGAAACGGCGGTCCTCGAGACGGGCACCGCGCACCGTGTTGCGCATGATGATGAAGGGCGCGGCGAAGATCAGGAACGGCACCGCCGCCAGCGCGACCGGCGCCGGCCGGGTTTCCAGAAGCTTGAAGCTGGCCGGGCGCTGCGCGACCGACTGATACAGCGACGCAAGCGCGCCCGCGAAGGCAAAGCCGATGCCGACGGCAATGAAAGACTGGATCGATTCCGGGGACATAAGGCTAAGTCTCTGGCTCACGCTGTACGCGATGAACCTCGCAAAGCCCGCGCCCCCGCGCCACCGGATCCTTAAGAAAGAGTTAACGGTGGCGGCCGGCACGCGCCCGCCGCTCCGCCCCATCGTCGCCGTCATGCGCGTGCGATACTCCGCCCTGATTCGCACGACTTAGAGCGCGTCCAGCAAAAGTGGATACCGGTTTTGCGGAAAGCGATCTAGCCTGCGCAGATCGCGTAAACTTATCTGCGGACGCGCTCTAACTTATTACGTGGACGCGTTTTCTTCGTGTGAAGTGGATTCCACTTCACTGGAAAAAACGCTCTGGGATTTCCTGGATGGCTTTGAGCATACGCGCCGGACGGAACCGCTCGCGCCCGGCGGCCCGATTATTGCTGCCCTTGGGCTTGCTGTGCGTCGCCGTGATCGCGGCGGCTTGTTTTGTCGGCTACGTGCTGTGGCCGCGCTGGCCGGCCGAGGTCGCCGAGGACACGCCTTCGCTACCAATTACGGTCGCCGGTACGACGTTCAACGTGCCGCCCGCCGCCATCCGGGTCGCGATCCAGCGCAAATCCGGCGTGCAGGACCGCATCGACCTGTCCTTCATGTGGCCGTCGCTGGCGCCGCCGCCGGCCAACGGCAAGCCGGCAAAGCCCGACCCGGACTCCCCGCCTGCCAAGGTCACCGACCGGATGTTCGTCACCCTGGCGGCCGCCGATACGCTGCCGCTGCTCGAACGGCTGCGCACAATCTATCCGCGCTACACGATGCCGGCGCCGATCGCCGGCCCCGCCGGGCTGATGCTGCTCGGCTTTCGCGACGACACGCCGTATCGCAACGAGGAACTGGCTTACGACCCGGCCGCCTCGGAGATGTTCGTGGTGCGTTGCGCGAAGTCGGATTCCGGCCCGGTGCGCGGCTCATGCCTGTATGAGCGCCGCATCGGCAATGCCGACATTACGGTGCGCTTCCCGCGCGATCTGCTGCCGGAGTGGCGCGAGGTCGCGTCCGGCATCGACCGGCTGATCGCCGGATTCCGGCCGACCGGGGGCTAACGTGTTTTCAAGCGAAGTGGAATCCACTTCGCGTGAAGAAAACGCGTCTTCCCTAAGTTAAATCAAGTTCGCCTGATCGACCAGGTCGATGTCCAGGATCGGCAGTTCGAAGATGTACGACCGGCGGCCTTTTTCATCTTCGGCGAACAGCACGCCGAGAAATTCGTCGCCGATATAAGCTTCGAGCGAATCCGTCTTTTTCGGCCGCGTCGTGACCCGGATTTTTTCGTTTTCGAACCGGGCGCGCAGATAGGCCGTGAGCGCCGGCACCGGCTGGATGCTGGGATCCTTGCCGAGCTGAATCACCATGCGCACATTGAACGAGCGCTCGCCCTCGTCCTCGTCGGCCGTCAATTCGCCGACCTCGTCGTCGCCGACGAAAATCGTGGCGACGTCCTTTTTCTGCGGCACCACGCGCAGCTTGGTGTTGCCGAACAGTTTCTTCAGATAGGCATCGAGCTGCCTGACTTCGGTAACGTCCACGTCGCACTCCTGGTCCAGAGCATTTTCCGGCGAAGTGGAATCCGGTTCGCCGTAGAAAATGCGGTCAATAAGGAAGCTGGTGCCTTCGCGGATCGAGTTGACCAGCGAAGGCTCCAGCGTTGTTCAGGCGAAGACGACTTGTGCCCGCAGAAGCTGGTGGCAGGCAAGACGTGTCATTCCGTGTCGGCCGATTCAGCCGCCTGAAGATCATAAAACATCTGGTCCATGCTGCGCGAGGGCTCGGGGCAGCCGGCCGTACCGACCACCCGGGCCGGAACTCCGGCCACCGTGGTATTGTGTGGCACCGGTTTGAGCACAACCGACCCGGCCGCCACGCGGGCGCAATGGCCGACCTCGATATTACCGAGGATCTTCGCGCCGGCGCCGATCATCACGCCACGGCGGATTTTCGGATGGCGGTCGCTGCCCTCCTTGCCGGTGCCGCCGAGCGTCACGTCATGCAGGATCGAGACGTCGTCTTCGATCACGGCCGTTTCGCCGACGACAAAACCGGTCGCATGATCGAGGAAAATGCCGCGGCCGATCTTGGCCGCCGGATTGATGTCGGTTTGGAAGACCGACGATGACCGGCTTTGCAGATACAGCGCGAAATCCTTGCGGCCGTTGCGCCACAGCCAATGCGCCAGACGGTGCGTCGCTATGGCGTGGAAGCCCTTGTAGTACAGCAACGCCTCGATGAAGCGCGTCGTCGCCGGATCACGGTCGAACGTCGCCACGATATCGGCCCGGAACATGTCACCGATCGCCGGCTCGTCCTTCAGCGCGTCGAGAAAGGCCTGACGGATCAGGTCGCCGGGCAGATCCGGCCGGTCCAGCCGTTCGGTGACGCGATGCACCACCGCGTGCTCCAGCCGTTCATGGTTCAGCACCGTCGAATAGATGAAGGTCGAGAGTTCCGGCTCGCGCCGGACCACCTCGTCGGCCTCCTGGCGAATGCGCGTCCAGACCGGATCGACCTGGTCGAGCGCGTTCGCCTTTTTCGCTTGTTGCTGGGCCATAGAAATCTCCTAGAACTCGGCCACTTCAGATAGGCAATCTACCACAACTCGGCCAGGGCTAAGAACGCCCTGCCGGCATGGTTGATCCGCCGACAATAGAGCCGGATTTGCCCTACCCCAACCGCCCGACAAAATCGAGAATCGCCTGCCCGAACTGGTCGTTACGGTCGCCGGCCACCATGTGGCGGGCACCGGCGACGTCCGCATACTCGGCATGCGGGACGAGATCGAGGAATTCACGGGCGTGGGCCTCTTGGACCAGTTCGGACGCGCCGCCGCGCACCAGCAGCGCCGGAATCTTCAATCCGCCCGCCGCCGCCAGCATTGCGGCCTCGATGGCCTCGCGGTGGGCGCCGACCGGACTGCGGCCATCGAGAAAGCGCGGGTCCCAATGCCAGCGCCAACGTCCATCCGGTCGCTGGCGCAGATTTTTGCGCAGGCCTTCGTTGCTTTTCGGCCGGGGCCGGTGCGGCAGGTATTCGGCAACTGCATCGGCCGCCTCGTCGATGGTCGCAAAGCCGTCCTGCCCGTGGGTGCGCATAAAGCCCTGTACCTTGGCGACGCCGGACAGGTCGACGCGCGGCGTGATGTCGACCAGCACGATGGCGCCGAACAGTTCGGCATTACGTTTGTTGGCTTCGCCCTGCGCCAGCAGCGACGCAATGCCGCCAAGCGACGCGCCAATCGTGACGGGGCGAATGCCGCCCCGCGCCGTCAGTTGCTCGGCAATCGCCGTGGCGTCCGCTGCGAAGTCGAAGAACGAATAACCACCGGACTCGACCCAATCGGAATCGCCATGGCCGCGCTGGTCGAGCGCGTAAGCGGTGTGGCCGGCCAGCGCGAGCTTTTCCGCCGTGGCCCTCCAGGCATGCCGGGTCTGGCCGCCGCCATGCAGCAACAGCACCGGCGTGCCGGCCTCACCGAAAACATCGGCCACCAGCGCATTGCCGGCGGCGCCGGTGAGGCGCGCGGCCACCGGCGGCGGATGTCGGGTCATGCCGGCCGCTCTTGCAGGAATTGCAGCACGCCCTGTTTGTACTGCTTGTCGCCGACTGCCAGCATGTGGTCGCGCTCGCCGATCTTCAGCGCCTTCGCGCCCGGAATGAGGGCAGCCAGCGCCTCGGGCGAACCCGCGATATCGTCCTTGCCGCCGACCGCGACCAACACCGGCACGCGGATGCCGGCGACCTGTTCGCGGCTCAGCGTCTGCCGCGTGCCGCGGATGCAGGCGGCTAATGCTTTGAGGTCGGATTTGGTCTGCATCGCGAACGACCGAAACAGCTTGCCGGTCGGATCGGTGATCGTGGCGGGGTCCGCAGCTTCCAGCGCTACGGCGATGGTCTCCGGCAGGCCGACGCCCTCGACCAGCTTGATGCCGAGACCGCCCAGCGTCGCCGAACGCAGCCGGTCCGGATGCGCCAGCGCCAGGAACGCGGTGATCCGCGCGCCCATCGAATACCCCATCACGTCGGCCTTCGGCAGACTGAGGTGATCCATCAGCGCGACGACATCCTCGGCGAGCTTCGCGGTGTGATATTCGGCCGGGTCGTACAGCTTGGACGACTCGCCATGGCCGCGATTGTCGAGCGCAATCACCCGATAGCCGGCGGCCGTCAGCGTCGTCACCCAATTGGTATTGACCCAGTTGACCTGTTTGTTCGAGGCGAACCCGTGCACCAGGATGACCGGGTCGCCGGTGCCTTCGTCGAGATAGGCGATCTCGACCGCGCCATGTTGAAAGCTCGGCATGGAACCCGCTTCGTTCGGGGAAAGGAAGGCGCTGTCTTACTCGGCGGCGGCCATGTTTGCCAAGCCGCGTGGTTCCGGGCTCTGACGATCCAGCCTGTCGCGTGCCAGCGCGAGTCCGCGCCGCAGGCGGCGGCGCTTGCGATAATGCACCACCCGCAAGGTGGTCCGTTCGGTGAACGCTTTCAGCGCCGACACCAGACCGAACAGCGTCATCGCGGCCCACCAAATCCACGACGCCAGATTGAAGCTGGCGATCGACAGGAAAATGGCGCCGCGCCCGGCCAGCTTGAGCACCGCGCGGGTCTTGCTGCCGTGCTTTTCGGCCACCTTGGCGATCCGGGCCACGTCGGCCGGGCCTTGGGCGAGCTTAAGTCCATCAAGCGCCGCCCGCGTTCCGGCCTTGGCCTGAATCTGCCCGACATCGCCGGCCAGCTTGAACAGGTTGCGCGATTTTTCGACCTTCACGGCCTCGCGGGCGGCGCGCGCCGCCAGCGCCGGATCGGAGCCGATGGTGCCGAACGCGCGCTTGAGCGCGGCGGTGTCGACCACCTCGCGCACCGAGCGCCCGAGCCACTCGCCCATATGGAGACCGATGCGGCCGGTCTTGCGGGCCGCCTTGACCAGCGAGACGCCGAGCCGCGCCGGCGCGCCGATGCCGAGCGACGCATAGGTGCCGGCCGTCACGGCCAGCCCGACGCAGGCCAACCCCAGCACCAGTTCGTCAGCCACCTCGCCGTTGGCGAGGCGCGAGCCCTCGCGGATAGCGTCACGCACGTCGCCGAACACGAACAGGTCGCCGAGCGCGGTGCCGGCAAAGCCCGCGACACTGTCGGGCTCGCCGGTGATTAGGCCCCAGCCGAAACTGTTGGCATTGCGGACGGCGGTCGCCGAGGTCGAATTGGCCTGCGCCACCCGGTCGAGCAGGCCCTTGTCGAGCGGCACGTTGCGGGATTGCGCCAGCTCGACAAAGCTCAACGCCAATTCGATGTCGTCAGCCTTGAGCGCCGCCTCGATCTCGCGCTGCGCCGTCTCGACGTTCAGGGCGCGACCGACGGCCCGTTCGGAGATCGCCACCGGGTCGTCCTCGATCGCCAGCAGGCGGCCGGACTCGACGCCGGCCGGCACCGCCGAAACCGCGCAGACGCCAAAAAATCCGCCGACCAACAGCACGGGCCAGACCCGCAAACTGGGCATCGAACGATCCTCTCACGGCCCGGGAAAAATCCTGTGGATCAAACGCCGGACCGGGGGCAAAAGGTCCCCAATCCGGCTACCTTGAATATAGGTACGGTTGATCGATTCTGCCCCGGTATTGGTAAAAACCCGGTTCGCAGAAATACGCTCCCGCCAGCACGGTCTATGCCGGATAGCTCAAGTTCCAGTCAAAAATGAGGACCTTAAAGCGGCCCTTTAAGGCGTTGAAAAACCTGCATTTTTTCTGGCGTTGAAATTTCGGATCAACGTCAGAAACCGGCGTCCATTTCCGGTTTCTCGGCAGCGAGATCTTCGCCGAAATCCGGTTTCTGCTTTTGGCAATCTTGTTCGTTCCCCTTCGCCTGGCAATGCTCTAAAACACGCTGACGCTGCTTCGAGGACGGGCACCATGGCCGAGCACTACGTTCCGCATTTCCACAATGAACCGGGCGTTCCGGTGATCCATATCGGCGCCCATGAGTTCATGTGCGTCGGCGCCCCGGCGCCGTTCGACCACCCGCATGTGTTCCTGGATATGGGCAGCGAGAACGAGATCATCTGCCCGTATTGCTCGACCCTGTTCCGGCACGATCCCCGGCTCGATTCGCACGTCGCGATCCCGCCGGAATGCGCGTTGAAAGAATCGGCCGGCGTCTAAAATCCGGCGCCCGGCATGGCGCCCTCGCGCACCATCCTGATCGCGGGCGCCGGCATCGGCGGACTGACGGCGGCCCTCACAATCGCCAGCGCGGGCTTTCGCGTCGTCGTGCTGGAGCAAGCCGCCCGGCTCGAAGAAACCGGCGCCGGCCTGCAGCTCGGCCCCAACGCCACCCGGTTGCTGATCGGCCTTGGCCTGCGTGAGCGGCTTGAGCCGGTCGCGGTCGCCCTGTCCTGTATCCGCGTCCGCCACGCCCGCACCGGCGCCGACATCGCCACGCTGTCGCTCGGCGATACGATCGCCGCCCGGCTCGGCGCGCCGTATTGGGCGCTGCATCGCGGCGACCTTCAGGCCGTGCTGGTCGAGGCCGCCACCAAACATCCCGACATCGAGATCAAACTGAACTGCCGGGTCGAGGACTTTGCGACGCATGCCAACGGCATCACGGTCGAAGCCCGCCAGAGTCATGAGACGGTGGACGAACGCGGAGTCGCGCTGATCGGCGCGGACGGACTGTGGTCGGCGATACGTGGCCGGCTCGGCCATCCCTTCACCCCGCAATTCGCGCAACACACCGCCTACCGGGCGCTGGTGCCGGCCGACGCGGTCGCCGACGAACTGCGCTCCCCTCAGGTGCAGCTCTGGCTCGGCCAGGACGCGCATCTGGTGCACTACCCGGTGCGCGGCGGCACGCTGATCAATATCGTGGCCATCGTGCACGACGACTGGCAGGAGCCGGGCTGGAACGCGCCGGGCACGGCCGATGATGTGCTGGCGCGATTTTCCACGCGCGCCTGGGGCCGCGATGCACGCGCCGTGCTGAACGCCGCTCCCCATTGGCAGAAATGGGCGCTGTACGGCCTGCCGGCGCTGCGGCGCTGGGGCCAAGGCCCGGTGACGCTGCTCGGCGACGCCGCGCATCCGATGCTGCCGTTCCTGGCACAGGGCGCCGCGATGGCGATCGAGGACGCCGTCGTGCTGGCCGAACGGCTCGTCCGTTCGCCGAACGACATCGAGGCCGCCCTGCGCGCCTATGAGAAAACACGTGCCGCCCGCACCGCGCGGGCGCAGCACGCGGCGCGGCGCAATGGCGGCATCTACCAGATGACGGGGCTGTCGGCACTCGCACGCAACAGCGCGATGCGGGTCATGGGCGGCCCGCGACTCCTCGCCGGTTACGATTGGCTCTATGGTTGGCGCAACGGCACAAGTTAAGCGCCGAGATAACCGGGAGAGCGCCATGTTTCCGACCACCGTGGCCGGCAGTCTGCCGAAGCCGTCATGGCTTGCCGAGCCGAACAAATTATGGGCGCCGTGGCGGCAGGAGGGCGACGCGCTCGCCGAGGCCAAGGCCGACGCGACATTGCTGGCGCTCAAGCTGCAGGAAGACGCCGGCATCGACATCGTCAGCGATGGCGAACAATCGCGCCAGCATTTCGTGCATGGCTTTCTCGAACAGATCGACGGCATCGACTTCGCGCACAAGGTCGAGATCGGCATCCGCAACGACCGCTACAAGGCGATGGTGCCCCGTGTCGTCGCGCCGCTGACGCTGAAAGGCCGGGTGCACGCCACCGAAGCGCGGCTCGCCCGCGCCTATACCCAGCATCAGTTGAAATTCACCCTGCCCGGCCCGATGACCATCGTCGACACCATCGCGGACGAACATTACGGCGACCGCACCCAGATGGCGTTCGCTTTCGCGGATCTCCTGAACCAGGAAGCCCGCGCGCTGCAGGCCGACGGCGTCGATGTGATCCAGTTCGATGAGCCGGCATTCAACGTCTACATGGACGCGGTGACAGATTGGGGCATCGGGGCGCTGCACCGCGCGATTGAAGGCCTGACGTGCCGGACGGCCGTGCACATCTGTTACGGCTACGGCATCAAGGCCAACACCGACTGGAAGGCCACGCTGGGCGGCGAGTGGCGGCAATACGAGGCGATCTTTCCGGCGCTGGCCAACAGCCGCATCGATCAGGTGTCGGTCGAGTGCATCAATTCGAAAGTGCCGATCGGCCTGTTGAAGCTGCTCGAGGGCAAGGACGTGCTGGTCGGCGTCATCGATGTCGCGACAGATGTTGTCGAAACACCCGAGCAGGTCGCCGACGTGATCGGCGAAGCGATGAAATATGTTTCCAAGGAACGCATCGTCGCCGGCACCAATTGCGGCATGGCGCCGATGCGCCGCGACATCGCGCAGGCCAAACTGGTCGCTCTCGGCAAGGGCGCGGCGTTGGCCAGAGAACGGTACGGATAGCTGACGGCGCTATCCGCTTTATTCACCGCTCCGTCCGGCTGAACACGTCCATCAGTTCGGCGACCTTCTTACGCTGCTCGGCCTTGTTGCCGGACGCGATCGCGTGCTCGACGCAATGCCCGACATGGTCGGTGAGGATTTCCTCCTCGGCGCGCTTCAGCGCCGCCCGCACCGCCGCGATCTGGGTCACGACATCGATGCAATAGCGATCGTCGGTCACCATGCCGGCAAGGCCGCGCACCTGTCCCTCGATGCGGCGCAGACGTTTCAGAACGGCGGTCTTGGCAGGCTCACGCATCAGGTCTATATACCCCCCCAGGGTATATTCGGCAAGAGCGGCGGATCTGCGATATGAGCCACGAACACCATCACGACCATTCGGGACACGGTCATAGCGGCCACGACCACGCCGCACCGGCCGCCGACGCGGCTTCGAACAAAACCGCGACCGATCCGGTCTGCGGCATGAAGGTCGATCCGCACACCGCCAAGCATCGCCACACCCACCAGGGCCAGCCATATTATTTCTGCTCGGCCGGCTGCCGCACGAAATTCATCGACGATCCGGCGAAATATCTTGGCGACAAGCCGACCGCCGCGCCGGTGCCGGAAGGCACGATCTACACCTGCCCGATGCATCCCGAGATCCGGCAGGTCGGCCCGGGCGCCTGCCCGATCTGCGGCATGGCGCTGGAGCCCGAACTGGTGTCAGCCGACAGCGGGCCGAACGCCGAACTCGTCGACATGACGCGCCGGTTCTGGATCGCCCTCGTGCTGACGCTGCCGGTGTTCGTGCTCGAAATGGGATCGCATCTGGGCGGCGGCCATGGTTTCGTCGACCCTGCGCGGTCGAACTGGATTCAATTCGCGCTGGCGACGCCCGTGGTGCTGTGGGCCGGCTGGCCGTTCTTCGTGCGCGGCGCGCAGTCGCTGCGCACCCGCAACCTCAACATGTTCACGCTGATCGCGATGGGCACCGGCGTCGCCTATGGGTACAGCGTCATCGCGACCTTGGCGCCCGGCATTTTCCCGGCGGCATTCCGCCATGGCGGCGCGGTGGCGGTATATTTCGAGGCCGCCGCTGTGATCACCGTGCTGGTGCTGCTCGGCCAGGTGCTCGAACTGCGCGCCCGCGAGCAGACTTCCGGTGCGATCCGCGCTCTGCTCGATCTGGCGCCGAAGACCGCGCGCCGCATCCGCGACGGCATCGACGAGGAAATCGCGCTCGATGCCATCGCCATTGATGACCTGCTGCGGGTGCGGCCCGGCGAGAAGGTGCCGGTCGACGGCGCGATCGTCGAAGGCCGCTCGTCGCTCGATGAATCGCTGGTGACCGGCGAATCCATGCCGGTCGGCAAAGGCCAGGACGATAAGGTGATTGCCGGCACGCTCAACACCACCGGCAGCCTGGTCATCCGCGCCGAGAAGATCGGCCGCGACACGCTGCTCGCCCGGATCGTGCAGATGGTGGCGCAGGCGCAACGCTCCCGTGCGCCGATCCAGCGCCTTGCCGATCAGGTCTCGGGCTGGTTCGTGCCGGCGGTGATCGCCGCCGCGCTCATTGCCTTCGGCGCCTGGGCGACATTCGGGCCCGATCCTCGCCTGTCCTATGGACTGGTGGCGGCCGTCAGCGTGCTGATCATCGCCTGCCCGTGCGCGCTCGGGCTCGCGACGCCGATGTCGATCATGGTCGGCGTCGGCCGTGGCGCACAGGCCGGCGTGCTGATCAAGAACGCCGAAGCGCTGGAGCGCATGGAAAAGATCGACACCCTCGTGGTCGACAAGACCGGCACGCTGACCGAAGGCAAGCCCAAGGTGGTCGCCGTCGTGCCGGCCACCGGTTTCAATGACACCGACGTGCTGCGCTTCGCGGCCAGCGTCGAACGCGCCAGCGAACATCCGCTCGCCACCGCGATCGTGAATGCCGCCAACGAGCGCGGAATCGAACTGCAAAACGTATCGGATTTCGACTCGCCGACCGGCAAGGGCGCGGTCGGCGTGGTCGACGGCAAACGTGTCACGCTCGGCAACAGCAAATTCCTCACCGAGTCGAACATCAACGCCGCCGCGCTGGAAGCGGAAGCCGAGCGGCTGCGCCAGGATGGCGCCACCGCGATCTTCGTCGCGCTCGACGATCGCGCGGCCGGCATCATCGCCATCGCGGATCCGGTCAAGGCCACGACCCAGGAAGCGCTCCGGCAGCTTGCCGCCGAAGGCGTGCGGGTCGTCATGCTGACCGGCGATAACAAGACCACCGCGCAGGCGGTCGCCCGCCGGCTCGGCATCACCGAGGTCGAGGCCGAGGTGCTGCCCGAACAGAAGAGCGCCGTGGTCGAAAGGCTGCGCCGCGAGGGCCGCGTGGTGGCGATGGCCGGCGACGGCGTCAATGACGCGCCGGCGCTCGCCGCCGCCGATGTCGGCATCGCGATGGGCACCGGCACCGACGTCGCCATCGAGAGCGCCGGCATCACGCTGCTCCAGGGCGATCTCGTCGGCATCGTGCGGGCGCGACGGCTGTCGGAGGCCGTCATGCGCAATATCCGGCAGAACCTGTTCTTCGCCTTTGTGTACAATGCCGCCGGCGTGCCGATCGCGGCTGGCCTGCTCTATCCGGTATTCGGTATCACGATGTCGCCCGTCATCGCCGCCGCCGCCATGGCACTGTCGTCGGTCAGCGTGGTCGGCAACGCATTGCGGCTGCGCACGACAAAACTGTAAAGCAAGAATCCTGCGATGCAGGCTGGATTGCGTTATGGTGGCCCGCAGGCGACTCGGGCCATGAGGATCATGTTAGACCGACTGCTGCCGTTCTTGATCGCCGCGCTGGCCGTCGCGATGCCGACCGCGCAAGCGAACGCCACGGAGGTCCAACTCGCACCGAGCGGTACGTTGCGGGCGGCTTTTATCGTTCGCAATCCGGTCCAGGCGAGTGTCGATCCGACGAATGGCGCGATCAGCGGTCTGGCGGCCGAACTCACACGGGCGGCGGCCGCCAAGCTCAACGTGCCCTTCACCCTCACCGGCCTGCAGGGCGCGTCGGCCGTAATCGCCAGCGTGCAATCCGGCGAAGCCGATATCGGCTTCGTGGCCTATAATTTTGTCCGCGCCGGCGATGTCGATTTTTCGCAGCCCTACGCGCTGGTGCAGAACGCCTATCTGGTGCGTACCGACTCCCCGTTCCGCAAATCCGAAGAGCTCGACCAGCCGGGACGGGTGATCGGCGTCGGAATGCGTGATCCGGCCGATTTTTTCCTCACCCGCACGCTCGATCAGGCGACGCTGAAACGCAATGACGGCAGCGATTCAGACGCCGCGGCCAGGATGCTGCTGGCCGGCGAGATCGACGCCTATGGGGCGAACCGACAGCGTCTGACGCCGCTCGCCGCGCGCACGCCGGGCGTGCGGTTGCTGGAGGATAATTTCTACACCGTCGAACAGACGATCGTGGTGGCCAAGGGCCGGGCCGGCCATCTCGAATTCGTCAATCGTCTGATCGACGAAGCCCGCGCGTCGGGACTGATCGGCAACACGATCACGGGCGCCGGACTGATCGGGGTCGAGGTCGCGCCGCGATCGGGCGAGCCGCGTTAGAGCGATTGTCGCTCTAGTGAATCGCGCGGTCGCTGTTCCGCTTCGGAATATCGCAGTTCTTTTCGGCCGCGACCTTCTGGATCAGGTTGAGGTCGCCGCGAACCGAGAGATATTCGCTCTGGTAGGCGATCGCGCTAATGAATTGTCCGCCGGTGCCGGCCTCGGCCTTTTCCATCAGTTTCCGCAGTTCCTGCTCGCGATTGAGCATGCCGCGATTGTAGACGATCAGATCCGGGCATTTGTAGAAGGTGAACTTGGCCGGATCGACGGCCGTCGAGCCAATGTCCTCGACACTGGTCGAACAGCCGCCCAGCGCCACGGCGGCCAGCAGGGCCAGCGCGCCCAAAGACTTGCCGACAGACGTCCTGCCGATCGAAAGCCTGCCGACCGAAGGCCCGGTGAGCCGGCGTCCGGCGATAGCGGCACGAAAAGAAGCAAAGCGGTTCATCGGGGCCTTGTGACTCACGGGTATGGCTGCAAGGTGGCGACACAGAGCGCGTCCAGCAAAAGTGGATACCGGTTTTGCGTCCGGACGCGCTCTAATTTTATTGAAAGACGCGTTTTCTTCACGTGAAGTGGATTCCACTTCACTTGAAAACGCTCTGGGCGACCTTTTGCGCCGCCTCTTAAGGTTTAGCCGGTCGCGAATACGACAAGAAATGGGCTATGTCTGCCCCCGTGCTGAACAAAGTATCCGGACCCCAGATCGACCGCACCGTTGCCGAGCGGAGCAAGCCGCCACAGCTTCCCGGCACTCCGCTGGGCGGACTGGTGCTGGGAGCCGCGTTGCTGGTGTCCTTCCTGATCCATGGCGCGCTGCTGGGCACGGTGCTGGTCGCCAGCCCGCGGCCGAACCCGATGGAGCATGTTGAATCGGTGATCGTCGACCTGGTCCCGGAAACCGCCCTCGAGCCGGAAAAGCCCCCGCCGCCCGAAAAGCCGCAACCGGTGCCGGAAAAGAAGCCGCCGCCCCGCCTCGAGATCCCGGACTTCAGCCAAATGCTGACCGCCCAACAGGCGATGCAAAGTCCACCGGCGCCCGCGCCGGCCCGGCCGCCGGCACCCGCGGCGAACGAGCAACCTGCCGCCCCGTCGGCGGCAAGTCCGGCTTCTCCGGCAGCGCCCCAAGAAAAGCCTCAAGAACAGCCTCAACAGCAGCCCGACGCCGGGCCGCCGCCGGAGACTGAGACCAGCCCACAGGACGCCATCGCCGCCGCGGCGCGGATCGCCGACCTGATGCATTTGCCGGAACTGACCTCGCTCGGCGTGTTCGACGGCGCCCCGTCCGACACCAAGGCCAAGCTGTCGGCCGCCGAAATCGCGGCCTTCCGGACGGAATTGCGCAAATGCTGGACCGCGCCGAGCGAGGTGCCGGCCGGGCAGAAGCCGAAGGCCGTGATCCGGGTCGCCCTGAAGCAGGATGGGAATTTCGGCGCGCAGCCGCAATTGCTGGCAGTCAGCGTCCCGATGTTCGGCGCGCCGGTGGTGAAAAACGCCATGCAGGCGCTGGCGCAATGCCAGCCCTATCACAGCCTGCCGGCCGCCAAATACGCGGAATGGAAGCTGCTCGACCTCGAATTCACCGCGCAGGATGTCGCCGGCATCAATTCGATCGCCGACCCAAAGGCCTCGCCCAAGCGATAGACGGCCTGGTATTCCAGGACTTAATCGGGTTCGAAATTCATCGCGACGCCATTGATGCAATAGCGCAGATGCGTTGGCGGCGGGCCGTCGTCGAAGACGTGACCGAGATGGCTGCCGCAGCGGGCGCAATGCACTTCGGTCCGGGTCATGCCATGGCTGCGATCCACCGTGTTTTCGGTCGAGTCAGGCACTGGATCGTTGAAGCTCGGCCAGCCGGTGCCTGACTCGAACTTGGTCTTGGAAATGAACAACGGCTGGTCGCAGCCGGCGCATGAAAACGTGCCGGCGCGCTTTTCGAAGTTCAGCGCGCAGCTGCCGGGGCGCTCGGTGCCGTGCCCGCGCATCACCGCGTATTGCTCAGGGGTCAGCATCTGGCGCCATTCGGCGTCGGTGCGGGTCACCTCGAAATGGTCGTCGCGCATATCTGATCCTCGCATTGGATGCGGATTGGCTCGGGGATGTCCCTTAGATAAGCAGCCCGGCTCGCCGCGACAATGCTACCGAACCGCGACTCGCGCGGGCGCGCCGAATTCGCCGGACAGGCGATCGGCCGCATTCTGCACCACGCCGGTCAGGCCCTGCAACGACTGCAACGACAGCCGCCATACCGGCCCGGAAATCCCGATCGCCCCGGCGATCTGCCCGGTATAGTCGCGCACCGGGACCGCGACGCATCGAACTTCCGGATCGAACTCGCCGTCGTCGAACGCAACGCCGCTGCGGCGGATCTGCTCGATATCACGCCGCAGTACTTCCGGATCGGTGATCGATTTGGGCGCCATCGGCTTCAATTCGGTGCGCTCCAGAAACCGCTCGAACTGCCCGGCCTGCAGCGCCGACAGAATGACCTTGCCGAGCGCCGTGCAATAGGCCGGGCGAATGACGCCGACCCGGTCGGCGAACTGGAACGCGCCCGGCCCCGTCGTCCTGGCGATCACCACCACGGAATCGCCCATGCGGACCGCGAAATGCGCGCTCTCGCCGCTGGCCCGCGACAGCTCTTCCAGCACCGGCGTCGCCAGGCTGACCATTTCCATCTCGTCGAGACAGCTGGCCGCCAGCGCGAACAACGGACGCCCGACCCGGTAGCGCTTGTCCTTCATCTGCCGGATGTAACCCAGCGACACCATGGTCTTGACCAGATGGAACGTCGTGCTGTTGTGCAGGCCGACCCGCTTGCTGAGTTCGGCGAGGCCGATGCCGTCGCGATTGCGGGCCACTTCCTCCAGGATACCGAAAGCCCGGCCAAGCGATTGCACGCCGCCGCGTTGCCGGTCGTCGGCATCGTCGTCGATGTCGGGGGCGATGCTTTGAACCACCTCGACGACTTTCGCCGATTTGCCCGCCACGCGCACCGGTGGCTGCGTTTTCTTCGGCGCCAATTTCGTACTCACCTGCCCGCCTCCAAACGATTCTCGTCAGACCACATCAGGGTCGGCCGTTCTTTGTCATATCACGAACGCGTATTTCGACTTCCCGATGGCCGCCGCCTATTAGGCAGGCGCGGAGTTTTCCTCTCGAGAGGCCGCAGCTAGGCTAGCATCAGTTATTTTATGATGGCAAATGCCAACTCGCATTATAATATAAATTGACAGCCCGACCGCGCTTCTAGACTGCCGGCCTTCCGGGCTGCGGCTTGCCAGGAACAGCGGTCTTCAAGATCAAATAAGGAAGCGGCACGAACCCGCACGCGACCGTCTGAAGCTGGTCCAGCTTTCGGATCCTCGGCGGCAAGCCTAAAAGCACGATACGTCACCACGACACCGCCTGACCGCGCGGATACGCCGTACCCAATATCAAGATCAAAATCCAAGGAAACGACAAGATGCTGCCGACTTCAGTTAATGTCATCGTAGTGGGAGCCGGTAACGCGGCATTTTGCGCGGCGCTCGCCGCCGCCGAACATGGTGTTTCCGTGCTGGTGCTGGAGCGCGCGCCCGAAGACGAGTCCGGCGGCAATAGCCGGTTCACGACCGGACGCCGGGCGGCCCAACAGCCGTGACCCAAGCGGAGACCTGCGTCGAGACCTTCGACGTCATCGTGGTCGGCGGTGGCGGGGCTGGCCTTGCGGCCGCCATCGAGGCCAAGGTCGCCGGACGAAGCGTGTTGCTGATCGAGAAAAGTCCGGCGCTGGGCGGCTCGACCGCCTGGTCGATCGGCTCGATCAGCGCCAGCGCGACGCCGCATCAATTGCGCAACGGCATTCAGGATTGTCCGGCCGACCATTGGCGCGACATGGCGGCGTTCAACGGCTACCTTGACCCGCGCGACAATCCGGCGCTGCGGCGCATTCTGGCCGACGCCATGCCGGAAACGTTCCGCTGGCTGCTGGACAAGGGCGTGCGCTTCTTCGGCCCGATGCCTGAGCCGCCGCACCGCAAGCCGCGCATGCACAATGTGCTGCCGAATTCGAAGTCCTACATCGCGCATCTCGGCCGCGCCGCACGAAAAGCCGGCGTGACCATTCGCTGCGACACCCGCGCCGTGGATCTCGTACAGGATGCCGGCCGCGTGGTCGCCATCGACTGCGAGAGCGCCCGCGCGCGAAAACGTTTTCGAGCCCGCGGCGGCATCATATTGGCCACCGGCGACTTCACCAGTGATCCCGAGCTCAAGGCCCTGCATATGGGCCCGCAGGAGGCCAAGGTCGAAGGCGTCAATCCGACCGCGACCGGCGACGGACAGAAACTCGCGCTGAGGTTAGGGGCCCGCGTGCTCAATGGCGACCTCGCGCTCGGCCCGGAACTGCGTTTTATTCCGCCCACCAAGACCAACCCGTTATTGCTGTTGCCGCCGTGGCGCCTGTTGGCCGATTTCATGGCGTGGTCGCTGGAGCATATGCCGAGCGCGCTGCTGCGGCCCTTCGTGATGAGCTTCGTCACCACCGCGCTGGCGCCCTCGCCGGAACTGTTCGCACAAGGCGCCGTGCTGGTGAACAAGGCCGGCGAACGCTTCACCGACGAGACCGACCGGCCGGTCTATGCGGTACCCGACCAGCCCGGCAAGGTCGGCTATATCCTCTTGGACGACCGCATCGCCCGGCTGTTCTCGGCGTGGCCGCATTTCGTTTCGACCGCGCCCGGCGTCGCTTACGCGTATGTCGCCGACTACCGGCGCAATCGCCGCGACGTGTTCGCGGCAGCGCCGTCGCTCGACACGCTATCGACCAAGCTCGGCATGCCGGCCGGCGCGCTCGCGGCCACCGTCGCGCGCCACAATGCCGAGGCCGGCAACCGGCCGAAGCTGGGCGATGGCCCTTACGTCGTGCTGGGTCCGGTACGTGCGGTGTTCGTGCACGCCGAAGGCGGTCTGGCGGTCGATAACGAACATCGCGTGCTCGGCGCCGACGATCGGCCGATTGCCGGGCTTTATGCGGCCGGCTCGACCGGACAAGGCGGCCTGCTGCTCAAGGGCCATGGCCACCATCTGGCGTGGGCGTTCGCGTCCGGGCGACGTGCTGGCCGGAATGCGGCGTTCGCGGCGGTGACGGAAGATATGGTGAGTTGACCGAGGTCACACCGGCTTCTCATTATCGGTCACCGGCGAGGTGACGACCAGAAACACCAAGTCGACCATCCCGCTGTTCGAGATCGAATGCTCGACGCCGGGCGGCAAAAATATGAAGTCGTGCTTGGGCACGACATGGCTCTGGCCGTCGATCTCCATCAGGCCCTCGCCCTCGATCACATGATAGACCTGCTCCTGCACCGCGTGCTTGTGGCGCGCCACATGGGCCATCGGCTGGTACATCGAAATGCGATAATCGAGATGCCGCGATTGCGCGGTCTCGGGCATCACCAGCGGCTTCGACAGCGCGCCACCGAAGTGATTGGGGAATTCGCGCCACGGCACTTCGGCGATGTTGCGAATGAAGGCTTTGGGCTGATCGTCGGCCATCTGGGTTTCCTCGCACCGGGCCGTTCACGGCCCCTGTCTTTTGCAATCTACTCTTTTGAAATCTACTTGGCCGGGACGGCATCCGGCCAGCGCTTGCCGCTGTTGACCAGATACTCGGTGATCAGGTCGACACCCTTCATTCGCGGGGCATCGTGTCTTCCTCCGCACTTGAGCATGCGTCAGGCATCCGCTCCACTTTGGCGGCGGCGCATATCACAATATAAACCGACCTACGGCAATATGAAAATGACTGGCGTCGCCGCGCGACGTCCTCATAAGGACGCTCACGGCGGAAAGTAACAGGTCTCGCTTTACGCCCCGCGCACGCGATCAATCACGGCCAGCGGATCGGCGACGGTGTCGCCGTGCCAGGCGATATGCTGGTCGGGCCGGATCAGCACCGTCTTGTGGCGATAGAGATCGTCCGGCAGAGCGTCGACCGCCAGCACCTTGAGCGGCACGCCGCGCTGCTGCGCGGCCTGCGCCAGCCCCAAAGCCGTGTCGGGCGCGCCGAAGTCGAGCAGCGTAAAGTCCTTGCCGCCTTCATCGAACACCGAGCGGTCTTTCGCCAGCCAGAAATGCGGTGCCCGCGATCCGGGACGGTCCAGCGGATCGTACACATCCCATGGGTCCGGCGGCGTCGGGCTGTCGGGCGCCCACACCACCGGCGACGTATCGTAGCGCTCACCGAGTTGCAGGCCGACCGAGCGATATTGGATCTGGTCGTCCTGCATCACCTTGGCGCCGAACGCCGCGCGGGTGCGCTCCGCCTCGGGCGTATCGTCTTCCATGTTGGCCGGCGGCACCCAGCCGTCCATGAACTTGGTGCAATGGATGCCGAGTTGTGAATTGCGCACGCCGATCGGCCGGCGCTCGATCTCATAGCTGTCCAGCAACCTCGGGCCGGCCCAGCCCTCATAGGCGGCCGCGATCTTCCAGCCAAGATTCATCGCATCGCCGATGCCGGCATTCATGCCGAGACCGCCGAGCGGCGTGTACAGATGCGCGGCGTCGCCGGCCAGGAACACCGGGCCGGATTGATAATGCTCGGCGACCAGCGACAGGCCGCCGGTCCACGGACCGCCGGACAGGATTTCGAATTCGAGGTCGCTGCCGAGCATGGCGCGGATCGTCGCTTTCGGATCGACGGTTTTCCAGTCGATGTCCTTCGGCACCTGATAGTGCACCACCCAGGTCTCGCGGCCGTCCTGCGCATACATCATCGCCCGCATGTCGGGATTGATGATCCAGGTCATGTGGGTCGGCGCGCGGCCGCTTGCCGCCATCAGGCCGGGCGCGCGGATGTAATAGGACAGCATGGTGCCGCCCATGAACGCGCGGGGCTCCGTTCCATCATCGCCGATCATCTTGAGGCCGAGCGAACGCCGCACCGAACTGCTGGCGCCATCGATGCCGAGCAGATAGCGCGCCTTGATCTGGCGGGTCTCGCCATCGGCGCCGCGCGTTACGGTGGCGACGACGCCGTCGTCGCTCGCAGTGAACGATTGCAGCTTCCAGCCGAAATGGATCTGCGCGCCGTCCTGCTGTTCGGCCACATCACGTAGCGCGCGTTCGAGCACGATTTGCGACACGGTCGCCGGATTCTCGGGCGTCGGCCAGTCCTGCCAGGCGCGCGGCAGCCGGCCGAACTCGTGCCCGCAGAACCGCGTCACATAGGCGCTGGCGCGCTGCACGTCGGCCGGCAGCCCTTCCGAGCGCAACCGGTGCGCAATGCCAAGCCGGCGGAAATGCTCCATCGAGCGCGCATTGGTGACGTTGCACTTCGGGTGCTTGGCCGTCTCCGTGTGCTCGGTGACCAGCATGGTCGGCACGCCGCGCCAGCGCAGTTCGATGGCGGCCGACAGGCCGACGGGGCCACCACCGACCACCAGCGCGAAAGTCTCCGAATCCATTAATTCGTACTCCAGAACTCTAACCGTCACCCTGAGGTGCGAGCGTAGCGAGCCTCGAAGGGCGACGGGTCAAAGGCCACGACGCGTCCTTCAAATAAACGCTTAATCGATCTTGATACCGGCCGTATTGGCGATGTCGGTCCAGCGTTTGAGCTCGGCCGCGATGAAGGCGCCGAATTCCTCCGGCGTCTCGTTCGCCGGCTTGGCGCCGAGCTTGGCCATCACGGCCTGGGTCTCGGGGGTCTTCAGCGCCGCCAGGATGTCGGCGTTCAGCCGCTGCACGATCGCCAGCGGCGTGCCGGCCGGCGCGACCACGCCGAAGAAGCTGGTCACCACGTAGTCCGCAACGCCAGCCTCGATCATGGTCGGCAGATCCGGGAAATCCGGCTGCCGCGTCTTGCTGGTGACGGCGAGCGCGCGCAGCTTGCCGTCCTGCAACAGCGGCCGCACCACCGCGACATTGTCGATCGCGAACTGCGCCTGATTGCCGAGCAGCGCGGTCATCGCCTCGCCGCCGCTCTTGTAGTGCACCGGCACGAAGTCGATGCCGGCCTTCAGCTTCAGCAACTCGCCGGACAGGTGCGTCAGGTTGCCGATGCCGACGTCCGCGTAGTTCAGCTTGCCCGGATTGGCCTTCGCGTAGGCGATCAACTCGGCCACGGACTTCACCGGGAATTCCGGTGCAACCACCAGGATCTGATAGGAATCCGTCAGCTTGGCGACGGCGGTGAAATTCTTCACCGGATCGTAGTTCGCGCTCTTCGACACCGCCGGGATATTGGCCAAGGTCGCCGTATTGCCGAACAGCAGCGTGTAGCCGTCCGGGCTCGCGGTCGCGACCGAACGCGCGCCGATGACGCCGCCGGCGCCGCCGCGATTGTCGACGATGACGGGCTGCTTCAGCGACGCCGTCAGACGGTCGGCGATCAGCCGCGCCAGCACGTCGGTCGGGCCGCCCGGCCCGGCCGGCACCACCAGACGAACCACCTTGTCCGGATAGGTCTGCGCCTGCGCGAAGTTGGACGAAAGCGTGATCGCGCCAACACACATCAGGCCGGCAACAGCACGAATGGATGGAAGAAGGTTCATGATCTCCTCGCCTTTTGTTTTTGTCGTGCGAAAGCGCTTATGCGCGCTCTGCCAGGAAGCGTTCGAGCGTCAATGGATTGGCTTTATGCGGCATCGGCCGCAGCGGCTGCCCTTCGAACGGCGTGACCTCTTCGAACCAGGTGCGCTGCGCCGGCAGGCCCCACGGAAACGACACGTTCGGATCGGCCGGATCCCAGCGCACCGGCTCGTTCTCGATATCCATGACCTGGTAGTGCGTGTTGAACAGCTCGATGCGATGGCCGTCCGGATCGCGGAAATAGACGAACATGGCGTGCCCAGGGCCGTGGCGTCCGGGGCCGCGTTCGACATTGCGGCCGAAGCCCAATGAGCCGGCGATGTCGCAGGCCTTGAGCAGATGCTGCGCTTCCGGCGAGAAGAACGCGACGTGATGCAGTTGCGGCCCGTCGCCGGTGAAGAACACAATGTCGTGCGGATTGCCCTTGCGTTGCAGAAACACACCGCGCAACGAACCATCGTCGGGCGCGATATATTCGGTCAGGCGGAAGCCGAACGCCATGTAGAATTCGCAGGCCTTGCGGACGTCCGGCGTGAGCAACTGATAATGGTCGATGCGTTGCGCGCAGCCGCCCTTGTGCTTGCTGAACTGCGTGATCTGGCGCGGCAGCACCGGCATGCTGGCGCAGAGTTCAAGTTCAACGCCGAACGGATCGGTGACGTGCAGCGTCTTGCCCTGGAACGGCACGTTGTCCCACGCGACCGCGCAGCCCTTCTCCTTGAAATAGCTGAACGCCTTGTCCAGATCGGCTTCGGTGTAGACCCGCATGCCGATGCGAGCGCAGGACCGCGCGCCGGATTTCTGCCGCAGCACCAGACTGTGGTGGCAGGCTTCCTCGATGCCGCGATAATACAGCGCGCCATCAGTCTCCTGCGTCAGCACGAGGCCGATCACCTCTTCGTAGAACACGCGGCTGGCCTTGAGGTCAGCAACGTTGAGCACGACATGGCTCGATCGCGTCACGTTGAACGGCGGATCGAGCACGAGAGCGGGCAACGACATGACTGTCTCCTTCAGATCAGCGCCGGATACGAACCACCGTCCAGATGGAAATTCTGCCCGGACGTGAAGCCCGCCAGCGAACTGCACAGGAACGCGCACATCGCGCCGAATTCGCGCGGATCGCCGAGCCGCTTCACGGCCAAGCTCGCGACCTGACGGCGGCGCGCCTCCTCATAGGTGATGTTGTCGCGCTTGGCGGTCTGCTCGGCCATGTAGTGCTGCCGGTCGGTGTCGAAGCGTTCCGGCAGCAGGTTGTTGATGGTGACGTTGTGCTGCGCGACGTCCAGCGAGATCGCCTTCATGGCGGCCGTCAGTCCGGCGCGCGGACCGGCCGACAGCGTCATGTGCGGGCGCGGCGTCGTGACCATCGCGGAGGTGATGTTGATGATCCGGCCGAACTTGCGCTCGATCATGCCGGGCAGCACGCGCTGCGTGAGCAGCAGCGGCGCGATCATGTTGCTGGCGAGCGCGGCCGGCCATTCTTCCGGCTTCACGCTGAGAAAGCCCTTCGGCTCCGGCCCGTTGGCGCTGTTGATCAGAATGTCAGGCTGCGGACAGACGGCCAGCAGCGCGTCCTGGCCTTCGGTCGTGGTGATATCCTGGTTCACGGCGGTCACACGGCCGCCGCCGAGCGCGCGCAGCTCCTCGGTCGTCTTGTCCAAGCTCGCTTTAGTGCGGCCGCTGATCACGACATCGACACCTTCGCGCAGCAGCGCCTCGGCGCAGGCGCGGCCCAGCCCCCGGCTGGAGGCGCAGACAATGGCGGAGCGTCCGGCTATTCCCAGATCCATTTCTTCCCCTGATGACCTTGGCGGCGCGAGTTCGATTTACGTGTGGCGCGGGCCGTCGCTGACACGTTCGGCGCCCCGACGACGCGTTTGACCAGTTCGGCGGTCTTTTCGAAATGCGTATTAAGCAACCGCACCGCCGCGTCGGCATCGCGATCGACCGCCGCCTGCATGATGGCACGATGCTCTTCGCCACGGCCGCCGCGCAGTACATGTGCGAGCGAGAGTTCTTACATGGGAGAGCTATACCCTGGTGCGGACGGCGGGACTCGAACCCGCACGAGGGTTGCCCCTCAAGGGATTTTAAGTCCCTGGCGTCTACCAGTTCCGCCACGTCCGCAATTCGGATACGTCCCCGACCGGCACTTCTATCATCGGCCCGCCCGGCGGCGGAAGGGCCTTTGTCAGGACGGCCTATCAGGAAGGCTTGGACTCTTCGTCGTCGATCGCGGCGCGGACCTCTTTGAAGTGCGCGATGTAATCCTCGGCGCCCTTCTTGGCGTCGCGGATCATGTTGTCGATCTCGCCCTTCCAACGATCCAGGTCGAGCTTGAGGCCGATCACCGACGGCTTGTCGACACCGAGCCCATAGGCGCTGAGCCGCAGCCGGATCGCCACGTCGAGCAGCAATTCCACCGCATAGGTGTCGTCGAGATCTTCGGCCTCGACGAACTCGGCAACGCGGTCGTACAGCGCCTCGCTGTCGCGCACGAATTCGTCGAGCGGACCTTCGGCGCCGTCTTCATCGTCGGAGCCGTTGATGGTGGCCATGAGCGTATCTTTCTGTTGGAGCGCTAAGCGCCGCCTTCGCGGATCGGCGGCTGGAAGGCGAGGCCGGTGTCCCACGGGAAATAGATCCACGTGTCCTGTGACACCTCGGTAATGAAGGTGTCGACCATCGGCCGGCCCATCGGCTTGGCATAGACCGTGGCGAAATGCGCCTTGGGCAGGATATCGCGCACCACGCGCGCGGTCTTGCCGGTGTCGACGAGGTCGTCGACGATCAGCACGCCCTGCCCCTGGCCGCCGCCCAGCGCGATGACTGACTCAGCGACGCCCTTGAGCACGCGCAACTCGCCCTGCTTGGTATAATTCTCATAGCTGCTGACGCAGATCGTCTCGATCACCCGCACATCGAGTTCGCGGGCCACGACCGCGGCCGGCACTAGCCCGCCCCGCGTGATGCAGACGACCGCCGAGAACGGCCCGGCCGCGGCCAGCCGCCAGGCCAGCGCCCGCGCATCGCGGTGGAACTGATCCCACGACACCGGAAACGCCTTGGCCGGCAATGCGACCGGCTCCGGACCCTCAACTGGCACCATGTTATCTTCCTCGTCGGCCTGCGCCGGAGCCCGGCGACCACGCCGATCCTGCTGTCGGGCAAGCTCTAGCCCATGTCGGCGGCGGATTGAACGGCTTTGCGTCCCGCCGGGGCAGCCCGGGGGCAGCTATCAACAGGCTGGGGCGGAACCCGAGACCACGCCGGAGAGGCGATCCGGTTTAAGGCCGTGACGTGGCCGGAAACGGCAGGGCCGCGGCGCCCAGCCGTACTCAGTTCAAACAACTGGTATGTAACGATGATTTTACGCGGCGCACCCCCGCGCAGGGCGTGGTCTAGCCACGCTGAGGGCCGGATGCGGTCACTTGAACACGTCCATCTTCCCGTACATCTCGACCACCCCGTCCATCGGCGTCTTGGCCGGATTCCGGTCGCAGTAGCTGCGCAGGTAGGCCTTCTTGTCCTCGAACGACATGGCCGTCAGATTGCGGCGGGTTTTACCGGCCACTTCAAACGCCAGGTTGACGCCGCTCAGGAAGCCGAATGCCCAATTGGTGTAGGCAAGATCCGCCTTGACGGCGTCATTGCCGAAGTCTTTTGACAGCTGCGAGCAGTTCTGCACGCCGATCCCGATCGCCGCGGCATCGGCCAGCGCGGCGGAAGGAAGCGCGATCATCGCGATAACGAAACCGACGAGTCTCATCCGACAGCCCCATTCAAGTCATACGAAGGCAAGAATGCTAGCAGCCGATCCGCCGGGTTGCGAGGGGATGTCGCGCCGCTATGTTTACGACCAGCGCAGCCAACCGCCCCCCTCACCTCGGCAGCTTCTCGACGTCCTCGCCCTCGTACACCTTGTCCTGGTATTCGACGTAGTACTGCGAGCGCTGCGACACCGGGATGCGCTTGTACGCCTCGGCGATGTTGCGCGGGGTGCCGTCTTCCATCAGTTTCGCGTTGGGGCGCCGGTACAGGGTGGCGTGTTTATCGTCCGCAGCCATCAGATTGTCCTCCAGGGGTTGCGGCAGACCTCGCACGAACCGGGCGCGGAAGCAAAGGCGAACTGAGACGTCGCTAACCGCCTGCCCGGCTTCGCCAAACGGGGTATTTCGGCGATCAAGAGCGGCCCCTCAGGGGCGGCAGGAGGTCCAGCAGGTGCCATCCCAGCGAGTCTTGCCCTTGTGGCCCGCCGCCATCGCGCTCGGCCTGATGGCGGTCATTCTCACCGAACTCAGGCTGAACGGCGCCTACCGGTTCGAAACCGGCCAGATCCTCGCCTACACCCTATTCTTCGCCAACATGGCGGTCGCGCTGTTCGGAATCTGGAAGCGACAGCGGGTCGCTTGGGCGGTTTATCTCATCCTGTCGCTGGTGCTGATGGTCTTGATCGGCGCGAGCACGCCCATCTCCGCGATCTGGACGATGGCGAAGTTTCTTGTGTAGCTCTCGCGTTGTGACGCCGCCCCGGATTTCGCCGCGCTCCATCGGGCTACGGGCGAGTTTCCTTTGGGCATGATCTTATCCGAAAACCGGTTCCCAGTTTCCGGGATCATGCCCCCGCCCGCCTGCCCCCTAATTCATATCCAGCACGAAATCGAACCGTCCGGCGAGCCAGCCTTCGGCCTTGGCGGTGCGGATCGTCAGATCCCGGCGGAACAGGCCGTCCTTGGCATTGAGGGCTTCGCCCGGAAAATACAGCTGCGTGGTCAGCAGCGGCGCGACAGCTCTTACCGATGACGCGTTTTCTGGACCCGAACCGGCTGCCACTTCGCTTGAAAACGCTCTGGCCTGCAGCTTCACATGGATGTGCCGGGTGCGGCCCGGATAGGCGCCCGGCACCACGGTGCGCAGGCGATACCGCCCGTCCGGGCCGGTGATCTGGTAGCCGCGCAGCCCGAAGCCGGCATTGTCATAGACGCCCTTGGCGTCCGCCTGCCAGACGTCCAGCAGCGCGCCGGCCACCGGCCGGCAGCGCCGCGTCAGGATGAGGCCGGTCAGCTCGATCGGCTGCCCGGCCATGCCGGGCACATAGAGGTCGGCGCGTTCCGGCGACTTCGGCTTGTAAAACGGCCCCTCGGTCTGGCGCGGCGTGGCTTGGCCATGGTCGTCGCAGGCCGGCGTCGGCGGCAGGGTCTGGGCAAGGCCCAGATCCGGCAGCAGGCCGGTAGCGACGCCCGCAAGGGCGCCGGATGCGAGAATGTGGCGGCGGGTCGGACGGTCGGTCATGGGAATGCTCCGGCCGGGGAAGTCTAAAGCGATTTCCGCGCCCGTCGATTCACATGATTCTGAAGGCGCCGCCGCTCCGCGCGGCACCAAGCCCGCCAAACAGGCAGAATTGCACCCTTGTATACCGGCGCAGGCCCGATCCCACCGGCTTTTCGCCCGGCATTCGCTGGCACAGCGATTGCAAATCCCCCGGTCAGACAGATCAGGGAGCTTTTCATGATTGGCCGCCGCAAATTCCTCATCGGTGCTAGCGCTGCGACCGTTTTCGGCCCCAGCGTCGTCCGTGCCCAGCAGCCCACCGTCATCAAGATGGGCGCGCTGAAGTTGATCCATTCCATCGCGCCGCATTTCTACGAGAAGTTCACGCCGGCCGGCTACAAGGTCGAGGTCATCCCGTTCGAAAGCCCGACCGAGTGCAAGAACGCGATCGTCACCAAGTCGGTCGATTTCGGCATGTTCGGCATCGCGGCCGGCCTCCTTGGTGCCGCGGCCGGCGAGCCGGTGACGGTGATCGCCGGCGCCTGCAATCGCGGCATGGCGGTGATCGCCGGCAAGGATTCGCCGATCGCTTCGATCAAGGATCTCAAGGGCAAGAAGGTCGCGATCTGGCCGGGCTCGACGCAAGAAGTGTTCATCCTGGAGCGGATGCGCATGGAGGGCATGTCGATCAAGGACATCACGCCGATCCGCGTCTCGTTCAGCGAAATGCATCTCGCGCTCGCGCGTGGCGATGTCGATGCTTACGTCGGCGCGGAGCCGGGCCCCGGCGTCAGCATCTCGGCCGGCATCGGCAAGCTGGTCGAATATCCGTACGGCACCACCATGGGCGCGCTCAACATGGTGTTCGGCGCGCATCGCGAGATGCTGACCGAGAAGCCCGAACTGGTGAAGGTCATTCTCGGTATTCACCGCGACGCGGTGGAATTCGCCATGGCCAATCCGAAGGATCTGGCCGCGATGGCGGTGGCGAAACTCGGCCAGAAGCCGGAAGCGATCGCCGTCTCGGTGCCGAATGTCGAACTGACCTGGAAATTCGGCCCGACCGAAATCCAGCAGACCAAGACCTACGCGCAATACATGCTGGAGCTGAAGCAGATCCGTCAGCTCCCGGACTACGCGACGTTCTTCGACACCAAGTTTGTCGACGAAATGTCGAAGAAAGCCTGAGGCGCATGAGTGTGACGGCCGACACTGACGCTGTGCTGACGGTCGCGGCGGACACGCCGCGGCCGGTGGCAGCGGGTACATTCACACGTTCGCTGTTCGGCCGGCTGCGCAATCCGGCCATCGCGCTGCTGTTTCCGGTCGTGGTGCTGATCCTCTGGCACTTCATGACGTACGGCCGCAAGTTCAGCCTGATCCCGCCGCCCAGCGCGGTTGCCGTGCAACTCTATGACCTGGCGTTCGGCGGCATCTACGACGACCTGTTCAGCCAAACGCTGCTGACGCATCTCCTCGCCTCGCTCAGCCGCGTCTATGGTGGCTTCGCGATGGCGCTCGCGGTCGCATTGCCGCTCGGGCTGATGATCGGGCGCATCCCGTTCGTGCGGCAATTGTTAGACCCGACCCTTCAAGTGATGCGGCCGATTCCGGTCACCGCCTGGCTGCCGCTGGCGATGATCATCTTCGGCCTCGGGCCGCGCTCGGCGGTATTTCTGGTGGCGCTCGGCGCGTTCTATCCGATCCTGATCAACACCATCTTCGGCGTGCGCTCGGTCGATCCGCGGCTGTTCGAGGCCGCCAGCATGCTGGGCTGCCAGGGCCCGGCGCAATTCTTCAAGGTGGTGCTGCCGGCCAGCCTGCCGGCGATCTTTACAGGTTTGCGGCTCGGCCTCGGCTTCGCCTGGGTGGTGATCGTGGTCGGCGAAATGACCGGCGTGCAGACCGGCCTAGGGGCCATCATCATGGAAGCCCGGCAACTGTCCCGCACCGAGATCGTGATCTCGGGCATGATCGTGATCGGCATCGCCGGCTTCATTTCGGATTGGCTGGTGAAAATGCTCGGCAGCCGGCTGCTGGGCTGGAGTCCAGGCTATGCGTGACACGACGTCACTGCCGATTCTCGAATTGAAGAATGTCGGCAAGCAGTTCGAAATGCAGGGCCAGCGCATCGATGCTTTGCACGATGCGAATTTGCAGGTCCGCAAGGGCGAGTTCATCTGCCTGATCGGCGCGTCCGGCTGCGGCAAGTCTACCCTCTTGCGCGCCGTCGCCGGTTTCGAGCCGGTATCGCGCGGCGAAGCCCTGATGTGGGGCGTGCCGATCCGCGGGCCGGCGCCGGACCGCGGCATGGTGTTCCAGGATTACGGGCTGTTTCCGTGGCTGAGCGTGCGCGGCAATATCGGCTTCGGCCCGTCGTCACGCGGCCGGCCGTCGTCGGAGGTTCGCGAGACGGTCGACCGATTTATCGAGTTGGTCGGGCTGCAACGCTTCGCCAATGCCTAACCGCATCAACTCTCCGGCGGCATGAAGCAGCGCGTCGCCATCGCCCGCGTGCTGGCCAACGACGCTGAAGTGGTACTGATGGACGAGCCGTTCGGCGCGCTGGACGCGATGACCCGCGAACGGCTGCAGGACGAGTTGCTGGACATCTGGCAGCGCACCGGGCTGACGGTGCTGTTCGTCACGCATTCCATCGAGGAGGCGATTTTCCTCGCCGACCGCGTCGTGGTGATGTCGCCCGGGCCGGGCCGTATCGACAGCGAATTGAAGATCGAGCTGCCGCGCCCGCGCGATGTGATGTCGGCGGATTTCAACGCCATCCGCCGGGCATTATCCGAAAAACTCCATAGCCATCACGGCCGCAAAGCGGCATAACCCGCTCCACTGCGAAGTGGAGCGAACATGCGTGATGAAATCTGGCGCGGCATGACCCGCGACGAACTCGATGCCGCCTACAACAACGGCGCGGCGGTCTCCCACAGCACCGCGACGCGGGATCGCTGGATCGCGCGCAGCGCCAAATTGCGCGCCGCCGACGGCGAAACGCTCGATCTGGCGTACGGGCCGAAGCCGCGCAATAAGATCGATCTCTTTAAGTCCGGCGCGCCCGACGCGCCGCTGCTGGTGTTCATCCATGGCGGCTATTGGCAGCGCAACGACAAGGAAACATTCGCCTGCATGGCCGAGGGTCCGCTGGCGCGCGGCTTCGACGTCGCGCTGATCGGCTATACGCTGGCGCCCGACGCGACGCTGACGCAGATCGTCGCCGAGACGCATGCGGCGATCCGCTGGCTGCGCCGCGAAGCGCCGCGACATGGCGCCGGCACCACCTCACTCACCGTGTCGGGCTGGTCGGCCGGCGGGCACCTGACTGCGATGGCCGCCGACCTCGACGAAGTCGACGCCATGCTGGCGATCAGCGGCATCTACGACATCGAACCCTGCCGGCTGAATTATCTGAACGACAAGCTGCATCTCACCGAGAACGAAGTTGTCGCGCTCAGCCCGCTATATCACCTGCCGACGCACGCGAAACCGATGACCGTCGCGTACGGCGCCAACGAACTGCCCGAGATGCAGCGCCAGTCGCGCGACTACGCGCAGGCGCGTAACGATGCGGGGCTCGCGACGGAACTCCTGCCCCTGCCCGGCCACGATCATTTCTCGGTGCTGGACGAATTGCAGAAGCCGAACGGCAAGCTGACCGAAACGCTGGTGCGGTTGGAGAAGACCACGGCCGGATGACTGTAGGGTGGGCGAAGCGAAGCGCGCCCACCAACTATCATAAAGAACGTAAGATGGTGGGCTCGGCGCGTTGCGCCTTAGCCCACCCTACAAGCTGCGCTCACATCACTTTCAAACAGGCTTCGCTCCGTTTATAGTGGCGAGCATTTCCACTGTTAAAAGCCCCATCGGAGGAGGAGCTCGTCGTGTCACTGCACTGTGCAGATCTCGACGGCGCGGCCGCGGGGCGAGCGGGCCTTTCGTCGCGCTCGCGGTGCGCCACCGGCCGATCCCCTCTCTCCGGCCTCTCGCGTTTCTTGACTTCGATCCGTTCGCAGGTGTTGTCGTCACCGACCGCCCAGCCGGCGCGGCAGCTAATCTTCAGGCAGCGCTCGCCATCGGCCCTGTAGCCATGGCCGCAGATCAAGGGGCAGACGCGCGTGGTCTTGCCACTTACGGCATCCAGCGCATCGAGGCTGGCAACCTTGACGTCCAGCTTCAGGCCGGCATTCCGGTTGAAGAGCTCGAGTGACCTCTGCGCCGCCGCGTTCCAATGGCCGTCGACGGCACCAGGATAACATCCGACCCGGCGCAACTCGGCCTGGAGCTGGCGTGGAATATCAGCCACAGCGACCACGTTGGGCTGCGATGGCTTATCCGAGGGCACCAGCGTCGCGATGGGGCCGACAGGTTTGTCGTCGGGTTTATCGACAGGACTGCGATTTGCCGTCAATTTTGCACTCTCGGCGACGACTTTCGCCTCCTCGAGTTTCTTTTTATTTTCCGCCGCGACGCGGTCCAGTTCGGCCGCTTTGACGTCTGCGGCGGCCCTGGCCCGGTCGGTGGCGCGGGCACCTTCCGTCACCAGTCGCGCCTGCTCTTCCAGGGTCACCCTGGCCTTCTCGGCCGCGGCCAGCCGGACTTCCTCGGCGGCCAGCTTGTTGCGCTGCGCCTTGGCCAGATCCGAATAAAAGCCCGTGGGGTAGCTGCCGATGAAATAATCCCAGGCTTCTCGCGTGCCGACCTGTAGCGAAAATTCGTAATCGCGGCGCTGCTCGGATGTCTTGTCCAGAACTGGACCCGGACCCGGAGCCGGCCCCAGAACGGGCGCCGGAACGGGCGCCGCGAATGCCGCCACCAGCGGAAGATCGTTGCCGCCAAGCGAACCGTAGGTGAATGGCTCCTGTTTTTGCGATGTCGCGGACAGGACCTCGTCACGTACAAAACCGAATGCCCTGCGCAGGTCGAGGCCGGGCGTCGTCAGGTGTTTGGCAAGAGCCGCCGCGTAGGGACTGTTCTTGCTGTCGCCGTCCGAGGCGGTGAAGCCGGCCTTAGTCGCAAAGGCGATCATGGTGTTCGGATTTGACGGTTCGACTTTGGCAAGGCCGCGTCCGATGGCCCGCGATCCGATGGTCCGTTTCATGGTCTTGGTGAAAGGATTGTCGCGGCAGGCATCGAGGATGATCAGCCGCAATTGCTTGGCCGGCTCGATCGCAACCAGTATCCGGTCGAGCGCGTACGTCTCATCATAGACGTCGGTGTCGCGCTCAAGCTGGGCATCTACCGGGATCAGGTAGTTCGTGCCGTCCACCTCGATGCCGTGGCCCGCATAATACACCACCGCGATGTCGGCATCGCGCGCCTTGTCGGCGAAATCGCGAAGCGCGCGGCGCATGTCGGCCGCGGACAGGTCGATGCGCGAATCCACGACGTCGAACCTGGCCTTCTTGAACATCTCCGTCAGCGTCGCCGCGTCGTTGGCCGGATTGGCCAGACGGGCGACATTTTTATAGGCCGAATTGCCGATCACCAACGCGACCCGCTTTTCGGCCAAAGCCGATGCCGTCGTGAGAGCCAGAATGATAGTGCCCAGCAGGGCCGACCGGATGTTGTTCATGTGCGCCCCACAATCCCATCCAAGGGTCGGGAACATGACGGCCGCTTGTTCGCTTTTAAACGGACAATCGATGCGCCAAGGACATGTACCCGCGCCAGATTAGCAGGCAGCCCATTGGCTGCCTAGCGGATACCCGCCTTGTATTGGACGGTGTGAGACGCCGGCAGGTTCACGGCGGCGGCAGATAATGTCGCACCAGGCGTCGCCCGGATGCGGTAGCGCACCGCCTGCCTGGCAGCATTTATCTTAGCTATATATCGATCGCCTCGACGTCCGCCTTATGGCCGCCGACCAGCAGCAGGCCTTTTGACGTCGCCGCGATCACGCCGGGCATCCCGGCGGCGTGCCTCGGCGCGACCGGCCGCACCGACAGAACATTCCCCGTGGCGGCATCGAGCAGGCGCACGAGATTGGTCACGGCGTAAGCCTCGCCGCCGCGAATGACGCCTTCGACCTGATAGTCGTCGGCGCCGGTCATCTCGCGGATCGGCATGCCGGTGCCGGCGTCCCACAGCCGCGCCTTGCCGTCGCGGCCGCCGCTCACAATGGTGCGACCATCGGCGCTGTAGCGCGCGTCCCGCACCCAGCCGACATGGCTGCCGGCCGGCGACGTGTCGGCGGTGTCGTGCACCGGCGTCGCCGGCTTGCCGACAAACGCGCAGCGCGCCTCGAGTTCGATTTCCAGCGCGGCGCGCTGGTTGCCCTGGGTCTGCGCCAGCATCTTTTGCTGTACGACGGGGTCCTTGCAGATCGCCCGCCATTGGTCGGGCGATTGGGCCAGCGCCGGCGTGGCTGTCAGACACGCGGCGCCGAAGAGCGCACCACGCATCGATAATGCGCTCATCGAACAAACTCCTCGCCGCCGCGACGCCGCTTGCACCGCATTTGTGTTTGACGACGGCAAACGGCGACAGGTTCATCGCGACGTGGACATCTGCGCAAACAAAAAGGGCCGGCATGAAGCCGGCCCTTCAGTCGAAGCGTTTGATCGAAGCGGTGCGTCGATCTCAGAAGTGATAGTTGAGACCGATCTTGCCGGTATGCGTGCCCGGATCGGTATGCACATGCGTGCTCGCGAGACCGTTAAAGGGCCCGCCGTTGATCGTTCCGCTGATCGTATAGGTCTCACGCGTGTTGATGTAGAGATATTCGCCCTTCAGCGACCACTTCTCGGTCAATGCCCATTCGGCACCGGCGCCGAGCGCCCAGGTGATCTGCGCGTCGTCGTGCGATGCGGTGAAGGAAACACCGGTGCCGCCATTGAACTCGAACGCGGAGCTCTTTTCGACAAAAGCGACGCCGGCCTTGCCGTATACCAGCACGCGACCGAACGCGTAGCCGATCCGTCCGGCGACGATGCCGTAGAAATCGCCGAATTGGGTCGTGTCGTCGACAAGCGGCGTCACGACCGGCGCGTTCGGGATGCGACTGGTATGTTTCAGATTCAGATAGCCGGCTTCGGCTTCCAGGCCGTAGACCCAGTTGCTGCCGGGCGTCTGCCAATTGTAGCCGAGAGTCGCACCGCCGATGAAACCGGAGCCGAGCGAATAGACGTGATCCGGCCCTGCTACGGGGCCAGATACACAGACACCGCCGATGATGCAGGAAGTTGTCGATGCAGCTTTGCGGTCCGCGGCAGCGATGCCGACGAAACCGCCCACATAGAGGCCGCTCCAATTGTAGACGGACGCGGCAATCGGCGCCTTTACGGGCATCCGCAGATCGGCCGCCAGGGCCGGGACCGACATCAGCAATACGGTCGAAAGCGCCAACACCGTCTTATTCAAAATCGCCCCCGGGAATCCCAATGATTTTCTTGGGTTCCACCCTAGGGGAACGCTGCATCAAACGGCTATGGCAGAAAGGCAACACTTTACCGATATCGCACGTCACGAATGTAGTGACCCGGAGCACAACCACACAACCGGCAGACCATCATTCGGCATTCGCCAGCGTCGGATCTTCGACTGGACCGATGGCGCGCTGGACGAACGGCACGGTGGCCGCGCCCTGGATCTGGGCCATCTGGTCGGCCGTGCGGCCGGTCTTCTCGTCGGGCCACACCGTCCAGACCGCGAGCAGCCCCGGCAATGCTTCGACGACCGCCGTGCAGAAATGAGATTGCCGGTCGCAACCGATCTCCGGAGAGCCCGGATGGAACGCCATGTCCTTCACCTGATCGTAGCGCGTCTCCCCGCCGACCGTGACATGGCTCTTGAGCCGATCGAGTTTGCTACGGTCCAGCAGGTCGAATTTTTCCGGCAGGCGGCCGAGCAATCCACCCCGCTGCCCGCGACATTGCGTTCGCGCCCATGCCCGCGTGAGCAGCGGGCATATATCCCGCGACCCAAAGTGCTCGCCGTACGATTCATACGCACGGATCGAAACGTCGATGCTGTCGGTTGGCATCGGGGCGGCGGGATTTTGTGCCTGGGCGCGCAGTCTGTCCTTCGGACTTTCGCGCCGCGCGGGCGCAAGGTCGAAGACGTGGTCGGGCTGGCGCAGCGCGACCGCCGGAAGGACGATGTGCTGGCCGCCGACGGTAAAGTAGAGGTCCGACGCGAGGAACATCACGTCGGGCGGCGGCCGCGATCGCGAAGATCCGAGCCACGCGACGCCAAACATGACGAGCAGCCCGAACAGGGTAAAGCCGAAGATGTATCTCATGCGCGCATTCCCGCGACGACCGGCCTAACGATAGCGGCGAATTGTTGCGGAATTGTTTGGCGATTGGGGAGGATTTGTGGGGGCGCGGGTGGCGGCTGGGATGACGCGTAGGCGCATCGTAATCCGCCACACACTGCATGCGGCGGGTTACGCCTTCGGCTAACCCGCCCTACCGGGCGGCACTCGACTTCCACAAATGAGAGCGCCCCCAAACTTTGAACCTCTCCCATCTAGAAGGGATGTTCTTAAAACCTTTAAGCCAACCATCGTACTCAGAAGCAGGCGGAATGAGACCTTCCGTCTCCGCTATTGTCCAGTCGACTTTTCCAAAAGGGCGTATCGGCAATCGATATCTCCAAGCATAGCGCTTGCGCAACTTGCGGCTATACAACAGCAAATCATCGGCAAGAATATGCGAAAAGAAAATGCAGTCGTCAGTATGCAAAGAGATAGCTAAGACACCCGCGCTGAATCTTTCATCAACGTCTCCTTCAGAACTTGGAAGACCTAAATATATCTCAGCTAGCCTGCGACGTGGCAAAGGCGACGCTGCCCGAATTTCATCGATTTGTTCATTTCTGTATTTGATCGCGTGGTTCAAGTCATCGATCGCTTGGATTAGGCTGACTGCTGCAGCTACGGCCCGCCCGCGAACCGATGTCTTTTCAAATATGTGCCGTTCCAGCAAATGTGTCGGCGCGCTTGTTGGAAATAGCGTCTGAAGGTCTGCACCAAATTTGTAGCTAGCTAGTTTCACATCAGGGCGCGCTGTATTCTTCTGAAATTCTTCGTGCTCGCTACACGTTTGCGCATAACGATTCCGCATTGGACGAACGTGCTGCCGCTTTAAAGCCATGTAGCGGTTAGAAATCGAAAAGCAAAGAAACAATGCCGTACTAATGCTGTTCAGTTCGGCGACGACGGCTTGCTTTGTCCGGTTCCGGCCAGCAATCCATGCGCCAAACAGCGCGCCGACTGCACCCGTTGCGAGGCCAACCACCCCTGTGATGAGAGGGCTGGGCGCTGACCGCATGGTCTCAAATAGCGATTGCAAGTCCACCAGCTAACCCTTTCCGATGCACAGCAAGCAAGCATAGCGGATGGAACAAAGCGTAATCCAAGACTCATCGCGTGCGGCTTCCCGGATTTCGCTGCGCTCAATCCAGGCTACATGTTTCTCGCAATCGCGCCTTAAACCTTCTGCTGCGCCCGCACCTTCTCCAACATCTCGACCACCGCGTCCTTCGCCGCCGCCAGCACAGCCGCATCCCGCGCGCGCACGACGACATTGGTGTTCGGCCCTAACGTGTCGTCGAAGAACGGATAGGAGCCGATGATCGCGTCGGGATGGGCCTTGGCGACCGCGCCCAATTCCGTGCCGATGTCGCCCTCTTTCAGATCCGCCCGCACGGATTCCGACAGCATCTTGATGCCGGTCGCCAGCTTCGGCGCGACCTCGTCGAGCATCGCCTGCATGATGGTCGGCACGCCGGCCATCACGATCACATTGCCGATCCAGAAGCCGGGCGCCGCCGACACCTTGTTGACGACCAGATCGGCGCCGGCCGGAATCCGCGTCATGCGCTTGCGCGCCTCGTTCATCTCGGTGCCGAGCGACTTGAAGCGCGCGTCCAGGATCGCATAGGCGCGCGGATCGACATCGATGGTCACGCCGAACGCCTTGGCGACGCTGTCGGCCGTGATGTCGTCATGGGTCGGCCCGATGCCGCCGGTGGTGAACACATACGTATAGCGATGGCGCAGCGCGTTCAGCGCGGCGACGATCTCGTCCTCGTCGTCCGACACCACCCGCACCTCTTTCAGGTCGATGCCGATATTGGTCAGGTACTCGGCGATGTAGCCGATGTTCTTGTCCTTGGTGCGCCCGGACAGGATTTCGTCGCCGATGACCAGGATGGCGGCGGTCACGAGGTCGGCGGGCGGGGTCGCGGTCATGCGGGCGTTCCTTTTCTTGGCGAATTGTTGACTCGGACAACGATCCGCATACCATGCATTATAGTTCACCGACACCCCGGGCGGGTGCCGGTTCGGCGCGTCAATATAAAGACAACCAAGTCTGGCGCGAGAGGGAGGATGCCATGCCGGACGCCGTCCGTCCGCAGTCCGATTCCGTGCCGGATTCAACCGCGCCTTGGCGCGCCATCGCGTTTGCAAAGCCCGACGTGCATCAGGAACAGGTCGCCGACGGCGTGATCCTGCGCGCCGCCTGTCGGCTCGGCGATTATGAAGCCTCCCTCGCGGCGATGTTTCGCGCCGCCGCCGCCCGCGCGCCGGACCGCGTATTCCTGGCCGAGCGCGAAGATGCCGGTTGGCGGACCGTGACCTACGCGCAGGCGCGCGCGACGGTCGACGGCCTCGCGACCGCCCTGCTCGGCCGCGGCCTGTCGGCGGTGCGGCCGGTAATGATCCTGTCGGCCAACGCGGTCGACCATGCGCTGCTGATGCTGGCCGGCTTTTGTGCCGGCGTGCCGGTGGCGCCGGTCTCGGTGGCGTATTCGTTGCAGAGCAACGACCACGGCAAGCTGAAGCACATCGCCGAACTGCTGACGCCGGGCCTCGTCTACGTGGCCGACACCGCGCCGTTCGGCAAAGCGCTCGCCGCGTTGGATCTCGGCAATGCCGAGATCGTCGCCAGCCGCAACGGCGCCAACTTGCCCAACGTCACGCTATTCGGTGATCTGGCGATGACGCGGCCCGGCCGCGCGCTCGATGCCGCCGTCGCGGCGATCGAACCGGACACGATCGCGAAGATCCTGTTCACGTCCGGCTCGACCGGCCTGCCCAAGGGCGTCATCAACACCCATGGCATGCTGGCCGCCAACCAGCAGATGATCCATCACACTTGGCCGTTCCTCGACGAAGCGCCGCCCGTGCTGGTCGACTGGCTGCCGTGGAATCATACGTTCGGCGGCAACTACAATTTCAACCTGGTGCTGCGCCTCGCCGGCACGCTGTATATCGACAACGGACGGCCGGTGCCTGCGCTGGTCGGCGAGACCGTGCGCAACCTGTCGGAGA
>JAQGJU010000143.1 GCA_028290465.1 Xanthobacteraceae bacterium | reverse complement strand
TGTCGGTGATCATCCAGAATGGCCTGTTGGAGCTGTTCACCGCCGACAGCCGCAAATTGCAAGCCGGTAGTGTCGAGGTTGCGACTTTTCAGCCGATCGACGGCCTGTGGATCGGCGCATTGCCGCTGATTCAGTTCGCGGTGGCGGTTGCCGTGATCTTCGGCCTGCAGGTGTTGTTCTATCGCACCGCGCTGGGCCGCGCATTCCGCGCCACCTCGGACGACCAGACCGTCGCGCAACTGATGGGTCTCGATAACCGCAAGATATTCGGCTTTGCGATGGCGATCTCGCTGGCCGTGGTAGCGATCGCCGGCGTGTTCCTGGCGGTGCGCTCGAACTTCGATCCGGCGATCGGCCCGGCGCGGCTGATCTTCGGCTTCGAGGCGGTGATCATCGGCGGCCTCGGCAGCATGTGGGGCACGCTGGTGGGCGGCATCATTCTCGGCGTGTCGCAGGCCATCGGCGCGCAGATCGATCCGGGCTGGCAATTGCTCGCCGGACACATTGCCTTTCTGGTGATCCTCGCGATCAAACCGGAAGGTCTGTTCCCGAAGGTGCAGTGATGAGCATGCCCGGCTTTCGCGTTGAGCATGCGACACCGTCGAGCCGCGTCGGCACGGTGATTTTTTTGGCGCTGTTGGTCGTGCTGGCGGCGGCGCCACTATGGGGGGATCGGCAGAACCTGCGGCTGCTGTCCGAGATGTTCACCTACATGGCGCTCGCCAGCCTGTGGAATCTGCTGGCCGGTTATGCCGGACTCGTATCGGTCGGGCAGCAGGCCTATGTCGGCCTCGGCGCCTATCTGTTGTTCGGCCTTGCTATCTTTGGCGGCATTCATCCGCTGTTGACGATTCCACTCGCCGGATTGATCGCGGCAGTCGTGGCGGTGCCGGTGGCCGGCATCATGTTTCGGCTGCGCGGGCATTACTTCGCGATCGGCACCTGGGTGATGGCGGAAGTGTTTCGCCTGCTGGCGTCGCAGGTCTCGGCGCTCGGCGGCGGTTCGGGCACCAGCCTGCCGGCCAATATCGTGGTCGATATGGCCAGCAGCCGGACGATGCGGGAGTTCCTGATCTATTGGGTCGCGCTGGCCCTGATGGTCGGCATCATCGGCGGCATCGTGGTGCTGCTGCGCTCGCGCTACGGCCTCGCGCTGACGGCAATCCGGGACAACGAGCTTGCGGCGCGCAGCAACGGCGTCGATGTCGCCCGCACCAAACTGGTGGTCTATGTCGTGACGGCCGCCGGCACCGCGATGATCGGCGCGCTGGTATTTTTGCAGAAGCTGCGGATTTCGCCCGACACCGCGTTCAGCGTCAACGACTGGACCGCCTTCGTGATCTTCATCACGGTGATCGGCGGCATCGGGCGCCTGGAAGGGCCGATCATCGGCACGATTATTTTCTTCATGTTGCGTCAGACGCTGGCTGATTTCGGCGCCATCTATCTTTTGATGCTGGGCGCCGTCGCCATCGTCGTGATGCTGAAGGCCCCGAAGGGTCTGTGGGGCATCCTGGCGGACCGTTACGGCTGGCAATTGTTTCCGCTGGAGCGGCGGGTGCATTTCGATGCGGCCGCAGGTTCAGGCCGTCATGCCAAGACCGAAAAGCAGGACACGCCGCCTGCCTCAAGCTGACAATAAAGCTCACGGCGGCGGCATGAACGCCTGCGTGGCCGGAATCTGCGGATGGACCGGCGTCGGCCAGCGCTCATGGGTCAGCGGCACGGTCAACTGCGTGTGCATTCCTTTGGTATCGAAGGTCTGGCGAACTTCGCCGTTCAACTGCCGCTCGATCACCATGTTGATCAGCCGCGAACCGAAGCCGGGGCGGCGTGTCCGCTTCGGCGCCGGTCCCTCGGTCTCGCTCCATTCCAGCAGTAAGGTCAGGCCGCGCTGCGTGCGGGTGACGGTCCATGTCATGTCGAGGCGTCCGGTAACCCGCGACAGGCTGCCATGCTTGCCGGCATTGGTGATCAGTTCGTGCAGCGCGGTGCTCAGCCCGAAAGCCGGGTCCGGCTCCAGGTAGACGTCCGGGCCGTTCAACGTGACGCGATCGAGATAAGGCTGCAGCAGCGTGCGCAGCATTTCGGTCAGCGATGTCGATTTCCAGCCGCCCTCGGTGATCAGGCGATGCGCATTGGCGAGCGCCAGCACCCGGGCTTCGTATTTGACCGCGAGGTCGGCGATGTTTTTTGAAGTTTTCGCCGACTGCGAGAACAGCGCCAGCAATTGGGAAAACAGGTTGCCGGAACGGTGTCGTAGTTCGCGGATCATCAGCTCGTGACGCTGGTCGAGCTGATGGCGCTGGATCGTCCCGGCGACCACATTGGCGACCGACAACAGGAACGACAGGTCATACTCGCTGAATTGCCGCTCCTTTGTGGCGTGCACGCCCAGGACGCCATAGGAGCGTCCGTCGGGACCCGAGATCCGCGTGCTCATGCCGCTGACGACGCCATGTTCGAGCAGCATTCTCGAATCGGAAAACCGCTTTTCATCCGCCACGCCATTGACAATGATCGGTTCGCCGGTCGCCAAGGCGAAGCCGGCCTGCGATTCCGGTCCCGTCGTCACATGGGCCGTGCCGATCAGGCCGGGCTTCCAGCCGACGCCGGCGCGCAACAGCATCTCGGCGTCGCCGGGCACCAGTTCCAGAATTTTGACCATCTCGACGTCGAGGACCTGGGCGATGGTTTCGGCAACCTCATCGAGCAGCTTTTGCAGATCTGTGGCCGTCAGCGCGCGCTCGCAGAGCCGCGCCACCGCCTCCTGCTGTCGGCCGCGTACCCGCAATTCGCGCTCGGTCTGGACGCGTTCCGTGACATCGCGGCAGACGCCAAGCATGCGGACCGGCTGGCCGTTCTCCAGAACGACGCTGCCGATGGCCTCGACCCAATGTTCTTCGTCGTTTGCGCGATTGGGGCGATACTGCACGCGATAAGGTTTGTGCGTGCGTAAGGTCTCGTCGATCGCAGCTTTTACGGCCGCGCGGTCGCCAGGATGAATGTCGTTTTCGACAAACGACAGCGACCCGTCGAAGCTGCCCGACGGCAGGCCGTGAATAGCCTCAAGATTGCTCGACCATGTGACCCGGTTCGTTGCAATTTCCCAGGTCCAGATTCCGATCTGGCTGGTTTCGAGCGCACGGCCGACGAATTCGTAACTCGGAAAATACGCGCGCCCGGATTCGTCCGAGGTCGGAGGAAGGCCCTCGACCTGAGACTGTTTGGCGCCACTCACTTCCATTTCGCCGTCTTTCTTGCTCACGCCCAGCGTCCGATTTCGGCGTTACACCACACAGCCACGCGTACGTCGCCCGCATCGAGTCACGACAAGAATCCGGCTCTGGAGAACCCCAGCCGCGGCTCCACCGATTCATAACAACCCTGGAGGCGCCAGTAGCGTCATCCCGCCCAATTTACAATGCCGTTCATCGGCATCTCTAGTGTTCCGATTCCGAAGTTCGTTCAACCTTGCGGCACCTTCGAGGCGAACTTCGGAATCACCGAGGATGAAATCGCCGCCGACCTGCCCTTCCGTCAAGTGGCCCTGCGCTTTGCCTCCAACATCCCGTCATTTCAGCCCGCCGAGCATCGGTTACCGGCGTTCAGCACTGTCCCCTGCCGGAGTGACCGACATCGTTGCCAAATGGCGGCGTACATCGCTCGGTAGCCGGGTGTAATTGACGGCGAGGTCGAAATCGGCGGCGCGATGGCCGACGCGCGTGTTGCCGTTGAACACCTTCACGCCTTCGCTGGTCGCGACCATGTCGCCGCGCCGCAGCGTAGAATCGTTCTTAACATCAATCGCCACCAAACCGTAGCTGGTTTTGCCATTGCAGGTGCAGCCATCGACGGTCTTATCGCGATAGACATAGGCATTGTCGGTGTCGGTGTAGCCGGTGCCGTCCGATCCGACGGATGGCCCGGATTGCGAGCCCCAAAAAATTTTGGTCTTGGCTGCCGGGCACATCGCGTTGCATGTCGATTCCGGCGCGGAGCCGCCCGCCATCGTGACCGGGAAATAGCGCCCGTCGCACATCCGTACGCAGAACGCCAAGCCGCGGCCTGGCCGGCTGGTCGGCTGCGACCGATCGGTCGGGTTGACCGATGGCTCGGAGGAGGGGTCGGCATAGGCAAGCGGTGGACGGCTGTGGCTGATCGGTGGCGCGCCCGACAGCATGCCGAAAAGCGCGCCAAAAATTCCGCGGGACTGCGCGTTTGCCGCCTGCGGAACCGCCAGGGCGACGCCCAGACAGGCCAGCAGCACAAATTTGCTCTTAAAAGGCGTGTTGCGCTTAACAGGCAAATGGCCGGACTTCATCAGCTTCCCTCCGCGGCGCGATACGGCGGGTACCCGTCGCTGCACAGGCTCGGCGTTGTTATGTCGCGTCGGGACGGCAACGCGTTCAAGCACCAAAGGTTCGCGGCCGGCCACCGCGGATCAAATAGAGGGCCGATCAATAAAGGCCGCCGAACGTCATGCGGTTCGCCGAAACAGCGGACGCGGCGCGGCTGGGCTGGATGACTTCATGCCGGGCGTGATCGCGCGGGCGGGCACCGGCCCAACGCGGGGCTTCCTTGAGCACGACCACTTTGGCCCCGACGCCGACGCGCTCGTAGAGATCAGCGACGTCGTCGTTGGTCAGCCGAATGCAGCCGCTCGACACGTTCTGGCCAATGGTCGTCGGATCGTTGGTCCCATGAATGCGGTACAGTGAACTGCCGAGATACATGGCGCGCGCCCCCAGCGGATTACCCGGACCTCCGGCCATCCAGCGCGGCAGATAGGGCTGGCGCTCGATCATTTCAACGGGCGGCGTCCAGTCCGGCCATTCGGTCTTGCGGGAGACGTTCGCGACGCCCGACCACGTGAAACCCTCGCGGCCGACGCCGATACCGTAGCGCATGGCGCGGCCGCCGGGCAGCACGAGGTAGAGATGGGTATTGGCGGTATCGACCACAATCGTGCCGGGCTTTTCGCCGGTCGGATCAAGCACGATCTGGCGGCGCAGATCCGCGTTTAAAGGGGCGCCTTCGCCCGGCTCCGGCGCCAGTGTGCGCTCATACGGAATCACCTGCTCGAACACCCGCCTGGCCGATGGCTCCGCTGTCGCGAACGCTTGCGCGTTAGCGGCTCCTGACAGCGACACAAAGAAGGTCGTGGCCAGTGCCGCGGTCAAACCGAGAAGCCGAGGAAGGTCTTGAGCTGTCATGACACGTCTCCGAGAGCGTTTTCAAGCGAAGTGGATCTGGTTCGCGTACAGAAAACGCGTCATTTAAAAAAGAGTAAGAGCGATCGGTGGATCGTTCATTCAAGTGATGACGTGGCAGGAAGGTTCCGTCGCACGGGCAGCGCCGGTGCGATTCAGGAAAACGCGATGCCGTGAGGATTTCTGGGCGGCGATATTGCCGGCTGCGGTGCGCGGCTTCCGCATAGCGGGCGAGGCGCAATGCTTGGCGCCGTAACGTCTGAGCCCTAGCTTATGCCAAATGCTGAATTCAGATATTGCGCGGCGGATAGCAGCTGTGGCCGTAAATCCATTCCGCGTGGAAATGGTCCTTCTCGCCTTCGATCAGCACTTCCGAGCTTCCAATCCGCTTGCCGACGCCATGCGCGGCATCAATGGCGAATAATAGCGCCTCGGACTGCGTTTTATAGGGACCGAACATCTCATCCCGATAGCGAATGCGCCATTCGCCATCCGAGTTGATGACGAAATAGCGGGCCTGACTGGCAGCGTCCAGATCGATGTTCTGAGCGAGCATGAATGCACCATTCGCGGGGAAGGATAACTCTCAACGCGAGCCCGCCGAAATGGTTCCGGCGTCTCGTGTGATTTATCAAGGCGCGAAAGGTGTGATTTATCAAGGCGCGAAAGGGAGGATGAGTGAGGAGGAGACCCACTTAAAACGTGGAATGGTACCGTTCGAGAATGATCCCAAAAGCCTGCCTCGGACTTGATCCGAGGATGGACCCGGTTTGCGCAAAAATCATGCTCAAACAAAAAAAGCTATATCACGCCGAGCAATGTCAGTGCGCCGAGCAACTGCCCGGAATCGTAGGGCTTCTGCAGCACCACGACTTGCGTCATGTCGCGCAGACGGGTGTCCAAGTCGGATTCGCCGTAACCGCTGGCGATAATGATCGGAAAATCGGCGCGCAATTCCCGCAGCGCCAGCGCCAATTTATCGCCCTTGCCGTCCGGCAAGCCGACATCGACAATCGCGACATCGAAACGGGCGAGATCGGCGCCGGCCGCATCGAGCGCGGCTTTGACGCTCGCGGCCTCGACGAATTGATAGCCCATATCTTCGAGTACATCGCCGGCAACGGCGGCGACCAAGGCGTCGTCTTCGACCAGCAAAACCGTGCGCATGAGATGTTTTCAGATTCAAAAAAGGACGCCGTTGGCCGATGGCGCCACGGGCACATAATTTAGCGGCGATTGAGTTAGCGTGCAGCGTGTGAAATCGTCAAGTCCGACACGACAAAGCGTAGAAAGCGACGTGAGAGGAATTTGCCGGCGATTTAATTCAGCGTCGCCATTTGGACCGGTGCGGAAGGCAATGCTGCCATGCAGCGACCGGGAATATCGGCGAATTGGCGGTCAGTTATTTCGCTAAAGGCGGACTCGCAGCCATCCAGCAGACGCGATTTGGCGGCCGGAGAGTCGGTGGTCAAACGAGGTGCGATAAAGGAGGCTGGCGTGCTCTTGTTGCTTTTTGGTATCACGCTCTGAGGCGTCGCAGAGCGTTCCGCGATCAACGAAGTCGGCACCCGGCGATCGCCCTTGAGGGTGCGGTTCACAGATACGGTCAGCTCAGGGGCGGACGTCGCCAGCAGCGTTCCGACAAATGAACGGTCAGGACCGGACACGAAAGGCGTCAGCACCAGCGCCGTAACGACGCTACCCAGCACGTAGGATGATAGGAGATACATGGCAGTGCTCCCGCAGCAAGCCGAAACGCTTGTTCACGCGATGAGATTTGCTTGCGCGACATTGTCGCGCGGTCGTGTCATCAACTCGCCGCTTGCCGCACTGGTTCCGGGTCGTTTGACGCACTCGGAAATGTGATCGTTCTGCACCGGCAAAATTTTTCGAAATTTGCAACCGCGCCCGGAACGATATGCGAATGCCCGCGTTATTCTCGTGACAGGCCGTCCATATCCCTCCCCCCCGTGCTTGGGCGGCCTGATTGGGCGTAGTCGGCAATTACAGCCGGCTACGCCCCACCTTTTTGGGGCCCAGCCCGTTACCTCATGCAGAGCTGTTCTGGCGCGGATGCGCCGTCAGAGCTCAGGAACTATCCGAGAGCGCACGGATTGGTTCGGCAGGCGGTCAAACGGGGTGCATTCGCCCATCAGAAAAACTCATCAAAAGGAGAGATCCATGAATTGGGATCGAGTCGAAGGAAACTGGAAGCAGTTCAGGGGCCAAGCCCAGCAGCAGTGGGGCAAGCTCACCAACGATGACCTTGACCTCGTCGAAGGCAAGCGCACCGAACTCGCCGGGCGACTGCAGCAGCGCTACGGCTACGCCAAGGATCAGGCCGAGAAGGACATCGATACTTGGCTGTCGTCGATCCACTAGACGATTCTACCGACTGGTGACGAACCCGAAGGCCTCGCGGTTTCCGCGAGGCCTTTTGATTCAGAATAGCCATGCCGCAACAGAACAGAAAAAGGGCCCGCTCTTGGCGGGCCCTTTGCGGTTCTTGCGGTGCGTTGAGTCGATTAAGCCGAGGCGCGCTTCTGACCCTGTTTAGCCTTGCGTTCGAAGAACAGCGCCTGGCTGGCAATCGCCGACACCATCGATGGCTGGAACGGCTTGGCGATCAGGAACGCCGGCTCGGGGCGTTCGCCGGTCAGGAAGCGCTCCGGATAGGCGGTGATGAAGATCACCGGGACTTCGAAAGTCCGCAACAGTTCATTCACCGCATCAAGGCCCGAACTGCCGTCGGCGAGCTGAATGTCTGCCAGGATCAGGCCGGGACGCTTACGTTTGGCCAGCGAGATGGCCTCGGCATGGGTACGGGCAACGCCGAGAACCCGATGCCCAAGGCTTTCCACCAGGGCCTCGAGATCCATCGCGATGAAGGTCTCGTCCTCGATGATCAGCACGTCGGTCGCGATTTCGGCGGCCAGCTCCCGGCCGGATTCGTCGACCAGCGCGCTCAGGCTCATCGGGTCGACATCGAGAATGTAGGAGGCGTCCTGCTCGGAAAAGCCCTCCAGGGCCAACAGCAGGAAGGCCTGACGGGGGCGGGGGGTAATATTGGTAAGCCGTTGCTCGGCCGGCAGGCCTGGATCGGCGGTTCCGGACATCTGGTTGACCGATAGCGAGTTCCAAATCTTGGTAAACAGGCGGTAAAGGCCCGCCCGGGGGCCGCTGGACCCCTCCATGGCCTTCGGATCCGCCAAAAGAGCCTCCAAAGTGGCCGCCACATAGGCGTCGCCGGAAGCTTGGCTTCCCGTTACAGCCCGGGCATACCGACGCAAAAACGGCAGATACTGTGCAATAGCTTGAGAATTTGCCACAAACCCCTCCCAAATCGACCCAGCGATGTTACCGCGTGACAACGCAGTGTTCCAAAAAAAGTTCCACGATTTTTGGGAACCAATGTTTCAGGGCTGCGTTATCGCTGACGAATGCACGCGGTAGTCTGTGACCCGTCTAGTGGTCGGTACAGGCAGGGGAAAATGAAGGAAGAAAAGCCACTTAGGCGGGATTCGACTATGCACACCGAGGTCAAACCTCGCAAACCACGCGCCGGACTTGGCAGAGACGTTCAGAACAAGATCGGCCAGCAGTTGCGGTCGATGTATGACGACGTCGTCAACCAAGGGGTCCCGGACCGGTTCACCGACCTTCTTCGCCAGCTCGATGAGCGGGACGACAAGGAGGCAACGTGATGGCCGGCACCCCAAATGTCCGAGACTCCATCCTGGCCGCCATTCCGAGCTTGCGCGCGTTCGCAATCTCGCTGTGCGGCAACGTGGATCAGGCCGACGATCTTGTTCAGGAAACGATGTATCGGGCCTTGGCCAATATCCACTCGTTCCAGCCGGGCACTAACATGTCCGCCTGGCTGTTCACGATCCTGCGTAATCTGTTCCGTTCGGACTATCGGAAACGGCGCCGCGAGGTCGAGGACAGCGACGGGAGCTACGCCGAAACGCTCAAATCGCATCCCGAGCAGCAGGGCCGGGTCGAACTGGAGGAATTCCGGGTCGCCCTCAACCAGCTCCCGTCGGATCAGCGCGAAGCGTTGATCCTGGTCGGTGCCTCGGGTTTCTCCTACGAGGAAGCCGCCAATATCTGCGGTTGCGCGGTCGGCACCATTAAGAGCCGCGTGAACCGGGCGCGCTCCCGACTGGCGCAGCTACTGGCGATCGACGGCGCGGACGATTTCGGTCCGGACCACACGACGCGGGCGGTACTTGCGGCAGGAGAGCGTCGATAGTGCATCGCGGCGTTGTTTCGATAGCGCTTTAGCTTCGATTGATCCCTTAGCTATGGCGACAAAAGCAAGGCGTCCGGCCGCAAGCCGGGCGCCTTGTTTTTTGCTGCGCTGTGCACGACGCGCAGGCGGAACCGTTTTGTGACGGCCGCATTGATGAATGCCGATCTGTCTGCGTCAGGATGACGCGTAACAGTGTGTTTCATCATTGCGAGGCGGGGCAGGAGCGTCGGGTCATGACAGGAAAAATTAATTCGAATGAAAAGTCCGGGACGGCGAAAAAGCTGGATGAGCTCAAACGTCGTCAAGACGGAAAGAAGGATTCTTTCGACGACGTGTTCGGCAAGCTGGCCTGTCAGGTAGCGCATGTTTCCGGCAAGCCCATCGTGTTTCTGGCTGCCGTGTTGGTCGTCATATTATGGGCGCTTAGCGGCCCGCTGTTTGGCTTCAGTGACACGTGGCAGTTGGTGATCAACACCTCCACCACGATTATTACATTCCTGATGGTGTTCCTGATCCAGAACACGCAGAACCGGGACACTATGGCGCTACAGGTCAAACTGGCCGAGTTGATCGTGGTGATGCAGGGCGCCGACAACAAGCTGGCGACCGCGGAAGATATGTCGGACAAGGATCTGGAACGCCTGCATCAGCAATATCGCGAGTGCGCGGAAGAAACGCTCGAACACTTGCGGCAGCGTCAGGAACCAGCCAAGCGTGCGAGCTAGCCGGGTCATGACTCATTAATGCTGCGACAAATCGAGCGCCGATCGCTCGGAACTTCGACACGATTTTGACGTTGTCTCGACACTCGGCCGTCTTTTTGGGGCCGGGTAAGAGCACGGTGTGGCCGATCGTCGATGCAATGATCGTTCGGCTAATTCAATCGAGGATCGAGGGAGAGGGCTATGCGTAAGATTTTAGTGGTCGTAACGGCGGCGATTGCTCTGGCGGGTTGCCAGACTGCGCGAGAAGATCGGCAGTTGAGCGGCGCCTTGCTCGGCGGCGGCACCGGCGCGGTGATCGGCGGTCTTGCCGGCCGTTCGGTGGGCGGTGCCGTGGCGGGCGGCATTATCGGCGCGGCGGCCGGCGCGATCATCGCGGATTCGACGCGGCCCGGCCGCTGCTACACCCATAATCGCTATGGCGAGCGGGTGTGGGTGCGTTGCCCCTGATGTTTTAATCCGAAACATTTAATCCGACGCCCGGTCCGAGGACCGGGCGTTTTTATTTGCGAACGACTTACTGTCCCTTGACGCCGATGCGCTTGATCAGTGTCGCCCATTTGGTTTCTTCCTGATCGATGTCGGCGGCGTATTCCGCTGGCGAACTCGGCAGCGGTTCGGCGCCTTCGGTGGCGAGCCTTTTACGCACTTCGTCGGAATCGAGCGCCGCGCGCAGCTCCTTGTTCAGGCGGTCGATGATCGCGCGAGGCGTTCCGGCCGGTGCGATCAGTCCATAGCGCAAAGCGACTTCGAAGCCTGCAAGTCCGGATTCAGCCACCGTCGGCAGCTCGGGCATCAGCGTCGAACGCTTGTTGCCGCTGATCGCCAGCGCGCGCAGTGTGCCGGCAGCAACATTGCCATGCGCCGCCGGCACTGGGGTGAACGACAGCGGGATATGCCCGCCGAGCAGGTCGTTCATCGCCGGACCCGATCCACGATACGGCACATGCACCATCTTGATGCCGGACATGAAAGCGAACAGCTCGCCGGCCAGGTGGTTCGCGGTGCCGATACCGGGCGATCCATACTGAAGCGGATTCGGACTGGATTTAGCGTACGCGATCAGTTCGGCGACCGTTTTGGCAGGTACCGATGGATGCACGACGAGCACGCTCGGCGCGGTCCCGATCAGTCCGATCGGCGCGAAGTCCTTGCGCGGATCGTAGCCTGAGCTCGTATACAGGCTCGGGCCAACCGCCAGGGTGCCGGTATAGCCGAGCCCCAATGTGTAGCCGTCCGGCGCGCTGTTCGCGACCATGCGCGTACCGATGGTGCCGCCGGCGCCGCCGCGATTATCGATGATGATCTGCTGATTGAGCGTCTGGCTCATCCGGTCGGCGATGATGCGCGCCATGATGGTCGTGCTGCCGCCCGGCGGGAACGGTACGATCAGCGTGATCGGACGAGATGGATACTCGTCGGCGTGAGCCGTGAATCCGCCCGCCAGCACAACGCATGCAGCCAATAGTGTTGATAATACGAGACGCGTCTTCAACATGGTGGCATTCCCCCTACAACGATATGGTGCGCCGCGAGCCGTTGGCCGGCTCGTCATGACGTCAGCCTAGCGCATGCTTCGGCGAAGGGAAAACGGCTTGTTGACGAGGTGCGATACAAAAATTCTACAGAGACCGACGTGTTCACGGCCACGGGCCATGGCCGCCGCCACGGGTGACATCGCGAATGTCCGCATGTTAAGACCAACAAAACGGCCGTTCGGGGGACGCATGAGTTGGTATGATAATTTTCTCGGCGTCATGAAGGACAACGAGGTCCGGCTGGTCAGCTATGTGCCGGACAATGTCATCACACCGCTGCTCAAGGGCGTAACCTCCGACAACTATTTCATGTCGGTCGGTGCGACTCGCGAGGACGAGGCGGTCGGCATCGTCACCGGCGCGTGGATGGGCGGCGTGCGCGGCGCCGTGATGATGCAGACCAGCGGTTTCGCGGTGATCCCCAATGTGCTGGCTTCGCTGGTAGTGCCCAGCCAGGTGCCGGCCGTTTTGGTGGTGTCGGAGCGCGGCGCGCTCGGCGAGTTCAATATCGGCCAAGTGCTGGTCAGCCGCACCATGCGACCGACGCTCGATGCCATCGCGGTCACGCATCACACGCTGGACAATCCCGACACCATGAATTTCGTCGTCGACCGCGCGCTCAAGCAGGCCTTTGCGACGCTGAGCCCAGTGGTCTTTATCTTGTCGCCGCTGCTGACCGGCGGCAAAGTTTTCAAGGCGTAGCGTCATGGCAACGAAGAACGATCTCGCATCGCAGCCGGCGCTCAAAGTGATGAACCGCCGCGACCTGTCCAAACGCCTCGTTGCCAAGCTGAAGCGCGACGAAGCCATTATCGGCGGCATCGGCAATACCAATTTCGATCTATGGGCGGTCGGTCATCGTCCGCAGAATTTCTACATGCTGGGCAGCATGGGCATCACGGTTCCAATCGCGCTCGGCGTCGCGCTGGCGCAGCCGGACCGCGGCGTGATCGCGATCGAGGGCGACGGCTCGCTTCTCATGTCACTCGGCTGTCTGGCGACGATCGGCATGCTCCAGCCGCGCAACCTGACCATCGTGGTCATGGACAATGGCATGTACGAGATCACCGGCCGGCAGAAGACCGCCACTCATGCCACGAGCGACATCGTGGCGATTGCACGCGGTGCCGGAATCGAAAATTCGGTCTGGGCGCGCGATGAGGCGCATTTCGACCAGTTGATCGACCGTCGGTTCGACGAGGGCGGCCCGCATCTGATCGCCGTCAAGATCGACGACGAGCACGCGACCGAGCAGACGCCGCGCGATCCCGCGCTGATCCGGCAACGCTTCATGCAGGGGATCGGTACGGGACGCAAAAGCGCGCTGGATGGTTAGCCATGTGTCCGTCCGGGCTTGTCCCGGCCATCCACGTCTTTCTTGCCGCGATGCTGTTAAGACGTGGATGCCCGGCACAAGGCCGGGCATGACGAACTCTGGCGAAGCGCCAGTTTTATTGACTGGATTTTGAGTCCGGGTTGCGAGCAATGCAATCTTACTTCGCGCGCATCCGTTCGTTCCAGCCGAGGCCGGTGATAACGTCGGGAATGGCTTCCTCATGCAGCGGCGCCATCAGATGCGCGCCCGCGATGCCGGGAATCTCCGCGAGTTGGTTCAAATATTCCTGCGCGATGCGGCGGCCTTCGGCGGCCTGATCGGTGGCGCCCTCCAACCGTTCGATCAGCGCATCGGGAATGATCGAGCCAAAGAGATTGTCGCGGATCCAGCGCGCGGACTTTGCCGACCGCAGCACCGCGACGCCGAGGATCACATGGAAGTCGCGCGGGATGCCGGACTCTGCCAGCCGCGCCGCGTAGCGCGCGGCCAGATCCGCATCCATGCAGAACTGGGTCTGGGCGAACTGCGCGCCGGCCGCGATCTTGTCCAATAGTCCCTTCGGCACCCAACCGGGCTTTGGGTCGATCGGCGAATCCGCAGCGCCGATAAAGAACGAGGCCTGCCCGCCGACTTTGCGCCCGGTCGGTAACTCGCCGCTGTCGCGTAGCGCGGCGGCGGTACGCATCAGCACGCGGGCATCGACATCGAACACCGGCTTGGCGTCCGGCTGGTCGCCCTGGCCAGGGTCGTCGCCGCGCAGCAGCAGCAGATTATGCACGCCCATCGCGGCGGCGCCCATCAGCTCGCTTTGCAGCGCGATGCGATTGCGGTCCCGGCAGGTGAATTGCAGGATCGGCTCGATGCCGGCTTCGACCAGGATCGTGGCCGCCGTCACGGCCGCCATGTGCGGCCGCGCGCCGGCGCCGTCGGTCACGTTGACCGCGTCCGCCAGGCCCTTGAGCGGCTGCGCTTTCGCCATCAGGTCGGCGCGGGCGCACGATACCGGCGGCGTCACTTCCGCCGTGATGACGAAGCGGCCGGCGCCGAGTGCGCGCTGCAATTGGCTGCCGGTCTGGGCGGGCGACGTTTGAGCCATGTGATTGCGGAATGTTGATTGGAGGGGAAAGAACGCGGGATGCCCGGATCTAGGCGTAGCTCCCCGATCCGGTCAAGAAGGCTGGCTGCCCATCGTGGGACGCACCTCCGTAGGAGGCGATGTGACGATTAACACCGCGACCGGCAGCGTCGCGAACAGTTCGCCGACGTCCAACACGAACGGCCCATCGCCGGTGGGCGTGACATACGTACGGCCGGTAAAGATATCGATCAGCATGCCGCCGGGAATCGGGGGCATCTCGATGGAAGTATCCTGCCAGGCGATCGCACCCGGATAGGCCGTTTCCGTCGGCCCCGTCAGGGACACGAACCAACGGCCCACCGCGATCAGCACGTATTGCTCGGCGTTGCGCCGACCGAAGCCTACGACATGCGAGGAGCGCTCGCCGTTGACACGCAATGGCTCATAGCTGCCCTCCGCGAACAAGTCCGGCCATGCGTTGCGCAGACGTAGCGCCCGATGAAGCAGGTACAGTTTGATCTCGGCGCTGCGCCACTCCTTCAGCAGCGCGCCGGGTTTCTCCATGTCGACGTCGTCGCTGCCATGCGCCGCGAGGGCGCGCGCCCGCGCAACGTAATCGACCGGCCGCCGGTTATCGGGGTCAACCAGGCTGAGATCCCACAATTCGTCGCCCTGATAGGTGTCCGGAAAGCCGGGCGCAAAGCTTTTCAACACGATCTGAGACAGGCTGTTGAGCGCGCCGAGGCGCGCGACCCGCGTCACCCAGCCGCGAAAATCCTCCATGAATAGGTTGCGTTCTTGCTCATCGAGAATGGCATCGACAAAATTGCGGCAGCCCTGCTCATAGGCCTCGTTCGGATTCGACCAGCTTGAAATCGTCTTCGCCTCGCGGAGCGCCTTGACGACGTAGTCCTTCACGCGTTCGGTGAATGTCGCCACGGCCTCCCGGTCCGTCAGGGTCTCAAACGTATCGCTGGCCGGCCAAGCGCCCAACAACGTCTGATAGATCATGTACTCGTCGTTGAATGAAGGGGTGCGCACGCCGTCGGTTTCGGTGCGCCAGCGCCGGTTGAAGCGCCGCCATTTGCGAACGGTGGTGCCCCAATCGGGCATTTCCGACAATACGTTGAGCCGTGCGCGTACATCCTCGCCGCGCTTGGTATCGTGCGTCGCGGTGGCCAGCATGTTGCGCGGCCAGGCGCGGCGGCGTTCTTCATTCACGGCGTGAAATGCGCCGGCCGAAAGCTCGAACAGGTTCGGCTCGCTGCCGACCTCGTTGAGGGACAGAAAACGCGGATAACGATAGCCGGCGGTGTCTTCCAGGCCCTTCGCCATTACGGGCGAGCTGTATTGCTGGAAGCGCATGGCGAACCGAACCGTTTCGTTGCGGCTGTAGCCGGAGTTGCGGTTGCGCACGAGATCGAGCGTCAGGACCGATTGCAGGAAATCCAGAATCTCCGCGTCCGGTCCCTGCCAGTGTCGCTTGACGCGATTGATCGCGGTCTCGATGATGCGCCGATCATTGTCGGAGCATCCGGCGGCCGTGACGTAACTGCGGTACACCGAATACTGACTGACGGTGGCCACAACGGCACGTCGCAGCCGTTCCAGCGTGTAGTCGCGGCTGAGCCAGTGCTGTTCCGACAGGTGATCGAGCTCGCGCGCCAGCACGTCCAACTCGCTGGCCAGCAGCGTCTCCATCACATGGCGTTTGCTGTCCTTGAGAATGTCTTCGAACTTCTCCGTCGAACCGCCGAAGTTACGAAACGCGGTGTCGATCGACGTTCGGCCATCGGGGTGAAGAAACACCCGATTGACCTGCGCCAGGAACTCGTAGCCGGTGGTGCCGTCGACCGGCCATTCGGTCCGCATCGATTCATGATGCGCGAGGATCTTTTCCAGATAGATCGGAAAGCAACGCTTTGCTGCGGCGGTGCTCTTGCGCGAGACGCCGTCGCGGCGCGCGACATGGTCGTCGATGAAGCGCCGCAGGCGAGCGCAATAGCCGGCCGGATCGAACAGCCCGTCGATATGGTCGATGCGCAGGCCCTGGATCTTGTCCTCGACAATGAGCCTTCCGACCAAACGGTGGGTCTGGTCGAACAATTCCGGCTCTTCCTGGCGGATGCCGATCAGTTCGTTGACGTCGAAGAAGCGCCGATAGTTGATCTCGTTGGTGGCGACCCGCCAATAGGACAGTCGGTAGGCCTGGCGCTCCAGTAATTGATGCAGCAGCCGGAATGACGGCGGCTCTCCGGGCGTGCCGACAAAAGTGCCGGCCGCAGCATTGAGCCAAGCCGCCATTTCGGGCTCGCGCGCCAGCGCGGCTAGTTCGGCCTGCAATGCACGGCCCTGCTCGCGAAGCTCGGACCGACGTCGTCGACCGGTGCCTTTGATGCGCAGCCGCGCGAACGCCTCGGCGAGCGCGCGCAGTCTGGCGTCGCCATCTTCGCCGCCCGGCGGCGGGACGTCCGTTAGCGCGCGGCGAATGATCAGACCATAATGCGCCGGCCGGATCGGATAGGGCGTGTCGAAATACCAGACGCTGAACGTGCCGTGCTGCGCGTCAAATTTCAGCGCCAGTTCGCCGCGTTCCAGTACCGCGCCGTAATTGTCGCCGAGAAACGGCACCAGCACCTTGCCGGCGAGTTCGCTCTTATGCGCCTGCCAGTCGATGTCGAAATAGCGTGCGTTGGGCGACGCGGTGCCCCATTCGAGCACGTCCAGCCACCAATGATTGCCCGGCCCGATGCCCATATGGTTCGGCACGAAATCGAGGATCAGTCCCATATCGAGCGACGCGAGCGCGTCCGATAGCTGCGCCAGCGAGGCCTCGTCGCCGACCTCGGGATTGATCGCATTGTGATCGGTGACGTCGTAGCCGTGCGTGCTGCCGGGCCGCGCCTTGGTGAACGGCGACACGTAAAGATGACTGATGCCGAGCCGATACAGATAAGGCAGTGTTGCTTGGGCGTCCTTGAACGTGAAGCTCGCATTGAGCTGCATCCGATAGGTCGCGACCGGCGCCGCGTGACGGCGCGCGAAGGCCTGTCCACCGCGACCTCCTCCGCCGCCAGGACTTGGCGCGCCGGGCAGCGGTGGCCGTTCTTCACGCATCACGGCGAACAGCGCCTGCGCGCGCGGATCGGCGAAAATCTCCGCCAGGGTCTGCGTGTAACGGCGGCGCCAGTTCGGGTATTCCCGGTGCGTGCCCGGCACATTGATCTGGTCGGGCTCCTCGATGGCGTCGTCCAGTTGCGCGATGGCGAGACGGGATGAGGTTCGGGCGACATAGCGATGCAGTTCGAGGCGCGGCGCCACGTCATTCGCGTCGTCGACGGAAAGTCCTTCCTGGCGCATCGCCGCGACAAGGCCCTGGCGCTCCCCGATCCGCTCCTCGTCGGCTTTGACCCGTTCCTCCGGCGTGGTCAGCATGCCGAACCGGTCGCGCAAGCCGATATCGCTGCCCGACCAGTATCCGGCGAGCGTCGGCAAATCGTGCGTCGACACCGCCGCGACCGCTTCGGCCGGATAATCGCCCGGCCGCTTGAAACGGCCTTCATGGTCACGCTCAAAATACAACAGACGGTAGGAATACAGGCAGGCCGCTTGCAGCGCTTCCTGAATGCCGGGCGGCAACGTGCCGAGATCTTCGCCAACCACCAGGCATTGATTGCGGTGGCTCTCCAGGATCACAACAGCGAGCAGTTCGTCGAACGGATAATCGACATAGGCGCCCTCTGCGGCCGGGCGGCCATTCGGGACGAAGAACATCCGGCGCAGGCCGAGCACATGGTCGATGCGCAGCGCGCCGGTGTGCCGCATGTTGGCGCGGAGCACGTCGGCGAACATGCGGTAACCCGTGCGTCGCAACGCGCGCGGATCGAGCGGCGGAAAGCCCCAGTTCTGGCCGAGATGCGCCCACGGGTCCGGCGGCGCGCCGGCCGAGAAGCCGTCGACCACCACGTCTTGGTTCGCCCAGGCGTCGGCGCCGCCGCTGTCGATGCCGATGGCGAGATCGCCATATAGTCCGACCGGCAAGTGAAGAGACAAGGATCGGAGGCCGGCGCGCTCCATCTGCAGGTCGGATTGCCATTGCAGGTATTCGAAATACTCGACGCGCTCGATATTGTCGGCCGCGAAGGCCTTCACGGCCGAACTCTCGGCGCGACGAAATTCTTCCGGCCAGTGCCGCCAGTAGCGCATCGCCGGGTCGCCGCCGCCGAAGTGCTCCCGGAGCGTACTGAAGGTGGCGTAGCGCTTGAGCGCTTCGCCGTGCCGGGCCTGGAATTCTCGGAAGGCCTCGCCGCGCGGATCGTTAGCTTGCGACAAATGGAGGTTGCGAAAGTTCTCATACAGCAGCTTTAGCGCTTGGTACTTGGCGGCTGTAACGCCAGCATAATCGACATGACGCAATCCGCGCAGATCGGCCAGCCGCCGGCGAAACGGCTCCGAGTGGACGAGTTGCCGCGCCGCCTCGCACTCGCCGAAGTCTTCGATCGCCGGCACGTCGAGATAAAGCGGATTGGTGAACTGCCGGCTCGACGGCGAGTACGGACTGACGTGTTCGGGATCGTCATGGAACAGCGAATGCGGCGGATTGAGCCCAATGGCGGCCGCGCCGCTGCGCGCCGCCATACCGACCAGCTCGTGCAGCGCGCCAAAATCGCCGATGCCCCAATCGTCGTCGCGCTTGAGGGAGTAAAGTTGCGTCGCCAGCGCCCAGACCCGGCCTCCGTTCTGCAATGCGGCCGGCTGATAGGCGCGGGCCGGCGCCGCGATGACGCGGACCTGCGCGGCGCGGGCGGATGCGTCCGCCAACTCAACACGGACGTCATGATAGCCGGGCACCAGTTCCGGCACGATCGGCAGCGCGCGGGTTTCGTACGCGCCGTCAGACGGATGGGACTCGATCAGCGCCAAGTCGCGCCAGATCGCTGATCCGTTGCTGGTCTCTCCGGTTTCGCGGTGCAATTCCCAAAAGATGCGCAACTCATCGCGCGGCCGGACGATCGTGATTGGAATTTCGAGCGGAACGGTGCCGCGTAGCGCCACGACGGGCGGCGCCAGTTCCTCGCGGCGTTCCATGTGCAAGCGTTGCAACGAATCCGCTGTCGCCGAGCCATCACGCGCATCGAAGCCCAGCGCCCCGCACACCGCCCGCAACGTGTCGGGCGTCACCTCGCAGCGCCGGCCGAAGGCGTCGGTATAGGACAGTGCAACGCCGAGTTGGGCCGCGAGTTGGTGCAAGACTTCCAGGTGCAGGGCTTCCATCAGTCTGTTCCCGATTTCGCGGGTTGCAGGTGCCAAGTTACGAACCACGGCGGCAATTCTCTGAGGTCAGTCGGGTTGTCGGCGGTCGGATCGGACGTGAACAGCAGTTCGCCTTCGGGCGGCGGCAGATCGACACTCGCCGCGTTGCGATCGAGATTGGCGATCAGCCGCAGCAGGCTGCCGTCGCCGAGCATCCATTCGGCGGCGATCACCCGCCGCGCGCGGCCGAGCGCCACGGCGCCGCCGGCGCGCGCCCCTTTGAGGCGCGGGATAATGTGCTGATGACGTATGTTGAGCAGCCGGCGGAACAGCGCATAGGTCTCGACATGCGGTGAGCGCGCGCGATCCGACCAGTGCAGAATGCAGGCTTGGAATGCTTCGGGCGAGGTCGGGTCGGGAATACTGCCGCCGCCCAGCAGTGCGGTTTCGAAGAAGTGCGCAAACTCCTTGGCGCGGCCTTCACGCACGGCTGCGGAAAGCTCCGGTCCGAAATCACAGAAGAATTGGAATGGCTGCTCGGCGGCCCATTCCTCACCCATGAAGATCAGCGGAATCTGCGGCGACAGCAGCACGATGGCGGTGGCGGCGCGCACGGCTTCGGGCGGCGCGATGGCGCTGATGCGCTCGCCGAGTGGCCGGTTGCCGATCTGGTCGTGGTTCTGCAGGAACGACACGAAGGCGGTCGGCGGCAAATGGCCGGACTTTTCGCCGCGGCGCTTGCCGCCGCGATGCGGCGACGGCTCGCCCTGATAGGCGAAGCCTTCGCCCAGCGTCCGCGCCAGGGATCCTCCCGGATCCAGCGCATAATCGCCGTAATAGCCGTGCGTCTCGTTGGTGATCAGTACATGCAGCGCATGGTGCAGGTCGTCGTTCCACTGCGCGGTATAAAAGTTGATTTCGTCATTATCGCCTCGCTCCAGCGCCCACGTGGCGTTGTCGTCGTTCTCAAGCACCAGATGAATGTGGCGTCCGGGCAGGCGTCGCCGGACGACCTGAGACAGCTCGTTCAGGACATGAGGTTCGCTGTCGTCGAGGATGGCGTGCACGGCATCGAACCGCAGTCCGTCGACGTTGTATTCTTCCAGCCAATACATCGCGTTGTGCAGATAAAAGTCCCGCACCGGCCGGCTGTGCGGTCCGTCGACCGCGATGGCCGCGCCCCATGGCGTCTGATGGCGGTCGGTGAAAAATTGCGGCGCGAAGGTCGACAGGTAGTTCCCTTCGGGCCCGAAATGGTTATAGACCACGTCGACGAACACCATCAGCTTGTGGCGGTGCGCTTCGGCGACGAAACGCTTCAAATCGTCCGGGGTCCCGTAGCGTGCCTCGGGCGCGAACATCTCGACGCCGTCATAGCCCCAGTTATGCGCGCCGGGCGCCTCGGCGAGCGGCATCAGTTCGACGGCCGTGATGCCGAGCGACACCAGCGAATCGAGCCGGTCGATCGCGGCCGCGTAGGTGCCCTCCGGCGTAAAGGTACCGACGTGAAGCTCGTAGAGGACGGTTTCTTCCCACGGCCGGCCGCGCCATTCTGTATCGGTCCACTCAAATGTGCGCGGGTCGACGATCAGGCTCGGGCCATGCACGTCCTGCGGCTGATAACGCGACGCCGGGTCCGGCACGACCCTCTCACCGTCGATCACATAGGAATAGAGATCGCCGGCGCTCGCCGCATGGGTGGTCAGCGTGTGCCAGCCGCCGGTGCGCTTGGCCATCGGCAGATCCAGCCGGCCGGCTTTGGTCTGTATCCAGGCCGCGACCGTATTGGCGGCCGGCGCCCATAAGCCAAACGTCACCGTTCCGTCGGCGCCAACCCCAGCACCGAACGGCATGTCATGCACACGCTTCACCACCATCGACCCGCCTTCTTACGTTCCGTTGCGCACAGGATGGCCAGCGAGCGCGCCTGAACGCCGTAACTGCTACCGGGCACATACTGTTCCTTGGTCTCTTCGCCGTCCTCAACCGACGTATCGGCAAACACGTTCCATCGCAGTTCGTAGGCCGGCGGCAGGATGAACGGCATCAGTTCATGATGCCCGTTGAAGAACATCAGCAAATGCGGCGCCGGTTTGGTCAGTCCCGGCGCTTCGTCGGGCTCATAGGCGCCGTTGAGCAGCAGCGCGAGGACACGGGCATCGAAGAATTTCCAGTCTTCCTCGGTTTTGGGAACGCCCTGCGGGGTCAGCCACACCACATCCGGCAGGCCGTTGACGCGGGGGTCGCCGCTGAGGAACCGGCGGCGGCGGAACGCGGGATGCGATTTGCGCAGCTCGATCAGCTTGCGCACGAACGGCACGATGCCGAAGCGCGTGATGTGGTCGTGGGACCAGTCGATCCAGCCGATCTCATTGTCCTGGCAATAGGCGTTGTTGTTGCCGGCCTGGCCATTACCGAGTTCATCCCCGGCCAGCAGCATCGGTGTGCCCTGGGCCAGCAACAGCGACGCCATCAGGTTCTTCTTCTGGCGTCGGCGCAGTGCGAGGATCGCAGGATCATTGGTCGGCCCTTCGACGCCGCAGTTCCAACTGGCATTGTCGGTGGAACCGTCGCGGTTGTCTTCCTGGTTGGCCTCGTTGTGCTTGTCGTTGTAGCTGACGAGGTCTTCCAGCGTGAATCCGTCATGCGCGGTGACGAAGTTGACGCTCGACCACGGGCCGCGGCCGCGATGCGCGAAGATGTCGGCTGAACCGCTGAGCCGTCCGGCAACCTCGCCGATCAGGCCGCCATCACCGCGCCAGAACTTGCGGATGGTGTCGCGGAAGCGGTCGTTCCATTCGGTCCAACCGGGCGGGAAATGGCCGACCTGATAGCCGCCCGGCCCGACGTCCCACGGTTCGGCGATCAGCTTGACCTGCGACAGGCACGGATCCTGGCGCACCGCATCGAGAAAGCCGCCGCGCGGATCGAAGTCGCGTTCCTCCCGGGCCAGCGTGGTGGCGAGATCGAAGCGGAAGCCGTCGACATGCATCACCTCGACCCAGTAACGCAGCGAATCCATCACCATCTGCAGCACGCGCGGGTGGCGCATATCGAGCGTATTGCCACAGCCGGTAAAGTCTTCGCAGTAGCGCGGATCGTCCGGCATCAGCCGGTAGTATGAAGCGTTGTCGATGCCGCGCAGCGATAGCGTCGGGCCGAGATGATTGCCCTCGCCGGTGTGGTTGTAGACGACGTCGAGAATGACTTCGATGCCGGCATCGTGCAGCACCAGCACCATGCTCTTGAAATCGTCGATGCCCGCGGGCGTCAGATATCGCGGATCGGGTGCGAAGAACGCCAGAGAATTGTAGCCCCAGTAATTGACCAGCTTGTGATCGACCAGACGCCGGTCGTCGACATGGGCATGGACCGGCAGCAGTTCGACCGCCGTCACACCGAGGTCGCGCAGATGCCGGACCACTTGCGGCAATGCCAGCGCCGCGAAGGTGCCGCGCAACGCTTTGGGCACATCGTCACGCAGCATGGTGTAGCCGCGCGGATGCATTTCGTAGACGATGGTCTCGAGCGGCGGGGTCGGTGGCGGACGGTCGCGGCCCCACACGAAGGAGGGATTCGTCACGATGCATTTCGGCATCTGCCGTGCGTTGTCGCGCCGGTCGAACGACAGATCTTCCTTGGGGTGTCCTATCCGGTAGCCGAAATGCGCGTCGGTCCAGGTCAGCGCGCCGGACAGCGCCTTGGCATAGGGATCGATCAGCAGCTTGTGGTGATTGAAGCGATGGCCCTTCAGCGGTTCATACGGACCGTGCACGCGGTAGCCATAGAGTTGCCCCGGCCGCACGTCCGCCAGATAGCCGTGCCACACCTCGTCGGTGTATTCGGACAGGATGAAGCGGTCCTCCTGGCGTCCAATGCGGTCGAACAGGCAGAGTTCGACCTTTTCGGCATGCGCCGAGAACAGCGCGAAGTTGGTGCCGCGCCCGTCCCAGGTGGCGCCCAGCGGATAGGGCGACCCCGGTTGGACATGAGAAGCCTTCGCGGCCATGGCGCGCCTCAGGTCGGCCCGGCCGCCGGAGCCAGAATAATGCTTGCGAGCGGCGGAATGGTGATGCGGACCGAGCGCGGGAAACCGTGCGCCGGTATCGGATCGGTCGCCACGAAACCGGAATTGCCGACATTGCTGCCGCCATAGAACGCCGAATCCGAATTGAGCAACTCCTTGAAGCCCGCGACGTCCGGCACGCCGAGCCGGTAGTCCTGACGCGGCACCGGCGTGAAGTTGCTCACCACCACCACAAAATCGCTCGGGTCGCGCGCCCGGCGGATGAACGACAGGACGCTCTGCGCGGTGTCGTTGGATTCGATCCAGGTGAAGCCGGCCTCGTGGTGGTCGCCTTCGCTGAGGGCTTTGCGGTCGCGATACAGCCGGTTGAGGTCGCCGATCAGTCGCTGAATGCCCTGGTGTTGCGGCAGATCCAGCAGATGCCAGTCGAGACTCTTGTCGTGGTTCCATTCGGCCCATTGGGCAATCTCGGCGCCCATGAACAGCAGCTTCTTGCCCGGATGTCCGTACATGAAGGTGTAATAAGTGCGCAGGTTGGCGAATTTCTGCCAGACATCGCCCGGCATCTTGGTGATCATCGAGCCTTTGCCGTGCACGACCTCGTCATGCGACAGCGGCAGGATGAAGTTCTCGCTGAACGCATAAATCAGCCCGAACGACAGCTTGTTGTGTTGATACTGGCGATGGATCGGATCCTGCTCGATATATTCGAGCGTGTCGTGCATCCAGCCCATGTTCCATTTGTAGTCGAAGCCGAGGCCGCCCTGCGAGGTCGGGCGCGATACCATCGGCCAAGCGGTCGACTCCTCGGCCATGGTCTGCGCGCCCGGCATCCGGGTGGCGATGACTTCGTTGAGCCGGCGCAGGAAGTTGACGGCGTCGAGGTTCTCGCGGCCGCCATAGCGGTTCGGAATCCATTCGCCGGGATTGCGGCTGTAATCGAGATACAGCATGGACGCGACCGCATCGACGCGCAGCGCGTCGATATGGAATTCCTTCAGCCAGCATAGCGCACTGTTCAGGAGGAAGTTCGCGACCTCGGTGCGCCCGTAATTGTAGATCAGGGTATTCCAGTCCTTGTGGAAACCCTGGCGCGGATCGGCATGTTCGTACAGGTGGGTCCCGTCGAACATCGCCAGCCCATGCGGATCGCTGGGGAAGTGCCCCGGCACCCAGTCGACGATCACGCCGATATTCGCGGCATGAAACGCATCGACCAGCGCGCGGAATTCATCCGGCGTACCGAAGCGGATGGTCGGCGCGAACAGCCCGATCGGCTGGTAGCCCCACGAGCCGTCGAACGGATATTCGCTGACCGGCATGAACTCGACATGGGTGAAGCCGAGATCCCGCACATAGGGCACCAGTTCCTGCGCCAGCTCGAGATAGCTCAGGTACCGGCTGCCTTCCTCGGGCTTCCGCCGCCACGAGCCGAGATGCACCTCGTAGATCGACATCGCCTCGGTCGGCGCCGTCAGGCGTTTGCGGTTCGCCATCCACGCCTCGTCGCGCCAGACATGCTGTGACGATTCGACCACGACCGATGCAGTGGCCGGCGGATGCTCGGCACGGGACGCATAGGGATCGGCCTTGTGCGGCAGGCGCACGCCTTCCGGCGACTTGATCTCGTACTTGTACCGCACGCCCGGACCGAGATCGGGAATGAACAGTTCCCACACGCCGCATTCGTAACGTTTACGCATCGGGTGGCGGCGGCCGTCCCAGTCATTGAAGTCGCCGACCACGCTGACCGAGCGTGCATTCGGCGCCCACACGGCGAAGCCGACGCCGGAAACGCCGGCCAAAGTCAGGCAATGCGCGCCAAGCTTGGTCCAGGCCTGCAGATGATTGCCTTCGGCCAGGAGATGCACATCGAGATCGCCCAGCACCGGCGGGAACGCATAGGGATCGTCGATGTCGTGCTTTTCGCTGCCATGCGTGACCCGGAGCCGGTAGGGGAAGATTTCGTCGCCCGGTACGGCGCCCGAAAACAATCCGGTGCCGTTTACGTCCGACAGCTTAGCAACAACATCGCCGCCGCGGCGCACCACTTCGACGCTTATCGCGCCGGGCTGGAAAGTCCGCACGATTAGTCCTGCGGCGGTGCGGTGCATGCCGAGATAGCCGAACGGGTCGGCATGTTCGGCGGCCAAAATAGGTGCGAGGTCGCGATCGGATTCGGTGATAGGCATCAGCGCTCTCCCATTGGGAACAGAGTGCGCAACACACCGCGCAAGGGGATGACCACCCAGGCCGGGCGGTTGGCGAGCTCGTATTGAATTTCGTAGAACGCCTTTTCCAGCAGGAACAAGCGCAGCAGCGCCGCCGCGTGTGTCGCGTCTTTCGGATTGGTGGCGTTGCCGGCGATGGTCTCGTTGTAGCCGGCCAGGAAGGCGCCGAGCGCGCGCTCGCGCCACGCCGAGAGCAGACGTTCCAGATCGACCGTTCCGCCGCCCTCGGGCTGCGACTGCGCGACCTGATCGAGCGCGGCCCAGCCGGCATAGTCGAACGAGCGCAGCATGCCGGCGACGTCGCGCAGCGGCGATTCCTTGGAGCGCCGCTCGGCAACCGGCCGGCGCGGTTCGCCTTCGAAGTCGATGATGTAGACGTCGTTCTGCGCGACGATCACCTGCCCGAGATGATAGTCGCCATGAATGCGAATCTTCATCGCACTAAGCGACGCCGGAATGCCGGCGCCGATGCCTTCCAGCACCTTCTTGCGCTGATCGAGGAGTTGCTTCGCCAGCGCGACGGCCGGCGCCGGCAGCGTCTTCAACGCACGGCGCAGGCCGGTCAGCGCGCCGGCCGCCTCATTACGGGTCCGCTTGATCCAGCCCGCGATGTCGGACGCATCGATCGCTTCCGGCTTGAAGGCGGCCGGCGCCTCGGTCGGGGTCAGCGCGCGATGCAGTTCGGCGGTGCGGATGCCAAGCTGATGCACCTGCGCCAGATAGACCGCGTGCGTGGTCTCGGGCAACTCGGCGGCGAGCTGATCGGCCGGCTTCAAGGCGGCGTCATCCAGATAGCGGTCGAGATAGTTCAGCGTGTGAACCCAGCCGTCGCCCTGGTTGCGAACGAAGCCGTGCATCACGGCCACGGCCGAGGTGCGGCCGGAAGCCTGTTTGATCTCGATACTGCCGAGCAGCGGCGGGGTGTTGGCGTATTTCGCGACGTCGGTCAGATAGCGGCCGATTTCGATCTCGGGCTGAATACCCTGTTCGATGCGACGGTACAGTTTGAGCACCAGATGGTCTTCGATCAGCACCGTGGTGTTGGACTGCTCGGCGCCGATCCGGCGGACGGAAGGATGCTCAGGCTTGGCCAGCGCCTCGAAGGCGGCGGTCGGCTTGAACTGCAGTGTGCCATTCTCGAACGGCACTTGATCGCCGCGCCGCACACGGTCCACCAACTCCAGAACGAAGCGGTCGTCGGCCATGGCGTCATACAGCGTGCCTTCGCGTGGCCCACGCCGGGTCTTGGCGATGGCCTGCGCCTGCGCGGCCGGCGGCAGCAGGCGGACTTCCTTCGACTCCAAAGCCAACGGCACCAGATAGAGCTGCGGCTTGAGTTCGCTGCCGAACTTGGCTTCGAACAACGTCATTAGCCAGCGCTGGCCGTCGGCGACGATCTCGGCATGGCCGGCGATCGAAACGCTGCGTATCGCGACGTCCTTGGCGCGGAACCAGCGCTGCGTCGGCAGCCGCTCGGGCATCACGTCATGCGTCAGGATGGTGGCGGTACGTCCCTTGAGGACGTCGGTCCAGTTTTCGCCCAGCACCAGCGTGGTATAGGCCGGCGGCTGCACGGCGATCGGCTGTTGGATGCTCGGCAGCGACGCGGCGTCATGCAGCAGGAACCAATAGAAACTATGGCCTTGCAGCGAGAGATCGTAGCCATCCTCGCGGATCACCGGAAACGGCGTGCGCCCGAGTAGTTCGACCGGGATGCGGCCTTTGTATTGCGAAAGGTCGAGGGAAAACGCCTGCGCCGAGCGCGACAGATTGGCGACGCACAGTGCGACTTCGTTCTCGTGTACGCGCAGGAACGCCAGAATGCGGCGGTTGTCCGGATAGAGGAACGTCAGCGTGCCGCGCCCGAACACGCGATGCGCCTGACGCACCGCGATCAGCCGGCGCATCCAGTTGAGCAGCGACGAGGCGCTGTGCAGTTGCGCCTCGACATTGATCGCCTGGAAGCCGTAGACCGGGTCCATCACCGGCGGCAGGAACAGCCGCGCCGGATCGCAGCGCGAGAAGCCGCCATTGCGGTCGGGGGTCCATTGCATCGGCGTGCGCACGCCGTTGCGGTCGCCGAGAAAGATGTTGTCGCCCATGCCGATCTCGTCGCCGTAATAGATGATCGGCGTGCCGGGAAGCGACATCAGCAGCGAGTTCATCAATTCGATCTTGCGCCGGTCGTTCTCCATCAGCGGCGCGAGACGGCGCCGGATGCCGAGATTGATGCGCGCGCGCGAGTCGGCCGCGTAGGTGTTCCACAGGTAATCACGTTCGCTGTCGGTCACCATTTCGAGCGTCAGCTCGTCGTGGTTGCGCAGAAAGATCGCCCATTGGCAGTTCGCCGGAATGTCCGGCGTCTGCCGCATGATGTCGGTGATCGGATGCCGGTCCTCCTGCGCGATCGACATGTACATGCGCGGCATCAGCGGGAAGTGATAGGCGACGTGGCATTCGTTGCCGTCGCCGAAATAGGCCTGGACGTCCTCCGGCCATTGGTTGGCCTCGGCCAGGAACATGCGGTTGGTGTGGCGCTCATCCAGCGCCGCGCGCAACTGCTTCAGGACGACATGGGTTTCGGGCAGGTTCTCGTTGTTGGTGCCTTCGCGCTCTATCAAATAGGGAATCGCGTCGAGCCGCAGCCCGTCGACGCCGCAGTCGAGCCAGAACCGCATCACGTCGATGACCGAGCGGACCACCTGCGGATTGTCGAAATTGAGATCGGGCTGGTGCGAGAAGAAGCGGTGCCAGTAATACGCCTTGGCGACCGGATCCCAGGTCCAGTTCGATATTTCGGTATCGGTGAAGATGATCCGCGTCTCGGTGAATTTCTGGTCGGTGTCGCTCCAGATGTACCAGTCGCGATACTTCGAACCGGCCGGCGCGTTGCGGGCGCGCTGAAACCAGGGATGCTGATCGGAGGTATGGTTGATGACCAGTTCGGTCAGCACCCGCATGCCGCGGCCATGCGCCTCGCGCACGAACTCGCGAAAGTCGCGCATCATGCCGTAGGTCGGATGAACGTCCCGGTAGTCGGCGATGTCATAGCCATCGTCGCGCTGCGGCGACGGATAGAACGGCAGCAGCCAGATGCAGGTGATGCCGAGTTGCTGAAGATAGTCGAGCTTCTGCAACAGCCCGCGAAAGTCGCCAATGCCGTCGTCGTTGGCGTCGAAAAACGCCTTGACGTGCAATTCGTAGATGATCGCGTCTTTGTACCATAGCGGGTCGTCGTTCAGCATGAAAAGATCCGTTAACGGGCGGGACGGCGGTAATCGACATTCTGCCAAATCGAAACGCGAAAAATGGCGACCGGGTTGGTATGCGGATCGAGACGAATGTGGTGCGGCGAGCCGCGCCACAGATGCTTCTCGCCACCGAGCAATTCTTCGACTTCGAAAGGGTCGTTATCGCCCAACCCCATCTGGGCGATCGGAAACCACAAAGTGGTTTCATGCGCCGAGAACGGGTCGAGATTGACGGCGACGAAAACGATATTGTCGCGCTCCGGCGTCATCTTGCTGTAGAAGATGATGCTGCCGTGGTCGGCGCGCCAGAATTCCAGATTCAGAAAATCACGAAACGCGACATTCTCGCGCCGGATGCGATTCAGCGCGGTGATGAACGGCTTGATGTTGCCGGGCCGATCCCAGTCCCACACCTTGTACTGGTACTTCTCCGAGTGAATGTAATCCTCGGTACCGGGGATCGCGCGGCCTTCGCACAACTCGAAGCCGTTATAGATGCCGTAAACGCCGGCCAGCGTCGATGCCAGCGCGGCGCGGATCTTGAACGCCGGTGCGCCACCGCTCTGCAGAAAGGCCGGCAGGATGTCCGGCGTGTTGGCGAAGAAGTTCGGGCGCAGATATTCACGGCATTTGGTCCTGGTCAGTTCGGTCAGGTAGTCGATCAATTCCTGCTTCTGGTTACGCCAGGTAAAGTACGTGTAGGACTGCGTGAAACCGGCCTTGGCCAAGGCCTTCATCATCTTCGGCTTGGTGAAGGCCTCGCTCAGGAAGATGGTATCCGGAAATAGCGTCTGCACTTCGCGGATCATCCACTCCCAGAATGGCAGCGGCTTGGTATGCGGATTGTCGACCCGAAAAATGCGCACGCCGCGCTGTGCCCACACCAGCACGATATCGCGCAACGCTGCCCACAACTCCTCGTGATGCTGGCCGTAGAAATTGACGTTGACGATGTCCTGATACTTCTTCGGCGGATTCTCGGCGTATTTGATCGAGCCGTCCGGCCGGAACACGAACCATTCCGGGTGCTGCTTCACCCACGGATGGTCGGGCGCGCACTGGATCGCGAAGTCGAGCGCGATCTCCATGCCGAGTTCGCGGGTACGGGCGATCAGCCGTGCGAAGTCCTCCAGCGTGCCGAGATCGGCATGAATCGCATCATGCCCGCCTTCCTCATTGCCGATCGCATAAGGACTGCCCGGATCGTCGGGGCCGGGATTGAGCGTATTGTCCGGGCCCTTGCGGTTGACGCGGCCGATCGGATGGATTGGCACGAAATACACCACGTCGAAGCCCATCGCCTGGACCTCGGGCAGCCGGGCGATGCAGTCGTCGAACGTCGCGCTCCTGGTCGGATCGGTGCCCTGTGAGCGCGGAAACATCTCGTACCAGGCAGCGAATACCGCGCGCTCGCGGTCGACTACCACTTCCAGCGTGCGCGGAAAGCGACTGACGTCGTCGCGCGGGCCGTACTCGGCCATGAACTCAGCGAGTTCGTCGCCGAGCAGGACGTTGGTGGGCGCGGTTGGGGAGTCGGCATCGATCCGCAGCAGCAGGTCGCGCAATTTCCGCGCGGCGCCATTGGCCAAGTCCTTCGCGGCGCGCTCGATGATCTCGCGGCCTTCGATCAGCTCAGTGCCGACATCCTGCTTGGCGGCGATCTTGCGGCCGGTGTCGCGCCGCCAACTGGCGAACACGTCGGTCCAGGCTTCCAGCGTGTAGAAGTAGCGAATGTTGCGCGACAGCCGCACCGCGCCGCCCCAACGATCGTTGTCGACATGGTACATCGGCGCGCGGCGCCAGAAATCCTCGTCGGCGGCCCGATACAGGATCGAAGCCGCGATCACGTCGTGACCGTCGCGGAAGATGTCGGCGGAGATTTCGAATTCATCGCCGATTTTGCGCTTTACCGGATAACGCCCGCAATCGATCTCCGGATAGACGCTTTCGACAATGATGCGACCGCTATCCTGGCGGCGTGTCACCGGCAACGGTCCCGTCGTGTTCATGGCTTCGACAATCCTGCGGATGTCGTTCGGCGGCGGTGTCGTTATTCCCATGTCACGGCCTCCTTCCGAAACGGCAATGGCGGCTTCGTCCGGTCGGACGAAGCCGTTCGAAACTCTAAATCTTAAGGCCTACGCGACGGTGAGATCGTCGCTGACGTGGGCGAGCGCGACGCGTCGGACCTCGGTGCGGGTGGCCGTCAGGTTGTCGATAAAGCTCGTGGCCCAGTGCCGGACCGTCTGTTTCTGCAACGCGGTCATCATCGAGCGCCAACGCCGGCGGCGTTCCGCGAGCGGCATCACCAGGGCCTGGGTCAGGGCCTCGACCATCGCATCGACATCAAACGGATTGACCTGCAACGCGGCATCCAATTCATGTGCGGCGCCTGCGAAAGGCGATAGAATGAGCACGCCCGGATCCTCCGGGTCCTGCGCGGCGACATATTCCTTGGCGACGAGGTTCATGCCGTCGCGCAGCGGCGTCACCAGCCCGACATGGGCGCAGCGGAAATAGCCGGCCAATGTATTGCGGTTGACGTTGCGGTTGACGTAGCGGACCGGCGTCCAGTCGGCTTCGGCGTAGCGGCCGTTGATGTGGCCAGCCGCCGCGTCGAGTTCTTCGCGCAGGTCGCGATACTGCCGAACATCGGAGCGGCTGATGGTGGCGATCTGCAAAAAGGTGACCCGGTCGCGCCAGTTCGAATGCGCACTGAACAATCGGTCGATCGCCTTCATGCGCAGCGGCAAACCTTTGCTGTAGTCGAGACGGTCGACGCCGATCGCCAATTTACGGTCGCCGAGGCTGCGTTTGAGCCGTCGCGTCGCGCTCTGCCCGCTGGCCACATCGGCGGTGCGGGCGAAACCGGCCGGATCGATGCCGATCGGATAGGTGCCGGCGCGGAACTGGCGGCGGTCCAGCAACAAGGTGGCGCCGGCCGCTGTCGCGCCGAGTTCGAGGCGCATGTAATCGTTGAAATGGGTGGCGTCGTCTTCGGTCTGAAAACCGATGAGATCGTAGGCTGCCAGCGTGCGCAGCAACCGGCCATGATCCGGCAGCGTTTGCAGCACGGCGCGCGGCGGCAGCGGCGTATGCAAAAAGAAGCCGATGCGGTTCTTCGCACCCTTGCGCCGCAGCGCCGCGGCAAGCGGAATGAGGTGATAGTCGTGTACCCAGATGATGTCGTTCGGCCGGATCAGCTTGATCAGGTGTTCGGCGAACAGATCGTTGACGCGCAGGTAGCCCTCAAGGCATTGGCGTTCGAAATCGAGCAGACCGGTGCGGAAGTGCAGCAGCGGCCACAAGGTCGAGTTTGAAAAGCCGGCATAGAATTCCGCGTAGTCCTTACGCCCCAGATCAATGGTCGCGTAAGTGATGTTGCCGTCCTTGGTCATGTTGGGCGTAACGGAACTTTGATCGGCGACGGTGCCGGACCAGCCGAACCAGATGCCGCCCATCGAGCGCAGGATTTCATAGACGCCGACGGCGAGCCCGCCCGGCGCCGATTTGCCCTCTTCGACGGGGCCGATCCGGTTTGAAACCACGATAATGCGTGAGGTGCCGCCCCGACTGGTCAAATTTTCCATATCCATGGGACGCCCCGTTCCCCCCGCAAAAATGCGTCGTCAACTTGGCCGTGGACCGAAACAATGCACGCACCGCAAGCCGGCGCGCTGCACTCATCCGTGGCCCACAGTTCCAACGCGGCCGGGCCGTGTTGGGTCCATGCCGCAATGCGATTTTTTTGAGTCAGGCAGGGGTAAACTAAAAAAATTACGACAGAACGGCGTCTAAATAAGCAAAAACGGCCCCGTAGGGCGGAATCACATACGAATCGGGGGCGATTTCGAGGGGAAAATCGCTCAGTTCGACGATGCGGGCGCGGGGCGGCAGCAGGCTGCGGGCCAACAGCGTCGGAGCATCGTGCAGGTTGAACACCGCGATCAGCCCTCCACCGCCTTCGTCCTTATTATAGCGCTCGAAGCCGAACAGCGGCTCGGGCAACGTGAGCAGCCGGAAGCCGCCATCGCGCAACGCTGGATGATGGCGCCGCCAATGCAACAGACGACGGTACGCGTGTAGCAACGAGTTCTCGTCGCCGCGTTGAACATCGACCGCCCGTTCAGCATGCTCCGGCGGCACCGGAAGCCAGGGCGCCTGCGAAGTCGTGAAGCCGGCGAAGCGCGCATTTGCCTGCCACGGCATCGGCGTGCGGGCTCCGTCGCGGCCCAGGAACGCGGGGTAGAAATTGATGCCGTAGGGGTCGCGCATGTCGGCATGTGTCAGCGTCGCTTCGGTCAGTCCCAACTCTTCGCCCTGATACAGGCACGCCGCGCCGGGTAGGGTGATGAGCAGCGCGATCAGTGTCAGCGCGATCCGATGATGCAGCAAAGGGTGGCCCCAGCGGCTGACGGCGCGGACCACGTCGTGATTGCTGAACGCCCAGCACACGCAGCCGTTCTCGATGGCGTCGTGCATCTCGGTCAGCACTTTGGCCAGACGGTCGGCGGTCAGCGCCTCCTTCATCAGGGCGAGCGAGTATGCCATGTCCAGGCGGTGCGCCTGCCGGTCGGTGTACTCGGCGCAGCGCCGGTACGCGCCGGGCTCGCTGGATACTTCGGCCAGCGTCATCATGTCCGGATAGGGGCGTAGGAATGTATTGAGCCGCGTCATGAACGCGAACATTTCCGGTTGCAGCATGTCGAACATGTGCCGCTGCATACCGAACGGCCTTAGCGGCATGACGCCGCTCGGCAGCCGCGCGGGATTGTCGCGCAGCCGGCGATCGTGAAACATGAAGTCGACCGCATCGAGCCGGAAGCCATCGACGCCGCGGTCAATCCAGAATTTCCCGACATCAAAAAGCGCCTGTTCGACGTCCGGATGGTACAGATTGAGCTGCGGCTGGCTGCTCAGGAAATGATGCAGATAATATTGCCGGCGGCGCGGCTCCCAGGTCCAGGCGACTCCGCCGAACACCGACAGCCAGTTGTTGGGCGGTGTGCCGTCCGGCCGCGCGTCGGCCCAGACATACCAGTCGGATTTTTTCGAATCCCGCGAGGTGCGGCTTTCGACGAACCATGGATGATCGTCGGCGGTGTGGCTCCACACCTGATCGACGATGATGCGCAGGCCGAGTTCGCGCGCCCGCGCCGTCAACGCATCGAAGTCATCGAGCGTGCCGAACATCGGATCGACATCGCAATGGTCGGTCACGTCGTAGCCGAAATCCTTCATCGGCGAACGGAAGAACGGCGCGATCCAGACCGCATCGACGCCCAGCTCCGCGATATGATCGAGATGGGCGGTGATGCCCGGCAGATCGCCGATGCCGTCGCCGTTGCTGTCGAAAAAGCTGCGCGGATAGATCTGATAGATGACGGCGCCATGCCACCACGCGTCGGCCTTTGCCGGACGCGCGGTTGCCTTGGCTCCGCGTTGTAGAACCTCGATGTTCACAGCTCGATCCGCTCTGTCGCGTTATCTCCCGAACGCAATGGCATAGGGAGCGCCGGGGTCAAGTCGCATGACAACGTAGGCGTGAAATCGCTGCAGCGCAGCATGGAGTGTAAGGTAATATGTGACGAAATGTTGGGCGCTTGCCGCGCCATAACCACGTCTAGAGCGTTTTCAAGTGAAGTGGAAATCCACTTCACGTGAGGGAAACGCGTCTGTCTAGCACTTAGAGCGCGGCCGGATGCAAAACCGGTGTCCATTTATGCTGGACGCGCTCTAGGTCAGCAAATCGTGGAGCTCTGAAGCAGTTCGTTGGCCATGCGAGCGTGAGAGTCCGCCAGCCACAGGCTCGAAAACGATGTACGGCGGATCTGCGTTCGGGGCCCGCCCGTGTGGGACTGCGGGTGGGCAAGGCACCGAATTCGCTTCTCGCAGCATTGTCCGACGCAGTCATAAAACACCCGTCATTGGTGTTGCTTGACACGGGCTGGCTGGCTGGCGTCTGCTCTGACGTCTTGGCGGAAATCAATTTCGTCTAACGAAAACAACACGCCGATCAATGGCGTGGTTTGGGATGGAAACGGGCGAGCCCGGCGGCCGAATGAGGCCGGCCTCGGGCCGCTTAACGGGAGGAACAGATGAATCAGAATTTCGATCGCCGCACGGTGCTGAGGCGCGTTGCCGCCGGTGCGCTGGCGGCCGCGGCGTGGCTGGGCGTGACGTCGACGAGCGCCACCGCGCAGGCGGCCAATCCGATCACGATCGGCTTCAGCATGTCGCTGACCGGGCCGCTCGCACCCAACGGCAAGTCGTCGCTGCTGGCAATGAAGATCTGGGAAGACGACGTCAACGCCAAGGGTGGCCTCGCCGGCCGGCCGGTGAAGCTGATCTATTACGACGATCAGAGTAATCCGGCACTGGTGCCGCAGATCTACACCAAGCTGCTCGACGTTGACAAAGTGAACCTGGTGGTCAGCGCCTATGCGACCAACATGATCGCGCCCGCGATGCCGATCGTAATCCAGAAAAACAAATTGTTCATGGGCCTGTTCGGCACCGGCGTGAACGAGAAGTTCAAGTATCCGAAATACTTCTCGATGATCCCGATGGGTCCGAACCCGAAGCCGGCCTTCACCAAGGGCTACTTCGACGTGGCGATGGCGCAGAACCCGAAGCCGACCACGATTGCCATTGCGTCGGTCGACGCCGAATTCGGCCAGAACGTCGCCGACGGCGCGCGCGAAAACGCCAAGGCGGCCGGCCTGAAGGTGGTCTATGACCGCAAATATCCGCCGACCACCACCGACTTCACGTCGATCATCCGCGCCATCCAGGCGTCGAACGCCGACATCGTGGTGATCTGTTCGTATCCGCTCGACTCGGTCGGAATGGTGCGCTCGATCAACGAGATCGGCTATAAGCCGAAGATGATCGGCGGCGCCATGGTCGGTCTGCAATCCACCGTGTTCAAGACCCAGCTTGGGCCGATGCTGAACGGCATCGTGAACTACGACATGTGGGTGCCGGCCAAGACCATGGAATTTCCAGGCGTCATGGACCTGATCAAGAAGTATCAGGCCCGCGCCGCCGCCGAAGGCGTCGATCCGCTCGGCTACTATATGCCGCCATGGGCCTACGCCTATCTGCAGGTGCTCGGACAGGCGATCGACGCGACCAAGAGCGTTGACGACAACGTGCTGGCCGAATACATGCGCAAGAGCAGCTTCACGACCGTGGTCGGCGACATCAAGTTCGGGCCGGAAGGCGAATGGACCGAGTCGCGCGTGCTCGAAGTTCAGTTCCAGGGCATCGAGAACAACGACCTGGATCAGTTCCGCAAGCTGTCCACCCAGGTCATTGTAAGCCCGGAGAAGTATCAATCGGGCAAGGTGATCTATCCGTACGCGGATGCGAAGAAATAGCCGATACTGTTAAACACTACGGCCGGCGCCGAACAGCGCCGGCCGCTTTGTTGGTGGCGTTGTTGAGTTCGTTCGCCGTCTCACATGAAAGCTTGATCGTGGCCGCATCCAAAGTTTTGCTGCCGACCTGTCTGGTCGGCTCCTATCCGCAGCCCGACTGGCTGATCGACCGCGAGGCGCTGACCAAGCAGATGCCGCCGCGGGTGCGCGCGCGCGAGCTCTGGCGCATCGCGCCGCAATGGCTGGAGCAGGCGCAGGACGATGCGACCTTGTTGGCGATCCGCGACCAGGAACGCGCCGGCCTCGACATCATTACCGACGGCGAGCAGCGCCGCGAAAGCTATTCCAACCGTTTCGCGACGGCATTGGACGGCATCGATCTCGATAATCCGGGCACCACGATCAACCGCAGCGGCAATCCGGTCCCGGTGCCGCGTGTGACCGGCCGGATCACGCGCCGTCATCCCGTCGAAGTGCGCGACGTTGAGTTTCTGCGCCGGAACACCGACCGGCCGATCAAGATGACGGTGCCGGGGCCGTTCACCATGGCCCAGCAGGCGCAAGACGACTACTACGGCTCCGCCGAAGCGATGGCGATGGACTATGCGGCCGCCGTCAATGCCGAGATCAAGGATCTGTTCGCGGCCGGCGCTGACTTTGTCCAAATCGACGAGCCCTGGATGCAGGCCCGCCCGGACGACGCCCGCGCCTATGGTCTGAAAACGCTGGCTCGCGCCCTTGAAGGCGTCAGCGGTACGACGGCGGTGCATATCTGCTTCGGCTACGCCCAGATGGTGAGCGAGAAGCCGACCGGTTATTCGTTTTTGTCGGAGCTGGAACACTCGGCCGCGCAGCAAATATCGGTCGAGGCCGCGCAGCCGAAGCTCGACGGTGCGGTGTTGAAGAATCTGCCGTCAAAGACCATCATTCTGGGTGTGATCGACCTGTCCGACCTGACGATCGAGACGCCGGCCATGGTGGCCCGGCGCATTCGCGCCGGGTTGCGCCACGTCCCTGCCGAGCGCGTCGTGGTTGCACCGGATTGTGGGTTGAAGTATCTGCCTCGCGACGTGGCGTACGGAAAGATGCGTGCTATGGTCGAAGGCACGGCCCTGGTGCGCGGAGAATTGGTGTCCGCCCCTATTCCGGCGATCGGATAGACCAGCAGGGTCGGAGCGCGACCAGCAAAAGTGGACTTCGGTTTTGCGTCCGGGCGCGCTCCAAATGTTAAACGGACCGAGTAATCGGTCACCCGGTGTGGGGACCGCAAACTCAGAACGAAAATAACGTGGCCAAAATTACTTGGCCGCGGCTACACTTGCCGGCAACTCGCCGGCGGAGAAATCAGGCCCGACCGTCAGGATCGGGTCGCCGAAAGCAGGCCGCTGCAACAGGCCGCAGAGACGATGAGGAGCGGGAGACGATGTCCTACGTGACCGATGGCAATCTGACCGAAGTCGTGATGGAGCGCTGGCAGGATATCCCCGATCCGCGCCTGCGCGAGGTCATGCAGTCCCTGATCAAGCACCTGCATGGTTTCGTGCGCGACGTCGAACTGACCCAGCCCGAGTGGTTCGCGGCGATCCAATGGCTGACCCGCACCGGACAACTCTGCGACGAGAAGCGCCAGGAATTCATCCTGACCTCCGACGTGCTCGGCGTCAGCATGCTGGTCGACTCGATCAACCATCACCTGCCGCCGGGCGCGACACCGTCGACCGTCGAGGGTCCGTTCCATGTGCATGATGCGCCGGAAATCGCGAACGGCGAAATGGTCACCAAGGATGCGCCAGGCGTTCCGTGCCTCGTGGTCGGCAAGGTGCAGACCCTCGACGGCAAGCCCATTCCGGGCGCGATGCTGGACATGTGGCAGACCGACGGTGAAGGCCTTTACGAGGCGCAGCGGGAAGGGATCGACATCCCGTGGATGCGCGGCATCTATCACAGCCAGCAGGACGGCTCGTTCATCGTGCGCACCGTCGTGCCGCTCGCCTACACCATTCCGATGGACGGCACGATCGGCGAGCTGATGAATAAGACCAATATGAGCCATATGCGGCCGGCGCATATTCATTTTGCCATCCTGGCCAACGGCTTTCATCCGGTGACCACGCATCTGTTCGAAAAGGGCGACGAGTGGATCGCCAAGGATGCGGTGTACGGCGTGAAGGAAGAGTTGATCGTCGAGTTCAAGAAGCAGCCGCCCGGCAAGGCGCCGAACGGCGAGGTGTTCAACGAGCCGTGGTATCTCGTCGAATACGACTTCGTGCTCGACCGCATGGCCAAGGCCGCGGCGGCTTGATCGACGATCTGTCGACCCGATAACAGCGCCCGGTCTCTTCGCGAGGCCGGGCGTTTTCTTTGCGCAAGTGTGTGAACGATGTTCGATCTGACGCTGTCATTCGATAACGGTCCCGATCCGGCCACGACCCCGGCGGTGCTCGACATCCTGGCGCGGCGTTGGCTGCGCGCCAGCTTCTTCGTGATCGGAAAGCGGCTGGCGGCATCGGGCGGACGCGCAATCGTCGAGCGTGCGAAGGCAGAAGGTCACTGGATCGGCAATCATACGTGGTCGCACACCATGCCGCTCGGCGTGCGGCCGGAACCGGACGCCGCGCAGCAAGAGATCGGCCGCACGCAGGATGAGCTTGGCGCGCTGGCGTCGTCGCAACGCTATTTTCGTCCGGGTGGCGGCGGCGGCAAAATCGATCAACGCCTGTTCAGCCGCTCCGCGGTGGAATTTCTGACCGCCGGAGGCTTCACCTGCGTGCTGTGGAATGCGATTCCGCGCGACTGGGACGACCCCGATGGCTGGGTCGAGACCGCGCTGGCGCAATGCCGTGCACAACCGTGGAGCCTGATGGTGCTGCACGATCTGCCGACCGGCGCGATGGCGCATCTGGAACGGTTTCTCGATGCGGTCGGTGAAGCCGACGGCACCATAAGGCAGGATTTCCCGCCGGACTGCCTGCCGATCGTGCGCGGTGAAATCGTGCAGCCGATCGATGCGTATGTGACCTAGAGGTCTAAGCTGCCGCGAATGCTCTGTAACCCTCGCCCCGCGTGCGGGGAGAGGGGTGGCGAGCGTCCTTACGCGAGCCGGGTGAGGGGGCGTCCGGCAGCGTACTGCGGTGAGGCCCCCTCACCCGACTTGCTCGCTTCCGCTCGCAAGTCGACCTCTCCCCGCACGCGGGGAGAGGTGAAGAAGGCGCGCTTATGTGAGCAAGACGCTCTAAGGCCGCACCGCTGGCGCTTCGAACTTCATGCCGCGTGCGCGCCACATCAGGAACAGTGTCAGATCGACATATTCCGGCGCGCCGACCGCGTAAGGCTCGGCGCGCATGCCGACCAGGCAATTGCGCAACCGCCGCTGCAATGAGCCGAGGCTTTGCCATTCCAACCGGTACTGCGGATAGCCGGTCGGATGACCTTGCGGAATGACGGTGCCGGCGAGGCGCTGACCCCACTGATCATCATGGCATTGCGCGCAAGACAGATTGAGCTGGCCCTGGCGTAGATCGAAGATCGCGCGGCCGGCATCCAGGAACGGCTGAGTTCTAGCATCGATCGTCGGTTCGATCGGCATGCCGCGCGATTGGCGGGCCACATAGGCGGTCAGCGCCAGCAATTCCCGGCTCTCATAGGCAAATGGTGACGCCTGCTGACGGTCGGCGCGGCACAGATTGATCTGGCCTTCGAGGTCGAGCGGCCGCCCGCGCGAGGCATTGAACGCCGGATAGCGCGCGGCGGCGCCCTTCATGCTCTGCGTCGCATCGCCATGGCATCCGGCGCAGGACTGGTTCGTGGCACCGGTCTTGGCGTTCCACAGCGCCTCGCCGTCGAACACCGACAGCATGCCCGGATTGGCGGTGTCGTCGTCCTGCATGGCGCGGGACTGCGGCCCCATGAACTCGTAGCCGGACTTTCGCTCGGAAAGCGGGATTTCGGTGGCGCTGGCGGCGAAGCCGAAGGCAACCAACAAAACAGCGAGCGAAAAGTGTGCCAACCGCATGAGGGCTTGGCGGCTCATTCCACCACGATCTCGGCGGTTTCCTTGGCCACGAAACCGTTGTCGCCGCGCCATTCGAAAGTCATCGGTCCGCTCTTGGTCGCGGTCGTGAAGAAGGTCAGATACGGATTGGCCGAAATCGCCGGATACAGGTCGGCGCGAAACACTTCCGCGCCGTCATAGCTGCACACGAAACTCGTGATGATGTCGCGCGGGATCGCGTCGCCGGTCGACGAGTGCCGGAACCCGGTCTCCATGATATGCGACATCAGCGTTTTGATCGCGATGACTTCGCCGGGCTTGGCTTTTGCCGGAACGTTTATCAGGGCGCGGGCCATCACATGTTCTCCACGCAGGCGGCCAGCGTCACGATCACCTCGGCGCTATCCTGCCAAAACGAGCCGTCGCTGAGTTCGGCGATCGCGATCACGGTCTGGGTATCGGCCAGCCGGATGCGGGTCGCGACTTCGGCACGGCCGGCGCGCGGTCCGAGATGGAAGCTCGCCACATTGGGCTGCGGGTTCTTCTCGTTGAACAGATGGATCGTCTTGACGCGGCTGGCGGCATTCATCGGGCTTTCGACCGACACCGAGATCGCGACCGTGTTGCCATTTTCGACCAGCGGCGGCACGTCGAGATGCACCTTGCCGGTCTGGATCGTGGCTTCGCCGATCACCTTGTGGATCGCGGCCTTCATCTCATCGGGCGTCGCCTTCGCCGGCCGGACCGCCAGCACCATGCAGGCCGCCAGCGCGCTGCCGCTACGCAACACCGTGCGCCGGCTGGCCTGCGGAAATTCATCGGAGCGTTTCATCTGGCTTCCTCAATCACGCAGCGTCATCAGAAACGCCACGACATCCTCGATCTGCTGCGCGGTCAGCAGCGTCTTGCCGCGATAGGCGCTGGCGACGCGTACCAGCCCATCGGTGCGATAATAGGGCGGCATGATGGTCGCCGGATTTGCCTTCGCGGCATCGACGATACGCAGCCGCAACTGTCCTTCCGACCAACGCCGCCCCGCGCCCGCCAGTTCCGGCGCCAGCGTACCCTGCAGTCGCTGCTCCGGGAATGGGCCGCTATGGCACAGCAGGCATAGACCAACCTGACGGTCGACCACGATGGCACGGCCGCGTACCGGATCGCCACGGATGGCCACCAATGGCTGCGGAATCGCATCGCCGACGATCTCGGGCCGGGTTTCCTGCGCAAGTGCCGGCGCAGTGAATACCGAACCAAGCACAAACGCGATGAATATCGGCCTCATAGATTATGAGCCAAAGACTTCGTTCGTAATCGTGCGGAACCAGCCTTCGGCATAGGCTGCCTCCAGCGAGCGCTCCGAGCGCGGCGCATTGGCGCGGCTGACGCCGCCGGAACCGCGGAATTCGGTCAGCAGACCATTGGCCGGTTGATACACGCCGGCGACCGAGATGGCGTAGTCCGGCGCCACCATCGAGTAGCAGGTGTTGATCAGCAGCGGCGCGGCTGGCTTTTCGCCGGCCAGCAGCGCGACGATCGCGGCCGCACAGACCTTGGCTTGCGCATTGGCCGAGAACGCCGATTTTGGCATTGCGCCGGCAATCGATGCGTCGCCGATTACATGGATGTTGGGCACCAGTTTCGATTCGAACGTCACCGGATCGATCGGACACCAGCCGGTGCGGTCGCCGACGCCGGCAATATCCGCGATGCGGCCGGCTTTCTGGGCCGGAATGATGTTGGTGACCGCTCCTTTGTGGCGGGCAAAGTCGGTGATCAACGTCTGCGATGACGTGTCGATCGCCGTGACCTTGCCGCCCTTGGACAGCGGAACCCATTCGATCATGCCGGGATAGAGTTCTTTCCACGCCGCCTCGAATAGCGATTGCTTGGAAAAATTGTCCTTGCCGTCGAGGATCAGGATCTTCGAGTTCGGCTTGTTGGATTTCAGATAATACGCGATCAGGCTGGCGCGCTCGTAGGGGCCGGGCGGGCAGCGGAACGGATTGGCGGGCGCCGAGATCAGCACCAGCCCGCCATCCGGCATGGCCTCTAGCTGGCGGCGCAGCAGCATGGTTTGCGGCCCGGCCTTCCAGGCATGCGGCATGATGTCGGCGACCGCCTCGGAATAGCCCTGCAGGCTGTCCCAGCGCATATCGATGCCGGGCGACAGCACCAGCCGGTCGTACGGCAGCCGGGCGCCATTGGCGAGCGCCACGGACTTCCCGCTCGCGTCGACCGCGGTGGCGGCCGACATGACGACGGACACGCCGCCGGCCTGAACGGCGCTGTAGTCGAATTGCTGGGCGCGAAGATTGCGCAGCCCGCTCACCACCGCGTTGCTGAACGGGCAGGCCGTATAGGTCGATTCGGCCTCGACCAGCGTCACCGAGAGCGCCGGATTGGCCTGCTTGAGCGCGCGGGCGCAACTCGCGCCACCGAAGCCGCCCCCGACCACGACGACCCGGCCGCCGGCGCCTTGCGAAATCGCGGGTGCGCGCATCGCTAACGACGCCGCGCCGGCCGTGAGCGCGGTCTTCAGGATGGTGCGGCGGCTAACGGTTCGGCGCATGGGCATGCCTCATCAGATGTTCTATTTCTGCGCGGCGTACCAGTCGGCGATCGCCTGGGTTTCGGCTTCGGAGAAGCCCTTGGCGATGCGATCCATCACGGTCGCCGGCCGCGCGCCGGCGCGGAACGCCGTCATCGCGGCGACGATCTGCGAAGCGGGTTGGCCGACGAGTTGCGGCACCGGCGTGCCGACGCGCGCGTTCGGCGGATGACATCCGGAGCACGACGTCGCGCCGGCCGGCGCCGGTGTGGCGGCCAATGCTGAGCCGATCAGCATGACGCTGACGACCGGAATGGAGATCAGATGACGCGCGGTTCGAGAAAGGGCTGCTGTCATGATTCACGGCCCCTTTGGCTCATGCACCAATTGTAGCGCATTCAGAATAAAGAAGCCCCTCCCCGGCGAACCGGGGAGGGGCGTTAGTCGTGGCTTACGCTGTGCGGATATTATGCTGCGACAGCGGGAACGTGCGGTAGCGCTTGCCGGTCGCGGCGAAGATCGCGTTGAGCACGGCGGGCGCGGCGACGCAGATCGTCGGTTCGCCGACGCCGCCCCAGAAACCGCCGGAGCCCATCACGATCGATTCCACTTTGGGCATCTCGCTGATCCGCATCGAATTGTAGGTGTCGAAGTTCTCCTGCTCGATGCGGCCGTTCTTCACCGTCACTTCGCCGTACAGCAGCGCCGACAGGCCGTAGACGAACGAGCCGGAAACTTGCCGCTCGATCTGCGCCGGATTGACCGCATGGCCGGGATCCGTCGCCGCCACCATGCGGTGGATCTTCAGCGCTCCCTTGTCGTCGAGTGAGATCTCGGCGGCGGCCGCGACGTAGCTGCCATAGCCCATGTGCTGGGCGATACCGCGGAACACGCCCTTTGGCGGCGGCGTGGTCCAGCCGATCTTGTCGGCGACCGCGTTCAGCACCGCGAGGTGCTTCGGATGCTTCGACATCAGCTTTTGACGGAACGCCAGAGGATCCTGTTTGGTTTCGTGGGCGAGTTCGTCCATGAAGCATTCAAGATAGATGGCGTTCTGGTTGATGTTGACGCCGCGCCAGAAGCCCGGCGGGACGTGCGGATTGCGCATCGCGTGATCTACCAGCAGGTTCGGCACGGTGTAGCCGATCGCCGCTTCGCCGGCCGGCGCAAAGCCCTGGAACGTCGCCGGGTCCATACCGTTCTGCAGGCGCGCGGGAAACAGCGCCGACAGGATCGACTGTCCGGAGATGCGGGCATGCAGGGCGACGAGATTGCCGTCGGCATCGAGGCCGGCGGTCATCTTGGCCATCGTGGTCGGATGGTAGGTGCCCTGGGTCATGTCCTCTTCACGCGACCACAGCAACTTGATCGGCGTGCCGGGCATCTGCTTGGCGATCTGCACGGCCTGCGTGACATAGTCGCTGCGGCCGCGCCGGCCGAAGCCGCCGCCCAGCAACTGCTTGTAGACTTCGCACTTGCCGACCGGCAATCCGGAGGCTTCCGCGGTCGCCGCCAAGGCGGCTTCGCCGTTCTGCGTGCCGCACCACACCTCGCACTTATCGGCGGTATACAGCGCGGTCGCGTTCAGCGGCTCCATCGGCGCGTGGCTCTGCCACGGATAGGCATAGGTCGCCTCGATGCGCTTGGCCGCGCCCGCGAGCGCCGCTTTGGCATCGCCGACCTTGTTGCCGACGAAGGCCTGCTCGGCAGTCAGGCCTTCCTTGAGCATCGCCACGATATCGGCCTGCTGGATCTTGCCGTTCGGGCCCTCGTCCCAGACGATCGGCAACGCATCGAGCGCGGTCTTGGCGTGCCACCAGGTGTCGGCCACCACGGCTACCGCGTTGTCGGCAACCTTTACGACCTTCTTGACGCCCTTCATGCCGGCGACCTTGGCTTCGTCGTAGCTTTTCAGCTTGCCACCGAACACCGGACACGCCTTGATGGCCGCGTTCAGCATGCCGGGCAGCTTGAGGTCGGCGCCGTAGACCTGCTTGCCGTTGACCTTATCGGCGGTGTCGAGTCGCAGAACGCCCTTGCCGATCAGCTTCCAGTCCTTCGGATCCTTCAGCTTCACATCGGTCGGCGGTTCGATCTTGGCGGCGGCCTCCGCCACCTTGCCGTAGGTCGTGGTGCGGCCCGAGCCCTTGTGCGTGATCGTGCTGTTGATCACGCTGCACTCCGCGGCCGGCACTTTCCACTCATTGGCGGCGGCCTGGATCAGCATCATGCGGGCGGTGGCGCCGCCTTTGCGGACATATTCGTGCGATTCACGAATGCCACGGCTGCCGCCGGTCGAGTAATCGCCCCACGCGCGCTTGCGGGCGACACTCTGGCCGGGGGTGGGATATTCGGTGGTCACCTTCGACCAGTCGCATTCCAGTTCCTCGGCGACCATTTGGGCGAGGCCGGTGAGGGTGCCTTGGCCCATTTCCGAGCGGGCGATGCGGATCACGACGGTTTCGTCGGGGCGAATCACCACCCAGACGCCGACTTCGGGCGAACCATCGGCCGCGCGGACCACCTTGGGTCCGAACGGCAGATCGAAACCGAGCGCGAGACCGCTGCCGACGGCGGCGGTGCCGACCACAAACGAACGGCGATTCATCTTCGGGACGAAATTCATGTTGGCCTCCCTTACGCGTTCGCGGCGGCGTGAATCGCCGCGCGCACTTGTTGGAAGGTGCCGCAGCGGCAGATATTGGTGATGGCCGCGTCGATCTCGGCGTCGGTCGGCTTCGCCTTTTCCTTCAGGAGCGCCGTCACGGCCATGATCATGCCGCTCTGGCAGTAACCGCATTGCGGCACGTCATTGGCGATCCAGGCTTGCTGCACCTTGGTCATGGCGCCGTTCACGGCCAGACCCTCGACGGTGGTGATCTGCTTGCCGGCCGCGTCGCTGACCTGCATCGAGCAGGAGCGCGTCGCGACGCCGTCGACATGCACCGTGCAGGCGCCGCATTGCGCGACGCCGCAGCCATATTTGGTGCCGGTCAGGCCGACCTGCTCGCGCAATACCCACAGCAGCGGGGTATCGGGCTCGACGTCGACATCATGCGAAATTCCGTTGACGGTCAGCTTAACCATGGCGTCCTCCCCGATCCTTCGATCGTTTTGACGACCACCGTCCAACACCCCACGGTGCGGCCGGTTACGCGGTCGTCCAGATTCTCATTGGAACAATGCTAGTCGACGGAAGTGACTCTGCGAAGTCTCAATCGCGCGAGCGACCGGTGGGCAGGGAAATTGCGACGGTAGGTCGCGGTGTCGATCAACGGTCTTGCTGCGACGCACAAATCGATTTGCGTGCAGGATCAATCACCTGCGAAAGAGTGTGGTCACCGATCGCTGTGTCGCGAAAATGTGAAGTGTCGCGACGGCAAAAATATTCAGGCAGAGAGATTCAAGGATGCGTGCAGCCGCCATCGACGGTGAGCGCCTGTCCGGTCAGGAACGCCGCGGCGTCGGATGCCAGGAACAGCACGGTGCCGACCAGATCCTCCGGCACTTCGGGACGCGGGATGCATTGCTGGCCCACGATGCGGGCCTTCTGTTCCGGCGACACCGTCTTGCGTTCGATCTCGGTGAACACCGCGCCCGGCAAAATCGAATTGACCGTGATGCCGTCCGGCCCGAGTTCGCGCGCCATCGACCGCGACATGCCCATCAGGGCCGCTTTCGATGCGATGTAGTGCAGATAATTCGGCCGGCCGAGCGTCACCGCGCCAGACGCCATGTTGATGATGCGGCCACGCTTGGCGCGGCGCATTGCTGGCAGCACGGCGCGGGCGCACAGGAACGGTCCGGTGACGTTGACCTTGAGCACCTGTTCCCATTCGGCCAACGGAATCTGATCGAACGGCCGCATCTCCAACGTCGAGAAGATGCCGGCATTGTTGACCAGGATGTCGATGCGGCCGAATTTTTCCTCGACGGTCGCGGTCAGCTTCTCGATCGAGGCCACGTCGGATACATCGCAGGCGACCGCGAGTGCTTTTCCGCCGTCCTTGGCGATCTCGGCCGCCACCGCGTCGCCGCGCTCGGCGTTGCGTTCGGCGATGATCGGAATGGCGCCGGCTTTGGCGAACGCCTTGGCAAAAGTGCGGCCGATGCCCTGGCCGGCGCCGGTGATGATGGCGACGCGGCCGGTCAGCGGCGGGAACACGACGCTGTCGAGCGCCGGCGGCGATTGGATGTCCATGGGTCGCTCTTTCTATGCTTGTAAGAATATGTCAGCCGGCTTTGGCGGCAGCTTCGAGCGCCCGGCGGGCATCGGTCGGCTTCCACCATGGCTTGATGCCGAGATCGTTGGCGATCAGGCCGGCGCTGATATAGCCGGCGCCGCCGGAAATCGCGCCGCCCGGATGGCAAGCCGAACCCGACATGTACAGCCGGTCGACCGGCGTGCGGTAGCCGAAGTGATTGTACATCACCTGCTCGGCGTTGAACGCGCCCATGAAGATGTCACCCTCGCGCATGTTGAGCATCTCCTGGACATATTCGTGCCCGGTGTAGACGTGCTGGCCGATGACGTTTTTGCGCGTCATGTTCGGGCAGTAGCGCGCCCAGGTCTCCAGAATCTTGTCGGCGAATTCTTCCTTGAAATGCTCATAGTCCTGCGTGCCGATCTCGGGCGCGATCGGCATGATGTGCCAGGCATAGGTCGTATGTTTGCCGGGTGGCGCTTGCGTCGGGTCCAGCAGGCTGAGCGGGCCGGCGCCGAACTGGATGATCTTCGGAACGCGCCCTGCCATCACGTCCTGATGCGCGGCGTACAGATCCTCCATGGTCTCGGCCCCAAGGCTCCATTTCAGCGCCCGGTTGATGTTCGGATCGAATTTTTCGGCGGTGAAGCGCGGGCTTTCGTGCAGCGCGAGGTGCAGGCCGTACAGCGACCACTTGGTGTACTGGAAATTGTCCACCTTGGCTTTGTAAGCGTCCGGCAGTTGCGCGCGGCCGACGAGGTTCTCGAAGGTCTGGTGCACGTCGAGCGTACTGGACACGAACTGGCGCGCTCGCACGGTGCGGCCGTCGGCCAGCACGATGCCGGTCGCCTTGCCGGCTTCGATCAGGATGCGGTCGATCCGCACCTGCGGCTCATAGGTGCCGCCGGCCGCGATGAAGGTTTCCATCAGGCCACGCGCCAGATTGAACGAGCCGCCCTGACACAGCTGGTAGCCGCTCTCCAGATCGAAGGCGCGGATCACCGAACCCATCGGCGACGTCTTGGACAGCGTGTCGGTCAGCCAGGTGCCGAACAGCGACACCTTAAAGAGGAACAACAATTTGACGTGCTCGTTCTCGAACAGCTCATTGACCACGTCGATCGGTTGGCGATTGGCGACCTCAAGGAACTCGCGGCCCATCGCGGTCTGCGACAACAGCGCGTCGCGCTCGGCTTGCGGCAGCGGTTCTGCGAAGCGTTCCGGCAGGAAGATCTGCGCGGTGATCTTTTCGGCCTTCAAGTTCCATTCGCGGAAGGTGTCGGCGTCCTTCTTGGAGAACCGCGCGATATTGGCGACGGACTCTTCCAGGTCGCGGCCCAGCACCAGGGCGGTGCCGTCGTGGTGCGCCTGACCGAGTTCGTAGCGCGGCGTCAGGTAGGTCACTTTTTCGTCGAGGCCGAGATCCTTGAACCATGGCGTCTCGGTGATGTGGAAATGATTGATCGAATGCAGGTTGTGGTAAAAGCCCGGCTGCGTGACTTCCTCGGTCGAAAGCCCGCCGCCGTATTTCAGCCGGCGCTCGACCAGCAGGATCTTCAGGCCGGCCTTGGCCAGATACGATCCCAGCACCATGCCGTGGTGGCCGGCCCCGATGATGATGCCGTCGTACGTCTTCTCCAGCGCCTTGGACACGGGCTTCCTCCTGAATTGTTCCGGATTGTTTCCGGTTTGCCGAACGGAGTTTTCTTATGCCGGCGGTCGCCGGATAAGATAAACCGGATCGTGGTACACTTGATGCAGTGCACTTGTGAGTGCACCTTGTGCGGACCGTTTAGGCAACGATCAGCGAGCTGTCTTCCCCCGCCACTGTCGGGGCAGTATGGCGAAAAAGCAGGCCAGTAGTATCCAGTTCGTGCCCGGCGCCACAAACCCTTACAGCCAAAAGATCCGTCTTGCCATTTAGTGGGCATCCCAACATTGTGCGTGCGGCAATGGGCCGATTGGTTTTTTTTCGGTGTGGGATGTATAACCCAGCCGGGAACGCGCCGCCCGCCGGTCAGCCGGAGAATGCGTGGAAATGCTGCCAAACAAGCCATTCGGGAGGATGACATGAAGGATCTTTTGAAGACGGTCGGTCTTGCCGCGCTCGCGGTCGGCCTGATGAGCGCGGCCCAGGCCGAGACGATCAAGATCGGTGTGGTGTTGCCCTATTCGGGCGTTAACGCCGACCTCGGCAACCAGATCGACAAGGCGTTCGATCTCTACGTCAAACTGCATGCCAAGGATATTGCGCCGCACACCGTGCAGATCATCAAGCGCGATGAAGGTCCGCCGTCCGGCGCGCAGGCCAAGACCGTCACCACCGAGCTGATCACCAACGACAAAGTGAACGTGCTCGCCGGCTATGTGTTCTCGCCGTCCGCGATCGCGTCCGCCCCGGTGGTGACCCAGGCTAAGATCCCGATGGCCATTGCCAATGCGGGCACCGCCTGGATCACCAACCTGTCGCCGTACATCGTGCGGTTCTCGTTCAGCATGTGGCACACCGGCTATCCGATGGGCACCTATGCGGCGACCAAGCTCGGCTGCAAGACGGCCGCCATGGGCTACACCGACTTCCCGCCCGGCAAGGACTCCACCGAAGCCTTCAAGACCGCGTTCGAGAAGGCCGGCGGCAAGGTTTCCGAAGCGATCCCGATGGGCAACCCGGCCCAGGTGCCGGACTTCACGCCGTTCTTCCAGCGCATCAAGGACGCCAAGCCGGACTGCATGTACATCTTCATCCCGTCCGGCGCGCACGCGACGGGCGTGATGAAGAGCTACGGCGAAATCGGCATGCGGGCGGCCGGCGTCAAGCTGATCGGCCCGATGGATCTGGTGCCCGACAACAAGCTGCAGGACATGGGCGACGCCGCGATCGGCACGCTGATCATGACCCACTATGCGGTCGACTTCGACACGCCTGAAAACAAGGCGTTCGTAAAGGCCTGGCAGGATGCGTACGGCGCGAATTCCTATCCGGACTTCATGTCGGCGCAGGGCTGGGACACCATGTCGGCGATTTTCGACACCATCAAGAAGCTCGACGGCAAGGTCGACGGCGAAAAGTTCGTCGAGACCTTGAAGAACTGGAAAGGCACCGGGCCGCGCGGCGTGGTGTCGATCGATCCGGCGACCCGCGACATCGTGCAGGACGAGCATGCGGCGACCGTCTATCGCAAGCCGGACGGCAAGCTCGGCATCAAGTCGGTCGACGTCATGAAGGGGGTCAAGGACGAGTGCAAGACGCTCAAGATCGGGCGCTGCGGCTCTTGACCATCTGACGCAATTCAGGTGACACGATAGGCCGCCGCCGCGGGTCAGCCGCGGCGGCGGTTGCGTAAGAAGCGGTCCGGATTACGGGCCAGCCGGCAAAAGAGGGAACGGCGAGTGCCGCAATACGCCAACATCGCCGTCAGCATCCTGTTCGACGGCTTGGCCTACGCGATGTTCCTGTTCATCGTTTCGGTCGGCCTGTCGGTTACGATGGGGCTGATGGGCTTCGTCAACCTGGCGCACGGCGCCTTCGCGATGGCCGGCGGTTATTTCGTGGTCAGCCTGACCACACAGCTCGGCGTACCGTTCGTGCCGGCGCTATTGATCTCATCGGTGATGATCGCGCTGATCAGCGTGGTGTTCGAGCGGCTTCTGTACACCCGGCTGTATAAGGCCGGCGAACTCGATCAGGTTCTGCTGACCATCGGTCTCGCCTTCATGGCGATTGCGACCTTCACCTATTTTTACGGCCCGATTCCGAAATCGGTGCCGCTGCCGAGCTGGCTCGAGGGTCAGGTCAATCTCGGCTTCCGGGCGTTCCCGACCTACCGGGCGTTCCTGATCGGCGTCGGCGTCTTCCTGATCGCCGTGCTCTGGTACACCTTCGAGCGTACCAATATAGGCGCCAAGATTCGCGCCGCGGTCGACAACCGCCGCATGGCGCAGTCGGTCGGCATCAATGTCGATCTGCTGTTCACGGCGACGTTCGCGGTCGGCAGCGGCCTCGCAGCGCTGGGCGGCGGCCTCGCCATTCAGTTGTTCGGCCTAAACCCGAGTTTCGCGGTGGTCTATCTGGTGCTGTTCCTGATCGTGGTCGCGGTCGGTGGCCTCGGCAGCATGAAGGGCACGCTGGTCGCGGCGCTGGTGCTTGGCGTGTTCGATACCGCCGGCAAGTATCTGCTGCCGGACGCCGGGGGCTTCTTCATCTACGCGATCACGCTGCTGATCCTTCTGGTGAAGCCCGCGGGACTCTATGGCCGAGAGCAATAAAGCCATGTCCCCAAACATGACCCCGAACGTGACATCTTCCGCGTCTCCGGCCGCGCCGGCGGGTTCTACCACCGTGCAGGCGGCGCGCGCCCGCGCCATGGAGTTCATGGCCAACCGGCACCGGTTTCGCGCCTGGGAATTGCTGCCCTGGCTGGTGGCGTTCGCGGCCTTCTTCATCTTCCCGGATCGCATGACGTTCGGCTCGCAAGTGCTGATCATGGTGCTGTTCGCGCTGTCGCTCGACCTGATCCTTGGCTATGCGGGCATCGTCACGCTCGGGCATGCGGCGTTTTTCGGTCTCGGCGCCTATACGGTGGCGCTTGGCGCCGCGCGGCTCGACTGGAACGAGCCGATCAGCGGCCTGTTCGCGGCCGCCATCGTGGCCGGCCTCGGCGGCCTGATCTCCGGCTGGTTCCTGCTGCGCTATCGCGGCCTGACCTTGCTGATGCTGACCTTGGCGACCGGCATCATGCTGATGGAGCTCGGCAACTACCGCTCCGACATTTCCGGCGGCTACGACGGCGTGCCCGGCATTTCGTTCAAGCCGCTGTTCGGCGTGTTCGACTACGACCTCTATGGCCGGACCAATTATCTGTATGTGTTGGTCGTGCTGTTCGTGATCTTCCTGCTGGTCCGCCGCATCGTCTATTCGCCGTTCGGCCAGACCCTGACTGGCATTCGCGAAAACGTGCGCCGCATGCATGCCATCGGCTCGCCGGTGCACACACGGCTGGTCACCGCCTACACCATCGCAGCGGCGATCGCCGGGGTCGCGGGCGCGCTGTTCGCGCAGACCAATTCCTACGCCACGCTGACCGTGTTCGACTTCGACACCTCGGCCAAGGTGATGGTGATGCTGGTGCTCGGCGGTACCGGGCGGCTGTACGGCGCCTTTGTCGGCGCGGTGATCTATATGGTGCTGGAGGATCATCTGTCGAAGATGAGCCCGGCGTTCTGGCAGTTCGGCATCGGCCTGCTGCTGGTGGTGACCGTGCTGTTCCTGCGGCGCGGCATCCTCGGCCTGTTCGAGGATGTCGCCGCCAAGCTGTTCACGCGGAAGGCCAAGTCATGAGTCAAACCATGACCGAACAGGCCATGTCCTCCTCCGTAGCGACCGCTTTCGCCTCTGCCGTGCCGGCGCTTGAAGTCCGCGGCGTCAACAAGAGCTTCGGCGCATTGCAGGTCGCGCGCGACGTCAATCTGACGCTGGAACGCGGCGCGCGGCGCGCGCTGATCGGTCCGAACGGCGCCGGCAAGACCAGCCTGGTCAATCTGATCACCGGCGTCTTGAAGCCTTCCTCTGGACAGGTGCTGCTCGGTGGCGAGGACATCACGTCGTGGTCTTCCGCCAAGCGCGCGCGCCGCGGTCTTGCTCGCACCTTCCAGATCAACCAATTGTTCCGCGGCCTGTCGGTGCTGGAGAACGTCTGTCTGGCGATCGGCGAGCGTCGCGGCGAAAGCTACAATCTGTGGCGCCCGGCCGGATCGAAAGCCGCCGTCATCGACGAGGCGCTTGATCATCTCAATTCGCTGCGGCTGGTCGACGATGCGCTCAGGCTGGTGCGCGAGCTGCCGTATGGCCGGCAGCGGCTGGTCGAGATCGCTATCGCGCTGGCGCAGCGGCCCAAGGTGCTGTTGCTCGACGAGCCGGCGGCTGGCGTGCCGTCGTCCGAGAGCCATCTCATTCTCGACGTCGTCGCCAGCCTGGACCCGGACATCGCCATCCTGATCATCGAGCACGACATGGACGTGGTGTTCCGGTTCGCGCAGTCCATCACCGTGCTGGTGGCCGGCGCGGTGCTGACCGAAGGCTCGCCGCAGGAAATCCTCGCCGACGAGCGCGTGCGCGCGGTCTATCTCGGACAAGAAGCGGATCGCAGTCATGGCTGAGCTGGCCCTGGAACTGCAAGGTGTCTCCGCCGGCTACGGCGAGACCGTGGTACTGGAAAGCTTCAATCTCAAGCTCGCCGAAGGCGAGACGGTGTCGATCATCGGCCGCAACGGCGTCGGCAAGTCGACGCTGCTGGCGACCATCATGGGCCACACCAATCTGCATAGCGGCGATATCCGCCTGCACGGCAAGCCGATCGGCACGCTGGCGCCGTATAAGCGCAATTGGGCCGGCCTTGCCTATGTGCCGCAGGAGCGCGAAATCTTCCCGTCGCTGAGTTTGAAGGAAAACCTCGAAGTCGCGGTGCGACCGGGGCGCTGGACGGTACCGGCCGTGTATGAGCTGTTTCCGCGGCTCAAGGAACGCGAGACCAATCGCGGCACTCAGTTGTCGGGCGGCGAACAGCAGATGCTGGCCATCGCGCGGGCGCTGGTAGGCAATCCGAAGGTGCTGCTGATGGACGAACCGTCCGAAGGCTTGGCGCCGGTGATCGTCGAAGAGCTGGCGCGCGCCGTGAAGCGCCTCACCGAGATGGAAGGCCTGACACTCATCCTGGTCGAGCAGAACACGCGGCTGGCCCTTGAGATGTCGCCGCGCGCGATCATCATGGATCGCGGCCGGATCGTGTACGATGCCGACTCGGCGACCTTGCAGAAGGATCCGAGCAAGCTCGAAGGCCTGATCGGCGTCTCCGGACACTAGAGCATGATCCCGAAAAGTGGGAACCGGTTTTCGGAAAAGATCATGCTCAAACTAAAAATTAGAGCGCTTAAAGCCGATGGACAGTGCCGATTTCGATGCGTTGGAAGTTGCCGCCCGCGCCAAGCTGCCGGAAGGCGCCTATGTGTTCGCGGCGGCCGGCGCCGCCGACGAGATCACCACGCAGGACAACATCGACGCATGGCGCCGGCTGCGGCTGCGGCCGCGCGTGCTGCATGACGTGACCCAGGTCGATACCGGCGTGTCGCTGCTCGGCACGAAAGTCGCGATGCCGATCCTGGTGGCGCCGAGCGGCCGGCACCGGCTATTTCACCCCGAAGGCGAAGCCGCGACCGCGCGCGGCGCCGCGATGGCCGGCGCGGTCTATACGCTGGCGACCTCGTCGACGGTGTCGATCGAGGAGGTCGCGGCGCAACGCGGCGCGGCGCCGCAATGGTTTCAGCTTTACATGCCGCCGGATCGTTCGGTGACCGAAGGGCTGCTCGATCGTCTGGCGGCGGCCGGCTTTGGCGCGGTGGTGTTCACCGTCGATCAGCCGGTCTACGGCTCGAGTCCGCGTTCGGTGCGCACGCCGGTTATTCCAAACCCCGATATCCGCCATATGAATCTGCCGGGCCAACCGATGGCGCGGGTGGCGTACGATCCCGTGCACAACGGCGTGGTGAATTTCCCGACGGCGCTGGCGGATCTGGAATGGCTCGTGAAGCGCGCGCCGTTCGATGTGATCGTCAAGGGCGTGCTGCGCGGCGACGATGCGCGGCGCTGCGTCGACGCCGGCGCCAAGGCCATCATCGTGTCCAACCATGGCGGCCGGCATCTCGATGCCGCTATCGCGACCGCCGATGCGCTGCCCGACGTGGTCGCGGCGCTGAGCGGGCAGGCCGAGGTCTATGTCGATGGCGGTATTCGGCGCGGCACCGATATCGTCAAGGCGTTGGCGTTGGGCGCGAGGGCGGTGCTGATCGGACGGCCGGTATTGTGGGGACTGGCCACCGGCGGTGCTGAAGGTGTGCAGGGCGTGCTCGACCATCTGCAAACCGAGCTGGTGCGCAGCATGCAGCTCTGCGGCGTCGCGTCGCTGGCCGAATTGACGCCGGATCTGATCGCGTCTCGCCGTTGAGCCGCGCCTCGGCGCCGCGGTCACTCAGTATTCCCCGGTGAATTCGCGTAGACTGCGGTGGCAAGCATACGAGGGACCGGCCACCATGACGAAGCGCGCCGATTTGAAGATCGAACTCCAGGATACCGAACAGCGGTTGCTCACCGAGTTGCGAACCCTGCGTCGTGGCGCCCGCGCGAGCCACAAGGGTGTCAAAGTCGTCGCGGCCCATCTGACGCCCGGACAGCGGATCGCCGACAAGGTGGCGGCTGTCATGGGGTCCTGGACCTTCATCATCATACAGAGCGGACTGCTGGCCATATGGGTCGGTCTCAATATTACCGCCTATGTGCGCAGTTGGGATCCGTATCCGTTCATCCTGCTCAATCTGGCGCTGTCGTTCCAGGCCGCCTATGCGGCGCCGGTCATCATGATGAGCCAGAACCGGCAGCAGGATATCGACCGCTGCGCGGCCGAGAACGACTACCGAATCAACGTCAAAGCCGAGCTGGAAATCGAACTGCTGCATCAGAAGCTCGATCAGTTGCGCGAGACCGAGGTGCTGTATCTGACGAGGGCCGTGGAGGAACTCGCCGTGCTGTTGCGCCAGTCCAAGATCGAGCCCGGCGCCACGCCCGGTGCGTAAGATGAAGTCAGGCGCGAGGCACTGCGACCGGCGCGCCGGTGTCCATCGACCGGATCACTGCTTCGAACGCGCCGATCAGGTCCAGCATCTGGTCGGTCGAAACCAGGAACGGCGCACGGCCCTCGATCGCATCGGCAAAGGATTCCGCCAGCACGCGCAGCGAATCGGCATGCGGATAGGTCTGCGTGACCGGCTCGCCGCCGATTTTCGCGACCGTCAACGTGTCCTCATCGCGGGCTTCGGCATAGCCGTTGGTGCCGAACACCGCGAACCGCCAATACATCGGCGTCGCGCGGACCGTCGTCAGCATGCCGGAAGCGCCATTGGCGAACTTCCCCAGCATTGCCACCACGTCGCGCGGATCGGGCGGCGCCTTGGCGGTGTGCAGTTGGGTATGCACCTGCGTCAGCGGGCCGCCGAGATTGATCAGCGCGTCGAGAATATGCAGGCCGGCGCCCGTCATGCCGGCGCCCGGCGATTCGCGCGGATCGTCGCGCCAGCCGCCCGACACCCTGGTCGAATGCTCGTTGCTGAAATGCCCTTCGATGTGCATCACCTCGCCGATCTCGCCGCTGGCAACGACGCGTTTCAACTCGCGCATCGATGCGAAGCAGCGCTTGTTGTTGCCGCTCGCCAGCACAACGCCGGCCTTGCGGCAGGCTTCGACGGCGCGCGCGGCCTCGGTCCTGGTCAAGGCCAGCGGCTTTTCGCACCACACCGCGCGGCCGTTCGCGGCGACGGCCTGAACCTGTTCCACGTGCAAGGAATGCGGCGTCGCCAAAAATACCGCCTGCACCTGCGGGTCGGCCAACACATCACGGAGATCGGTCGACAACCGCAGGCCGTGCTTGGTCGTAAAATCGCGCGCCTCGTCGGGTTCCTGGCTGACGCCATGCACGAAACGTAGCCGTTCGCTGCCTTGCACGGCGCTGACGAGTGATTTGCCCCAGCGTCCGAGGCCGATAATGGCAGCATTGATCATGAGATATTTCCTCGCCCTGGCGTTTGACGCACATTCCATGTTTGATGCCGCAAGCTCAAGTGCGAGCGGAACGAGACCGCGATAAGAGTCTCTTCCTTGTGAGGAAATTTCGATGCGTGAAAACAATCCCGTCGCTATCGTCGGCATCGGCCTGATGGGCGAAGTGTTCGCCAAACGGCTGCTCGATGCCGGCATTCCGGTCGTCGGTTATGACGTCGATCCGGCGCGGCGCGCTCGGCTTGACGCGATCGGGGGCCGTTCGGTCGCATCCATCGCGGAACTGGCACAGCCGCTACGCTGCATTCTGCTCGCAGTGTTCAATACCGATCAGGTCGAGGACGTCGTCGAAAATCATTTGCTGCCGGCGCTCGGCGATCGGTCGAAGCGTATCGTGATGTGCCTGAGCACCTGCGATCCCGACCGCATCGCGGCGCTCGGCGACAAAGTCATTCCGCGCGGCATCCGTTTTCTCGACAGTCCGGTGTCGGGCACCAGTGAACAGGTGCGCCAGGGCGACGGCGTCGGCCTGATCGGCGGCGATCCGGCGGCGTCGGCCGAAGTGAAGGACGTGCTTGATGCATTGTTCGCGCGTTGCTTTCCGGTCGGCAAGGTCGGCGATGGCGGTCGCGCCAAACTGGCGATCAATTTGATTCTCGGCCTGAACCGGCTGGCACTGGCCGAAGGCCTGGTGTTCGCCGAGCGGCTCGGCCTCGATCCGGCGGCGTTCCTGAATGTGGCGCGTGGCTCGGCATCGTATTCGCAGGTCATGGATACCAAGGGCGACAAGATGGTGCGGAACGATTTCGCGCCGGAGGGCCGCGCCAAGCAGACCTTGAAGGACGCCAAACTGATGCTGGCGCAGGGCGAAGCGATCGGACAGCGTCTAGTCTCGCTCGAAGTGCATGCCGATGTGCTGGAGGCCTGCGTGCGGGCCGGCGAGGGCGATCTCGACAACAGCGTGATCATCCAGGAAGTGCGCCGCCGGAGAGCTACGCCATGAGGGCCGCGCGATGAGCGGGCTTCGCGACCGGCTCGCCGCCGGAGAAATCGCCGCCGGTCTTGTCGTCGCGCACGCGCGCACCGCGTCGATCGCTCGCATCGCGGCGAGCTGCGGCTATCACTGGCTGTTCGTCGATCTGGAGCACGGACCGACCGGGCTTGATGTCGCCAGCCAGATCTGCGTCGCCGCGCTGGATGCCGGGATCACGCCGTTCGTGCGGGTGCCGGAGAATTCACCGGGCTGGATCGGCCGCGTACTCGACGGTGGCGCCGTCGGCGTCGTGGTGCCACATATCGATTCGGCCGAAGACGCCGCGCGCGCCGTCGATGCCGCGCGTTATCCGCCGACCGGCCAGCGCTCGCTGTCCGGCCTGCTGCCGCAATTCGGCTATCGGGCGCTGCCGGCACGCGAACAGATGGCCCGGTCCGAGGCGCTGACCTTCGTGGTCGGGATCATCGAAACCGAACAGGCCATCGCCGACATCGACGCCATCGCGGCGGTGCCCGGGCTTGACGCTTTGCAGGCCGGCACCAGCGATCTGTCGGTGTCGCTGGGGGTGCCGGGCGAGCTTGACCACCCTCGCGTGCAGGAAGCGGTGCGGCAGACCATCGCGGCTTGCCAGCGCCATGGCAAAGTGGCGGCGGTCGGCGGCGCCTACCGCGAAGATTGGCTGCGGCTTTATGCTGGCATGGGCATTCGGTTGATGCTGGTGGGCAACGATTTGTCGCTGCTGGTTGGCGCGATGCGCGACCGCGCCGGCTTCGTCGCCGGCCTGGCGGCGCCCAAAACATGAGCGGATTTCTGCATGCTCGAATCTTCCCTGAACCAGGGAAGGCTCTAGATTCCTTCCTTAGTCGCATTTCCTGCGGCGAACCGGTTCCCCACTTCGCCGGGGAATGCTTTACCAGATTGAGCCACGGCGTTTTCTCAATGCTCGCTTGACCCGCCGGGTCGGACGGAATTTGATGTCGTAAATCAGTCGATCAAAAGAATCGACACGCGAAGACATCATCGGAGGAACACCCATGCACCATTCTCAAGTGCTGTCGCGTCATCTGCTGTCGCGTCGAAACATTGTCGCAGTCACGTCGGCCGCGCTGCTCGGGTTTGTTGCGTCCGCGGCGCCGGCCACCGCCCAGATGAAGGAAGTCACCTTTATCGTCGTCAACAATCTGTTTTCGACACCGGCCTTCGTCGCGGCCGAAAACGGCTATTGGGAAAAGCAGGGCCTCAACGTCAAGATCAAACTGACCGCGAGCGGCCGGCAGGTCACGCAGGCGCTGCAGGCCGGCGAAGCGCAGTTCGGTCACGCCGCATTGTCGACCACGATCGCTTCGGCGCGCGCCAGCGGCAACCTGCTGACCGGCGTAATGCCGTATTACAATGCTGCCGAATACATCGCGCTTGGTGGCCGCGCCATCATCGGCCGCAAGGATCGCGGCATCACCAAGGATCCGAAGAGCTTCGAAGGCAAGAAGATCGGCTATCTGCGCGGCAGCACCAACGACGTGTACATGCGGCAGTGGTTCAAGAAGAACAAGGCCGACATCAGCAAGTCGACGCTGATCAACCTTCCGGTCGCCGACATGCCGATCTCGATCGTGCAAGGTTTGGTCGATGCGATCGTGCCGTGGGAGCCCTATACGGCGCAGGCGATCCGTGAACTCGGCGACAATAACGTGATCGTCAGCCGCGCCGAAGAGGGCCTCGTGTCGGACGTGATCGGCGTCGTCGCGCACCAGGACTGGATCGGCAAGAACCTCGATCTGCTGGAAAAGTTTTCCATCGGCATCGCGCAGGCCGCCCAGTTCATCCGGCAGAATCCGCGCAAGGCGGCCGAGATCGACACCCGTTATATCGACGGCCTCAATGTCGAGGACGCGGTCGAGGGCTTCAAGACCCTGCATTGGGATCCGCGCATGTCGGTCTGTACCATCGAGGGCACCGTCGCGGCCGGCAACGAGATGATCAAGGACGGCCTGATCAAACAGGACAAGCCGTTCACGGCGAAGGACTTCATCGACGTCACGGTGCTCGACCGCGTGCAGCAGAAGCATCCGGAGTTCTTCTCCGATCTGCCGGCGCTGCCGAAGACGCTGGCCGAGTGCAAGGGCAAGCTGGAAGGCTGACGGCTCGCACACAAGCAGGACGGCTGAATGCCGCCGTCCTGCTGACATAGCCCGCTTCGCGTCGCGCAGGATTTCGAGTGAAACGATGACATCAGCTTCCGCCGACAAGCTCTCCGACAAGATCGTCGTGTCTGGCTTCCGGCATTTCTTCGAGACTGAAGATGGCCCGGTGCAGGCCACCGGCCATATCGACCTCGTCATTCGTGGCGGCGAGTTCGTCACGCTGGTCGGACCCAGCGGCTGCGGCAAAACCACGCTGCTCAAAGCGCTGGCTGGCTTCATCCGACCGACCGAGGGCACGTTGACCTGCGACGGCAAACCGATCCGTGGCCCCGGCCGCGAGCGCGGCGTGGTGTTTCAGGAACTGGCAATCCTGCCCTGGCGCACGGTACGGCGGAACATCGGCCATGGCCTGGAAATCGCCCGCGTGCCCCGCGCGGAGCGTGAGGAAAAGGTCGCACGGTTGATCGGCCTGATGGGCCTTGCGGGATTCGAGGACCGCTATCCGCACGAACTGTCCGGCGGCATGCGCCAGCGCGTTGCGGTTGCCCGCACCTGGGCGGCCGATCCGGACGTGATCCTGATGGACGAGCCGTTCGCGGCGGTCGACGCGATGACGCGGCTCACGCTACAGGAAGAACTTGGCCGCCTGTGCGCGGCCACGCAGAAGACCGTCTTCTTCATCACCCATTCGGTCGACGAGGCGGTGTTCCTTGGCGACCGCGTGCTGGTGATGACCCGCCGGCCCGGCACCATCAAGGCGGTGATCGACGTGCCGCGCCGCGCCGCCGGCGGCCGCGACTGGGAAAGTTTCACCACCGACCCGGAAATGCAGAGCATTGCCGAGCGCGTGCTCAAATTGGTGCGCGCCGAGCGCGGTGCTTCGCAAGCCGAGGAAAGCCGCGCCGCCCTTGAGGCGACCGCATGAGTCTGGCGAGCGCATCGGGAGCGCCCGGTCGGCCTGTAGGACTGCCGTCCGGATGGGCGGTCGCGGCGCGGCAATTGCGCGCCGTCAAGATCCTGTTCCCGTTCCTGGTGTTGATTGCGATCTGGTGGGCCATCGATGCCGCCGGCAATTTCTCCGACCGCGTGCTGGTGTCGCCCAAGCGCGTGTTCGATACCGTGATCATGCTGATCAGCCATGGCGTGCTGGCCGAATATGTCAGCACCAGCCTGAAAATCATTGGTATCGCGTCGTTCATTTCCATTGTGGTCGGCGTGCCGATCGGCTTCGCGGTCGGCGCCAACCGCTACGCCGCGCGCTCGCTGGAAGGCTTTCTGCGCTTTTTGCAAGGTGTGTCCGGCATCGCCTGGCTGCCGCTGGTGATCATCTGGTTCGGCTTCACCCACACCACCACGCTGGCCATCGTGATCTATACGCTGATCGTGCCGATCATTTTCAACACCATGGTGGGCGCCCGCGCGATCCCGGAACAGTATGAACTGGCGTTGCGCTCGCTCGGCGCCGGGCGGCTGCGATTGATTACGGACGTATATCTGCCGGGCGCGCTGCCCAGCATCGTGGTCGGGCTGCGCCTCGGCATGGGTTATGGCTGGCGCGCATTGATCGCGGCCGAGATGCTGGTGCGCCAGGGCGGCCTCGGCGATCTGATCTTCGGCGCCCGCACGTCCGGCCAGATCGACCGCATCATCGGTGGCATGATCGTGATCGGCGCGCTGTATCTGCTGATCGACCGTCTGCTGGTGCAGCCGATCGAGAACCTGACCATCGCCCGCTGGGGAGTGCTGCGCAAATGAGCGTGCTCACCGTCCCCACCGGTCGCCCCCGCCACAAGGTGCGGCTGCTCAATCGTCTCGCCTGGTTTCTGGTGCCGGCGGCGCCATTCCTCATCGTGCTCGCGCTGTGGGCGCTGGCCGGCGAGATATTCAAGCCGTCGCGGCAGACCCTGCCGCCGATCGGCGATGTGGTCGCGGCGATTTACGAACTCGCGGTGTCCGGCCAGCTCGCCACCAACGTGGCCGCAAGCCTGTACCGCCTGCTGCTCGGCAGCTTGCTCGGCCTCGTCACCGGCGTAATCGGCGGCTTTATTGTCGGCCTCAACCGCAAGATCGCCGAGACGCTGAATCCGGTGGTGGTGTTCTTCAACGCCATTTCGGGCATCGTCTGGTTGCCGCTGATGATCACGTGGTTAGGCATTGGAACTGCACTGGCCGTGTTCCTGATCTGGAATACGGTGTTTTTCATCGTGTTCCAGAACACGGCGCTCGGCGTGCAACTCGTCTCGGAAGTCTACGAGCAGGGCGTGCGTTCGCTGGGTGGCAGCCGTTGGGAAACGCTGCGCAGCGTGACGTTGCCGGGTGCGTTGCCTTACATCCTGACCGGCATGCGTACCGGGCTCGGCTTTGGCTGGCGCGCATTGATCGCGGCCGAACTGGTCGGCGCGGCGTCCGGCCTCGGCACCATGATCTTCGACGCGGCGGAGTTTCACCGCTCCGACATCATCATCGCCGGCTGCCTGATCATTGGGACGATATCGATTGCGATGGACCGCTGGCTGCTGTTGCCGATCGAGCGCCGCACCGTACAGCGTTGGGGCCTCGTCGCCGACGCCGAGAAGGAGCGCTGATGGTTACGCGCAGCCCAGGTTTCATGGCTAGGGCCCGGCGCCTGCTCGCGGGCGCGGATGGCCGCCGCTTCATCGCCGGCGTCGTTCTGCTGGTGGTCATCCTGTATGGCCAGAGCCTGTACGGCATGGCGACGGCCTCCGGCCGGCTCGACCCGTCGCTGCGCGATGCCACCAAGCCGAGCAATGTCGTTGTGGTGCTCAGTTTCATGCCGGACCGTTTTCACAACGAACGTGTCGCCGAATACGGCACCTTCGCGGGGCGCGATGGGGCGCTCAACCGTTTGCGGTTGCGCCATGTCAGCCCGGATAATCTGCGCGCGCTGGCCGGCGTTTCCTGGGTTTCCCGCATCGAGCCGATGAAATGACGGCGAGCGCGTTCGGCCCTATGATGTCGGCCCCAGACCCCCAACGGAGCATTCGGACAATGAGTGACGGAGAAGTGCGTCTGACGCGCGACGGCGCGATGGCGACCATCATGTTCGACCGGCCGCAGGCCCGCAATGCGATGACCTGGAAGATGTATGAGGGTCTCGCGGCTGCCTGTGCGGAATTGCGTGATGATGCAAATGTCCGCGCTGTGGTGCTGCGTGGCGCCGGTGGCAAGGCTTTCGTGGCCGGCACCGACATCGGGCAGTTCACGCAGTTTACCTCGCCCGAGGACGGCGTCGCCTACGAGGCGAAGATGGAGGCCTATCTGGGTGCGCTTGAAGCGCTGCCGATGCCGACACTATGCGTCATCGAGGGCTGGGCGATCGGTGGCGGCCTCGCCATCGCGGCGTGCTGCGATCTGCGCATTGCGACGCCGGGTTCTAAATTCGGCGTGCCGATCGCGCGTACGCTGGGCAATTGCCTGTCGGTCGCCAACTATGCGCGCATCGTCACGGCGGTCGGACAGGCGCGCGCCAAGCGCATGCTGATGCTGGCCGAGAATCTGCCAGCCGGCGACGCGCTGGCAGCCGGCTTCCTGATGGAGATCGTCGAACCGGCCGCGCTGGACCGTCGCATCGGCGAGATCTGCGAACGGCTGCAAGGCAATGCGCCGGTCACGATGCGGGTCACCAAGGAGGCGCTGCGGCGACTGGCGCAGGCCGGCATGCCGGATGGCGACGATCTGGTGCGAGCCTGCTACGGCAGCGAAGATTTTCACACCGGCGTGCGGGCGTTCGTCGAAAAGCGCACGCCGCACTGGCGTGGCCGGTGACATACAGGTCACTACTTACAATACTCAAGAACAAAAGGAAGGATGCCCAGCATGCACACCTATGACAAGCAGATGTTGACCGTCGTCCGGCAGAAAAACATCGGCACCGATACCGACTACGAGCCGCCGTTGCGCATCGGCTTCGGCATCAGCGACAAGACGGTCGGCGATGTCGCCAACGCCACCATGGGCCGCACCATCCTGGTGCCGGGCGCCGGTCCGAACCCGACGCACTATCACGCCAAGAACGACGTGTGCTGGTACATTCTGTATGGCAAGGTGAAGTGCTGGTACGCAAAGAGCGACGGTGCCGACCGCACCGAAGTGATCCTGGAAGGCGGCGACTTCGTCTATGTGCCGTCCGGCGCCATTCACGTTATCTCCAACGCGTCGGAGACCGAAGAGGCATCGCTGATCTTCTGCTATATCGGTGTGCCGAACACCGATGCGGCCGAGACGGTGTGGCTGCCGCATATGAAGTAGCGGTCGGCATCTATTCCGTCATGGCCGGGCTTGTCCCGGCCATCCACGTCTTGCTTCTGCCAGTCAAGAAGACGTGGATGCCCGGCACAAGGCCGGGCATGACGAACTCTGGCCTATAGGTTTTGAGGTCAACTAATGCCCGTCATCGACTGCCATCACCATTTCTGGACGTTCGGCAAGCGCAAGCACACGTTTCCGCCGCCGGTCGGCGACCGGCTCGATCGCAGCTTTACGCCGGACGACCTGCGTCCCGAACTGAAGCAGGCGGGCGTCGACGGCACCATTCTGGTGCAGTCGCTGAACGACATCGGCGAAACCGAAGAGTTTCTCGGCCTGCAAAAATCCGTCGACTATGTGGCGGGCGTGGTCGGCTGGGTGCCGCTGGCCGATCCGAAGGCCTGCGCGGCGGCGCTGGAAAAGCTGCCGGCGCACGGCAGACTGGTCGGCATCCGTCATCTGATGAACTACGAGCCGGATCCGGCATGGCTGCTGCAGCCGGGCGTGCGTGAATCGCTGGGCCTGCTGGCCAAGGCCAACATGGTGTTCGAGGCGATCCCGGTCAGCGACGCGCAGTTCGAATCGGTGCTCACCGTCGCGCGCGAGACGCCGGCGCTCAAGATCGTGCTCAACCATATGGGCAACCCGCCGGTGCCGGAAAAGGGCTGGGAGCCGTGGGCGACGCAGATCGCGCGCGCCGCCGAACTGCGCAATGTGTCGGTGAAGCTTTCGGCCGGCCTCGCGCTGGTGATGAAATGGAAATGGTCGACCGACGAAGTTCGTCGCTATGCCGATCACACGCTCGGTCTGTTCAGTCCGGACCGGGTGATGGCCGGCAGCAACTGGCCGGTGGTCGTGCTGGGTGGCAGCTTCACTGAAGTGTGGCGCGGCCTGACCGACCTGCTGAGCGGCCTCACGCCGACGGAGCGAGCCGCCGTGCTCGGCGGCACCGCGACGCGCATCTACGGGCTTTGATGCCGCCCGACACCCAGATCGCCGAAAGCACTCAAGTCCTAAACATAAAAAACTGACCCCAAGGAGATACTTATGTTCCGTCATATGGCTATCCTGAAGTTCAAGCCCGACGCCAAGCAAGCCGACATCGTCGCGTATTTCGAAGCTTTCCCTAAACTGATGGCCAGCCTGCCGGTGATCAAGGCGTGGAACATCGGCCGCAATGAAGGCACGGGCGGTGAGACCCATGTGAAGAAACACAGCTTCGCGCCGAACTACGATGTCGGCCTGATGATGGATTTCGATACGCCGCAGGATTATCTGAAATACGCCGAGTCGCCCGAGCATCAGGCGTTCTTCGCCAAATACTGCGTGCCGATCCTGGCCGAGCGCGTCGTCGCGCAGTTCAAGAAGGATTGATCAAAGTCAGCGCGGGCGGGCCTTGGTCGTATTGGCTTTAGGTTTCGCCCGCTTGGCCGCGCCATCGATATCGAGCGGCACCCGCGTCGAGTCGTTGAAGGCGCGGGTGAACTTGTCCAGGAGATCCAGAAACATTTCGGCTTCCCGCGCGGTGAAGGCGCTGAGTTCGCGCGCCCGCGTACGATCCGCACACTTCCCCAGCCGTTTTTGCATGCGCAGGCCGGGGGCTGTCAGCTTGATGGCGTGGCGGCGTTTATCAGTGACGCCGACGTGGCGGCCGATCAGCCCAGCGGATTCCAGCTTGCTCAACACCATGCCGGTGGTCGAGCGATCGAGCCCGAGCAGCTTGGCGATCGAAATCTGGTCGATGCCCGGGTGGTGCCGCAGCACGGTCAGGATGCCGTATTGCGTATTGGTGATGTCGAGATCGCCGGTCTCTTCCAGAAACAGCCCGACCGCGATCTGATGCGCGCGCCGGATCATGAATCCGGGCCGCCGGTACATTGTGGCGATGGGATCTTTCGGCGGGGCGGCCATCAACGCTTCCCGTGTGAAACGTCGGAGACCGCGAAGCCGGCGACCTTTTTGTAATTCTCGGATAGGGCCCGCAACTCATCCTGGGTGATGTACTTATCGAGATTGTCGAACGGCTGGTCGCCGGTCAGTTTCTCGACCTTGATGTTGATGAAATCCGGCGGATGCGCGCGATTGGTTCGCACCACATTGGCGGTCACTTCGCGCCGCGCCGTTTCATAGCTGGTCAGCGCATCGCGCGGGTCGGCGGATGATGCGAGGAAATCCGCCAGCGTCCGGGCGTCGATGGCGCTTTGCGCGGCGCCGTTCGAGCCGCGCGGATACATCGGATGCGCGGCGTCGCCGGCCAGCGTCACCCGGCCGAAGGTCCAGCGCGGGATCGGGTCTTTGTCGACCATCGGATATTCCAGGATCTGGTCGGCGTCGCGGATCATCTGCGCGACGTCCAGCCAGTCGAACTTCCAGTCCTTGTAGATGTCAAAGAAATCCGCGAGGTCGCCGGCTTTGTTCCAGTCGTTCTGCCCGACGGTGTCCTGCGTGATCTCGGCCATCCAGTTGATCAACTGATTGCCGTTGCCGTCGATGTCGTCGACGATCGGATAGATCACGATCTTGCCGGTCACGATCGAGCCGACCCGCATATAGGTGCGTCCATCGAGGATCGGCTTGCGCCGCGTGATGCCGCGCCAGGTATTGATGCCCGCGAAGGCGATCTTGTCGTCCGGCACGAACTGTTTGCGCAGCGCCGAATTGATGCCGTCGCACGCGATGACGACGTCGGCCGTAACCGATGCGCGATCCTTGAAACGGATCGTCGCGCCACGGTCGTCTTGGTCGACGCCGACACATTCGTGGTCGGTCAGGATGGCGTCGGCACCAAGGCGCGCGATGGCTGCGTCGTACAGAATGCGATGCAGTTTACCGCGATGAATGCCGACTTCCGGATACGGATAGCCGCCGAACTTGCCGCGCGGCTCCTTGTAGATCAGTTGTCCGAAGCGGTTGAAGAACGCGCTCTCGCGGTTCTCGATGCCGACTTTCAGCAACTCATCTTGCAGTCCGAGCGCGGTGAATTCGCGCATCGCATGCGGCAGCAGCGTGATGCCGACGCCGAGTTCCTTGATCTCCGGTGCACGTTCGAACACCGTGCACGCGATGCCATGCCGGTGCAGATTGAGCGCAAGCGACAGCCCGCAGATGCCACCGCCAATAATTGCAATGCGGGCCGTCTGACTCATCGAATATCCTCAGCGGGGTTGGGTAAAGACGTTGATCACGGTCGGCGTGCCGGCGCGCACCGCCGCGAGCCCCCGCACGAGCGCGTCGCGCAACTGCTCCGGCCGCTCGACCTTGATGCCGAGGCCGCCGCAAGCTTCCACCACCTTTTCGTAATCCGGCGACGGCTTGAGGTCGACCAGCGGCATCACATTGGCTTTCGCGGCGACGCCGTGCGGATAGACATCGGTGGTCGAGCCGCGCACCGCTTGCCAGACCTTGTTGTTGAAGATGATGGTCAGCGTGGCGAGGCCTTCGGCTTTTGCGACGAAATGCGCCGGCAACGGATTGCCGAACATGTAGGAGCCGTCGCCGACCGTCAGGATCACCTCGCGCTTGGGATCAGCGAGCTTGGCGCCGAGCGCGGCCCCGAGGCCGAAGCCAAGTCCGCCGGCCAATTGGCCGCCCATATAGCAGCCGTGCGCCGTCATATCGATCTGCCCGACCGGCAGGCCGAGTTCGTTGATGATCACCGCGTCGGGCGCCTTCAATTCGTTCAGCGTCGCGGCGATCAGGGTCGGGCTGACGGGATCGAGGTGGCGCGACTTTTCCAGCATCTCGGCGCGCGCCTTGAGCATCTCGGCGCGCAGCTTGGCGACCTCCTGGCGACGGGCCTCGACGTTGGACGGTTTGGCATCGCGTAGCGCGTTGATCAGCATCGGCAGGCCCGCGGCACTGGTGCCGGTAATCAGCAGGTCGGCTTCGTATTCGCGGTAGGGCTGGCGCGTCTGCAGCGGATCGGGCGCCAGATGAATGAGCTTGGCGCCCTGCTTCGGCGACACCACGCGCGGAATCCATGGCACGGGCGCATCGAGCACCAGCACCACGTCGGCGCGCGGCAGCAGTTTGCCGGGATCGAAGCCGAGCTGCATTGGATGCTCGGTCGACATACTGAGATCGGTCGCCTCGATCTGCAGCACCGGCAGCGCGAATTCCTGCGCCAGCGCCGCAAGCGCGTCGAACGCCAGTTTGGAGCGCCCGGTGCGCGACGCGATGATCAGCGGAAACTCGGCGCCGGCAATCAGCTTCGCGGCTTCGCGAATGGCATCGGCGTCCGGCGATGGCGGCGTCGCGCCAAGCGGGCGCATTTCAGTACGGCGCTGCGGCACCGATGGGTCGGCCAGCACCTCGCGCGGCAATGTCAGGTATACCGGCCCGCGCGGCTCGGTCATGGCGATGTCCAGCGCGCGGTCGACTACGGAGGCGACCGGCTGTCCGGCCCGCAACTCGGTGTCCCATTTGACGTATTCGCGCAGCATGCCGCCCTGGTCGAACGATTCCTGGCCCCAATGGATGCCGCGGTTGCGCGAAGCGATGTGGCCGGTATCGGTGATCGGGGTGCGGCCGGCCGCCAGCAGCACCGGGATGCCGTCGCGGGCGGCGTTCATCAGCCCACAGATCGTGTTGCCGGTGCCCACCGTGACATGGCACATCACGGCCGCCATCTTGCCGGAAACCCGGTAATAGCCGTGCGCCATCGCCATCGCGACGTTCTCGTGCGGAACCGTGACAAAGCGCGGGAACTTGCGATTGCTGCCGGCATTGCGCGAAATCGCCTCGATAATCGGCGCGAAATCGGTGCCCGGATTGGCAAACACGTATTCGATGCCGCGTTCGGCCAGGCGCCCGATATAGGCTTCCGCCGAAATTTCCTGCTCGACTGCGTCGGTCACGGGGGTTTCCTCTGATTGTTAAACGTTTGTTTTCGCTTGGCGCGAATTCGTGGTTGTAAAGCTGATGGTGCGCTGCGGGGTAGGCGGGCCTAGCGCTTCTAAATGGCCCCATAGGGGTTCGTAGCGGTAGCTCGACGCCGCGCGGGAGAGTTTACAGTTGATCAGACGTCTGTCAATAATCCGCCGCCAAATCACAAGACTGGAGGACCGTTCATGCGCGTCGATTCATACACGCATTTTATTCCGAAGAAGATGTTCGACAAGATTATCGAGACTGCCGGAAACACCAAGGACATCGGCAAGCGGATGCGCGGCATCCCGGCGATCTACGATCTCGACGTGCGCCGCAAGATCGTCGAGTCGTTCGACGACTATGCGCAGGTGCTGTCCTATCCGATGCCGCCGCTCGGCACCATCACGACGCCCGACACCGTCGAGGACCTTGCCAGGATCGGCAATGACGGCTTCGCCGAAATCTGCGCCAAGTATCCCGATCGCTTCCCGGCCTTCGTGGCCGAGGTGCCGATTACCGCGCCGGATGCCGGCGTGCGCGAATGCGAGCGTGCGATCAAGGATCTCGGTGCGCTCGGCGTGCAGATCCACACCAACATCAACGGCAAGCCGCTGGACCGTCCGGAATTCGAGCCGTTCTTCGCCAAGATGAACGAGCTCGGCAAGCCGATCTGGCTGCATCCGGCGCGCACCGCCGCGATGCCGGACTACATCGACGAAGACAAGTCGCTGTATGAAATCTGGTGGACGCTCGGCTGGTCGTATGAGACCGCGGCCGCGATGTCGCGCCTGGTGTTCTCCAAGACGCTCGATAAATATCCGAACCTGAAGATCATTGTGCATCATTTCGGCGGCATCGTGCCGATGCTCGAAGGCCGCATCGGCCCCGGCTGGGATCAGCTCGGCGCCCGTACGTCGGACGAAGACTATGTGTCGCTGCGCAAGAGTCTGAAGAAGCGCCCGCTCGACTACTTCAAGAACGACTTCTACGCCGACACCGCGACCTTCGGCGGCGTTGGGGCGACCGAATGCGGCTTCAAGTTCTTCCCGATGGACAAGATCCTGTTCGCGTCGGACTGCCCGTTCGATCCGGAAAAGGGTCCCGGCTACATCCGCGATACGCTGAAGATCCTCGACGATCTCGGGCTGTCGAAGGAAGACCGCGCCAAGGTCGACTACAAGAACCTCGAAGCGCTCACGGGCCATAAGTTCGTGAAGTAGGACGACCCTATCCCTTCTCCGCTCTTATCCCTCCCCCGTTTTTACGGGGGAGGGTGGGCGGCCGAAGGCCGACCGGGTGGGGGCCGTTAAATTTAGCGCCGAGATTACACCCCACCCGACGCCGCTTGCTCTGCGCCACCCTCCCCGCAAGCGGGGAGGGATAAAAAGAAGCCTTACGTCCCCACCTTCACTTCGCTCGTCAATCCACGCAGCGCCGCGACGACGCTGAGCGCGACGATGCGACCGGTGCGCGGATTTTCCGACGGCACATTCTCGATCGACATGCTGAACGACGCCGAGTCGGAATCGACCTCGATGCTGTGCGTGTTGCGCGTGAGCTTCGGATCGGCCCAGATCTGCAATCGCGTCGCGTCGGGTCCGATACCGGCGAGGCTGAGCGCCGCCGCCACATTGACGTTGGCCGGAAAACCGCGCGCACCCTCGCGTGCCGTGCCGTCGAACACCTTTTGCGGCTCCGTGAGTCCCTTCATCGAGATGCCGTGCTCTACCAGATAAGGTGCGCCCTCAAGGCCACCGGGCGGCTTGCGGGTGATCATGGTGACGGACCGGATGGTGCCTTCGGCGGCGGCCCGCACCGCGTCGAGCCCGAGCAGTGCGCCGGTCGGTACCAGGATGCGGGCGCCTGTCTGTTTGGCGCGATCCACCAGATCCCAGTGCTCCAGCAATTGGCCGACACTCAGCGGCATGAACAGCTTGCCCTGCTCGATGGCCGAGGTCGCGACGGCGCGGAACAGCGTCGGTGGCAGGCATTCGATGACAAGGTCGCATTCGGCCGCCAGCGCTTCCGGCGCCAGCACCGGGATTTTATCGCCGACGCCGGGCAGATGCTGCTGCGCCTTGGCGACATCGCGCACCGACACGGCGGTCAGCGTCAGGCCCGGAATGCCGGCGATCAGCCGCTTGGCAACTTCGCGGCCGACGGCGCCGAGGCCGGCAAGACCGATGCGGAGGGAAGGCTTCTGCTGCATGAATAGAGGTTCCTAAATTTAGCGAGGCGTCGCAGGCGTAGACGGCCGGATCAGGCCCGGCCGCGGCGATTAATGAACGGATGTGTCGGCGTTTACAACTTCCCGCGCACATAGCCGAGGAAGTCGCGCGCTGCCGGCGGCAGTGGCGCATAGTAGGCGCAACGCAGTTCGAGATCGCGTGGCCGCGCTGCGAGCTTGACCGCGACCAATGTGCCGGCCGCGATCTCCTGATCGACCGCGCAGGACGGCAGCGCCGCGATGCCTTGGCCGAGCCGCAGCATTTCCTTGATCGAGGCCGAGTCCTGCAGCTCCATCGTGACGTCGAACTGCGCGATGCCGACTTCTTTCAAGGCAAGGCCGGCTATCTGCATGTAGCGTGAGTTGCGCAGGCCGGTGAAAAACGGATAGCGCAGCACCTCGTCGGGCTGCACGTCCTTGCGTGTCGCCAGCGGATGATTGCGCGCCACCACCAGCCACAGCGGCACTTTCGACAGCGCGTCGGATTGCAGCCCGTTCACCGGCCCGGCCGCCAGCACGATCGCCAAGTTCACCACATGCTCGCGCACCAGCGCCACCACGTCCTCGATGGTGCCGGTGCGGGTCACCATGCGGACTTTCGGGAAGCTGCGGGTGAAGCTGGCGAGATGCGTCGCCATCACATGCGGGGCGACGTCCCGATGCAGTGCGAGCGACACTTCGCGGGTGTCGAGTGAGCGCAGATCGCTCAACGTGGTCGTGGTTTCCTGCGACTTCTGCAGGAACTCGACCGCATAGGCGTACAGCGTCTCGCCGGCCTTGGTCAGTTGCGGCCGCGTGCCGCGCCGGCGGAAGAACAACTTCTGCCCGATCTGGTCTTCCAGCGCCTTGACGTGTGCCCCAACCGAGGGCTGGGCAATTCCAAGCCGCACGGCCGCCGAATTGAACCCGCCAGCATCCACCACCGAGGTAAAAACACTTAATCGACGGGCACTTGCGGAGATCACGGGGGCCTCGCAACGAATGCTGACTTATAGCCATCTGGCTTTAGGTACTAAGCCTCAAATCCCGTTGCTTGGCCAGACCCTCCTCCGCAGTCTGTCGCCAGCGTTCGGACCGGTCAGCCGGCGCCGCGGCCCCCCTGTTGTGGAGCCAGCGGACCGGTTCGGGCGCAATCAACTCGTGGCTCGGGCTTTGCCGGAAACAACACGAGACTTGGGGACAAAACGGTAGGGAGATCGGCGCGTGATCGTTGTTGCGATCGATATTGGCGGTACTTTCACCGATCTGATCGGGTTCGACGATCGCGCCAAGCGCTTCGTCGAGGCCAAGAGCCTCACCACACCGGCGCATCTCGTGCAGGGCATCATCGACTGCATTCGCAAGAGCGGCCTCGCCGCCAGCGCGATCGATGAACTGATCCATGGTTCGACCATCGCGATCAACACGCTGATCGAGCGCAAGGGCGCCAAGACCGCACTGATCGTCACCAAGGGCACGCGCGATGTCTACGCGATCGGGCGCGGCAACCGGCCTGAAGCCTACAATTTGCTGTTCAAGCGCCACCGGCCGCTGGTGCCGCGCCATCTCACGATCGAAGTCGACGAGCGCCTGATGGCGTCCGGCGAGGTCTATCGCGAACTCGCGGCCGGCGATGTCGAAGCCGCTTGCCGCACGCTGAAACAGGAAGGCGTCGAAGCGGTCGCTGTGTGCTTCCTGCACTCCTACGTCAATCCCGAACACGAACGGCAGGCCGGCGCGGTGATCGCGAAGGCGATGCCCGACGCGTATCTGTCGCTGTCGCACAACATTCTGCGCGAATATCGCGAGTTCGAGCGCACCTCGACCACGGTCGTGAACGCCTATATCGGCCCGAAGGTCGGCGGCTATGTGAAGAGCCTGAACGCCAATCTGGGCGAAGTCGGCTTCCGTGGCGACCTGTCGATCATGCGGTCCAATGGCGGCGTGATGACGCCCGAAGTCGCGCAGGAGCGGCCCGCCGCGATGATGGAATCCGGCCCGGTCGGCGGCATTATCGCGGGCGCCCGCGTCGGTCAGGCGCTCGGCATCGGCAATGTGATCTCGTTCGACATGGGCGGCACCACGGCCAAGGCGAGCCTGATCCGCGATGGCGAGCCCACCATGGCGCCCGGCTATTATGTCGGCGGCTATGCCAGCGGTCATCCGGTGATGGTGCCGATGATCGACGTCGTTGAGGTCGGGGCCGGCGGCGGTTCGATCGCATGGCTCGACGATATCGGCGCGCTCAAGGTCGGCCCGCAAAGCGCCGGCGCCGATCCCGGCCCGATCTGCTATCGCGGCGGCGGCACGGAGCCGACCATCACCGACGCCAATGTGGTGCTGGGCCGGCTCGATCCGGACAATTTCCTCGGCGGTCAGATGAAGCTCGACGCCGAAGGCGCGGCCGCCGGCATCAAGGCCAAGGTGGCCGATCCGCTCGGCATGACCACGATCGAGGCCGCGCAGGCCATCGTCGAAATCGCCATCAACAAGATGTCGCTGGCGGTGCGCGAGGTCTCGGTCGAAAAAGGTTACGATCCGCGCGACTTCGCGCTGGTGGCGTCCGGCGGCGCCGGTCCGCTGCATGTGCTGGCGATCGCCAAGGAACTGCATATTCCGAAAGTGATCGTGCCGCTGTTTCCGTCGCACTTCTCGGCGCTCGGCATGCTGCTGGCCGACGAACGGCATGACTTCATCCGCACCTCCTATGCGAACCTGGATAGCGTCGACTTTAAAAATCTGGTCACCGTGCATGAGGAAATGGCCAAGGAAGCCATGGCCGGCGTGCGCCACGCCAAGGGCGCCGAACTCCAGGTCCATCTCGATCTGCGTTATGTCGGCCAGGAATTCACCTTGCAGGTGCCGGTCACGCTCGCGCAATTGAAAAAGGGCGACCGCCGCGCCATTCGGACCACGTTCGACAAGCTCTATGAGCACCGCTACGCGCATCATTCGCCGGACGAAGCGGTCGAGATGGTCAATATCCGCCTCGCGGTGGTCGGCAAGCGGCCGCGGCTGAAATTCCCGTCGCTCAAGGCGGCCACCAAGGCCAAGCCGGAACGCACCCGCAAGGTCTATCTCGGCGACGCCCGCAAACCGGTGACCTGTCCGGTCTATAAGCGGCCGTCGCTCGGGGCCGGCATGCGCATCGCCGGTCCGGCGCTGATCGAAGAGCACGGCACCACTACGGTGCTGTACGAAGGCGATGTGTGCCGGGTAGCGCCGTCGGGCGAATTGATCATCGCGGTCGCGGGGGCAAAATGAAAAAGTCGAAGATCACCTCGGGAAAGCGCACCACCACGGGCGCGGCCAAGAAGGCTTCGGTTAAGAAGACCAAGCCGGCCGTCCGTTCGGCCAAGGCTCCGGTCCAGCGCTCTGCCAAGAAAACTGCCAAGAAATTGGACGCGGTCACGCTGGAAGTGATCCGCAACGCGTTGCCGGCGGTCGCCAACGAGATGGCGGCCGATCTTCAGCGCACCTCGTACAATATGATGATCTACGAGGTGCGCGACTTTTGCACGGCGCTGATCGATCCGAACGGCGAACTGATTTCGCAGAACGTCGGCGGCGTGTCGCATTTCGTCGCCGATTTGGGCGTCATCATCGTCGACGGCATGAAGCGTTACGGCGCCAAGGGCTTCAAGCCGGGCGATGTGCTGATCACCAACCATCAGGCGGTGGCCGGCCAGCATCTCAATAACGTGGTGATCTACTCGCCCTATTTCTACAAGGGCGAGCTGCTGATGTTCACCATGGTGCGGGCGCACTGGATCGACATCGGCGGCACCTCGACCGGCTTCGGCGCCGGTCCGGCGGTCGCCGATCCGTGGTTCGAAGGCCTGCAACTCGACCAGTTGAAGATCTACGAGGCCGGCGTCCTCAACGAGACGCTGTTCCGGGTCATCAAGGACAACATTCGCTTCCCGGAATCCTCGCTCGGCGACATGAAATCGCAGATGGCGGCCTGCCGCCTCGCGGCGCGCCGGATGGATGAGCTGTTCGACAAATACGGCCGCGAGACCATCCTGCGCGCGATCGACACCATCTTCGATGAGACCGAGCGCAAATGCCGCAACGTCGTCTCGGCGCTGCCGGACGGCGTCTATGAGGCGTCGGCGTCGATCGACGACGACGGCGTGCTCAAGGGTGAGCCGGTGCCGATCCATGTCAAGGTGACGATCAAGGGCGGCGGCATGACCATCGACCTGTCGGGCTGCTCGATGGAGCGCAAGGCCGGCATCAATTCGCGCACCCTGGCTGGCGCCCGCGTTGCCTATAAGGCCCTCACGGGGCCGCTCGATCCGGTCAATGAAGGTTCGTTCCGGGCGCTCGACATCATCATTCCCGAAGGCAGCATCATGATGGCGCGCTTCCCGGCCCCGATGGCCGGCTGGAGCGCCATCGTGCCGACGGTGGTCGACACCATCGTGGCGGCGCTGGCCAAGGCGATGCCGGAAAAAGTGCCGGCCGGCCATCACGGCCTGCTCGGTGGCGCCGTGGTGTTTTTCGGCCTGCATCCGAAAACCGGTAAGCGCTTCGTGGTGCAAAGCCTGGAAGGCGGCGGTTGGGGTGGTCGGCCGTATGAGGACGGCGAATCCGGCACGGTTTCGGTGTGCCAGGGCGACGTCCGCAACGGCTCGATCGAGGGCATCGAACTCAAATGCCCGGTGCTGGTCGAAAGCCGCGGTTTCCGGCAGGATTCGTGCGGCGCCGGCAAATATCGCGGCGGCCTGGGCATCGACATGCAGGTCCGCAACTTGGTCGAAGGTCATTGGAATTTTGAACAGACCCGGCGGACGCTCTGCCCGCCATGGGGTCTGTGGGACGGCACACCGGGGCAGCCCGGTTCCTATCTGCTGCGCAAGCCGGAAGAGACCGAATTCCGCGAAACGGGCGGTAACAGATTGCCGGTAAAGATCGGCGCCTCCGCCATCGTGCGCACCGGCGGCGGCGGCGGCTGGGGCAATCCGCTGGAGCGCGAGCCGGAGCGGGTGCGTCATGACGTGCGCGAGGAACTGATTTCGCGCGAAGCCGCCCGGAAGCTGTATGGCGTGGTGGTCGGCGACGATCTGACGCTCGATGCCGACGCGACGGCGCAACTGCGACGCGATATGCAATCCAAGCGATAGGTTGATCGTAAAGAGAATGAGGACCGTTAAGATAAGGCGTTAGAATTAAGTCGGCGTCACGAACGAAAGGCCGCATTGAACGGCCTTCGAACCGGGAGGGAAGCGCATGACGAAGTTGAGCCGAACCAAGCCGGCGTCCTGTGGGTCGCGGCGTCTCGCGGGCTGCCTCGCCATTCTGGCCGGTGTGGCGATGATCGCCACGACGACGATCTCAGCCGGCGCCGAAACCTTGCGGGTCGGCAAAGCCGGACGGGATGCGTTCTCGTTCGTGCCGGTCGATGTCGGCGTGCGGACCGGAATCTTTAAAAACAACGGCCTCGACGTCGAGATCAGCTCTTTTGGCGGCGACGCCCGGGTGCAGCAGGCGATGGCGGCTGACGGCATCGATATCGGTCTCGGCTCCGGGCCGGGCCTCGCTTTCATCGCCAAGGGCTCGCCGATCAAGGGCATTGCCGCGATGGCCGGCCCGCCGCTGCTGTTCGCGCTGGTGGTGCGCAACGACGACACGGTCAAGACCGTCGACGATCTCAAGGGTCGCAAGGTCGGTGTTTCGACCGTCGGTTCGGTGACGAGCTGGATCGTCAGCGAGGTGGCAAGCCAGAAGGGCTGGGGCCATAGTGGCATCGAGCAGGTGACGATCGGCGACGACGCCTCGCGCATCGCGGCGCTCAAGACCAAATCGTTCGACGCCGCGATCGTCAATCTGGCGGCGGCACTGAATTATGTGCAGCGTGGCGAGGGCCGGATTCTGATGCGCTTCGGCGATCTGGTGAAGGATTTTCATATTCATGTGATCTTTGCGACCGACAAGGCGATCACCGAGAAGGCCGACGCGCTGAAACGTTTCAACAAGGCATGGTTCGAAACCATCGCCTTCATGCGGGCCGAGAAGGCCAAGACGGTGGCGATCGCCGCCGAGGTGATGGGCACGGACGCCGCCACCACGGCGGCTATTTACGACGAATTAATGCCGATGTTCTCCGATCACGGACGGTTCGACCCGAAGGCGCTGGCCGTGTTGCGGCGGTCCTTCGTCGAGATGAAGACGTTGCCGCAGGAACCCGACATGGCGAAGCTCACGACCGAAGCGTTCCTGCCCAAACAATAATCAGGCACATGCTCAGGGAGGATGGTCTTATGCTGAACATGCTCACGAATCGCAGACATCTGCGGCTGGCAACGGCCGCCGCGCTGGTGCTGTCGGCCGGATGGCTGGCGCTCACGCCGGCCGCCTTCGCGGCCGAGAAGCTGCGTGTCGGCAAGGCGGTGCCGGAGGCGTTCTCCTTCGTGCCGCTCGATGTCGGCATGCGCAAAGGTTTCTTTCAGAAACACGGCGTCGAGATCGAATCGATCGCCTTCGCGGGCGATGCCAAGATGCAGCAGGCAATGGCCAGCGACGGCATCGACCTCGCGCTCGGCTCCGGTCCCGGCATGGCCTTTGTCATGAAGGGGTCGCCTGTGAAGGCCATCGTTGCGATGGCCGGCCCGCCGCTGCTGCTGACGCTGATCGTGCGGCCCGATGGGCCGAAGACCATCGCCGAGATGAAGGGAAAGCGCGTCAGCGTCTCGACCGTCGGCTCGCTGACCGCTTGGCTGGTTTCCGAGACGTCAAATCAGCAGGGTTGGGGTCATGACGGCATCGTGGTGACGCCGATGGGTGCGACGCCGCCGCAGATCGCCGCGCTGGTCCGCAAGGACATCGACGGCATGGTGACCGACGTCGCGACCGCGCTGACGCTGGAGAAGGAAGGCAAGGCTCGCATTCTGGTTCGCTTCGGCCAGTTGGTGAAGGACTTCCACATCCATGTGATCTTCGGAACCGACAAGGCGATTGCGTCGCGGCCCGAGGATCTTAGCAATTTCGTCAAGGGCTGGCTGGAAAGCATTGCCTTCATGCGCGCCAACAAGGCTGAGACCGTGAAGATCGCCGCCGACGTGATGCACAAGGACGAGGAAATCGCCGCGCGCACCTATGACGAGTTGATGCCGATGTTCTCCGACGACGGCAAGTTCAGCGCCAAGGCGATGGCGGTGCTGACCAAGTCGTTTGTCGACCTGAAGATCCTGAACGAAGAGCCGGATCCGAAGAAACTGTATACTGAGCAGTTTCTGCCGAAATAGCCACGGTCGCGGCGCCGCCCATTGTCCGGGTGGCGCCGCGATGAACTTTCCGTCCATGGCGCCGAACAGGCGCCGCGTATCGAGATTGCCGGCATGACCACAATTGCGACGCCAGATGCAGCGAAGGCGGACGCCGCCATCCGGGTGCGCAATGTCTCGCATCATTTTGGTGAGGAGGGTGAGGCGCGGCATGTGCGGGCGCTGCTCGACACCTCGCTGGACGTCGAGCGCGGCGAACTGCTGTGCCTGATCGGTCCGAGCGGCTGCGGCAAGAGCACGCTGCTCAACGTGATGGGCGGCCTGTTCGAGCCGACCACCGGCACGGTAACGGTCGGCGACAAGCCAGTGCGCGGGCCAATGCCGCACGACATCGCCTTCATCTTCCAGGAAAACGCGCTGTTCCCGTGGAACACAATTTTCGAGAACATCATGCTCGGCATGACGTTCCAGGGCGTGCCCAAGAGCGAACGCGAGGACCGCGCGCGCCGCGCGCTGGAGGCCGTCGGCCTCGACGAATTCGCCGATCATTACCCGAGCCAATTGTCCGGCGGCATGCGCCAGCGCGCCGCGCTGGCCCGGGCGCTGAGTCTCGAGACCTCGATCCTGCTGATGGATGAGCCGTTCGGCGCGCTGGACGAGCAGACCCGCATGGTGCTTGGCGAAGATCTTTCGGTGCTGCTGTCGCGCTCCAAGAAGACCATCGTGTTCGTCACCCACAGCCTCGGCGAAGCAGTGTTCCTGGCCGACCGGGTCGCGGTGTTTTCGGCGCGGCCCGGCACCATCAAGGAAGTCATCGAGATCGACGAGCCGCATCCGCGCAAGCCGGAATTCATGACCTCGGCCAAATTCCACACGCTGCGCGACCGGCTCTACGAACTGCTGCACGACGAGATCCGCAAATCGATGTCGCAATCGGCCAAGCCGAAACGCGCCTACGAAGACGCCGTCGCGAAGGGCGAAGCCTGATGTCGGCGCCACGCGACAGGTTCAAGGGCGGGCTCGCCAGCCGTCTGGTGCAGGTCGGCTTCCTGGTTGCCATATCCGTGCTCTGGTATCTGGCGACGACACGCTGGGGCGTCAACAAGCTGTTGCTGCCCAATCCACTGAACGTGTGGGATCAACTCGTCGACGTGATCGCCAAGGGCGAATATCTCAACGATCTGCGCATTACATTGACCGAACTCGCGTTCGCGTTCGCGATCTCCATGGTCAGCGGCACGCTGATCGGCTTCGCGATCAGCCGTTCACCGTATTTCACCAAAGTGTTCGAGCCGCTGTTTGCCGGCATCTATTCGATCCCGATCATTCTGTTCCTGCCGCTTTATGTGCTGTTCTTCGGCCTCGGCCCGGCCTCGAAGATCGCGCTCGGCACCACGATCAGCTTCTTCCCGGTGGTGCTGAGCACCATCGCGGGTTTCTCCAATGTCGATCGCGTGCTGGTCACCGCCGCGAAATCGATGGGCGCGTCGGACTATCAATTGTTCCGCTATGTGCTGGTGCCGGCGGCTTTGCCGGTGATCCTCACCGGCCTGCGCATGGGCTTCACGGTGGCGCTGCTGTCGATCATCGGCAGCGAGACCATCGCGTCGCTCGGCGGGCTCGGGCATCGCATCGTCAATCTGGCCGAGAACATGGATATGGCCAGGATGTTCGCCTATATCGTGTTCGCCATCGCCATCGCGGCGTTTCTCAACACCACGGTGTCGGTGCTGGAAGCGCGCGGAAAGCGCCAGCGATGAGCGCGACTACGCAACAGATATCCGCACCGTCTCCCGGGATTGTCCTTCGGTTGAAGCGTTACATGCTGCGCCATCCGGGTGTCGCGCGGCTCGGCGTCGTGCTGCTGCTGTTCGTGGCGTGGGAAATCGCCGCGCGCTGGTTCGTCGATCCGATGTTTCTCGCGCCGCCGTCAAAAGTGCTGTTCGCATTCGACGACGTGTTGGCGACGCGCGGCGTGCCGGCCGCTCTGCGCCTTACGTTCTTCGAACTCGCCATTGCGTTCTCGATCGCGGTGGTCATCGGGGTAGTGGTGGGGCTTGCGGTCGGCCTGAGCAAGTTCGGTAACCGCAGTTTCATGCCGATCATCCTGCTGCTCTACGGCATTCCGCAGATCACCATCCTGCCGATCTTTATCCTGTATTTCGGCATCGGAGCGGCCTCGAAGATCGCGTTCGGCGTCACCCATGGCATGTTCCCCATCATGATGGCGGTGGTCGCCGGAGTGCAGAACATCAAGCCGATCCTGATGGTCAGCGCGCGCTCGATGGGCGCCAGCCGTTGGCAAATTCTGCGCTACGTGATCTATCCGCACATGATTCCGAGCTTCTTCTCCGGCATGCGGCTCGGCATGACCGGCGTGCTGCTCGGCGTGCTGCTGGCCGAACTCTATGTCTCGACCGCCGGCATCGGTTATTTCACCAGCGTGTTCACGCAGAACTTCGATCCGACCAAGCTGCTCGGTCTGGTTGCGATGCTGGCCGCGATGGCGATCGTGCTGAACGAAGTGGTGCGCCGCGCCGAAGTGCATTTCGCCCGCTGGCGGGACTGACGGCAAAGGAAAAACAACAAATGGCAAAAGTCCGACTGACGGTGGCATGCGGCGATTACGATATTGTGCGGGCCTTCAAGGAAGGTGCCGTGCAGGCCGATGGGCTCGACCTTACATTCCTGACCGAGATGGGGCCGCGCGAACGCCACTGGCGCATGGGCCGCAAGCACGAATTCGACGTCTGCGAAGAAAATGTCGGCGCCTATTACATGATTCGCGACCAAGGCGAGCCGCTCACCGCAATCCCGGTCTTCATGCATCGCCGGTTTCGTCATGGTTTTGTGTTCATCAATACGGCGGCTGGCATCAAGGAGCCAAAGGATCTCAACGGCAAGATCGTCGGCGGCACCAACTTCCAGCCTGCCTCCAATATCTGGATGCGCGGTATTCTGGAGGAACACTACGGACTGAAGCACCGCTCGATCACCTGGCTGGTCGACCGCACCGAAGACATTCTGTTCACGCCGCCGTCCGATCTGCGCATCGAGATGAAATCGTCCAAGAAATCGCTGAGCGACATGCTGGCCGACGGCGACATTCCGGCGATGATCTCGCCGACCTTGCCGAAGCCCTTCGTCGAAGGCGACAAGCGGATCGCGCGCCTGTTCGACGACTACAAGAATGTCGAGCTCGATTATTTCCGACAGACCGGCATCTTCCCGATCATGCATGTGACGACGGTGAAACAGGAGATCGTCGACAAGTATCCGTGGATTCCGACCAATCTGGTCAAGGCGTTCGAGGCTTCGAAACAATTGGCGTACAAGCGCGTTGCCAATCCGCGCATGGTGCCATTGGCGTTCGTGCGCACCGCCTTTGAGGAGCAGGAAGCCATTCTGGGCAAGGACCCGTGGTCCTATGGCCTGACGCCGCAGAACCGCAAGAATCTGGAGACGGTGCAGCGCTACGCGCATCAGCAGGGCTTGATTAAGAAAATCGTGCCGCTCGACGAACTGTTCGCCGACACCGATCTCGGCGACGCCGCCGGGCACGAGGAATTCTGATCGCTGGGATTTACTCTGGCTATGACCTTCGAGGAACGCCTCACCGAAATTCGCCGGCGCATGGACGCGCAGGGACTGGACCGCATCGTGGCGGTGCATGACGGCGCGCACTTCATCGAGAAGCCGGACCCGGTGCTGGTGCTGACCGGCTTCAAGTCGCTCGGTCCCTGCGCGGTGGTGCTGGAACGGGGCGGCCGCATGACGCTGGTGGTGACGCCGGCCTGGGACGCTTCGCGTGCAGCACGTCCGGGCTTACATGTGGTCCCGGCCGGCGATGTGGTGGACGGCTTGGCCGGTCTGCTCGATGGCCATGGTGTCACCGGCAGCGTCGGGCTGGCGGCGGCGCCGTTCGGTATCGCGCAACGTCTCACGCAGCTTGTTCCGGATGCGAAGCCGGCCGACGACACCGTATTCGTGGCCGCGGCGCGCAAGACCGACACCGAGATCGCCCATGCCCGCGAGGCGACGCGCATCGCCGAGCTTGGGTTTCAGCGTCTCCTGGAGATCGCGCGCCCCGGCGTCACCGAAGACGAGTTGGCCGTCGAATTGCGCTGGCACTCCAAGTCGCTCGGCGCCGAAGACAATTTCGTGCTGATGTGTGCCGGGCCGCATAATAAAGCGGTGGCGCCCTCGCATGGCCGGCGGTTGCAGGCCGGCGACATCATCGTGGTCGAACTGACGCCGAGCTATCGCGGGCAGTTGGTGCAGATCTGCCGCACCATCGTGGTCGGCGAAGCCAGCGAGGTATTTCGCAACAAGTATGCGTTGGTCGTCGACGCGATGCATCAAGGCATCAAGGCGGCGCAGCCGGGCGTGCCGATGGCGCGGGTGTGCCAGGCTATCAACGAAGTGCTGGAGGCTGAAGGCTATGGTGAGTTCTGCCATCCGCCGCATATCCGGCGGCGCGGTCATGGCCTCGGATTCGGATCGATCGAGCCGGGCGACGTCGCGCTCGACAATCAGACGATACTGGAACCGGACATGCTGTTCATGATCCACCCGAACCAGTATCTGCCCGAGACCGGCTATCTGCTATGCGGCGAACCGGTGCTGATGACCGCGCAGGGCGCAGTGCCGCTGACGGTACAGACCGCGACGCTCGCCGAAATAAAGCTGTAGGGCGCGACATGCGGACGATGCACCCCACGCTGTTGATCGGTCCCGCCGATTGGGACGACCAGCAGATGCCGCTTGAGGAGTTCAAGGCGCGGCTCGACGCGCTGTGGCGCGACGACTGGCAGGCCGGCGGCGCCATCGTGTATGGCGACGCGGCCGATCATGCGGCGCTCGCTTATCTCACAAACTTCACGCCGAAGCTGGAGCCCGGAATTGCGCTGTTGTCGCGCAACGGCGATGCCCGGCTGCTGGTCGGCGGCGGCATCAACATGATTCCGGCCGCGAAACCGTTGACCTGGGTCGGCAATCTGCTGCCGCTGCGCAGCGCCGCTAAGACGGCGGCCGAATGGTATACGACCCTGCCGGGCGGCAGCGGCCTGATGCTGATCGGCGGCGATGCGATGCCATATGCGATGCACAACGAGATCGTCGCGGCGCTCGGTCCGGATGTCGGCGTCGATGATGGTACGCCGATTGTGCGGACGCTGATGCGCCACAAGAGCCCGCGCGAACTCGCCGCGATCCAGGAAGCGAGTCTCATTCTCGGCGAGGCCATCGCGGCGCTTCAGCAGGCTAAGGATCAGGGCGTCAGCGCGGCGGTGCTGGCCGCCGAACATGTCGCGTGGCACCGCGGCGCGCAAGATGTGCGCAGCCTGTTCAGCCTGGATGGCGGCCGCACGTTGCTGCCGTTCGATGTTCCGGTGTCGCAGGCGGTCGATCCGCTGCAGGTGTATCTCGCGGTGCGCCACTCCGGCTATTGGGCCGAGGGTTTTGCGATGCTGAGCGGCCGGCCGCATGGACCGCTGATCGCGGCCGAGGCCGCGTTGCAAGCAGTGCTGGCGCAGGTCGCGCCCGGTGTCACGCCGGCCGCGCTCAATGAGACAATCGCGACCGCGATGCCGGCCTTCGGGCCGCATCCTGTCACGGCGCCGTCGGTGATCGGCATCGGCTTGGCGTTGCAGCAGGATGTGGCGTTCGACGAACCGCTCGGCGTCGGCGAGGTGTTGTCGCTGCGCGCCGGGGTGTCGGACCCGCAGCAGGGCTCGGCCATGGTGTCGGCGATGGTGGCCATTACCGAGAGCGGCTGCGATGTGTTCTGGAGTGCGGCATGACGGCCCTTGAAATGCTCGCCAATTTTCTGGCGGGAGATATCCACGCATCCTCCATCACCCACGCGAACGTTCAGGCGCATCTGACCGACACGGTCGGTGCCTGGGTGGTTGGCGCGGCAACGACCGAGGGGCGAGCCCTCTTGGCGTTCCGTTCGCACGACGACATCGATGTTGGCACGCCGTCGGCGCTGGCACGGCTCAGCGAGATCGACAACATTCATATGGCAGCGGCGACCACGCCCGGTGGCATTGTGATTCCGGCGGCCTTGAAACTTGCGGCGGCACGTCATATCGACGGCAACGCGCTGGCCGACGCTATTCTCGCCGGCATCGAAGCCATGGTGCGGCTGGGTCGTGCCATCGATGGTCCGCAGGTGATCTATCGTGGCATCTGGCCGACCTATTTCGGCGCGCCATTAGGCGTCGCGGCGGTGGCCTCACGGCTGCTCGGCCTCGATGCGCGCCAGACCGCGCATGCGCTGGCACTGGCGCTGACTTTCGCGGCGCCCGGTGTCGGTCATCACAATGCAACGACGACCTCGCGCTGGTTCGCGGTCGCGCAGGCCGCCCGCAATGGGCTGGTGGCGGCCAGGGCCGCGCAGGCCGGTTTCACATCGGACACAAACCTGCTTGAAAGCGGCTTTCTGCACGGCACCTTCGGCATCACGCCAAACCTTGGAATATTCACCAACGGTCTCGGAAAAAGTTTCGCGCTCGACGAAGCCGCGTTCAAGCCGTGGTGCGCGGCGCGCCAGACCATGGCGGCCACGCAGGGGCTGAAGGAAATTTTGGCGGACGGCGTTCTGCCGGCGCAGATCCAATCGGTCGAGGTCTCGGTGCCGCCGCCCTATCTGAAAATGACCGCCCATGGCGTCACACCGGGCGACCGCGCCTCGTACCTCACGAGCCTGCCGTATCATCTCGCTATCGCGGCCTGCGATCCGGACGCCGAATATGATATCGGCCAGACCCCGGCGTCTCTGTCGAAGGACGTGCAGGCCTTCATGGCCAAGGTCACGGTCGCGGCCGATGAAGCCCTGCTGGCGCATTATCCGACGACGTGGCCGGCACGTATCACGGTCCGCACCGCGGAGGCGACGCATGAGCGGCTGGTGCTGGCCGTGCCGGGCGAGCCGACCCGGCCGCTGTCCGGGGCTGACCTCGAAGCCAAATTCCGCCGCTTCGTCGGGAATGCGGCCGGCGCCCCGGCCGCCGACGGCCTGCTGGCGGCCTGCGCGGGCGCGCTCGGGGGGCCGGAGGCCGTGGCTCATCTGGTGGGACAGATCGAGGGCCTTTACCCGAAGCCGAAGGCCTTCGTCTGAACGGTTGTCTCTTGGCCTATAGCTGGTAACAAGAAGCTGCCAGCTAGCCGGGGGACATCCATGAACGCACCGATGGTCGCCAAACGTGAGGCCTGGACCGGCCGGGTCGAGGACGATGCGCTGGTGCGCGGGCTCGGCCGCTACGGCGATGATGTTCGGCCGGACGGCGCGGCTTTCGCCGTGTTCCTGCGCTCTCCGCATGCCTTCGCCCGTATCGTGAGCGTCGATGTGTCAGCCGCCAAAGCGGCGCCCGGTGTGCTCGCGGTGCTGACTGCGGCCGATCTCGCTGCGACGCATTATCATTCGGTCACCCATCCGCATCCGATGCCGGGACGCGGCGGCAAGATGGTGTATGGGCCGCACCGCCCGGTGCTGGCGGAAGACCGCGCGATGTATGTCGGCGAACCGGTCGCGCTGATCGTCGCGCAGACCCGCGCCGCCGCCGAGGACGCGGCTGAACTGGTGCAGATCGATTACGAGACGCTGATCCCCGTCGTCGAAGCGCGCGACGCCGCGAAGGCGGAGGCGGCGCAGCTCTGGCCCGAGGCGTCTGGTAACATCGCGTTCGACTGGGAAGCCCCGGCCGACCCGGACGGCAAGAACAAGGCCGCGATCGAGAAGATCTTCAACGAGGCGGTGCACATCGCGCGCGTCGAGATCGTCAATCAGCGTCTGGTCGCGGCCACCATGGAGCCGCGCGTCGCGTCGGCCAGCTACGACGTCGCGAAGGAAATGTATCAATTGCGCGTCGGCACGCAGGGCGTCGCCGGCGTGCGCGCCCAGGTCAGCGAAGCGCTCGGCGTGAAGCCGAACCAGCTCCATGTCACCAACGAGGATGTCGGCGGCGGCTTCGGCATGAAGGCGTCCGGCTATCCGGAATATATCGCGCTGCTGCATGCGGCCAAGCAACTTGGCCGTCCGGTGCACTGGGCATGTACGCGCTCCGAAGCCTTTGTCAGCGACAACCAGGGCCGCGATTCGGATTGGCACGCCGAACTCGCGCTGAACCGGCGCGGCAAGTTTCTCGCATTGCGGATCGAGGGCACGGCCAATCTCGGCGCTTACGTCACGGGTGTTGGCCACTTCTGCTCGACCGTGCACGTCTCCGGCTGCTTGCCAAGCGTCTACGACATTCCGCGCGCCAGCGTGCATACCCGCTGCCTGCTGACCAACACGGTGCCAATCGGGCCGTATCGCGGCGCTGGCCGGCCGGAAGCCAATTATCTGATGGAGCGTCTGATCGATGTCGCCGGCACCGTCACTGGCATCGATCCGGTCGAACTGCGTCGGCGTAACCTGATCGGCACGGACCAGATGCCGTACACCACGCCGTTCGGCAGCCAGTATGACAGCGGCGATTTCAAAGCGATCTTCGAGCAGGCGCTGATCCGCGCCGACCATGCCGGCTTTCCGGCGCGGCGCAAACAGGCTCGCAAGGCCGGCAAGCTGCGCGGTTTCGGCATTGGCTGCTTCCTGGAGATCGCCGGCGCGGTGCCGGACGAGGCCGCCGGCATCGTGTTCACGTCGGATCGAAAAATGCAGGTCAGCATCGGCGCGACCTCGCAGGGCCAGGGCCACAAGACCGTGTTCCGCCGCGTCGCCGCCAACCTCCTGGGCATTGCCGAGACCGATATTGAAATCACCCATGGCGATTCGATCCGCGACGTGCCGGGCTTCGGCGCGGTCGCGTCGCGCTCCGCCTTCATGGTCGGCAGCGCCATCGTGCGTACGGTCGAGGCCACCATCGAGAAGGGCCGCCATGTCGCCGCGCTGCTGCTGCAGGCCAACGAGGCCGACATCGTCTATGCGGCCGGGCAGTTCAAGGTCGGCGATACCGGTCGCGAGATTTCGATCTTCGAAGTGGCTGAGCGGGCCGGCGAACTGGTGCGCTCCGGGGTGATCAGCGAGGGCATGAACACACGCGGCGCCGCCAAGGTGCCGTCGACCTTCCCGAACGGCTGCCACATCGCCGAAGTCGAGATCGATCCCGACACCGGCACACTGGAGATCGTGTCCTATGTGGCGGTCGGCGATGCCGGCAATGTGTTGGACGAGACCATCCTGGAAGCTCAGGTCCATGGCGGCATCGCGCAAGGCCTTGGACAGGCACTGACCGAAGCCGTGGTGTACGATCCGCAGAGCGGACAATTGCTGTCCGGTTCGTTCATGGATTACGCGATGCCGCGTGCCGACGTGATGCCGATGATCCAGACCGCGCAGGTGGTGGTGCCGTGCACCACCAATCCGCTCGGCGTCAAAGGCACCGGCGAGGCCGGCACCACGGCGGCGCCGTGCGCGATCATGAACGCCATCGCGGATGCGTTACCCAAGGCAGCCGCCGCGACGCTGGAAATGCCGGCGACGGCGGAGCGGATTTGGCGGGCGTTGCACGTGAAGTCGAACTGATTCTGAAGGTACCGCGAATGCTGCGCGCACCTTCTCCCCGTAAGAACGGGGAGAAGGAAAGAGCCGCGGGCTCTGACGAGCCTCACCCCTCCTGGAACGCCTCTTCGCGCTTGGAGCGGATGTTTGGCATCGCCACGATGATCAGCAGGACCGTCGCCAGAATCAGCAGCACCAAGCTGATCGGCCGCTGGAAGAAGATCATCGGGTCGCCGCTCGACACCGTCATCGCCTTGCGCAAATTCTCTTCCATCAGCGGGCCGAGCACGAAGCCGAGCACCATCGGGGCCGGCTCGCATTCCAACCGCGCGAACATGTAGCCGAACACGCCGAAGAACGCGGCGATCATCACGGCCGAGGCGCTGTTGCTGATGGTGTACACGCCGATGGCGCAGAACAGCAGGATGCATAGATACAGGAACCGGTAAGGCAGTTTGAGAAGCTGCACCCACACGCCGATCAGCGGCAGGTTGATGATGACCAGCATCAGATTGCCGACCCACATCGAGGCGATCATGCCCCAGAACAGCGCCGGCCGTTCGGTCATCACCTGCGGGCCGGGCTGGATGCCGTGGATCGTCATCGCGCCGATCATCAACGCCATCACGGCATTGCCGGGCAGGCCGAGCGTCAGCATCGGAATGAACGAGGTCTGCGCGCCGGCATTGTTGGCCGATTCCGGGCCGGCGACGCCCTCGACCGCGCCCTTGCCAAATTGCGACGGAGTCTTCGAGACTTTCTTCTCCAGCACATAAGCCGCGAACGACGATAGCGCCGCGCCGCCGCCCGGCAGGATGCCCAGGATCGAGCCCAGCGCAGTGCCGCGCAGCACCGCCGGCCAGGCGCGGCGGAAATCGTCGCGCGTCGGCCAGAGTGACGTAATCTTCTGAGTCAGCACCGAGCGTTCGGCAGACGGCTGCATCAGGTTGGAGATGATCTCGCCCAGCCCGAACACACCGATGGCCATCACGGCAAAATCCAAACCGTCGGTCAGTTCGTTGATGCCGAACGTAAATCGGGTGCCGCCGCTATTGCCGTCGGTGCCGACCAGCCCGAGCAGCAGGCCAAGCACGATCATCGCGATGGCCTTGAGCACCGAGCCATGCGCCAGCACTACGGCGGCGATCAGGCCGAGCACCATCAACGAGAAATATTCCGGCGCGCCAAAGGAAGCTCCGATCTTGGCGAGCGGCGGCGCGAACAGCACAATCACCATGGTGGCCACGGTGCCGGCGAAGAATGAGCCCAATGCGGCGATAGCCAGCGCGGCGCCCGCCCGGCCTTGCCGGGCCATCTGGTGGCCGTCGATGCAGGTGACGACCGAGGAAGTCTCGCCCGGCAGGTTGACCAGGATCGCCGTGGTCGAGCCGCCATATTGCGCACCGTAGAAGATGCCAGCCAACATGATCAGGCCGGCGGTCGGCTCGACGTGGAACGTCAGCGGCAGCAGCATCGCGATGGTGGCGATCGGTCCAATACCGGGCAGCACGCCGATCAGTGTGCCGATCAGGCAGCCGATCAAGGCGAACAGCAAATTCATCGGCTGCAGGGCGACGCCGAGACCGATGTACAGATTGTCGAGCAGTTCCATGTGACTACCACACCGGCCAGAGCGGGATCGCCAGCCCGAGGCCGAGGATGAAGATCAGCCACGACAGCAGGATCAGCAGCACGGTCGCGGCGACGGTTTCCCAGAGCCGCAGATTGCGCTCGGCGAGACTGCCGATGCCGAGCAGCAGTGCGACGGCGATGACGAGACCCAGTCGCTCCAGCGCGAGGCCGAACGCCACCATGGCCAGCGTCACGGCGACCAGCGGCCAGAACCGCAAGATGCCGCCGGGCTGCGGGAACATGTCCTCTCGCGCGGCGCGCAGGCCCTGCACCAGCACGCCGCCGCCCAGCACCAGCAGCAGCCACAGCAGCAGCCGCGGCACATAGCCAGTGCCCATGCGGGTTGCGGTGCCGATCGAATAATTGCGCGACAGCCACAGGCCGAACACGGCGACGCCGATGAAGAACAGACCGGCGAGCACATTCTTGCGCCGCAACAGACCGAGCAGGGGCGATGCGGTGGCGGCGTTGCCGTCTTGGCTGCTCATCTGGCCGTCCTTTGGTATCGGTGTCTATTTGGCCGGAATGACCGGCAGCAGCAGATAGGATTCGTGCTCGCCGCCGGAATGGATGGTGTTGGTGCCGGTGTTGTAGTCGGCGTGGTAATGCATGTAGGACGCGCTGCCGGCGCCGTCGCGCGGCTGCACGTCGAGCCGGATGCGGTGGCCCTTTTTGAACACCATCGAGGTCGGCCAGATCTCGACTTCGACCTTCACGATCTCGCCCGGCGTCAGATACAGCCGGCGCTGATGCTTGTGATACGGCCGATGCGGCAGCGTCAGCTCAGGATCGAGTTCGCGGTGCGACGCCCGCAGCCAGCCCTTGGCGACCGGCACCGGCGCGCCCTGCTGGCCGGTCTCCAGCACTTCGTTGCCGTCGGCATCGAAATTGCGCAACGTAAGAAACAGATCCATGTCCTCGGTCGAGCTCGACACCCAGAGAACGGCGGCGAGCGGTCCGGTGACTTCGACATCTTCGGCGAGCGGCGGCGTTTCCAGCGCGACGCCCATACCGGGCTTGATGCCGCCGCCCATCACTTGCGACGAAGCTGCCGAGGTCGATCCCATCGAGCCTAGCCCGGTCGCCTTATAGCTGCGCGCGGTTGAAGCCGCGGGTTTGTCGAGCACCAGGCCGCCTGTCTGCGGCGTGCCGTCGGGCTGCGGGTCAGACAGGTCGAAGTGATATTTGGTCCATTGGGTGCGGGCGATCGGCCATTCGCTTTCGTGCCGCCACTCGATTTCGTCATGGCCCTTGCGGATCGCCAGCTTGACCGGCGGCTCGTCCATCACGCCGTTGTCGATGCCCTTCAGCCAATGATCGAAGAACCGGATCTGATCGGCGCGAGCTTCCTCGGCGTAGAACGGATGCACGTGGGTGCCGGCTTGCATGCGCAGCTTCTTGTGCTTCGACGGCGAGCGCATGAAGGCTTCGGTATTGCCGCGCAGATGCAGCGCCATGCCGGACCAGTTGCCGACCGACAGGAACGGCACGGTGATCTTGTCCCATTGCGCCTGCGAACCCTTGAACGCGCCGCTGTCCAGGCTGTTGCTCAGCCAGAAATGCAGCGTGTTCTTCTGCCACGCGTCCGGATGAATCTGCGAGGCGCGGCCGACCAGATGATGCATCAGATGCGCGACAAACCAGTTCGGCATGAACAGGCTGAGAATGCCGCCATGGAACACGGCGTCGCGATACAGATCAGCGAAGCCTTCCCACGGAATGATCGCCTTGAGCGACGGCGGCGAATGGTTGGCGACGAACCATTGGTTGATGGCGAAATAGGAAATCCCCGACAGCCCGACATTGCCGTTGCACCACGGCTGCGCGGCGGCCCATTCGATAGCGTCGTAGAAATCGATCGATTCGGCGAGCGACCACGGTTCGCACTGTCCGGGCGACTGGCCGCTGCCGCGGCCATCGACCCGCACCGCCGCGTAGCCTTTCGGCACCCACCATTCCGGGTTCACGGTCTCCCAGTTCATATATGGATTCGCCGCCTCCTCGAGATTCGGCGGCGGCACCCATAGTTTGTCTTTCTGATACGGCCCAAGATTGAGAATCGCCGGCACCTTGTCGGTGCCCTTGGGCCGGAATACATCGGCCTTGAGCCGCGCGCCGTCGCGCATCGGGACGTCGACGTCCTTCTCGATCAGGATGCCGGACGGCGTCGCGAAGGCCTGGGGATCATGTTTCATGTAGTGCGTCCGAAGTTACGGAGACGGGCGGGATTCCTCATCCCGCCCGCTATGGATCAACGTAAAAGACCGGCTTAGTCCGTGATCTCGATCTTCACTTCGTTGGTGATCTTCTTCCACTGCGCGAGTTCGCCGGCGAGCCAGGTCTTGGCCTCGTCCAGCGTTTTGTGCGGCACGACGTTGAAGTTCTGCTTCTTGAACGCATCCTGCGCGGCCGGGGTCTGCATTGCGGCGGTGGAAGCCTTCTGCAGGATCTCCAGCACTTCCTTCGGAGTGCCGGCGGGCGCGAACATTGCCTGCCAGGCCAGCGTGCCAACGTCCGGCAGGCCAATTTCCTTCATGGTCGGCACGTCCGGATATTCCGGCAGGCGGGTTTCGTTGACCAGCGCCAGCGGCCGCAGATTGCCGGACTTGATCATGCCGGCCGTCGAGGCGACGTTGAGGAACGCGGCCTGGGCGTCGCCGGCCATCATGTCCTTAATCACGCCGGACGCGCCCGCCTTGTTGTGGATCGCGATCATGTCGAGATCGCCGGTCTTCTTGGCGTAATACGCCATGTCGTAATGCGGATAGCTGCCGACGCCGACAGTGCCGTAGCGCACCTTGCCCTTGTTCTGCTTGGCATAGTCGACCAGTTCGGCGTGGGTCTTGGGCGGGAAATTGTTGGTTGTGGTGACCAGCAGGAATTCCGGAATGTCGACCAGCCGGCCGACCGGAACAATGTCCTTCTCGTAGTTGATCTTGAACTTGGTCGGGAAAATGACCGGCGTGATCGCATTGGTCGAGACGTTGCCGACCATCAGCGTGTAGCCGTCCGGCTTCGAGCGAGCCATTTCCTCGATCGCGATAATGCCGAACGCGCCCGGCTTGTTCTCGACCACGAAATTCTGGCCGAGGCTCTGGCGCATCTGCTCGCCGATGATGCGTGCGACGATGTCGGTGGCGCCGCCCGGCGCATAGGGCACGAGAATCTTGACGGGCTTGGACGGATATTTGTCCTGCGCGTTCGCGGACACGGTCCCGCATGCGAGACCGACGACGGCCAATACAACGGCACTCAATCGCTTCATGTTTTCCTCCTGGTTATGGTCCGCGACGGCCCTCTGTCGGGACCTGTGCCGCGCTCAGTCATGGAATAGATCGTCGGGCGGTTACGCTGCCTTGATGCCGTGCAGGCCGTGGGAGGCATCCTTCACGGTGAAGAACACCACGTCGCCGTCCGGCGTCGCCTTGCCGGAATGCAGCGTGTTGGACGGGATGTAGATCACCGAGCCCGCTTTAGCGTCGATCTGCTTGCCGCCGATCGTGGCCCGGAACGTCCCTTCCATGATGTAGATCCACTGCTCGTTCGGATGGGCGTGGGGTTCCGCGCCGGTGCCGGCCGGCATGCGCATCAGCGCCACCATCATGCGGTCGCCTTCGATGCAGGAGCCGTTGGCGGTCGAATAGGCCGGGCCGCCCATGATGTGATTGACGGTGCCGAGATCGAACAGGTACTCGCCGGGTCCCGCGCGCGTAGCGCCCGGGGTTCGGGCGGCTTCCGCATGTGCGGATTTCGGATGGCCGGATGACGAGGAGGTGGCGGTCGCTTCGCTGGACATCGTGTGTCCTCCCATTTTTCGTTTTTGATCGTCGTTGGGCAAAGTCTAGAGGACCATTCTGCCGCACGCTAGCCTTCCGATGGTGGTCGCGCTGCGGCAATGTTGGGCGGTTCCGCGCTTTCCGCTTTCACCATGTGCCATGATGTGGGGATAGTGCCGTGAACGATAGCCACGATGAGTGGCTTGACACCGTGTGTAGCGTGCGGGACGAGCGCACCGTCAGGAGTGCCATGATGCGACAGCCGATCCAATACATGCGCCGGTTGCGGGGATTCGCGCACGCGGTCGTCGCCGTCGCAGTATTTGCGGTCTGGGCCGGTTCGGCTGCGGCGCAGACGCCCCCGGCTTCGACACCGTCATCCGGGACGCCAGCCCCCACGCGACCGTCACCGGCCGCGTCGGCGGAACAAAATTCGTCCGGCTTGGATGCCATCGTGGCGACGCTGGACCGTATCGGTGGCACGACGCGTGCCGAATCGGTGTCCGATGGTCAGCTCGACGAATGGCGCGAAGAAATAGCCAAGCTGCGCGACGAACTGCGCTCGCGCATCGAAACGCTGCAGCCGCGCCTCGTTCAGGCCGAGACGGAGTTGAAGCAGCTCGGCGCGGCACCGGCCGCCGGGGCGGCACCCGAAGCTCCGGCCATCGCGGCGGAGCGTGCCAGACTGGACAGACTGCGCGGCGAACTCGACGCCACCCTCAAGCAGGCCAGGCTGCTGTCACTCCGCGCCGACGAGATCGGCGAGCGAATCGTCGAACGGCGCCGCGCCAACTTCACGCGGCAATTGCTCACCCGGCAGTCCAGCGTGCTCGATCCGGCCTTCTGGTCGGCGACAGCCAGGGCTTCGGTCGAGGATGGTCGCGACATCGCCGAATTGGGCCGGACCTGGGTGGCATTCCTGCGGCTCAATGGCGGCTTCGTCAGCCTGTTCGCGGTGCTGGTGACGCTGATCGGCGCTACCACGGCCGTGGCACTGCTGCGGCGCTGGTCGGCGCGACGCGAACGCGCCGGTGAGGCCAGCGCTTCGCGCTTTGGCCGCGCGCTGAGCGCGCTGCTGATGTTCGCCCGCATCGTGCTGACTCTGCCGGCCTTGGTGCTGGCCGGCGTGATGACGTTGGATGCCCTGAACCTGCTGCCATCGCGGCTTTCGGCGATCGGCTTCGGTTTGGTCGGCGGCCTCGCCATCGCCAGTTTCGGCCGCGGTGTCGGCGAGGCGCTGTTCGCCCCCGAAATGCCGCAGCGCCGATTGATCGCGCTCGATGACCGGGCGGCCCGGCTGCTGCGCGACCATCTGGTCTGGGGCGGCCGGATTCTAGGCCTCGTGGTCTTCCTCAACGTGCTGCACCAGACGCTGTTCGCGCCGGTGGTCCTGACCGTCGCGACCAGCGCTCTTCTGTCGGTGCTGGTCGCCGCGCTGCTGGCACATCTGCTGTTGCGGCTGCGGCCGGATCCGTCGCGGCCCGACGCCGATCCGCGGCTGCAATGGCTGCGCGCCGTTGCTTGGTTACTGGTTGTCGGAATTGTTGCGGCGTTGGTCGCCGGCTATGTCGGCTTCGCGGCGTTCCTGGCCGGGCGCCTGCTGGTCGTACTGGCGATCGGCGGGCTGCTGTATATCGGCCTCGTCTTTGTCAACGCGCTGTTCGACGAACAATTGGCCGGCGACGCGCCGGGCGGCCGGGCGCTGGCCGCGATGTTCGGGTTGAAGGCGCGCGGCGTCGAACTGATCGGCACGCTGCTGTCGGCGGTGCTGCGCATTCTGCTGGTGATGCTGGCTGTGATCCCACTGCTTGGTCCGTGGGGCATCGTCGCGACCGACGTCTTCGGCTCGATGCGTCAGGCGCTGTTCGGCTTCCGGGTCGGCGAGATCACGATTTCGCTCACCACGATTCTCGGCGCCGTCGCGCTGCTGTTCGTCGGCATCCTGGTGGTGCGCGGCATTCAGCATTGGCTGCGCACGCGCCTGCTACCGCGCGCCGGACTGGAACCCGGATTGCAGCATTCGGTGTCGGCACTGTTCGGCTATGCGGGCGCCATCGCGGTGGTGGCGATCGTGTTGGCCGAGCTTGGCATCGACTTGCAAAAAATCGCGTTCATCGCCGGCGCGCTGTCGGTCGGCATCGGCTTCGGGCTGCAATCGATCGTCTCGAACTTCGTGTCCGGCCTGATCCTGCTGGCGGAGCGGCCGATTCGGGTCGGCGACTGGGTCGTGGTGAAGAACGAGGAAGGCTATGTGCGCAAGATCAGTGTGCGGGCCACCGAGATCGAGACCTTCGAGCGCGCCAGTGTCATCATCCCGAATTCGGAATTCATCACCGGCGTGGTCAAGAACTGGACGCATGCCAATACCACCGGGCGCGTGACCGTAAAGGTCGGAGTGGCCTATGACTCCGATCCCGAGAAGGTGCGCGAGGTACTGCTGGCCTGTGCCCGCGAGCACCCGCAGGTGCTGCAAACCCCGCCGCCGCAGGCGCTGTTCCTGAACTTCGGCGAATCGACGCTGGATTTCGAGCTGCGCTGCTATCTGGCCAATATCAGTTTTGCCCTGACGGTCCGCAGCGACCTGCATTTTGTCGTGCTGCGCCGGTTTCGGGAGGCCGGTATCGAGATCCCGTTCGCGCAGCGCGAATTGCGCTGGCGGGATGGCCAGCCGCCGGAACCATCGGCCGCCGTGACCTGATCGGCCTTCACCAATTCACAATTAGCTCCGAGATAGAGCATTGTCAGGCGAAGTGGGCGCCGGTTCGCCGTCCGACAATGCGACCGCTCAAAGATTGCCCCGAATCGGAGATTCCATGCCGCTGTTCCGTCTTTTTGCCTTGGCCCTCGTTGGCCTCGGGCTCGGCGCCTGCGCCGCCGACCGCGACCCGCCGCCCGGGCAGCCGACCTTTTACGACAGCATGGCCAAGGCCAATGTCGAGGTCGATGTCGCGTCGGCGGCTTCGATGATTTCGGGGTATCGGCAGAACAACGGGCTGGGCGCGGTGACGGCGGATCCCGAACTGACCCGGCTGGCGATGGCCCACACGAGGACCATGGTGGCGCGCGACAAGCTCGACCACAATCTCGGCAAGCCCTTCCCACAGCGGATCAAGGAATCCGGCTACGACGCCACGGCGGCGGTCGAGAACATCTCGGCCGGCTATCACACGCTGGCGGAAGCGTTCTCGGGCTGGCGCGAATCCGCGCCGCACCGCGCCAACATGCTGCACAAGGGCGTCACCCGCCTTGGCATCGCGGCGGTCTATGCGCCCAACTCCAAGTACAAAGTGTTCTGGACGCTGATCCTGGCCGCGCCGGACGACAAGCCGCGGTGATCTAATGCTGACTTGATCGGCCTCATGGTGAAGAGCGCTCCTCTTGGAGCGCGTCTCGAACCATGTGGCCGCCCCATCCTTCGAGACGCCCGTCTCACTTCGTTTCGACGGGCTCCTCAGGATGAGGGCGGAGTGGTGCAGGTGGCTTGGACTTCGCCGTCACTTCCCAATCATCTTGAACATCTCAGGCCCATACACGCCCCGCGACTCGTCGAGCAGCGGCTGCACGGCCTTGGCAAACGCCGCATGTTGGTCGGCCGACAGTTCGACGATCTCGCAGCCCTGCTGTTCGATGGCGCGGCGGGCGTCCTTGTCCTCGACCACGGCCTGATCGCGCTGCCACAGCACGGCTTCCTGTACGGCCTCGCGCATCGCGGCTTGTAGATCGGCCGGCCAGGAATCAAACGCGGTGCGGTGCAGGAAGATCGGCCGCGAGACATAGAAGTGATTGGTGATGGTGTGATAGCGGTGCAGCGTGTGCACGCCATAGGTTACGGTGTTTGCCAGCGGGTTTTCCTGCGCGTCGATGGTGCCGGCTGTGATCATGGCGATCGCTTCGGTCAGGTCCAGCCGCCTTGGGTCGGCGCCGAGCAATTCGAAGGTGCGCTTCTGCACGTCGCTCGGCAGTACGCGGATGCTCATGCCGTTCATGTCGGACGGCTGTTGGATCGGCCGCACTTTGTTCGAGACCTGACGGAAGCCGTTCTCGAAATAGCCGAGAATGCGGTAGTTGGTCTTCTCTTCGATCTTTCGCGACAGGTGCTGGCCGAGCGCGCCGTCGACCGCGCCGCGCGCTTCGTCGTTGGTGTGAAACAGGAACGGCAGATCGACGAAGCCGAGCTCCGGCACCCGGTCGCTCAAATAGCTCGACGACTGATAGCCGAGCGTCAGCAGGCCCTCTTCGACCAGCCAGAGGATATCGTCGGCCCGATAGCCGATATCCATGATGTTCCAGACGTACTTGACGTCGATCCGGTTACCGAACTGCGCTTCCAGGCGGTCGCCGATGCGCTTGAGCGATTGGCTGAAACAGGTGGTCGAAGGGCCATAGCCGCCCATGCGGATTTGAATCGGTTTCGTCATGCGAAAGTCCTTGCTCGGCGATGTTACGCGCGCGAACGGGATAGCAGAATTCACGGCGGAGCAAGAGGAAGTTTGGAGCGCGCCTACGCGGCTTCCTGCGGCGCGGCCGTATGTGGCGCGCGGCGGAGCAGGCGCAGCACGGTCTGGCGCAGCGACGGCGGCAGTTGCGCATAGATCGCCTTGGCGGCGACCCGCAGCCGCCGATTCCACAGGTCGAGCAGCAGCCGGCCCTTGAACGAGAACGGCACCGCGATGTCGAGCACTTCCGTCGCGTCGTCGGTCCAGGTAAACTTGTAACGCGCGCCGGGCGCGAGGAAATCGCAGACCTCGATGCCACGGGCGTGGCAGGTGCGGATCACCTCTTCCAGATGGATGCGGCCCGGACTGTACGCGTCGTAGTCCGGATTACGTGCGGCGATATAGGCGTAGTACCGGCCGCGATGCACGAAGCCCCATTGCAGCGACACCGGCACGTCGCCGCAATACAGGCCCATGGCCAGCAGCGCGAGCTCGCCGCGCCGTCCCAGTTCGCCGATCCGCTCGACGAAGGCCCGGAATACCGGATCGTCGAACGCGGTGGACGGCAGGCCCTGCTGTTCGAGCCAGCGCAGCCGGCCCTCGAAACTTTCCGCGATCACTTTAGAGATGTCGTCATTGTCCATCACCCGATGGGTGACGGGCGCGCCGCGCGCCATGCGGTTACGCAGATTGCGCAGATTCTTGCGGGTCTTGACGTTGACGCTGGCGTGATAGTCATCGAACGACGCATAGGGGCGCAGGTCGACATAAGGCGCGCCATCGGCCGCGCTGGCCTTGAAGCCACCGAGGTCGAGCATATGCCGCGCCGGCGAATCGATCCGCACCCGGCGCATCAGCAACCCGTCGAGATCCGGCGTGTCGCGCAGCGCGACGAGCACCTGCGTCATGATGGTCGATGCATCGGCATCGTCCGCGATCAGCACGTCGCCGTATTGTCCGAACGGGTCGGTCAGGTCGACCGCGAGCCGCACCGGTCCGCGAGAGATGATCTTGAACGGCGCGACCGCGACCAGGTCGAGCCCGCGATACACCGCGAACACCAGAACGTCCGTGGTTTCGGTCTGCCCGGTCAGCGGACGGCAGGTCGCGAGCGACCACGCGGCCGACTGAAAGAACGCCGCCCGCCTGGTCTTGGCTTCGAGCGCGGTCCACTCAATGGCGAGCGCTTCGAGCGCTTCGAGTGTGGTGAGCCGCGCCACCCGATAATCGTCCGCGTGCGGGCGCGCAGCGGCGCCCGCAAACGAGAACGATCGATCGACGGACAGCGCGGCGGTCACATCATCTCACTTTCGCGTAGGCGTCGATGTTGCGTACGCTGAACGGCGCCATCGGATCGACCCGGAAGTCGATGTCGAAGCTCTTGCGGCGCGCCTTCTGCAGGCCGGTCAGCTTCACGGCAGCCGCGAAGCCGAACTTGGCCCAGGCCGCCGGTCCTTCGATCGATGGCGACAGCCGCGCGTTTGGCGCGTAGCGGCGGACGATGCCGTTGGCGTAGTTCACCAGATACTGGTTGCGCAGTTCGGTGGTCCAATGCTCGGTCGTGAACGAGACATTAAGGCAGTCGTGATTGACGACGCGATGCGGACCGTTGAGCGGCCAATGCAGCATGCGGCCGGGCTCCAGGTCGATCACCTCGGCGTATTCGTCGAACCACGGCTGATAGTCCAGGCTGATCTCGTGCGCTTCGCCGAGCACGATCTTCTCCATCCGGTCCTGCGGTAGGAACGGTGCTGTGTTGGGATAGAGATAGACCTTCTTGACGCCGCGCACCTGCCACAACGTCTGGCCGGGCGTATCGGCGTGATAATAGACCTGCACCTTCGGCGACGAGATCAGGATGCTCATCTTGTGCTTGAAGGTCTCGAGGCTCGGCACGCGGTCTTCGAACTCGGCATAGATGTCGTTGAGCATGTCGGCATAGGCCGGATCGATGTCGCCCGGATTCTGCATCAGGATCCAGATACGGCCGCGGCGCACCGCGTCCAGCGCTTCCATGCCCGACAGCCCGACGATCTCGCCTTCGCGTCTTGTGCGCGGATCGTGTGTGGTCGGGTCCATGGTGTTGACGTGGTAGCTGCCCTTGGGCGCCTTCTCGATCAGCCGCGCCAGCGCCGCGTCGGTGAACAGCGGCGATTCATGCATGCGGTGGCCGAGATTGACGGTATGGCGGCCGAACAGGTCGGCATGCCGGGGCTCGAAATCGGTCAGGACGCCGTCGTGACGCATGGGAGTCTCCGGATTTGGGGATCGTAATGTGCCCCGATATCTACGTATGAAACGCCACCACGGAGTGAAAATGTCCGTGAGACATGGGGTTTGCTGGCGTTACCGTTAAAAATTCATCATGGCGAACGCATACCCGAAGGGCATTTGGTGCCCGCCATGCGGGTCAGTGTCCGGCGCCGCGGGTGTTCGGCCCAGATTGTTGATTCTGATCGTGTTTTTGAGCCGTCCCGGTTCACATCCTGGCGGCTAAAGGCTAGCGTGCCGGCCGATGCCGGTGATCCGAACCCTGCCCGACGCCCGCGACTACGACGCGCTGGTCCGCGATTTCCGCTGGGCCGTGCCCGATCGGTACAATATCGGCATCGACGTCTGTGAACGCTGGGCGGCGCGCGAGCCCGGCCGGCTGGCCATCCTGCATGTCCGACCGGGTGGCGGCGTCGACGAGATCAGCTATGGCGCGCTGTCCGAGGTCTCGAACCGGCTGGCCAATGTGCTGACGGCACATGGCATCGGGCGCGGCGACCGCGTCGCGATCCTGCTGCCGCAGATGCCCGAGGTCGTGGCCGCGCATGTCGCCACCTACAAGGCCGGCGCGGTGGCGCTGCCGCTCGCCTTGCTGTTCGGTGTCGATGCGCTGAAGTATCGGCTGGGCAATGCCGGCGCCAAGGCGCTGATCACCAATGCGCAGGGCGTGGCGAAAATCCGCGAGATCCGCGCCGACCTGCCGGAGCTGTCATTTGTGCTCTGCGTCGACGGACCGGGCGAGGGCGCGCTGGGCTATGCCGACGCGCTGTCACGCGCCTCGTCGCAGTTCAGGCCGGTCGATACATCGGCCGACGATCCGGCCATGATGATCTACACGTCCGGCACCACCGGGCCGCCGAAGGGTGCGTTGCATGCGCACCGGGTGCTGATCGGCCACATGCCGGGCATCGAACTGCCGCACGATTTTTTCCCGCAGCCCGGCGACCGGTTCTGGACCCCGGCCGACTGGGCCTGGGCCGGCGGACTGCTCGACTGCCTGCTGCCGAGCCTGCGCTGCGGCGTGCCGGTGGTGTCGTATCGGTTCGACAAGTTCGATCCCGAGCGCGCGTTCGATCTGATGGCGACGCACGGCGTGCGCAACGCCTTCATTCCGCCGACCGCGCTGCGCATGCTGCGCGCCGCGCCGCCGCCGCGCGGGCGTCACGACATACGCCTGCGCAGCATAGGCTCCGGCGGCGAGGCGCTTGGCGCCGAGACGTTCGAATGGGGCAAGGCGGCGTTCGGCCTGACCATCAACGAATTCTATGGCCAGACCGAATGCAATCTGGTCCTGGCGTCGTGCGCAATGCTCGGCGTGTCGAAGCCGGGCGCGGTCGGCAAGCCAGTGCCCGGGCATAAAGTTGCGGTAATCCGACAGGATGGCAGCGTGTGCGCACCCGGTGAGGTCGGACAGATCGCGGTGCGGCGACCGAACCCGGTGATGTTCCTGCAATACTGGGAAAACCAGGCGGCGACCGATGCCAAGTTCATCGGCGACTGGATGACGACCGGCGACCAGGGCGTGGTCGATGAAGAGGGTTATGTCGGCTTCGTCGGCCGCGACGACGACGTGATCACGTCGGCCGGTTATCGGATCGGCCCCAGCGAGATCGAGGATTGCCTGATCGGCCACCCGGCGGTGCTGCTGGCCGCCGCCGTAGGCAAGCCGGACGAGTTGCGCACCGAGATCGTCAAGGCCTTCATTGTGCTCAAGCCCGGCGTTGCGCCGAGCGAAGCGCTGGCGACGGAAATCCAAGGCTATGTGCGTACGCGGCTGTCGGCGCACGAATATCCGCGCGAGGTGACGTTCATCGACGAGATGCCGATGACCACCACCGGCAAGGTGATCCGCCGGCTGCTGCGGGATAAGGCTTGAGCGTGTGCGTGCTGTGCATCGCCAATAGCGGCGCGTAGGGTGGGCGAAGGCGCGAAGCGCCGCGCCCACGCGTCTTCTTCGTTCGCGTTAGATTGTGCGCAGCAATGGTGGGCGCGCTTCGCTTCGCCCACCCTACGAGTTCTCCCGCAAACGCGGAGATCTTTAGCGTCTTCGCAACAAATCGCGCGTGCTCTTGGCGGCCGCGATGGCGCTGCGGCGCAGCTTTTCGAGGCGGGCCGCCATGGCAAACGGCGCGTCGGGGCGCAGGCCGATCAGCCGGTCGGTCAGCGGCAGACGGTCGCGCCAGAGCTTGTCCATCATCGAATGGTCGGCGCTGGCGCAGGAATCGGTGCGGGCGATGCTGTGATCGGCCAGCAGGCTTTCGGTGACGGCGGCGGCGAGCAGAATGCCCGGCGAGCACGGTGCGAAAGCTTCGTCGTAAGCGATCTTCCAGAACCATGCGGTATCGCCATTCACCAGCAGGATGCCGCCCGCGACCAGCTTCTCGCCGACCGTAAGGCGCACCACGAGCGCGTTGCCGTTGACGGCGAGCGTGCCGACCGCGCCATGCAGGAAGGCGCGGATGTCGGCCTGCTGCACCACGGCGGAGCCGGAGCGGCCCTTCCATCCGGCGGCCTCCAGCGCGAGAAATTCATTGACCGCCGCGCCGATATTGTCGTGGCCGGTGGCGACTGAGAACGCGACCGGTCCGTATTCGGCGAGTCGGCGGCGTTGCCGCGCCAGATCGCGGATTTTCTTTTTGCCGAGCGCGCGGTCGAGATAATCGTCGTCGCTGTCGTCGCGCATCAGCACCGCGCGCTCGCGCGTATCGAAGCCCACTGACGGCAGCGCGGCGCGGCCCAACACATTGTCGAGTGCCGTCGCAAAGCCTCCCTGTGCCGGGCAATACGGCAGCAGCAGCAAATGCGGCATCCTGGGATCTTGCGCCAGATAGCTGAGCCACGCACCGATGACCGGCTCCGCCATATGGGGCTCGACCAGCGGCGTGCCGAGCGGCGCATAGGGGTGCGTCCAGCCGGCCAGCACGGACATCGGCACGCCGTAGCGTCGCCGCTCGATGCGGGCCGGGAACAGGCCGAGCAGCCGGCGCGGCGTGGTCTGCGACCACACCAGCACGGCGCCGGCATCGTGGCCGAACACCGGCAGCGCATGCAGCGCGAAGGCCGGATCGTAGAATACGTTCGGCTCCAGCGCATGCGCGGCCAACATTCGCCAATCATCGGCGACAGACGCAAGGCCGCTCAGCGGCTGCCATTCGGCCGTCAGTTCGGCATCGGCGGCCCGCTCCGCTTCGGCCACGCGCCGCACGCCCGCGATGACGGAGGCCGCGCTGTCCAGCGCGATCACCATCGACGAGCGGTCGGTCGGGTTGGCTTTCGCGGACATCGTCGTGGTCTGCTCCAGGAGCATTTCCCGGCGAAGTGGGAACCGGTTCGCCGCAGGAAATGCGACCAAATAAGACATCTGTCTCAGGGCTTCGAAGCGCCGCCGAAGATCAGTCCGTGCAGCCCAAGCCGCTTCTTGGTGACGACGAACAGCGCAATCGATTCCGCGATCAGCGCGCTCGCCGTCGCGATCGCGGCGCCGATGACGCCGAAGCGCGGGATCAGCACCACGCAGAGCCCTATATTGAGCGAGAAGGCGCCCGCATAGACGATGGCGCACAGGCGCTGCTCGTTCAGCATGTTGAGCAGGCGTTCGACCGGTCCGACGGCGGCGCGCGCCAGCAGGCCGAGCGCCAGGATGAACATCAGGTAATAGCCGTCCGAGAAGCCGGGGCCGAACAGGCTGAGGAGCGGTTTGCCGAGCGCCAGCAATACGCAGGCCACCACCAGCGACGGCCAGAACGTCATCTTGATCGCGCTTTGCAAGAAGGCCGCGAGCCGGTTGCGGTCGCCGGAGACGTGATATTCGGTGAACTTGTGCGCGGTGGTCTGGGCGACCGCGAAGTACACGAAGGCGACCGGCGCCAGCGTCTTGGCGGCCGCGTAGTAGCCGGCGACTTCTTCCGGCGAGCGATACTGCTGCAGGATCAGAATGTCGCAATAGGTCAGCATCAGATAGAAGCCCTCGACCATCAGGATCGGCAACGAGGTCGCCAGCCAGGTCATGTTGGCGAGCGTCTTCGGTCCGGGCGGGACGGTGCGGCGAAGCCGGCGGTTGAGCACGAAGGCCTGGCCGGCGGTCGCGATGACGGCGGTCGCCAGCGTCACCCACATCGCGGTGACGGCATCGGTCGGCAGTGCGAGGAAGAGCGCGCCCGCCATCAGGCCGATGATCAGGATCTGCCGGATTACGAAGGCCGGCATCAAAGCGAGGTTCACCCAGTTATAGGTGCGGGCGATGCCGGACTGCATCAGGCCGAGGCCGAAGATCGGCAGCATCGCGCAGGCGAGATAGAGCGGCACAACCGTGTAGTGGTCGATCCACGGTGTCGCCAGCAGCACGATCAACGCGCCGACCACGGCGGCCAGAAGTCCCAGCGCGACCACGAGGTGCTGGCTGCCGCGGATGAAGCCGCGCAGCAGCGGCAGATTTTTGCTTTCGGCATATTCCGGAATGAAGCGCTGCGCCGACGTGGCGAGGCCGAAATCGCACATGCCGCCGATCAGCAGCACCCAGGTCCAGGCATAGACGTAGATGCCGAATTCGAAGCCACCCATCCAGCGGGCCAGCAGAACTTGCGAGATAAACGCCAGCGCGGCGCTGGCGACCCGGACCATGAAGGCCGCGCCCGCGAGACGCTGCGCGATGGAGCGGTCGCTGCCGTCCGTCAGCAGCGCCTTCACCTTGCCGATCAACGCGGCCGGCGACAGGCGCGATCCGGCCAACTCTTCGGAACCCAACAACGCCACACGCGCCTCCACGCCTCCGGCCACGCTGGCCGTGCGTCACACGCGATAGAAATAGCAAGGGACCGTTAAGAATCTGTTGGGCGGGTCGCGAAAGTTAACGAATTTGCATTTGGCGATAAGTTTCGCGATTTCGTGTGAAGCCCACCGCGCAGTTAAATCGTGAGCATTTCGAGCGCTGCCGTGACGGCTTTGCGCTCGTCCATGGTTAACGCCGCCTGCGGCGGTATTGGGTCGCCGACGTCGTAGCCTTGCGATTGCAGGCCGGCCTTGATGCAGGCCGCCAGATTAAAGCGGGCGAAGGCCTCGTTGATGGTCCACAGCCGGCGTTGCAGCGCCATCGCGTCGGTCCATTGCCCGGTCCGGCACAGCTCATAGAGTCGCACGCTTTGGCGCGGGATCAGGCAGGCCGGGCCGGCCATCCATCCGACGCCGCCGATCATCATCACGGCGGCCGGGATGTGGGCGCTGGCGGAAAACACCGACAACGCATCGCCGCAGCGGTTCAGGATCGACAGCAGCCGCCCGGTATTGGTCGAGGCGTCCTTGATGTAACGAATGCGCGGATGCGTAGCGAGGCGCTCGATCACATCAAGCGACAGGTCGCTGCGCTGGAATTGCGGGTTGGTGTACAGCACCACCGGAATCTCGACCGCATCGGCGATAGCCCGGAAGTAGGCCTCGATTTGCGCGTCCTTGAGCGGAAAGTAGGCTTCGAGGATCGCCAGGATGCCGTTGGCGCCGAGCCGTTGATAATCGCGCGCCTGCGCGACCGCGTCGGCGGTCGAGGTCGATGCCACGCCGGCCACGACCGACACCCGTCCGGCGGCCGCTTCGATGGTGGCGCGCACGACATCGAGGCGTTGCGCGCGATCGAGATAGGCGAATTCGCCGGTCGAGCCGAGCGGCGTCAGGCCGTGCACGCCGGCATCGATCAAGTCAGACGCCAGGCGGCCAAGGACTTCGGTCTTGATGCGGCCGTTGCTGTCGACCGGGGAAACCAGATACGGAAAGACGCCGTGGAAATCGGTCATTTGATTTTTCTCGGCGTCTCTCTGCCTCATGGTGAGGAGCGTTCCAAAGGAACGCGTCTCGAACCATCTCAAGTCGGCTATAGCCGACTTGAGCATTGAACGATTCTGATCTCGGGCAGGCCCGAGATCAGGGGCTGGCTCCATCCTTCGAGACGCGTCGCTTCGCGACGCTCCTCAGGATGAGGCAGAAAGCTAATCCGCATCCGCCTTGAAGCGAGCGAGGCCCTGCATCGCGAACGGCAGGATGAGCGCCAGCAATGCAATCGCCAGCAGCGTCGCCGAGATCGGGCTTTGCAGCAGCACCATCGGATCTCCGAGGCTGATCGACAGCGCGCGGCGCAACTGGCTTTCGGCGATCGGGCCGAGGATCAGGCCGACGATCACCGGCGCGATCGGGAAGTCAAAGCGGCGCATCAGGAAGCCGAGCACGCCGAAGCCGACCAGCATCGAGAGTTCGACGACCGAAGGCTTCGCCGCGATGGTGCCCATGGTGGCGAACACCAGAATGCCGGCATAGAGCCAGGGCTGCGGAATCCGCAGCAGCCGCACCCACAGGCCCACGAGGGGCAGGTTGAGCACCAGCAGCATCGTGTTGGCGATGAACAGGCTGGCGATCAGGCCCCACACCAGATCCGGCTTTTCGGCGAACAGCAACGGGCCGGGGTTGAGGCCGTATTGCTGGAAGCCGGCCAGCATCATGGCGGCGGTGGCCGAGGTCGGCAGGCCGAGCGTCAACAGCGGCACCAGCGTGCCGGCCGCCGAGGCATTGTTGGCGGCTTCCGGTCCGGCGACGCCCTCGATCGCGCCGTGGCCGAATTCTTCGGGATGCTTGGCCAGGCGTCGCTCGGTCGAATAGGACAGGAAGGTCGGAATCTCGGCACCGCCGGCCGGCAGCGCGCCGATCGGGAAGCCGAACGCCGTGCCGCGCAGCCACGGCTTCCACGAGCGCTTCCAGTCTTCCTTGGTCATCCATAGCGAGCCGCGCACCGCCTCTAACGTCTCGGTGGTGTGATGCAGACGCGAGGCGACGTAGAGCGCCTCGCCGACCGCGAACAGGCCGACCGCCAAGGTAGTGACTTCGACGCCATCGAGGAGTTCGGGGACGCCGAACGCAAGCCGCGCCTGTCCGGTCAGCCTGTCGATGCCGACCAGGCCGAGCGCGAGGCCGATAAACAGGCTGGTCAGGCCGCGCACCGGCGAATCGCCGAAGGTCGCCGACACCGTGATGAAGGCGACGCACATCAGCGCGAAATAATCCTCCGGGCCGAACTTCACCGCGACATCGACCAGCCATGGCGCCAGGAAAGTGAGACCGAGCGTCGCGATGGTGCCGGCCACGAACGAACCGATGGCGGCGGTCGCCAGCGCCGGCCCGCCGCGTCCGGCCTTGGCCATCTTGTTGCCTTCGAGCGCCGTCGCCATCGAGGCGCTTTCGCCCGGCGTATTGATCAGGATCGCGGTGGTCGATCCGCCATACATGCCGCCGTAATAGATGCCGGCGAACATGATCAGCGAGCCGCCGGGATCGAGCTTGTAGGTGATCGGCAGCAGCAGCGCGACGGTAAGCGCCGGTCCGATGCCCGGCAGCACACCGACGGCGGTGCCGAGCAGCACGCCGACCAGCGCGAACAGCAGGTTCATCGGCTGCACGGCGACCGCGAGGCCGTGCGCGAGCAGGGCGAAGGTGTCCATGTGATGTCCCTACAGCAGGCGTTCGAGTGGGCCGGCCGGCAGGCTCAGCGACAGCAATTTGTCGAACAGGAGGAAGGTGACGAGGCCGATGGCGAAGCCGATCGCCAGATCGGTAAAAATCGCACGGCGGCCGAAGGCTGTCGCGGTCGCGGCGAACAGAATCGCGGTCGCCGGAATGAAGCCGCCGCCGAACGCGATCAACGCGATCAATATCGCGAAGCCGCCCAGGATCAGCACGATGGGCCCGAGCGCGGTACTGTCGCGTTTAGGTAGGTCGCCGCGCAAGGCGAGGACCAGATTGGCGACCGCCAGGATGGCGATGCCGATGCCGATCACGATCGGCATCATCTTCGGGCCGACGCCGTAGGTCGAGGTGAGTTGCAGGGAATTCGCGTCCCACCAGATCACGCCGGCAACGACAAGCAGCAGGCCGGCAATGACAATGCCGGCCGGATCGGCGCGTCGCGCCCGCGTGTCCATGATCGCCCCCCTACTACAACTGCCGACGGTCTTACGACTTCACCAGTCCGATGGTGGTGAGAATGTCACGCACCCTCGTCTGCTCCGTCTTCAGGAACGCCGCGAAGCCGTCGCCCGGCAGGTACGCGTCGTCCCAGCCCTTTTGCTTCAGGATTTCGGTCCAGGCGGGCGACTTCACCATCTTGCCGACGAGATCGACCAGCGCGGCGCGCTGCTCCGGCGTGATGCCGGGGGGCGCCATCACCGAACGCCAATTGGTGATCACGACGTCAAAGCCTTGTTCCTTGAAGGTCGGCACGTCGAGGCCGGGAATACGCTCCGGCGCCGTCAATCCGATGGCGCGCAGCTTGCCGGCTTTGATCTGGCCTTCGTATTCGCCATAGCCCGAGATCCCGGCCGTGACCTTGCCGCCGAGAACCGCCGCGAGCGACTCGCCGCCGCCCGAGAACGGAATGTAGTTCACTTTCGTGGCGTCGGCGCCGGCCGCCTTGGCGAACAGCGCGGCCGTGATGTGATCGGTGCCGCCGGCCGAACCGCCGGCCCATGTCACCTTGGCGACGTCGGTCTTGACGGCGGCGGCCAGATCCTTGGCGTTCTTGATCGGCGAATTCGCCGGCACGACGATGACCTGGGTTTCCTCGGTCAGCCGCGCGATCGGGGTCACCTGATCGAGCGTCACCGGGGACTTGTTGGTCAGCAGCGCGCCGACCATCACGAAGCCGTTGACCATGAGCTGTTTGCCATCGCCCTTGGCGCCGGTCGCGAACTGCGCGATGCCGACCGAGCCGCCGGCCCCTGGAACGTTGACGACCTGGACGCTCTTGGCGAGACCGGCCGCGACCAGGGCCTGCTGCATGGCGCGCGCGGTCTGGTCCCAACCGCCGCCGGGCGCGGCCGGCGCGATGATCTTCAATTCCATCGGGGCTTGAGCTTGGGCCGGCATCGACACGGCCATCGCCAGCAATGCGGCTGACGCCGCGAGGCTGAAGCGACGGGTGACAGAATGCCGAGTGGCGGATCGTAGCGTTGTCATGAATCCTCCCGGGCGACCCTTTGTTGGGTCACAGCGCCGTCAGCGCGACGGATTGCCGCGGAGCTTAGCCCATGGGAAGTGGGGACGGCTAGAGGCGGGCTTGGGGATTCATGAGGCGGCCGTTACAGCCTGGCCGGAAAGCATCGAGTCAGACTCTTAGGAAAGCGGGGCCGCGGTTTCTTCCGACAGGCTCCGATCCGGTTCGCTCTGCGTGTCGCTACAACGTTTGGCTCAGGCGTTACCTGACCAGCCCGATGGCGACGAGCACGCCGCGAACCCGATACCCCTCGAAGGTCAGGAATTCCTTGAACTTGTCGCCGGACAGATAGGCGTCATCCCAGCCCTTCTGCTTGAGGATGTCTTGCCAGGCCGGCGACTTCACCATCTTGCCGACGAGATCTTCCAAAACCGCGCGCTGCTCCGGCGTGATGCCGGGCGGTGCCATCACCGAGCGCCAGTTGGTGAGCACGACTTCGAAGCCCTGTTCCTTCAAGGTCGGGATGTTGAGCCCGGGCACGCGCCTGGGCGCGGTCACGCCGATCGCGCGTAGTTTGCCGGCCGTGATCTGGCTTTCGTATTCGCCGTAGCCCGAGATGCCGGCCGTCACCTTGCCGCCCAGGATCGCGGCAATTGACTCGCCGCCGCCCGAGAACGGAATGTAGTTCACCTTGGCGGCCTCAACGCCGGCCTGGCCCACAAACAGCGCCGCCACAATGTGATCGGTGCCGCCGGCCGAACCGCCGGCAAATGTCACCTTGGCGACGTCTGCCTTCACGGCGGCGGCCAGATCCTTGGCGTCCTTGATCGGCGAATTCGCCGGCACGACGATGACTTGGGTTTCTTCAGTCAACCGCGCGATTGGCGTGACGTGATCGAGCGTGACCGGCGACCTGTTGGCCAGCAGCGCGCCGACCATCACGAAGCCGTTGACCATCAATTGTTTGCCGTCGCCCTTGGCGCCGGTCACGAACTGCGCGATGCCGACCGAGCCGCCGGCCCCCGGCACATTGACCACCTGGACGCTCTTGGCCAGACCGGCCGCGACCAGCGCCTGCTGCATCGAGCGCGCGGTCTGGTCCCAACCGCCGCCCGGCGCGGCCGGCGCCATGATCTTCAATTCCATCGGAGCTTGAGCTTGGGCCGGCGCCGACACGGCCATCGCCAGCCCGGCGAACGCCGCGAGGCTGAAACGACGCGTAACAGAATGCCGAGCGGCTGATCGCAGCGTAGTCATGAAGCCTCCGGGCAGCCCAAGTCGGGTCACAACGCGTCTCCGTGACGGATGACCGCGAAGCTTAGCCCATGGAAAGCTGGCCCGGCTAGAGCGTGATCCCGAAAAGCTTGCCCCCGGGTCTTGATCGGGGGGTGAAACGGTTTTTCGGAAAAAAGTTCATGCTCAAGAAAAAGCTCGACCGTGATCTCATTCGATCGAATGAGATCACGGTCTTGCGTGCCGGATTAGCAAGGATTCATGCGCCGGTGGTTATGAGACCGCGGCCGCGTTTTCCTCCGACAGCGTCAGTTCGCTTTCGGAGGCCACGCGCTCGTGCTTTTCGGACAGGCTCTTGATCCGGTAGCGCGGATTGTCCGGATCGTTATCGAGGATCGGCATCAGGCGGACGACCTCGTATTTCCCGGCGGCGGCGGCCCGCAGGACGCGCGGCATCAGATCGACGGTTTGGCCGACCGAGAACTTGTGAGTCATGGAGAAGTCCTTTCGCAACGCGTGGGTCTTGGCATCAAAATCGGGCGGCGAGCCAGTGGAGACACCAGCCGCGCCCAGGCTCGGGAATGGAACTTTGGTAAGGGGCCTATGCCCGCTATCAGTAGTAGTACATTTCCGGGCGAATGACTGAGATATATGGGGTCGATTGGGCGAATTACGAGCGAAAGATGGCGGCGGCCCCCAAATCGCGGTCGGCCGTCGCGGGCGCCTGAATTGGCGCGATTTAGGGCTCGATTCTTGACAGGCGCCCCAAAAATCCCGGTATTCGGGCTATGCCGGTGCCGTCTGAGAGTTCCCACAGTATCCCCATAGCCATTGTCGGCGGTGGCCCGGTCGGGCTGATGCTGGCGCTGTTCCTGGATCGCCATGGTGTGCGGTCGGTGGTGTTCAACCTGGAAGAACAGGTCCGGCAGCACCCGAAGGGCAGCACCCAGAACGCCCGCACCATGGAGCATTACCGCCGGCTGGGTATTTCGTCCCAGATCCGCAGTTTCGGCCTGCCGGCCGACCACCCGACCGACGTCGCCTATTTCACCCGCTTCAATGCCGATGAGCTGGCGCGGCTGCCGATGCCGTCCGAGGGGGACAAGATGCGGGCGGTCGCCGCGTCAGGGCGCACCGATCAGGTGCCGGAGCCGATCCTGCGCGCCAACCAGATGTATGTCGAAGCGTTCCTGCTCGATCATGCGCGTAGCCGGCCGAACGTCACATTGCGCTTCGGCAGCGAAGTCACGTCGTTTCGCCAGGACACTTCCGGCGTCACGCTGGAAGCGCAGAACCTGTCCGGCGAGACGGAAACGTGGCGTGCGCTTTATCTCGCCGGCTGCGATGGCGGACGCAGTTTCGTGCGCCGCTCGCTTGGCATCCAGTACGAAGGCTATGCCCAGCTCGAACAGGCGTTCTTCGGCGGACGTATGTTTTCGACCTATCTGCGGGCGCCGACGCTGTATCGCGATCATCTTGGCGCGCGCCGCGCGTTCCAATGCTGGGTGATCAATCCGCAACTGCGCACCGCCATCGTCGCGCTCAACGGCAGCGACGAATTCATCCTGTGGACCAAGGCTAAAAGTCCCGACCACACGCCGAGCGACGACGATATCGCGCAGGTGATGCGGATCTGCACCGGCACCGATATTCCGCTGGAGATCATCGCGCACCGGCCATGGGCCGCCGGCGTCGCGCTGGTGGCGGAACGCTTCGCCGCCGACCGCGTGCTGCTGGCCGGCGATGCGGTGCACCTGTTCACGCCGACCGGCGGCTTCGGCATGAACACCGGCGTCGATGACGCGGCTAATCTGGCGTGGAAGCTCGCCGCGATGGTGCAGGGCTGGGGCGGGCCGCACCTGCTGGAATCCTATGAGCGCGAACGCAAACCGATTGCGCGGCGCAACACCGGCGCGTCGCGCGCGCTCGCCAGCCATATCGGCGACGTGACGGTGCCGGCCGAACTCGAAGAGGATTCGCCGGCCGGCGCGGCGGCGCGGCGCGAGGTCGGTCGTTTTCTCGAGACATTTGGCGAGGAGTTCGCCTCGATCGGCGTGCAACTCGGCGCGCGCTATGACGGCTCGCCGATCGTGTGGCCCGATGGTGCGCCGCCGCCCGACGACTACGCGGCCTATGTGCCGTCCGGCGTGCCTGGCGGCCGCGTGCCGCATGTCTGGCTCGGTGATGGCCGTGGCCACGGCGATTCATTGTTCGACCGGCTTGGCGTCGGTTTCACGCTGCTGCGCATTGGACCGAATGCCTCGAATGTCGACGCGATGGTAAGTGCCGCGCGGCATCGCGGCATTCCGCTGGACGTGTGCGAGGTCAATGATGCCGAATTGCGCGCGCTGTATGGCCGCGATCTGGTGCTGGTGCGGCCCGATCAACACATCGCGTGGCGCGGCGATACGGTGCCCGATGACGTCGATCGGTTGCTGGCGCGCGCGGTCGGTGATCTCTGAAGGCGCCACGAATGCTGCGCGCTCCCTCTCCCTGTTAGGGAGAGGTGAAGAAGTGCCTGCGTCGGCCCCGCTCACCCCTTGAAGCCGCCGCCATTGAGAAAGGCCTGCTCCTCGGCGGTGGTCGGACGTCTAAGCACGGCGTTGCGATGCGGAAAGCGGCCGAACCGCCGCACGATGTCGGCATGCTCCTGCGCGAACTTCAACCCGTAGTCGTCGCCGGCCGCGCGATACAGCGCGACGCAGCGTTCGAGATCGTCCAGCGTTTCGGAATGCATGAACGGCAGATAGAAGAACTGTCGGCCGCGCGGATCGACGACCTGATCGAAGCCGTGCTCGAGGGCGCGGCCCGCGATCTGCCGCGCCTGCGGATCTGCCGCGAAGGTCCGGGCATCGCCGCGGAACATGTTGCGCGGGAATTGGTCGAGCACGATGAGCAGCGCCAGCGCGCCGTCGGGCGAACTCTCCCAGGTCTCCAGACGGCCGGCCGTCGCCGCTTCGTAGGTCTTAAGAAAGCGCGCGCGGATTTCCGCATCGAGTGCCGGGTCTTTGCTGAACCACTTGTCCGGGCCGGCATCGAGCCAGAACGCCACGACATCCTCGGGAAGCGCGATATCGTCGGCGGCATCGGTATGCGTCATCAGCTCTCATTTGTTTTGCGGAGGATGTTACGCCGCGGCGGACGACGCGCTTTCCGTCTCGTCGCGCAACGCGCGGCGCAGAATCTTGCCAACGTTGCTTTTCGGCAGTTCGGTACGGAATTCAACGTGGCGCGGGATCTTGTAATGCGCCAACTGCGTCGCGCAATAGGCCAGCAGATCCGCCTCGGTCAGGGCAGGATCCTTCTTGACCACGAACAGCTTCACGCACTCGCCGGAGCGCGCGTCGCGCACGCCGATCGCCGCGCATTCCAGCACGCCGGGATGGCTGGCGACCACGTCCTCGACCTCGTTCGGATAGACGTTGAAGCCCGAGACCAGGATCATGTCCTTCTTTCGGTCGACGATCTTGATGCGTCCGGTCGGGTCCATGATGCCGATATCGCCGGTACGGAAGAAGCCATCCGGCGACATCGCCTTCGCGGTCTCGTCCGGACGGCCCCAATAGCCGGCCATCACCTGCGGGCCGCGCGCGCAGATTTCGCCCGGCTGGCCGAGCGGCACTTCGTGGTCGTCCGCATCGCGGATCGAGATGTCGGTCGACGGCACCGGCAGTCCGATGGTGCCGGACCATTCGGTGATGTCGGCGCGGTTGCAGGTCAGCAACGGCGAGGTCTCCGACAATCCATAGCCTTCGACGACCGGCGTTCCGGTGGCCTTGAACCATTTCTCGGCGACCGCCTTCTGCACCGCCATGCCGCCGCCAATCGCGCAGGATAGCCGGCTCCAGTCGACCTTGCCGAAATCCGGATGGTTGAGCAGCCCGTTGAACAGCGTGTTCACGGCCGGGAAGATGGTCGGCCGGTGCGTGACCATGTCCTTGATCAGATTGGGCAGGTCGCGCGGATTGGGGATCAGCACACACAGGGCGCCGATCCGCACGCCGATCAGGAAGCAGGCCGTCAGCGCGAAGATATGATACAGCGGCAGCGCGGTGATGATCGTGGTGCGCTCACCCTCCGGCTTCGGCTCGACCGACGGCGGCATCCAGGCTTCGACCTGCAGGCAATTGGCGATCAGATTGCGGTGCGTCAGCACGGCGCCCTTGGCGACGCCGGTGGTGCCGCCGGTATATTGCAGGAACGCGATATCGTCGGGGCCGAGCGCCGGCGTGGTCAGCTTGAGCCCTTGGCCGGCGGCCAGCGCGTCATTGAACGCGACGGAGCCCGGCAGCGAAAACGCCGGCACCATCTTCTTGACCCGGCGCACCACCAGATTGACCAGCGCGCCCTTCAGCGTGCCAAGCATATCGCCCATGCTGGCCACGATGACGTGTCTGACGGCGGTCTGGCCGATCGCCTGCTGCAGCGTATGGGCGAAGTTCTCCAACACGATGATCGCTTCGGCGCCGGAATCCTTGAGCTGGAATTCCAACTCGCGCGGCGTGTAGAGCGGATTGACGTTCACCACCGTCAGGCCGGCGCGCAGAATAGCGGCGATCGCCACCGGATATTGCAGCACGTTCGGCATCATGATGGCGACGCGGGCGCCGCGCTTCAGGCCCTTGCTCTGCAAATAGGCGGCGAGCGCGCGCGATTTTGCTTCGAGGTCGCCAAAGGTGATCGCCTTGTCCATGCAGACAAAGGCCTGGTCGTCACGATAGGTGGCGAAGCTCTCGTCCAGCATCGCGACCAACGAGGTGTAGCGCGACGGGTCGATCTCGGCGGCGACGCCCGGCGGGTAGTGTGCGAGCCAGATGCGTTCCATGGCGTTTCCCCTCCGCCGCGGCGGCGATCCCGACACACGGCCGTATTGCTTTGATCCAGCATCGGCGTTTCGCTGGGCGGAGGCAAGTTCCGCAATGTCACACGACACAAGGCATCCCGACAGATGCGCGCGGCAGAGCATTTCGACGAATGTTGAACAACCCTTGACGCCCATAATACATTTCGATAATCGTGGAATTATGGAAAAACTATCCGTGGTGGCCGCACTCGCGGCTCTCGCTCAAGACAATCGTCTCGACGTATTCCGCCTCCTGGTGCAGGCCGGTCCTTCGGGAGTACCTGCTGGACAAGTGGCAACGGCGCTTGGCATTCCGCCGAACACGCTGTCCTTTCATTTCGACCGGTTGCGCAATGCCGGGCTGGTCACCGTGCGGCGCGAGGGCCGTTCGATGATCTACGCCGCGCAGTACGACACGATGAACGCACTGGTCGGCTTTCTCACCGAGAATTGTTGCCGGGGCGTGCCGGCCGAAGGCGCCGCGAGTTGCGCGCCGAAAGCTGTCCGCAAGAGCGTGAAGGAGCGGGCATGACCGCGGCGCAGCCGCGCGGTCACGGCTGTCGATGATGCACGCCGTCACCGAGAAACTGCCCAGCCGGGGCGTCGTCGTGAGCGCGCTTGGCGTCACGCAGATTCTGGCCTGGGGCTCGACCTTCTATCTGCTGGCCGTGCTGGCGCCGGCCATCGTCAGCGAGACCGGTTGGTCCCTGGACGGCGTGATTGCCGGCGTCTCGGTCGGCATGCTGGTCGCCGGCCTGGTGTCGCCGCGCATCGGCCGGGTCATCGGCGAGCGGGGCGGCAGGAGCGTTCTCGCACTCGGCGCCGGGCTGATCGCCATTGGAATGGTCCTGCTGGCCACCACGCAGAACTTCGCCTGGTATCTCATGGCGTGGATCTTCATCGGCGGCGGCATGGGCGCCGGCCTCTATGACGCCGCGTTCGCGACGCTCGGCAGCATCTACGGACAACAATCCCGCAGCGCCATCGCGGCCGTCACGCTGTTCGGCGGCTTTGCCAGCACGGTGTGCTGGCCCGTCAGCGCGTATCTTGTCGAACATTTGGGATGGCGGGGCGCGTGCTTTACCTATGCGGCCGTCCACGCCTTGGTGGCGCTGCCGGTTTTCCTGCTGGCATTGCCGGGCCGCTCGTTCATCGTGCCCCCGGGAAGCATGAAAGCGTCCGGCCCTGTTGCGCTGGAGCCCCACGAGATCCTGGTGTTCGCACTGTTGGCCGCCGTCGTGACCATCGGGGCGGCGATTCTGTCCATGGTGGGGACTCTCATCCTGCAACTGCTCCAGGCGCGCGGCATGGAATTGGCGGCGGCCGTGGCGCTCGGCATGCTGATCGGCCCGGCCGCCGTCGGCGCTCGCGTCGTCGAAATGTTCGCGGGCCACCAGTATCATCCGATCTGGACGCTGATCGCCTCCGCCGTGCTGGTCGCGGCCGGTACGCTGTTATTGCTGTTTGGGTTTCCGGTGGTCGCGCTGGCCATCGTGCTGTACGCGGGCGGCAGCGGCATCGGGTCGATCGCGCGGGGTACCGTCCCGCTCGCACTGTTTGGCGCGGCCCGCTATCCGGCGCTCGCCGGGCGGCTGGGTCGTCCGATCATGATCGCGATGGCGGCATCGCCCTTTGTCGGAGCCACGGCGTTTCGCCTAGGCGGGGCCGATTGGACCTTCGCCCTGCTGGCGGCCCTGGCGCTGATCAATGTGGGGCTGGTCGCGGTGCTCTGGCGCCTGAGCCCCTCCCGGAACGCGGCCTAAACTCTGGTCCGTCATCCAAATGTCATGCCCTATCTCTATATGTCCATTTGCGTCGACATATAGACATATTATACTCCTGCCTCTGCCACATCGATTCCGGGTGCGCTCATGTCCCGAACCATCGACGACAACGATGCTATCGACCGCCTCGTGGCACTCGCGCAGGCGACGCGCCTTTCGGTCTTTCGCCACTTGTTGAGCGCCCACCCGGATAGCCTGCCGGCCGGGGAAATAGCGCGGCGCTGCGAGGTGCCGCACAACACCATGTCGACGCATCTCAGCATTCTGAACCGCGCGGACTTAATTGCAGTCGAGCGGCAAGGCCGGGAGATGCATTACCGGGCCGACCTGAACGGATTTCGGGGATTGCTCAACTTCCTGGCGCGCGACTGCTGCAATGGCCGCCCGGAACTGTGCGGCGACCTCGCGGGTCTGTTGCCGGACGAGATCGAGGATGTCGAGGAGCGCGTCATGACGCCTTCGTTCAACATCCTGTTTCTCTGCACGCACAATTCGGCCCGCTCGATCATGGCGGAGGCCTTGCTGCAAAAGATTGGCAAAGGCCGGTTCAATAGTTATTCGGCCGGGTCCGATCCAGCCGCCGAACCGATACCCGAAGTGATCGAACGCCTGCAGGCGCTCGGCCACGACGTGACCAAGCTGCGCTCCAAGTCATGGGCCGAGTTCACGGGCCCCAATGCACCGCGGATGGATTTCGTCATCGCGCTTTGCGACACGCTGGACGGGCAAGTGTGCCCGGATCTCGGCGAGAAAATCATCACCGCCGCGTGGCCGCTGCCCGACCCCACCAAATTCACAGGATCGCCGACCGAGCGTACGACGCTGCTGAATGAACTTTACGCGATGATCCGCCGCCGCCTGGAAATTTTCACCAGCCTGCCATTCGCATCGCTCGACAAGATGGCCGTCAAGGCACGGCTCGACGAAATTGGTGATTCTAGTGTCCCGATTCCGAAGTTCGCCATACAGCGCGGCGTTCTCTGAGGCGAACTTCGGAATCGAAGGGACACTAGCAAGCTAATATTTCTAGTGTGGTTTTGGATTTGAAGTTCCTCTGCGAGGTTGCCGCAATATAGGAGGAACTTCAAATCCACCACACTAGGCGCGCTTTGTCCTGAAGGAATTCATGATGGCTATCGGCATCAACGGCATGGGCCGCATCGGGCGGCTTGCGCTACGGGCGGCATTAGGCGGATCGCATCGCGCCGCCGGCGACCCGCGCGCCGATAACCGGCTCGACATCGTTCATGTCAATGAACTCAAGGGCGGCGCTGCCGCGACCGCGCACTTGCTGGAATTCGACAGCATCCACGGGCGCTGGCATGGCATGTTCGGCGTCGAGGACGAGGCGGCGATCACGGTCGATGGCCGCCGCATCGGCTTTAGCGCGGCTGCTGCGCCCGCCGATGTGCCGTGGGGCGATCTCGGCTGCGATATCGTGCTGGAATGCACCGGCAAGTTTCTCAAGCCCGAGCAGCTTCAGGCCTATTTCGATCGCGGCGTGAAACGCGTCATCGTGGCGGCGCCGGTCAAGTACGAAGAAGCGCTGAACATCGTCGTCGGCGTCAACGATCATCTCTACGATCCGGCGCGCCACCGCCTGCTCACCGCCGCGTCCTGCACCACAAATTGCCTCGCGCCGGTCGTCAAGGTGGTGCATGAGGCCATCGGCATCCGCCATGGCCAGATCACCACCATCCACAATCCGACCAACACCAATGTGGTGGTCGACGCGCCGCACAAGGATTTGCGCCGCGCGCGCTCGGCCATGCTGTCGATGCAGCCGACCTCGACCGGCAGCGCCACCGCGATCGCGCTGATCTATCCCGAACTCAAAGGCAAGCTCAACGGTCACGCGGTTCGCGTGCCGGTGCTGAATGCCAGCCTGACCGATTGCGTGTTCGAGTTGAAGCGGCCAACGACCGTGACGGAGGTCAACGAACTGTTTGCCACGGCGGCGGCGGGATCGCTGGCCGGCATTCTCGGCTTTGAGCCGCGACCCTTAGTCTCGGCCGATTACAACAACGACACCCGCAGTTCAATTGTCGATGGACTGAGCACGATGGTGACAGATGAAACGCTGCTCAAGGTCTATGCCTGGTACGACAACGAGGTCGGCTATGCGTGCCGCATGGTGGATTTGGCCAACATCGTGCTGCGGGCAGGTGCGTGATGGCGACACTGCGCAACTACATCATCGTCACGGCGTCCTATTGGGGCTTCACCCTGGTCGACGGCGCGCTGCGGATGCTGGTGCTGCTGCACTTCTTCCGGCTCGGCTACACGCCGTTCACGCTCGCGTTCCTGTTCCTGCTGTATGAGGCGGCCGGGATCGGCGCCAATCTCGGCGGCGGCTGGCTCGCCGCGCGCTTTGGCATTCCGCGCATGCTGGCGGTCGGGCAGACGCTGCAAGTCGTCAGCCTGATTATGCTGTCGCTGCTCGATCCGGGCTGGAGCGCCGCCGTGTCGGTCGCCTTCGTGGTGATCGCGCAAGGCATCGCGGGCGTCGCCAAGGATATCACCAAGACGGCCTCCAAATCGGCCATCAAGGCGATCTCCGGCGAAGGCAGCGGACAGTTGTTCCGATGGGTGGCGTGGTTCACCGGCTCGAAGAACGCCATGAAGGGCATCGGCTTCTTTGTCGGCGGGTTGCTGCTCGATGTGGTCGGCTTCCGGTCCGCGCTCTGGCCGATGGCCGGGTTGCTGGCGCTCATTCTGGTCGCGGGCCTCGTGTTGCTGCCGCGCGAGTTGGGCAAGGCGAAGTCATCGAAGAGCGTCAAAGAGCTGTTCGGCAAGTCGCGCGGCGTCAATCTTCTGGCCGCCGCCCGCATCTTCATGTTCGGCGCGCGCGATGTCTGGTTCGTCGTCGGTCTGCCGGTGTTTCTCTACGCCAGTGGCTGGCGTTTTCTGGAAGTTGGCGGCTTCCTGGCCGCATGGACCATTGCCTATGGCGCCATCCAGGCGATCGCGCCGTCGCTGGTGACGCGCAGCGACGACGGCCTGAGCCGCGAAGTACCGGCGGCCCGGCTCTGGGCAGGTCTTCTGGTTGCCGTGCCGGTGGTGCTGGTTGTCGTCATGCAGACGCCGGGGCTGTGGCGCCCCGATATCATCCTGGTCACCGGCCTGGCGCTGTTCGGACTGCCGTTCGCCGTCAATTCCTCGCTGCATTCGTATCTGATCCTCGCTTATGCGGGATCGGAGAAAGCCGCTGAGGATGTCGGCTTCTATTACGCGGCCAATGCGACCGGCCGCCTGATGGGGATCGTGCTGTCCGGGCTGCTCTACCAGACCGGCGGCATGACGGCCTGCCTGCTCGGTTCAGCCGTGATGCTGGCGATCTGCTGGCTGGTGACGTTCCTGCTTCCGGCCGTGTCGCAGCCATCGGCCGCGCGGGCGCGGACGGCCTGATCGCGTGATGACGCGCGATCGGACGGAAAACCGGTCCCCACTTTCCTGATCGCGCTCTAGCGGTCTAAACCGCCAAAGGCGACCAGCGGATTGTCGGTCAACGCCGCCCGGTCCGGCCGGTCGGAGGCCGGAACGCCCAGGAAAGCGTCGAACAGTTCCTGGATCTTGGCCGGGCTTAAGTCCCGGGTGACAAATACCAGGCGGGTGCGCCGGTCGGCATCGGGCCAGCGCGGCAGCCGGGCCGGCGGATGGAACACGTGCTGCACGCCGTGGATCACGAGCGGCGTGTCCGGCGTCTCGGCGAGCTTCACCACGCCCTTGACCCGCAGCAGGTTCGGGCCATGCACCGAGCGCAGCAGTTCGACGAACATGTCGAAGGTCGCGATCGGAATCGGCTGATCGGTCGCCAGCGTGAACGCGCGAATGCGGTCGTCATGCCGGTTCACGTCGTGGTGGTGGCCGTGATGATGGTGGTGATCATGGGCCGCCGCATAGGCTTCGTCGCGCAGCCAACGGCTGACATCGGGAATCTTGCCGGACGGATCGTACAGGCCGCAATCGACCAGCGCGGCCGCGCTCGCGGCGCCTTGCGCCGCATCGAGCATCGTCGCCGCCGGATTCAAAGCTTTCAGTCGCGCGACAAGCTTGTCGTAATCGGCGCGGCGTTCCGGCGTGTCGATAAGGTCGGTTTTGGTCAGCACGATGCGATCGGCAACGGCCGCCTGCTTGATGGCTTCCGGATGGGCGTCCAAGGTCGCGAGGCCGTTCACGGCATCGACCACGGTGATGACGCCGTCGAGCCGGTAGCGCATGACGAGATAAGGATGCGCCATCGCGGTCTGCAGCAGCGGTGCCGGATCGGCGAGCCCGGTGGTTTCCAGGATCACCCGGCGGAACACCGCGCGGTGGTTGTCGAGATCGCGGGTCAGCTTTTCCAGCGCGTCGACCAGATCGCCGCGCAGCGTGCAACAGATGCAGCCGCTTTGCAGCAGCACGACATTGTCGTCGATCCGCTCGACCAGCAGATGGTCGAGACCGATCTCGCCGAATTCGTTGATGATGACGGCGGTCTCGTTGAGCGCCGGGTCTTGCAGCAGGCGATTGAGCAGGGAGGTCTTGCCGGCGCCGAGAAACCCGGTGAGCAGCGTCAACGGAATCGGCGGCTGCGGACCGCGTGGGCGCGTTCGCGCGGCGTCCATCCCGCCGGCTTCCGTCATTGGACTTGCGTCATGGCTCGGCTGCGGCTCGCGTCGCCATTTTCGGCCTTGGCCGGGGTAGCGGTATGCCGACAACCGTCGTGTTGGCGCGCGCGGCGCTGACCAGGGCGGCCGCCGCGGCCGGGGTTGCGGCCGGCACCGTGCCGCCGACCGAAGCCAGCATCGTGGCCGGAGCGGGCTTCTTCGCGCCGATGCCGACCATGACCGGCACCGACGGCGCCGGCGCGGCGGCCAGCATCGCCGCGATATTCGTGGTGGTCGGCGCGCGCAGATGGGTCAGCATGATGGCGTAGGGCGAGCCGGAGTCGGCGCCATTGGCTACCTCTTCGCCCTCGTCTTCCGCGGCCGGCCGTTTGCGGTTTCGGCCGCAGGTCTCGTCGGTCAGGTTCGGCGGCGTCGCGTTGATCGGCGTCAGTCCTTCGACCGAGCCGAGCGACGGCGTCAACCAGGAGGTCAACGTGCCCGAGAAGCCCTTCTCCAATAGTTGCGCGGTCTTGTACGAACGCACGCTGGTCGACGGCGAACCGAGCACCACGGCGATCAGGCGTTTGCCATCGCGGGTCGCCGACGTCACCACGTTGAAGCCCGAGGCGCAGATGAAGCCGGTCTTCATGCCGTCCGCGCCCGGATAGCGGCCGATCAGCGGGTTGTGGTTGCGCATCACCCGCTTGCCGAACTTGATCGCCGGGATGCTCCACAGGTCGTCATGTTCGGGAAATTCAACAATCAGCGCGCGCGCCAGAATCGCCTGATCGCGCGCCGAGGTCACTTGCCGTTCGTCCGGCAGGCCGTTCGGATTGACGTAATGGCTTTGCGTCATGCCGAGGCGCTGCGCGCTGGCGGTCATCTCTTCGGCGAATTTGTCGATCGACCCGGACACGCCTTCGGCCAGCACCACGGCCATATCGTTGGCCGATTTGACCATCAGCATCTTGAGCGCGTTGTCGACCGTGACCTGCGTGCCGGCCGCGAACCCCATCTTGGACGGCTGCTGCGCGACCGCTTGGTCGGAAACCGTCAGCAGTGTGTCGGGGGCGACGCGGCGCTGGCGCATCGCGTGCAGCGTCACATAGGCGGTCATCAGTTTGCTGAGCGAGGCCGGATACCACGGCATCGTCGCGTTCTCGGCGTGCAGCACTTTGCCGGAGCGCGCCTCAATCAGCAGCATCGCCTCGCTGGAGGCCGGAACCGTGCTTAAAGCTGAAAGCGCAAGGGCGGTGAATCCCAGGGCGAGAGCGCGGCGCGCGGTCGGGAAAAAATAAGGCAAAGCGAGATTTGGCGCAGCTGGATATTGCACAGGCTTGGGTCCGTTCGGTTCGGGCCTCGGAAGCGAGCGGGTTCCACAGGCAAAGCGGCATGCCATTTAACCAAAATGGACGCCAAAACGCAAAGACTAGAGCGCGTCCAGCAAAAGTGGATACCGGTTTTGCGTCCGGACGCGCTCTAACACTATAGAAAGACGCGTTTTCTTCACTTCGCTTGAAAACGCTGTAGCTGTGCACACTCTGTTCAGCCCAACCCGACCCTGCTATTCGCCATGAAAACGTCCAAAGTTCGGCAGAGGAGCGCGCCATGACCGCTTGCATCGTCGGCTGGGCCCATACGCCATTCGGCCGGCTCGATACCGAAACCGTGGAAAGCCTGATTGTGCGGGCTGCCAATGGGGCGCTGGCCGATGCCGGCATCGCGCCCGGCGATGTCGACGAGATCGTGCTTGGGCATTTCAATGCCGGGTTCTCGCCGCAGGATTTTACCGCCTCCCTGGTGTTGCAGGCCGCGCCGGAACTGCGCTTCCGTCGGGCGACCCGGGTCGAAAACGCCTGCGCGACCGGCTCGGCGGCGGTGCATCAGGGCATCAATGCCATCGAGGCCAAGCGCGCCCGCATCGTGCTGGTGGTCGGCGCCGAGCAGATGACCACGACGCCGCCGGCCGAAATCGGCCGGAACCTGCTCAAGGCGTCCTATGTGCGCGAGGAAGCCGAGATCGACGGCGGTTTTGCCGGCATCTTCGGCCAGATTGCCGGAAAATATTTTCAGAAATACGGCGACCAGTCCGATGCGCTGGCCGCCATCGCGGCCAAGAACCACAAGAATGGCGTCGATAATCCGTACGCCCAGATGCGCAAGGATCTCGGCTACGACTTCTGCCGCACGCAGAGCGAGAAGAACCCGTTCGTGGCCGGCCCTTTGAAGCGCACCGACTGCTCGCTGGTATCGGACGGCGCCGCCGCGCTGGTGCTGGCCGACGTTGAGACCGCGTTACGTTTGCGCAAAGCCGTCGTGTTCCGGGCGGTCGAACACGTGCAGGATTTCCTGCCGATGTCGAAGCGCGACATTCTCAAATTCGAAGGCTGCGCGCTGGCCTGGAAAAAGGCACTGGCGAGCGCTGGCCTGGCGCTCGACGATCTGTCGTTTGTCGAAACCCATGACTGCTTCACCATCGCCGAACTGATCGAATACGAGGCGATGGGCCTGACGCCCGAAGGCCAGGGCGCGCGCGCCTTGGCCGAGGGCTGGACACAGAAGGACGGCAAGCTGCCGGTCAATCCGTCCGGCGGCCTGAAGGCCAAGGGCCATCCGATCGGCGCCACCGGCGTGTCGATGCATGTGCTGGCCGCGATGCAGCTCACCGATACGGCCGGCGGCATTCAGGTCGGCAATGCCACGCTGGGCGGCATCTTCAACATGGGCGGGGCTGCCGTGGCCAATTACGTCAGTATTCTGGAGCGGATTAAGTAGAGGATTTACGTCTCAACAACCGGCTTCGCTGCCGTGACGTCCGGCACGGTGAACTGCGTCCGGGCCATTTCGGCGAAATAGCCGCCGATCCGCACCAACTCGTCGAACGTGCCGGACTCGACCACCCGGCCGCCTTCGAACACCAGGATGCGGTTGGCGTTGCGCACGGTCGACAGCCGGTGCGCGATCACGAAGGTGGTGCGTCCGTTCATCACGGCATCGAGCGCGGCTTGCACCTTGGCTTCGGTCACGGTGTCGAGCGCGCTGGTCGCCTCATCGAGAATCAGAATCGGCGGGTCCTTCAGCAGCGCGCGCGCAATCGCCAGCCGCTGGCGCTCGCCGCCGGACAATAGACGTCCGCGCTCGCCGACCCGCGCCTCAAACCCATCCGGCGTGCGGTCGATGAAGTCGAGCGCTTGCGCCCGCGCGGCGGCATCACGCAGCTCTTCGTCGGTGGCGTCCGGCTTGCCGACCCGCAGATTGTCCGCGATCGAGCGGTTGAACAGCAGCGCCTCCTGAAACACCACGCCGATATTCCGGCGCAGCGCCGTCAGCGTCAGGCTGCGAATGTCCATGCCGTCGATCTTCACGATGCCGGACTGCGGATCGAACACCCGATGCAGCAGCGCGAGCGCGGTCGACTTGCCCGCCCCGGTGGCGCCGACCAGTGCAATCGTCTCGCCCGGCAGCACCGTGACCGTGACGTCGGCGATGGCCGGACGCTTGCCGTCATAGGAAAACGACACGTCCTGGAATTCGACCAGCCCGCGCACCCGTCCGGGATCGACGCCGTCCGGCCGGTCGCGTACCGCCGGCTCGGTATCCAGCACGCCGAAGAATTCGCGCAACCGCGGAGCATCCATAAAAATTCGATTAGCAAAGCCGATGGCCTGCTCAAGCCGCCCGATCACCAGCGTGGCGATGCTCATGAAGCTGACGATTTCGCCGACCGTACTCAGGCCCTGAAAGTACAGCCACGAGCCGACCACCAGAATCGCCAGCATCGCGATCGTGGTCGCGGTACGGGTCAGGACGGTAGCGACCGCCCACCACGACAGCACCGGCATCTGGGCGCCGAGCAGGCGGGAGACGACGTTCTTCAATCCGCTGACTTCGCTCTCGATGCGGGCGAAGCTCTGCACCAGCGCGACATTGCCGAGCGTGTCGGAGGCTCGCTCCGCGAGATCGGAATAATGCTCTTCGACCGAGCGCTGTTTGGCTTCGGTTTTGTGCATCACGATCGCCGTGACGACGCCGAATACCACGGTCAAAATGATGACGATCGTCGCCAGCCGCCAATTGATCAGCAGCGTGACCGGCAGCAGGATGATCAACGACACGAACGCCGCCATGTGTTCGCGGAAAAAAGCCAGCCACAGCGCCCATAGCGTATCGGTGCCGGCCAGCATCACCTTCATCAGCCGGCCCGAATGGGTGGCGCCGTGAAAGGTCAGCGGGAGTTGGATGACGTGCTCGAAATAGTCGGTGAGCACGATCTGGCGGCGGCGATGCGACAGCCGGTCGGCGTACAGCGCGACCAGCACGCCGCATACGATGATGAACAGCCCGAAGCCGACCCAGGTCGAAATCAGCGGCACCACGGCGGCCCAGGAGGCCGGCGTGCCGCCGGCCGGCGCTGAAGACAGCGCATCGACGATGCGGCCGAACAGCACAGGCTCGGCGAACTGGGCGGCCGCCAGCGCAAGATTGCCGCCGGCCAAAAACCAGCCAAGCCGGCGATCCGGCCCGAGCAGCCGAAGCACGCGCATATAAAGACGGAACATGTTCATGAATCAGTTCGGTAATGACGAGAAAGGAGGCGGCACCGTAACTAAATAAATTGAGCCCGCAACGGACCTTACCCGTGAAAGCGGCAATTCCCGCCAGAATTATGTAATTTTATATTCAATGAACACGATTGCTATTCGCAACCATTCGCAAATCCCCGCATTAATAACTGAAAAGTGATTCCCCAATGGCCGCACATTCGTGTGGGTAGTGCCCCTACTTATTGTTGATTACGAAATGATATCGCAACCATTGCGGGATCCGTTTGATTATGAGTACTAATGTGGAGTCTTCTCGCTAGAGCGCGTCCAGCAAAAGTGGACACCGGTTTTGCGTCCGGACGCGCTCTAAGTGTTTAGATAGACGCGTTTTCTTCACGTGAAGTGGATTCCACTTCACTTGAAAACGCTCTAGCCGTTTGCAAAGAGGAGCCGTAGCCAGCCGTGATGACGAATATTCCCACCGACTTATTGCGGACCCTGATTTCCGTGGTCGATTTGCGCAGCTTTACCAAGGCCGCGCATGCGATGGGCGTCACCCAGCCGGCGGTCAGTGCGCAGATCAAGCGCCTGCAGTCGCTGTTGGGCAGCGATCTGTTGGATAAAAGCGCGCCCGGCGTCGCGCTGACGCCGACCGGCGAACTGGTGGTGAACTACGCGCGCCGGCTGCTTTCCATCAACGATCAGATTCTCAATCTGGCCGGACCGAGGCCCAACGCGCAGACGTTGCGGATCGGCGTGCCGCCGGATTGCATCCTGCCCAGCCTGTCGGACGCGCTGGCGCGGCTGCTGAAGCATTGGCCGGATATTCGGTTCGATTTGCGCAGCGCTACCAACGACACGCTGATGCAGGATCTGGCCAAGGGCGATCTCGACATCATGGTAGCGCTGTCGGCCGAGGATCCGGGACCTCTGGCGTTCGAATCCTGGCCGGAGCCGCTGGCCTGGATCAGGTCCGATGCGACCCGGCTCGAGCCGAACGCGCCGGTGCCGCTGGTCGCCTGCGACGAGGACAGCGTCAGCTACCGTATCGCCGTCGAGACGCTAAATCGCGCCGGGCGCGGCGCTGAACTCGTCTTTACGTCATCCTATTCGGCCGGACTGGTGACGGCCGTGACGGCCGGCATCGGCCTCATGGTGTCGGCGCGCAATCGTCCGGCGCCCGACATCTATGCCTGGGAAAATCCGCCGCTGCCGAACCTGCCGGACGTCCATCGCGGCATCTATCTGCGCGAAGGTCGCGATCGCGCGACGCTGGAACGGGTCGCCGAGACCATGGTTGCGGCGCTGCGGCCGGCGATGCGCACCGACCGCGTGGTGAACGCTTAGCATCAATCGCTTCACGTCGAGATTCACGTCGAATTGAAACGTTGATCCGTCATCCTGAGGTGCGAGCGAAGCGAGCCTCGAAGGATGGACGGCCACGATGTTGCACCCCCTCGGCCGTCGTCCTTCGAGGCCCGGCTACGCCGGGCACCTCAGAATGACGGTTAGAGCGAGCGACTCGCGAGGCTCTTGTCTAAGTACTCGCCGTCCGCATCAGTTCTGCGCAAAGCCCGATCGTTGCGCCCATCTGGTCATGCGGGCCTCCAGCACGGCCATCGCCCAATACATCACGATGCCTTCGACCGCGAGCGCGACCAATCCGGCGAAAATCAGCGGCACCTGGAACTGGGCCTGCGCCTGCAGCATCAGATTGCCGATGCCGTAATTGGACGCGATGCTTTCCGAGATCACCGAGCCGACGAAGGCGAGCGTGATCGAGATCTTCAGCGAGCCGAAGAAATACGGCAGCGTGCGCGGGATGCCGACCTTGCGCATGATGTCGAGTTTGGAGGCGCCGAGCGCCTTGAGCACGTCTTCCAGTTCCGGCTCGATGGTCGCCAAACCGGTCGCCACATTGACCACGATCGGAAAGAACGAGATCAGGAACGCGGTCAGCACCGCCGGAACGAAGCCGATGCCGAACCACAGCACCAGGATCGGCACCACGGCGACCTTGGGGATCGCATTGAAGCCGATCATCAGCGGGTAGATGCCGGAATAGATGGTGCGCGACCAGCCGATTACCAGGCCGAGCAGCAGGCCGAAGCCGACCGCGAGTCCGAAGCCGATCATCGTGGTGGTCAATGTGAACAGCGAATTGCGCCAGATCGGCCGCCAGAATTCGACGAATGCTTGCGCGATGGCGGTCGGCGGCGGCAGGAAGAACACCGGGATCTCGAACAGCCAGCACGCTGCTTCCCAGATCACCACGAGGCCGATGGTGAACAGCCATGGCGACAGTCGGATGATCAGGGCGCGGCGGTTCATTGCCGGGCCTTGACGATGTGGCCGCGCAATTCGTGCACGATGTCCTGGAAGCCGGTCGTGTAGGTGACGTCGAGATCGCGCGGCCGCGGCAATTCGATGCGGCGCTCGACCACGATGCGACCCGGGCGCGACGACATCACGAATACCCGGTCGGCCAGGAACACGGCTTCGCGCAGATCATGCGTGACCAGGATCACGGTGATGCCGGTCGCCGCATGCAGATCCCGGATCACGCACCACAGTTCTTCGCGGGTGAAGGCATCCAGCGCGCCGAACGGCTCGTCCAGCATCAGCAGTTGCGGCTCATGAATCAGCGCCCGGCACAGTGACGTGCGCTGCTGCATGCCGCCGGACAGCTCCCACGGGAATTTGCCGCCAAAGCCGCCGAGTCCGACCGAGGCGAGCAGTTTCTCGGCGCGGGCGACGTACTCGGCTTTGTTGCGTCGGATCCGTTGCCGGTGCGGCGGAACGATTTCCAGCGGCAGCAGCAGATTCTCGACGGTGGTGCGCCAGGGCAGCAGGGTCGGGGCCTGGAACGCCATGCCGGCGATCTTGACCGGCTGCGTCACCTGCTGGCCGGCGACGGTGACGGTTCCCTTGAATGGGAATTGCAGTCCGGTCGCCAGCTTCATCAGGGTCGATTTGCCGCAGCCAGACGGGCCGACCACGGCCGCGAACTCGCCCTTCGCGACCGCGATATCAAGGCCTTCGACGGCCAACATGCCGTCGCTGCCGCCATAGGTATGGCTGACGCCGTCAAGCGTTACAAAAGCCGACACGGGCGTGGCTCCGATGCCTTAGAGCGCGTCCAGCAAAAGTGGACACCGGTTTTGCGCTGGCAATCAAGCTTGCGCAGATTGCGTAAACTTATCTGCGTACGCGCTCTAAATGTTGCAGATGGACGCGTTTTCTTCACGTGAAGTGGATTCCACTTCACTTAAAAACGCGTGCGGCCTTAGGGCATGCGCTCCGCGGCCGGCGGCAGGAACGAGGCGTCGAAGATGTCGGCCGCCTTCGGCCGCGCCTTGTAGGTGTAGGTCAGCGCGATCTGGTCCATCGACTTCTCGAGGCGGGCCATGTCGACTGCGCCATAACCGTTGGCCTTGACCTCGTCGGTGACCATGTTGTCCCGGAGCGCCATCTGCAGGCGCTCAAGTTCGGCCGGCTTCTTGGCGACATCGTTGCGGCTGATCACCGAGTCGACCGCGCTGCCCGGATCCTTGACGGTTTCCTTCATGCTCTTGATGAAGGCGCGCAGATACGCCTTGACGGCTTCCGGCTTCTCGGCGGCGAATTTCGGATTCACGATGATGGCATTGCCGTACAGATTGACGCCGTAGTCGGCCATCAGCATCACCGAGATGTCGTCGACCGGCACGCCGCGGTCCTTCAGGTTGATGAAGGACGAGAACGAAAAGCCCGTGATGGCATCGACCTGTCCGGCGGCCAGCATCGGCTCGCGGACCGGGAATCCGACATTCTCGATCGTCACCTTGGACGCATCGATGTCGTTGGCCTGCACGAAGATCTTCCACTGCGCGTAAGCGCCGTCCGGCGCCGGGGCGCCGAGCTTCTTGCCTTCCAGATCCTTCGGCTTGGTGACGCCGCGGCTCGTGCGGCCGACGATCGCGAAGGCCGGCTTGTTATAGACCATGTAGATCGCCTTGATCGGCGTTCCCGGATTGGCGTCGCGGAACTTGATCAGCGAATTGATGTCGGCAAAGCCCATGTCATAGGTGCCGGTCGCGACGCGGGTGATCGGCTCGAGCGAGCCGCCACCGGAATCGACGGTCACGTCGAGGCCTTCGGACTTGTAGATGCCCTTGTCGATGGCGACCACGAAGGGCGCCGCCGGACCCTCGAACTTCCAGTCGAGGGCGAACTTCACGGGCGTCTGCGCGCCCGCGGTGGCGCTGCCGAGCACGGTGGCCACCGCGCCGATCGCAAGGACGGTCCGGCTCCGCCGCATGATGTCGATGATACCCATTTCACGACCTTTCTTTCCGCCGGCGGTCCGGCTTGACGCGTCGCGAACCGGTTCAGGAACGCGCACAAAAACACTGCACAAACGATGCATCCTTGGGACTGCACTAGCAAAGAGCATGCCGCATTAAAGAGCAAGCGCAGGGGCACGAACTGCACCGCTTTCGCATAGGGAGCAGGCAGAGTGCTGTTCTGGCGGGCAATTCGCCTGTTCGGCGGTCCGTGCCATCACAAAGGCAGCGCCGTCGTGCTTTTCACTTCTTCCATCACGGCGGATGTGTGGGTCTCGCGCATGCCGGTTAATGAGAGCAGCACCTCGCCGAGAAAGCTCCGATACGCCGCCATGTCGGCGATGCGGGTTTTCACCAGATAGTCGAAGCCGCCGGCCACCATGTGACACTATGGTAGTGTTTCCAACTTAGCCGGGAAACGCCATGGACCTACCATTTCCTCCCCAGTTCCGAGCACCGTTCTGCCCGGCCGATGAACCTTTGGCCGTGCGGTTTCTGACGGAGGCCGCCAGCGCGCCGGACGCCGACCAGCGCATCGACGCCCGCGCCAGCGCACTGGTGGCGGCCATTCGCGCGCGCGGCAGCGGCTTCGGCGGCATCGAGGATTTTCTGCACGCCTATTCGATCTCGACCAAAGAGGGCCTCGCCCTGATGGTGCTGGCCGAGGCGCTGCTCCGGGTGCCGGACGCCGCCACGGCGGACCAACTGATCGAGGACAAGCTTTCGGCCGGCGACTGGTCGCATCACGATCTGCGCGCGCGCGGCTTTCTGGTGTCGGCCTCGGCCTGGACGCTCGGCATGACGGCGCGGATCATTCACCCCCATGAGACGCCGGAGAGCATCGTCGGCGGTCTGGTGAAACGGCTCGGCGTGCCGGCGGTCCGGACCGCGACCAGGCAAGCGATGCGGCTGCTCGGCTCGCATTTTGTTCTCGGCCAGACCATCGAGGAAGCGCTGGACCGTGCCGGCTCGCACATTGACGCCCGGTACTCGTTCGACATGCTGGGCGAGGGCGCGCGCACCGAAGGCGACGCGACCCGCTATTTCGCGGCTTACGTCGGCGCGATCGATGCGATCGGCGCAAGTGCCGGCGATGCGGCGCTGCCGGCCCGGCCCGGCATCTCGGTGAAGCTCTCGGCCCTGCATCCGCGCTATGAGGCGGTGTCAGCCGAGCGCGTGATGAAAGAACTGGTGCCACGCGTGCTGTATCTGGCGCGTCAGGCCAAGGGCTATAATCTCAACTTCACCATCGACGCCGAAGAGGCCGACCGGCTCGAATTGTCGCTCGATGTGCTGGCGGCGGTGCTGGCCGATACTTCGCTCAAAGGCTGGGACGGCTTCGGCCTCGCCGTGCAGGCCTATCAGAAGCGTGCGCCGCAGGTGATCGACTGGCTGACTGAGGTCGCGCAGGCGCTCGACCGGCGCCTGACGGTGCGGCTGGTCAAGGGCGCCTATTGGGACACCGAGGTGAAGCGCGCGCAGGAGCGCGGCCTTGCCGACTATCCGGTGTTCACCCGCAAGGCGATGACGGATCTCAGCTACAGGGTGTGCGCGCGCAAGCTGCTGGCGGCGCGGTCGCTTCTGTTTCCGCAATTCGCCACCCATAATGCGTTGACCGTCGCGAGCGTGATCGAAGACGCCGGCGGGTTTGACGGCTACGAATTCCAGCGCCTGCACGGCATGGGCGAGGTGCTGTATGACGCGCTGCTGAAGGAGTTTCCGGCGGCCGCCTGCCGCATCTATGCGCCGGTCGGCGGCCATCGCGATCTGTTGGCCTATCTGGTGCGCCGCCTGTTGGAGAACGGTGCGAACTCGTCGTTCGTCTCGGTCGCAGCCGATACGAACGTACCGGTCGTCGAGATCCTGAAGCGACCGCAGGCCTGGATCGGCGACGGCAGCGAAGCGCGCCATCCGCGTATTCCATTGCCGCGCGATCTCTATGCGCCGTCGCGGCGCAATTCGGCCGGCGTCGAATTCGGCGACCAGGCCGCGTTGGATGCGCTGCTTACCGATATCCGCGCGGCCGATCTGCGGAATCTCGAAGCCTCGCCAATGATCGACGGCATCGCGGTGCCGGGCGTGCGGCGCGATCTGGTCTCGCCGATCGATGGCGCGCCCATCGGCGCCGTCAATGAAGGCGACGACGCGATGGCGCTGGCCGCGATGGCGGCCGCCGAGGCCGGATTTCCGGAATGGTCGGCAACGCCGGTCGCGGTGCGGGCCGATATCCTGGTGCGCGCCTCTGACGTTCTCGAACAAAATCGCGGCCGGCTGATCGCGCTGCTGCAGACCGAAGGCGGCAAGACGTTGGACGACGCGGTCGCTGAACTGCGCGAGGCTGTCGACTTCTGCCGCTACTACGCGGCCGAGGCGCGACACGGGCTGGCTCCGCAGCGGATGCCCGGTCCGACCGGCGAAAGCAACGAGTTGCGCTATCGCGGGCGCGGCGTGTTCGTCTGCATCAGCCCGTGGAATTTTCCGCTGGCGATTTTTCTCGGCCAAGTCGCGGCGGCGCTCGCCGCCGGCAATACGGTGGTCGCAAAGCCCGCCGAGCAGACGCCGCTGATCGCCCATGAGGCCGTGCGTCTGCTTCACCAGGCCGGCGTGCCGCCGCAGGCGCTGCACCTGATGCCGGGCGATGGTGCGATCGGCGCGGCGCTGGTCGGCGACCGCCGGGTGGCGGGCGTCGCCTTCACGGGGTCGACGGATGTCGCGCGGGCCATTAACCGGGCACTTGCTGCCAAACACGCGCCGATCGTGCCGCTGATCGCCGAAACCGGCGGTATCAATGCGATGATCGTCGATGCGACGGCATTGCCCGAACAGGTCACCGACGATGTGGTGATGTCGGCATTTCGCTCCGCCGGCCAGCGCTGCTCGGCGTTGCGTCTTCTATGCGTGCAGGACGATGTCGCCGACCGCATGATTGAGATGATTGCCGGCGCGGCGCGCGAATTGAAGATCGGCGATCCGCGCCTGCCGTCGACGCATGTTGGGCCGGTGATCGACTTTGAGGCCAAGGACCGGTTGGACCGCTGGGTCGGCACGATGGAGGGACATGGCGCGGTGCTGTTTCGCGCCGACCGTGACGTGCCATTGCCGTCGGACGGTACCTATGTGGCGCCGAGCCTCGTCGCGCTCGACCGTGCGCGCGACTTGAAGGAAGAAGTGTTCGGCCCGGTCCTGCATGTGGTGCGCTGGCGCGCCGGCGAACTCGACGTGCTGCTCGACGACATCGCGCATAATGGCTACGGCCTGACGCTCGGCATTCATTCGCGCATCGATGCCAATATCGAACGTATCGCCACGCGGCTTCCGCACGGCAATGTCTACGTCAACCGCAACATGATCGGGGCCGTCGTCGGCACCCAGCCGTTCGGCGGCTCGGGCCTGTCGGGCACGGGCCCGAAAGCCGGCGGTCCGAACTATCTGCGGCGTTTCAGCACCGAACAGGTCCTGACCGTCAACATCGCGGCGGCCGGCGGCAACGCGACCTTGCTGGCCGAGGACGGGTAGTCGGTGGGCGGCCAGCGCGCAGAGATTACAAAAACATCATGTTTTGACCGATGTCTGGGTGGAACCCGACGCTTAGGTATCTCGTTATCGATGGGAGATCTGCCTCGAACGAAGGATTGAGCCCATGAACATCAAAACCCAGAGCCGCGCGATCGTGGCCACGCTGACTGCCGCCCTTGCCATCACGGCCGTGGACATGCGGCCCGTCGCCGCGGCGTCGGTGGCCCCTCAGAAGGCAGAAGCGACGAAAGCCATCCAGGCGTCCGATGCGACCGAATTCAGCTCGCAGCGCCGCCATTATCGGAACGGCGGCTATCGTGGGGGCAACCGGGTGGCGGCCGGAGCCATCATCGGCGCGGTCGGCGCCGTAGCTGGCCTCGCATTGGCGGATAGCGCCCGGCGCAACTATTACCGTAACGGCTATTACGATTACGGCTATCAGGAGCCGGCCTACGGCTATGCCGAGCCCTATGCCTATCAACCGGCGCCTTACTATGCGCCCTACGGTGGCTATGGGCCGCGCAACGAATACTTCCCGAACTGATAGCTCGTTGGGTTCGACGGAAATCTGAAAGGGGCGGCGCTTTACCGGCGCCGCCCTTCTATTTCTCGGTCCATGGGCAGGGATTTCCCTTATCCGGCGGCCAAAACATTAACTTTTTCTCGCCGCACATGGCGCTATGCTGCGAACATGAATGATTCGATAGAACGCCTGCACGCGGCGGTGCTCGCCGCGCGGACCGCCGATCCGGCGACATCGCGCACCGCGCGGTTGCTGGGTTCGGGGCGCAGCAAGATCGCCAAGAAGCTAGCCGAAGAGGCTGTCGAGGTGGTGATCGACGCCATGCAGAACGATAACCCCGCCGTGGTGCGGGAGAGCGCCGACCTGCTGTATAATCTGGTGGTGCTATGGGTGTCGACCGGCGTTGACCCGTCGGAGGTCTGGGCCGAGATGAAACGCCGCGAGCGGATGTTGGGCATTGCCGAAAAGCTGCCAAAGAATTTGCCCGACAACGACGGCGAGCCCGAGACGGCGCCGCGTCGCAAAGTGATCGCGCTCACGAGCCGCGCACCCAAGCGGCGCTGACCCGACGCCGGCCTCCGATCATTTCATGTGAGTACTGTCCCGTTCGCCGCGTAGACAAGCGTGGCTGGCCCCGATAAGCAGCCCGCCATGCTCAGAAAACTTTACGATTGGTGCATTGGCGCCGCTGGAAAGCCCCACGCCTCTTGGCTGATGGGGGCTATCTCATTCGCGGAAAGCTCATTTTTCCCGATTCCACCGGACGTGATGCTGGTGCCGATGTCGCTCGCGCGACCCGATAAGGCTTGGCATTACGCAACCCTGTGTACGCTGACCTCGGTGGCGGGCGGCATATTGGGCTATTTGATTGGCTCGGTCCTGTATGACTCGGTCGGGCACTGGCTGATCCAGCTTTACGGCTACGGCGACAAGGTCGAGGCGTTCCGCGAGGCTTATGCCAAGTGGGGCAGCCTGATTATCCTGCTCAAGGGCCTGACGCCGATCCCTTACAAGCTCGTCACCATCACGTCCGGCTTCGCCGGCTACAACCTTGCTTTGTTTATCCTGTTTTCGGTGATCGCCCGCGGCATGCGGTTCTTCCTGATCGCGTTCCTGCTTAACCGCTATGGCGTCCAGGCTCGCGCCTTCATCGAAGAGCGGCTCGGCATGGTGGTGACGGTCAGCGCGGTCGTCCTGGTCGCCGGTATCGCGGGCGCGATATACCTGTTCTGACGATGGGCGGTTGAGGACTGTCCTCAATTTCGCCACCTCGAGCGGCAAAATGCGCCGGACGTCGGAATTGCGACGCGTTTTGACCGCGAATCGAGCCGATATGAGCACCGAGGCCGGCCATATACAGCGCTGCCGCCCGCGCGCCTTTGGCGCCGCGACCGCCTTCGGCATGTTGATGCTGGGGGCCGGTTTCGCCGGCGAAGTCGGGGCGCAGCCGGCATCATCCCAGACCGAAGCGGCCCCGCCCGGCCAGCTTCAGCAGACCGACGATCCGCCGCCTCTGCCGTCTCCTGCCCAGCCCGCCGAACCGGCGTCGCCCGGCGCCTTCCGGCCCGGCTTTCTGGATGCGTTCGGCCGTTGGATCGATAATTCGATTTCTGACCTGAATGCCGGCATCAGCGGCGCGCGCGGCACGATCGACAAGGCGGGCGATGTGGCGAAAGGCGCCGCCGGTACGGCGGCCGGTGCCGCCAAGGATGCGGCCGGCGCGATCGCCAAGTTGCCGGTGGGCCGCATGGTCGACGGCCGCGAAAAATGCGCCGTCGCACCCAATGGCAGCCCGGACTGCTACGCGGCCGCGAGCCTGATCTGCAAGTCCAAAGGCTATGGCGACGGTAAGAGCGTCGATACCCAGACCGCGCAGAAATGCTCGGCCAGGGTCTGGATTTCCGGCCGGTCGCCGAAGGAAGGCGAATGCACGGCCGAGACCCATGTCATCCGCGCGGTCTGCCAGTAAAACTGGCACGCCAGTAAATCGCTACTTGCGGAATTCCGGCACGTCGGGCTTGGCGCCCCACTGACAAAAGCCCTTCGGCTCGAACGGGAATTGCCGCTCGCGGTACAGCAATTCGTCGGCGATCGAGCGCACGCCCGACGAATATTCGAACACCATGCCGTCCGGGCCTTCGAAATACAGGAATTTGGCCGACGACGTCGGATGCCGGCCCGGCCCGAACACCATGCGGACCTGGCGGTCGTTGAGGAAATTGAACGAGCGCATCACGTCGTCGCCGCTTTCCACTTGGTGATTGATGTGCTGGATGCCGGGCTTGCTCGACGGAAACAGTGCGATGGTGTGGTGCACCTCGTCGATCCGCAACAGCGGTGCGTCGCCGATCCGGTCGCTGACCCGCGCGTTGCACACCTGGGTCCAGAATGCCTCGTCGCGCGGCGCGTCGGTGGTGCACAGACCAATGTGGCTGAACCCGGTGATGCCGGCGTCGCGCACGCCGTGATAGCGCTGCCCGCCATGGGCCGGGCGCCACACCAGTTCGATGCGGTTGCCGCTCGGATCCTTGAACGCGATGAACTCGCGCACCTTGCGGGCCTCGGCCTGTTCGGCAGTGCCGATCTCGACCGCATGGCCGAGCTTTTCGAGTTGGGCCGCGGCTGACGACAGATCATCGCGCGAGCCGATCTCGACCGCGGCGGTGTGGTCCGCCGGATCGCCTTCAAAATAGCACAGCGTGTGTTCGCGCGCGTCCGACTTGAAATAGACCGTGTCCTTGCCGCGTTCGCTGACTTCGAGCCCGAGATAATCGGTGGCGAAATGCGTCGCGCCTTCGAGATCCTGCGTGCCGAGCCGCACATAGGACACGTCCTGTAGTTTGATCATGCGCTTCCTCGCATCGTCATTTTATTTGTCTTCGCAAGTTTATCTACTTCTTGACCATGGCGAATTCGGGGACGTCGCTGTGGCTGCCCCAGGCGCAGAACGATTTCGCCGCGCGGGCGAATTGGCGCGGCCGGTGAGTTGCCTCGTCGATCTTTGTGCCTTCGGCCACATAGCTGAACAGCACGCCATCGGGACCGACGAAAGTCAGGAACATCTGGTTCGAGGTCGGCCGCCGGCCCGGACCGTGCACGGTCCTGACTTGCGCCGATTGCAGGAAATAGCTGTTCTGCATCAGTTGATCGACGCTCTCGACCGCGTATTCGATCGCCAGGACGCCGGCCGTCTTCGCAGGATGCAGCGCCAGACGGTGATGCGCGTCGTCGAACCGGATATAGGCCGCGTCGCCGATCCAGTCGCTGACCCGGCCGTTGAATAGCTTGGTCCAGAGGTCTTCGTCGGCGCCATTCGCGGTCGAGCGCAGCGCGATCGATTCCAATCCGACAATGCCGGCATCGCGGGACGGAAAATAGCGCCAGCCGGATTGCAGCGGCCGCACGACGAGTTCAATCGGATTGCCGCCGCGGTCCTGGAACGAAGCATACGCCTTGACCTTGCGCTGCTGCGCGCCGGCCGCGTCGCCGCGGGTCACCTTGTAGCCGTGCTGCTCCAAAAGCTGCTGCGCGGTGTCGAGCATCTCGGTGTTCCGTACTTCGAATGCGACCGCCTGCAGGCCCGGCTCGCCGACCGCATAGACCAGCGTATGGTCGCGAAAGTCCGAGCGGAACGCGGCCTGCGTGTCGGCCTTCTCGACCAGTTCCAGACCCAGAATGCGCCGCGCGAAATCGATCGCGGCCGGCAGATCCCGGGTGCCGAGACGGACATAGCGCAACTGTTCGATTTGGATCATAAGAAACTCCGGCACTAAGATCCTGAATGTAACCAATGGCATGTCGGAACGCCACTTGTCTCCCGCGCCACCCCATGGTCCTGTTCTGCGCGCTAACGGAGAACCGGACCCGTGAATCTGCACGCGAAACTTTTGGAACGCGCCGCTGCCGGCAAACCGGTGACGGTCGGGCTGATCGGTGCCGGCAAATTCGGCACCATGTTCCTCACGCAAGTGCGCCGCACCATCGGCATGCACTTGATCGGCATTGCCGACCTCGATGTGACCCGCGCCCGCGCGCAGTTGAAGTCGGCCGGCTGGGACGAGGCTGCTTATGCGGCGGCTTCGCTCGGCGACGCCTTCCGGACTGGCAGCACCCACGTCACCGACGACGCGATGGCGCTGATTGCCGATCCCGGCATCGAAGTCATCATCGAGGCCACCGGCGTGCCGCCGGCCGGCATCGCGCATTGCCTCGCATCGATCGCGCACGGCAAACACATCGTAATGGTCAATGTCGAAGCCGATGCGGTCGCCGGACCTCTGCTGGCCCGCAAGGCCAAGGCGGCCGGTGTTATTTATTCACTCGCCTGGGGCGACCAACCGGCACTGATCTGCGAGCATGTCGATTGGGCGCGGGCCTGCGGCTTCAAGGTGATCTCGGCCGGCAAGGGCACGCGCTACGAACCGCACTATCATCGGTCGAATCCAGACACGGTGTGGGAAATCCTCGACAAGTATCTCAAGATCGACGACCGCGCCTCGATCAATCCGAAGATGTTCAACTCGTTCGTTGACGGCACCAAGTCCGGCATCGAGATGACGGCGGTGTGCAACGCCACCGGCCTGTTGCCGCAAAGCGAAGGCCTGTCGTTTCCGCCGGCCACGCGTTTCGAACTCGCCGACGTGTGCAAGCCGAAAGCGCTCGGCGGTGCGCTGGAGACCGAAGGCGTCACCGAAGTGGTGTCGTCGGTGTACCGCGACGGCCGCGACGTGCCGCACCATCTGGCGCTCGGCACCTTCGTGGTGCTGGAAGGCGAGAGCGACTACGCGCGGCGCTGTTTCAGGGAATACGCGATGCTGCCCGACCGGAGCGGGCGGTTCGCGGCGCTGTACCGGCCAATCCACATGATCGGGCTGGAACTCGGCATTTCGGTGGCGAGCGCGGCGCTGCGTCATGAAGCCACAGGCGCGCCGACCGGCTTCCGCTCCGATGTCGCGGCGACTGCGAAACGCGCGCTGAAGAAGGGCGAGATGCTGGACGGCGAGGGCGGCTTCTGCGTGTGGGGCAAACAGGTGCCGGCGGCGCGCTCGCTGGACGACGGGCTGCTGCCGCTCGGTCTCGCCCACGGTATCAAGCTCACGAGCGACATTGCCGAGGGCACTTGCCTGAAATGGACCGACGTGGCCTATGACCCGAACGACTCCGCCGTGAAAGTGCGGCGCGAGATGGAGGCGGCGTTCGGCAGACCGAACATCGTCGGAGAGAGCGCGGCGTGACGGAATAGTTGTGTGACGGAATAACGCCGCCACGTCGCTGTTCTTTCATCATAACAAAATGAAATTAAGGGAGGATCGCATGTCTGTCTGGCGCAATGCCGGTCTCGCCGCTGTGGCGGCCGGAACACTGTTAGCTCTGCCAATCGGCGCGAACGCGCAGACCAAGCTCACCATCATGGTGTTTCAGGGCGTGCAGAATCTGCCGTTGTATGCGGCCGAAGAGCAGGGCCTGTGGGCCAAGCAGGGTCTCGCCGTCGAGGTCAAGATCGCGCCGAACTCGGACGAATTGCGCAACGGATTGGGCGAGGGCCGCTACCAGATCGTGCATGGCGGTGTCGACAACGCCATCGCGATGGCCGAGGTCGCCAAGAAGGACGTTGCCGTGGTGATCGGCGGCGACAGCGCGATCAATCATCTCTACGTGCAGCCGGAGATCAAGTCCTACGCCGATTTGCGCGGCAAGACCGTAATCGTCGACGCGCCGAACACGTCCTACGCGTTGCAGCTCTACAAGATGCTGGAACTGAACGGCCTGAAGAAGGGCGACTACGAGATCAAGGCGATCGGTGCCACCTTCGTTCGCGCGCAGGCGATGCAGAAGGACAAGACGAACGCCGCCACGATACTGAATCCGCCGTTCTCGGTGCAGGGCGAACTCGCCGGGCTGCGCGATCTCGGCAGCGCCGTGAAGGCGATCGGCCCGTATCAGGCCAGCGCCGGCTGGGTGATGCGCGATTGGGGCAAACAGAATGAGGAAGTCCTGGTCAATTACCTGAAGGCCTATCTTCAGGGACTGCGCTGGGTGATGGACCCGGCCAACAAGGCCGCCGCCATCAAGCTGCTGGCCGAAAAACAAAAACTGACCCCGGAAGTCGCCGAAAAATCCTTCGCGCTGTACGCGGACCCGACGGAGGGATTCGCCAAGGATGCGGCGATCGATATGAAAGGCTTTGAAACGGTGTTGAAGCTGCGCGCCGATTTCCAGGGCGGCCCGCCGGCGTCGCCGGAGAAATATATCGACATGTCTTATTACAAGAAGGCGATGTCCGGACTGTAATAGACGTTCAATGAGGGTGCCATTCCGGGCTCGCAAGCTTCGCTTGCGCCCCGGAATGACGCCTGAGTTGTTCAGGCGGACTGTCTTACAAATTCCGCAGCACCGGCGCCGGCTTCTGGCCGAGCGCGCTGAAGGTGCCCACAAGCCCGAGAATGACGGTCAAAGCCAGCGCGCCGAGCGCGGCAGCGGCAGCCGGTCCGGGCAGCCAGACGAAGGTCAGATCCATCACCTGCGTGACCACCAGCGCGGCAGCCGACGTACCGGCGGCGACGCCGAATACGGCGGTGGCGGCGCCGAGCAGCAGATACTCCAGCGCATAGGCGCCGAGCAGGCGCGCGCGTGTCGCACCGAGCGTTTTAAGAATAACCGCGTCGTACACGCGATGACGATGGCCGGCCGCGAGTGCGCCGCCCAGCACCAGAATGGCGGAGATCAACGTGATCAGGCTGGCGGCCCGGATGCCCATCACCAGATTGAGCACCACGCCACCGACCGCATCGAGCGCTTCCTTGACGCGCACCGCCGTCACGGTCGGGAATTGCGCGGTCACGGTCTTGAGCAGCGCGGTCTCGCGCGCGACATCGCCGCCGCCCGGATAGGTCAGCGTCGCGATATGGGTGTTTGGCGCGCCCCGGAATGCGTTCGGCGAAAACACCAGCACGAAATTGATGCCGAGGTTCTGCCAGTCGACGGTGCGCAGATTGGATATGGTGGCGTTGATATTGCGGCCGAGCACGTTGACGGTGATCTTGTCGCCGATCTTGAGACCTAGGCCATCGGCCAGCTTCTTCTCGAAGGATACCAGGGGCGGCCCGGCATAATCGGGCTTCCACCATTCGCCTTCGACCACGCGAGAGCCCTTCGGAATGTCGGGCCCATAGGTGATGCCGCGGTCGCTTTGCAGCACCCAGGCCGCATTGGCGGCGGGCTTGAGATCTTCTGCCTTGACGCCGCGCGCATCGACGATGCGGCCGCGCAGCATCGGCACGTCTTCGATGGCGGCGCCGGGTGCCTGCGTATTCAGGAAGGTGTCGAAGCGCGACGCATCGTCGGCCGGAATATCGATGAAGAAGAACGACGGCGCCTTGTCGGGCAGCGCCGCCATGAACTGCCGGCGCAGATTGCCGTCGACCTGAACCACGGTCACCAGCAACGCGAGTCCAAGGCCGAGCGACAGCACCACGCTCGGTGTCAGCGCGCCGGGCCGGTGGATATTGGCGATGGCAAGCCGTAATGAGGTCGAGCGCGCGCGCGGCGCCGCCGCGGCGAGCCGCATCAGCAGCCCGGCGACCAGCCGCAGCGCGACGAACACGGCTGCCGCCGAGGCGACGAAGATCGCCGCGATGCGTCGGTCGAAGGCCAGTCCGATGGCCAGCGCGGCCAGCGCCGCCACGACCACGGCGGTCGCGATGATATAATGCCGCCGCGGCCATTGCCGTCCGGCATCGACGGCATCGCGAAACAGCGCCGCGACCGGAATGTCATGGGCGCGGCCGAGCGGCCACAGTGCGAAGGCCAAAGCAGTCATCACGCCATAGAGCAGCGCCAGCGCCAATTGTCCGGCATGCAGCGACGGCGCGATCGGCAGCGGAATCACCGCGCCGAAGCTCCAACTGATCAGGAACGGCAGGGCGGCGCCCAGCACCGCGCCGATCGCGGAGCCAGCCAAAGCGAGCAGCAGCACCTGCGACAGATACATCGCGAACACGCTGCCGCCGGTGGCACCGAGCGCCTTCAGCGTGGCGATGACGTCGCGCTTGCGGTCGAGATGGCTCGATACCGCGTTGGCGACCCCGACGCCGCCGACTAGCAGCGCGGTCAGGCCGACCAGGGTGAGAAATTGCGTGAAGCGTTCGACATTGCGTTCGAGCTGCGGCGAAGCGTTGGCGCGGGTGCGCACGTCCCAGCCGGAATCCGGCAATGCGGCCCGCGCCTGACCGGCCAGCGCCTTGACGGTCGCGTCGCTGGCGTCGGCGGCCGGCAATTTGAGACGGTAATGCCAGCGCACCAGACTGCCAGGCTGGATCAGGCCGGTCGCCCGCAGCGCGGCTTCGCTCATCAGCACGCGCGGTCCGAAGCCGATGCCGCCAGCCAGCTTGTCCGGCTCGCCGGTGAGTGCAGCGCGGATTTCAAGCGTCGCGCTGCCGATGGTGATCCGGCCGCCCGGCGCGAGATCGAGTCGCGCCAGCAAGTTCGGATCGGCCGCGATGCCGAACGCGCCGTCGCGCTCGGCGAACAGATCCGAGACCGCCATCTGCGGCTCGGTCTTCACGGTGCCGTACAGCGGATAGGCGGCATCGACCGCCTTGATCTCGACCAGCGCCAACTGACCATCGGCCTTGCGGGCCATCGCGCGCAATGTGGCGGCGACCGACATGGTGCCGCGGGCCGCCACGAAGGCTTGCTCGGCGGTGGTCGCCTCGCGCTGGATCAAGGTAAAGTCGGCGTCGCCACCGAGGATCACCCGTCCCTCACGCGCCAAGCCATTGCCGAGGCTTTCGGCGAACGAGCCGACACCCGCGATCGACATCACGCCGAGCGCGATGCAGGCGATGAACACCGCGAAGCCGCGCAGGCCGCCGCGCAACTCGCGCATGCCAAAGCGTATGGCCAGCATCAAGCCGGCCGGTCGGGCCGGCGCCGTCAAAGGGATCGCCGTCATGCGGTCGCGACCTCGCGCAGGACGCCGGTCTCGATCCGGCCCGAGCGCAGCCGCACGGTGCGGTCGCATCTTTTCGCCAGCGCATTGTCGTGCGTCACCAGCACCAGGGTGGTGCCGCGCTTCTCGTGGCCGGCGAACAGCAGTTCGATGATCTGCTTGCCGGTGGTCTCGTCGAGATTGCCGGTCGGCTCGTCCGCGACCAGAATCGCCGGATCGGGCGCCAATGCTCGTGCCAGCGCGACGCGCTGCTGCTCGCCACCGGACAATTGCGCCGGGTAGTGATTGAAGCGGTCGCCAAGGCCGACGGCCGCGAGTTCGTGCGCGGCGCGCTCATGGGCATCGGCGACGCCGGCGAGTTCGAGCGGCACCGCGACATTCTCCAGGGCCGTCATGGTCGGGATCAGGTGAAACGACTGGAACACGATGCCGACATGCCGGCCGCGAAACCGCGCCAGCCCGTCCTCGTTGAGCTTGCCGAGGTCGGCGCCGGCCACCGAGACCGCGCCGGTGTCCGGCCGTTCCAATCCGGCCATCACCATCAGCAGCGTCGATTTGCCCGAGCCCGATGGGCCGACTAGGCCGATTGCCTCACCGGCGCCAATATGCAGGTTGATGTCTTTGAGGATGTGGACGCGGGCCGCGCCGCGGCCGAGCGAGAGATTGACGCCGGCCAGCGAAATCGCCGGGCCCGGTTTTACGTCCGTTCGTGAGGTATCGTTCATGCAGTCATTCCGGACGTATCCTGCGGCTTTTTTGAGGGCTGGTTCCGTGCCTAGCTCATATGGGACGCGGCGCGGCCGGGTCCAGACCGCGCTGCGCGGCATTTTGGTTGTGGCGGTCGGCTTGGTTACTCTTTGGGCAGCCATGCCGGGTCGTGCGAACGCGGCGGAGCCAAAACCAGTGAAAATCGTCGCGTTCGGGGATTCGCTGACCGCCGGCTTCGGTTTGCCGGCTCAGGCGGCATTTCCGGTAAAGCTGGCGGCGGCGCTTAAGGCCAAGGGTCAGAATGTCGAGATCGTCAATGCGGGCGTCTCCGGCGATACGGCGTCCGGCGGCTTGGCACGGGTTGACTGGTCGGTGGCTGAGGATGCCGATGCGGTTATTCTGGAATTGGGCGCCAACGATGCGCTACGCGGCATCGACCCGAAGGTGACGCGAGCGGCGCTGGATTCGATCCTGAAAAAATTTAAGACGCGCAATATTCCGGTGCTGCTGGCCGGGATGCGGGCGCCGCGCAACATGGGGCCGGACTATGCGCGCGAATTCGATGCGATCTATCCGGAGCTTGCCGAACAGTATGGCGCGATATTCTATCCGTTCTTCCTCGATGGCGTGGTGACCGACGCCAAGCTCAATCAGGCCGATGGCATTCATCCTACCGCTGCCGGTGTCGATGTCATCGTCGGCCGCATTCTGCCCAAGGTCGAAGAACTGATCGCCGAGGTGCGCAAGCGCCAAGGCGGCTAACACTTACGCCATCAGATCAAGATGCCCCGTCTGTTCACCGCCATCGAAATTCCCGCCGACATCGGCCAGTCGCTCGCCATGCTGCGCGGCGGGTTGCCGGGCGCGCGTTGGATCGAGCCGGAAAGCTATCATCTGACGTTGCGCTTCATCGGGGATGTCGATGGCGTTTTTGCACGAGACATCACGGTGTTGCTGGCACAAGTGCGGCGTGCGCCATTTGAACTGACGCTCGACGGGCTCGATTCATTTGGCGGGCGCAAGCCGCGCGCGGTGTATGCAGGCGTCAAGCCGATCCCGGCGCTGCTTGAACTGCAGGCCGAGCATGAGCGTCTGTATCAGCGGCTCGGCCAGGAAGCGGAGCGCAAATTCACGCCGCATGTGACGCTGGCGCGGCTGCGGCAATCGACCAGCCGGGACGTCGCCGACTATCTGGCGCCGCGCGCCGATTTTCGCGCCGGACCGTTTCCCGTGACGCAATTCGTCTTGTTCTCGTCGCGCGATTCGGTTGGCGGTGGGCCGTATGTCGAGGAGGCGGTCTATCCGCTGGATGCGCGCACCGACGCGGAATAATCAGGAAAGAAAGAACGCGGCCGGCCTCAGGGGGACTTTAGCCGGCCGCGTCCGGTCGGCGTCGGTCTTGCGACCGCGCCAGCCGATCCCAATTTAGGTTCGAACGTTTAGTTGATCACGGCGCTGCCGCGATCGAACGAGCGTTGCTCGCTCCACGAGCGGGTCGGGGCCGCGTTGCGGGCCGGAGTCCACTGCGCGCGCGAGCTTGCATAGGACTGGCTCGCATTGCTGTCATAGGACTGGGTCTGCGCGGTCGGCTGCGCCAGTTCGCCCGGGAATTCCGGCACAACGGCGGCGGCGAAAGCCGGCGCGGCGAGCGAGGTCAGCACGGCGGCGACGAGGGTGATCTTCGACGTGGTGTTCATGACGCAGTCTCCAATAGTTCGCCGCACACCGTCCATCAGACCGATGTCGCGCGAGGGTTTTGATCTCGATCGGCAGACCTGCTCGATCGATGGGAGAAGCTACGTGGCGCTGCACCATGGGTTTCGCCAGAGCGGTCACGAGCGCTTGATCAGATGTGCCGTGCGCGTGAACGGGCCGTGAGATTCGTTAACGCGTGAGATTCATAGATGCGCGCAAGCGCACGACTGCAGGCTCCGCGTGAAAGCGAAGCGCGCAGTCGTGGTTAAATTATTGCGAGAAGTTGAGAGAGTTCGACGACCGCGTCAGGTCGTCTTGAACATGCGCTGTTGCACGTCGAGCATCGCGGTCGCAAAACCGTGACTGTCGGCGACGATTTCGCGCATCACCGAGAGCGGTGTCGGACGCGGCGATTCGACAGCGCCGACCACGCTGCCGAAATCGAAACTCAGCTCAGCGTCGAACTTGCGCGCGAGTTGTTGCATGCGGCGATTGTCGGCGAGACACGCCATGTGCAACGATTTGATGCCGCGATTGCGCGCGGCCAGCAGCGTGCGCTCCAGCAGCAGCGAGCCGACGCCATGACTCTGCCACGGCTTCTCGATGCTGAAGGCGAGTTCGGCTTCGCCGCTGTGGTCGGTGCCGAGCGGCCGCAGTTCGGCGGCGCCGCGCATCAGGCCCTCGACGAAGAAGCCGTGCACCACGGCATCCAGCCCGACAGATAGATCGACATAGTTCCGGATGAAATCTTCCGACACGGCGCCGCCAAAACGGCTGCGGCGGCTGTCGGTATCGAGCCGCAGCAGATGCTCGCGGTAGAGTTCGGCTTCGCCGATCCACAATTTGCGGACCAGGCCGCCGTCGGGCAGGGGCTCACGCATTCTATCTTCCCGTCTTTCCTTTTCCGTGCCGCGGCGTTTCAGCCGTTCCCCTCAACGGTTCGTCCGCCGGCGCGAATTCTGTGCTCCCAGCAATATATGTTGCGGTGCGGCAAAAACATGAAATCCGAGCCCAATTGCTCCGCGTTTGCGAACATGCCGCAGTCTAAACGCGCATGGCTGAGTACAGATTCCGGCTAAACCCGCGAAAGGATAGAGCGAGGCGAACAGGGGGCGGGCCGGGCAATCGTTAAATCGGCCATTAACGGCGGGATTGGTCAGGGTGCGGCGCCGGCTCGGGCGAAAATCGGGTGTTAAAGCCGCAAAGCGGTGTCAATATCAAGTGGTCGATCGGCCATGATCAACATCAGCAATACAATTTGGCCGTGCAATATTTGGTCGATAATATTATCCAGCGAGAAACGATACTGCCGAATGCTGGCGTGGCGAACACACAGATCAGAAATATACTTGGTAAACGGCCTGGGTTCAGACGCCTTTCGTGGCGCCAAAACCTGTCATTTGGTATCATTTTTGTGCGCCGCAAAACATCGAAGGTACTTTCCGGCGGCCGACGGATTTTACAGACGGGCGCCATCTGCCATAGCTGGTCTTGGGTCGCAGGCGCCGTTGCCTCGATCGGTCCGCGCCGTGACGGCCGGTCTTGAAGGTCAAGTCTTAGCTCATGTCGCGACCCCTGCGAGCGCGGTACGATTCCCTCGTCGAAGCCGGCGAGATCACGCGCGACCCCGCCCAGGCCATGGCCGTCGACCGGCTGGCCGATCTCGAACAGCGGCTCGGCGAGCACCGGCTGGCGCGCAAGTCCTCGTCGCTCGGCTGGATGTTCGGCGCGCGCGAGCAGCGCAAGGCGCCGATCAAGGGTCTCTACATTTACGGGGATGTCGGCCGCGGCAAGACCATGCTGATGGACCTGTTCTTTGCGTCCAGTACGGTCAGCCGCAAGCGGCGCGCGCACTTCCACGCCTTCATGGCGGACGTGCATGAGCGCGTCCGGGTGTTTCGCCACAAACTGAAGATGGGAGACATCAGCGGCGAGGATCCGATCCGGCTGACCGCCCAAGAGATCGCCGACGAAACCTGGCTGCTGTGCTTCGATGAATTCCACGTCACCGACATTGCGGACGCGATGATTCTCGGCCGGCTGTTCACGCGGCTGTTTGAGTTGGGCGTCGTGCTGGTCGCGACATCCAATGTGGCGCCGCAGGATCTTTACAAGGACGGCCTCAACCGCGCGCTGTTCCTGCCGTTCATCGCGCTGCTGGAGCAGAACGTCGAACTGGAGCGGCTCGACGCCCGCACCGACTATCGCATGGAAAAGCTCGCCGGCCTGCCGGTGTGGTACGCGCCGGCGGACGAGGATGCCGAAGTGGCGCTCGACAATGCGTGGCAGAAGCTGACCGGCGTATTCAGCGGCGCGCCGCAGGACATCGTCGTCAACGGCCGCACGGTGCGGGTGCCGGAAGCCGCGATGGGCGTGGCACGTTTCACGTTTCATCAGTTATGCGAACAGCCGCTCGGCGCCAACGACTATCTGCGCATCGGCCAGGAATTCCATACCCTGTTGATCGATCGCATTCCGGCGATGAATTACGATACCCGCAATGCCGCCAAGCGCTTCATCATTCTGGTCGATACGCTGTACGACAATAACGTGAAGCTGATCGCGTCCGCGGCTGCTGAGCCGCCTGACTTGTACAAGGCCGATGACGGCTTCGAGGCGTTTGAATTCAAGCGGACCGTGTCGCGGCTGATCGAGATGCGCTCGGAAGAGTATCTCGCCAAGCCGCACGGCCGTGGCGCGGCCGATACCAGCGCGTCGAGCGAAGGCATTGTCGAGACTTGAGCAGCCTGCGGCTCAACAACGAACATACCGCAGCGCATGAGAATGTCCGTTCGCGCGCGCGTTTTATGTCGATGCTGCAGGCGGATACGCGATAAGTGCGCCGCACAACGCTGGGTTTTAAAAGGCAGTTGGCACCATGATGCGGCTGGTATAACGTATACCAACTGAGCGCGACCTAAGCATTGCAAAGGCCGCCTGTGATCGAGGTTTTTGCGTGGCTGTGAGCTTGTCCGTCGTCCGGGAAAGGTCTAACCAGCGTGGCGCCGCGCTTGTGCGGCGCATCATCAATCAGGGTTGTTGACTCCATGGCGCGACAGAAGATTGCGTTGATCGGCTCGGGTCAGATCGGTGGCACGCTTGCTCACTTGGTCGGCCTCAAAGAATTGGGCGACGTCGTGATGTTCGACATCGCCGAAGGCGTCCCGCAGGGCAAGTCGCTGGACCTTGCCCAATCCTCGCCCGTCGATGGCTTTGACGCCCGTTTTGCCGGGACTAATTCATATGAGGCGATCGACGGCGCCGATGTGTGCATCGTCACCGCCGGCGTGCCGCGCAAGCCCGGCATGAGCCGCGACGATCTTCTCGGCATCAATCTGAAGGTGATGGATCAGGTCGGCTCGGGCATCAAAAAATACGCCCCGAATGCCTTCGTGATCTGCATCACCAACCCGCTCGACGCGATGGTGTGGGCGCTGCAGAAGGCCTCGGGCCTGCCGAAGCCGATGGTGGTCGGCATGGCGGGCGTGCTCGACTCGGCGCGTTTCCGCTATTTCCTGGCCGACGAATTCAACGTCTCGGTCAAGGACGTGACCGCGTTCGTGCTCGGCGGCCATGGCGACACCATGGTGCCGCTGGTGCGCTATTCGACGGTGGCCGGCATTCCGCTGCCGGATCTGGTCAAGATGGGCTGGACCACGCAGGCGCGTCTCGATGAGATCGTCGATCGCACCCGAAACGGCGGCGCCGAGATCGTCAACCTGCTCAAGACCGGCTCGGCGTTCTACGCCCCGGCGGCTTCCGCGATCGCGATGGCCGAGAGCTATCTGAAGGATCAGAAGCGCGTGCTGCCGTGCGCCGCCTGGCTCAATGGCGAGTATGGCGTTCAAGACCTTTACGTCGGCGTGCCGACGGTGATCGGCGCCAAGGGCGTCGAGCGCATCGTCGAGATCGAACTGGCAGGCGCCGAGCGCAGCATGTTCGAAAAGTCGGTCGGCTCGGTTCAGGGTCTGGTCGATGCCTGCAAGAAGATCGCGCCGAATCTCGGCGCGTAAGTCTCTGCCCGGGTCGTGGCGCAGCACATGCTGCCGTGCCACGACCCGGGACCACTAACGGATCGGGCACTGCCGCACACGTGTCGTGCCGCGCGGAGCCCCACGCTTACAAAACGACCGCACGACGTCACAGTCCGGGGACCTTCATGAATATCCACGAATATCAGGCCAAGGGCGTACTGCGCGAATTCGACGTGCCGGTGCCGCGCGGTTTCCCGGCGTTCAACGTCGACGAGGCCACCAAGGCGGCCGAGCAGCTCGGCGGCCCGGTCTGGGTGGTGAAGTCGCAGATTCATGCCGGCGGTCGCGGCAAGGCCGGCGGCGTCAAGGTCGTCAAATCGATCGATGACGTAAAGAAGGAAGCCGCGCGCATGCTCGGCCTCACTTTGGTCACCCCGCAGACCGGTTCGCAGGGCAAGGAAGTCCGCCGCATCTATGTCGAGGAAGGCTCGTTGATCGATCGCGAGTTCTATCTGTCGGCGCTGGTCGATCGCGAGACCTCGCGGGTCGCCTTCGTGGTGTCGACCGAAGGCGGCATGGACATCGAGGAAGTCGCGCATTCGCATCCGGAAAAGATCATCACTTTCTCGGTCGATCCGGCCACCGGCGTGATGCCGCATCACGGCCGTCGGGTCGCCAACGCGCTGCATCTGACCGGCGATCTCGCCAAGCAGGCCGAGAGCCTGGTGGCCAAGCTGTATAAAGCATTCGTCGCCAAGGACATGGCGATGCTGGAGATCAATCCGCTGGTCGTCACCAAGGGCGACAAGCTGATCTGCCTCGACGCCAAGATCGGCTTCGACGACAATGCGCTGTACCGGCACCCGGACGTGGTCGCGCTGCGCGATCTGACCGAGGAAGATCCGAAGGAAATCGAGGCGTCGAAATACGACCTGAACTACGTCGCGCTGGACGGCTCGATCGGCTGCATGGTCAACGGCGCCGGCCTCGCTATGGCCACCATGGATATCATCAAGCTGTACGGCGAGACGCCGGCCAACTTCCTCGATGTCGGCGGCGGCGCCACCAAGGAAAAGGTCGCGGCGGCGTTCAAGATCATCACCTCGGACCCGAAGGTGAAGGGCATCCTGGTCAACATCTTCGGCGGCATCATGAAGTGCGACATCATCGCCGAGGGCGTGGTCGCGGCCGTGAAGGAAGTCGGCCTCAAGGTGCCGCTGGTGGTCCGGCTCGAAGGCACCAATGTCGAGCTCGGCAAGAAGATCATCGCGGATTCCAAACTCAACGTCACATCCGGCGACGATCTCGACGACGCCGCGCAGAAAATCGTCAAGGCCGTCAAGGGAGGGTAGCCAATGCCCGAGGACCGTCTCGCCGCACCGAAGCCGCTGGAGGAGCATCACAGGCTCGCGGTGTTCGCGGGCGAGTGGACCGGCGAAGAGACGGTATTCCCGTCGCGCTG
>JAQGJU010000117.1 GCA_028290465.1 Xanthobacteraceae bacterium | reverse complement strand
ATAGCGCTCGGTCATGTCACGTCCGTAGCCCGGATTGAGCGGAGCGAAATCCGGGATGGCCTGTCCGGGGTTTCGCTGCGCTCAACCCGGGCTACGAAATCAGTCATGCCTTCAGCGTCTCAATCGTGACATTGCGGTTGGTGTAGACGCAGATGTCCGCCGCGATATCGAGCGACTTGCGCACGATCGCTTCCGGATCGAGCGGTCCGTCGACGAGCGCGCGCGCGGCCGCGAGCGCGTAATTGCCGCCCGAGCCGATGCCCATCACGCCGGCCTCCGGCTCCAGCACGTCGCCGGTGCCGGTCAGCACCAGCGACACGTCCTTGTCGGCGACGATCATCATGGCCTCGAGCCGGCGCAGGTAGCGGTCGGTGCGCCAGTCCTTGGCGAGCTCGACAGCGGCGCGCATGAGCTGGCTCGGATACTGCTCGAGCTTGCTCTCGAGCCGCTCGAACAGCGTGAACGCGTCGGCCGTTGCACCCGCGAAGCCGCCGATCACGTCGCCCTTGGCAAGCCGCCGCACCTTCTTGGCGTTGGCCTTGACGATGGTCTGGCCGATCGAGACCTGGCCGTCGCCGCCGACCGCGACGATGCCGCCCTTGCGGACGGTCAGAATGGTGGTGCCGTGCCAGAGTTCGGACTGGGAATTCATTGTCACCGCCTGCCCCGTGTTCCAAGATGATTTAGGTAATGCCGGCCTTCAATGCAAACTCATTGATTCGATTGAGCTTTCACCAGAAATACCGCATCGCAAGTCGGCTACAGCCGACTTGCGCGCTAAAAAATAATGCCGGTCTCGGTAAACCCGAGATCGGCGGCGGGGCGTTCACGATAGCGTCATGCTGCGGTAGCGAAGATTTCCGGCCCCTGTTACAAGGCCCGCGGTTTGGGCCAAAAGGGCGAAGGTCATGCGTAAGGCAGCGGTCAAGCGCGCCACTAAAGAAACGCAGATCTCGGTTTCCGTCGATCTCGACGGCACCGGGAAGGCGGCCATTTCGACCGGGGTCGGGTTCTTCGACCATATGCTGGATCTCCTGGCCCGCCATGCCCGCATCGACCTCGAGGTCAGCGCCAAGGGCGACCTGCACATCGACGACCATCACACCGTCGAGGATATTGGTATCGCGCTCGGCCAAGCCGTCCGTCAGGCGCTCGGCGACATGAAGGGCGTGACCCGCTATGCGGACGTGCATCTGCCGATGGACGAGACGCTGACTCGCGTGGCCATCGACATTTCCGGCCGGCCGTTCCTGGTGTTCAAGACCGCGTTTCACAGCGCCAAGATCGGCACGTTCGACACCCAGTTGGTGCGCGAGTGGTTTCAGGCATTCGCGATGAATGCCGGGATCACGCTGCATGTCGAGACACTGTATGGCGCCAACGACCATCACATCGCCGAATCCTGCTTCAAGGGTCTGGCGCGGGCGTTGCGCGTGGCCGTGGCGATCGATCCGGCTGCCAAGGATGAAGTGCCGTCGACCAAGGGCTCGCTCGGCGGCTGATTTATAGCCGGCGCGACACAGCAAATGGGACAGCCGCGTCATCGGCTGAGAGCGACATGGCCGTTTACACCGTGCATCAGCCGCCCGCGAAGGCAGGCAAGTCATCGACCGATCCGGACCGGTTCGCGTTCGTGCGCGACGGATTCCATTTCTGGGCCTTCGTGCTGTCGCCGCTGTGGATGATCCGGCGCCGGCTGTGGCTGGTGCTGGTGCTCTATGTGGCCCTGACCGTGACGATCGAGGTCGCACTCGAAGTGCTCGGCGCCTCGGACGCCGCGCAGTTCATTGTCGCGGTGCTGATTGGCTTTCTGGTCGGCCTTGAGGCCGGCACGCTGCGGCGCTGGACGCTGACGCGGCGCGGCTGGCGGAATATCGGCACCGTCGTCGGCGACGATCTGGAAGAGGCCGAGCGACGCTTCTTCGCCGCCTGGACCGAGCCTCCGGCGCCACGGCCGATTCCGGCCGCAGTGTGCGGCGTGCCGACCGTCACGTCGGTGACGGCCGCCTATGCGGCGCGGCGCAACGCACCCGATTCCGACATTGTCGGTCTGTTTCCCGAACCCGGAGCGCCCCGGTGAGCGTGGCGATCGTCGACTACGGCTCCGGCAATCTGCATTCGGCGGCGAAAGCCTTCGAACGCGCGGCGCGTGATACCGGGCACAGCCAGCCGATCCTGGTCACCAGCCATCCCGACGACGTGGCGCGCGCGGATCGTGTGGTGCTGCCGGGCGTCGGCGCCTTCGCCGACTGCCGGCGTGGGCTGGATGCGATTCCCGGCATGGTCGAGGCGCTCAATGAGGCCGTGCGCCGCAAGGGCCGGCCGTTCTTCGGCATCTGCGTCGGCATGCAGTTGATGGCCACGCGGGGCAATGAGCATGGCGTGACCGAGGGCTTGGGCTGGATTCCCGGCGAGGTCGACAAGATCGCGCCGACCGATCCGACGCTGAAGATTCCGCACATGGGCTGGAATACGCTCAACGCGAACCGGCCGCATGCACTGCTCGACGGCATTCCGGTTGGCTCGGACGGCCTGCATGCCTATTTCGTACATTCGTATCAGCTCAACGCGGCCGACCCTGCGGATCTCGTGGCGTCGGCCGATTACGGCGGGGCTGTCACCGCGATCGTCGGCCGCGACACCATGGTGGGCACGCAATTCCACCCCGAGAAAAGTCAGAAGCTCGGCCTGCACCTGATCGCCAATTTTTTGAAGTGGGCACCGTGATTCTATTTCCGGCCATCGATCTGAAGGAAGGCCTCGCCGTTCGCCTGGAGCAGGGCGACATGGCGCGCGCCACCGTGTTCAACAAGGATCCGGCCGCGCAGGCGCTGGTCTTCGAGCAGCAGGGTTTCCGCTATCTGCATATGGTCGATCTCGACGGCGCGTTCGCCGGCAAGCCGATGAACGCCGCCGCGGTCGACCGTATTCTCGAAACGATCGCGATCCCGGTGCAGCTTGGCGGCGGCATTCGCGATATGGCCACCATCGAAGGCTGGCTGGAGAAGGGCGTCACCCGCGTCATCATCGGCACGGCGGCGGTGCGCGATCCGGCGCTGGTCAAGGACGCCGCGAAGCGGTTTCCCGGACGCGTCGCGGTCGGGCTCGATGCGCGCGACGGCAAGGTCGCCGTGCAGGGCTGGGCGGAAAGCTCGGAACTCTCGGTGCTGGACATCGCGCAGCGATTCGAGGACGCCGGTGTCGCGGCGATCATCTATACGGACATCGCGCGCGACGGTTTGCTCAAGGGTCTCAATCTCGACGCCACCATCGCGCTCGCCGAGGCGATTTCGATTCCGGTGATCGCGTCCGGTGGGCTCGCGTCGATCGAGGACGTGAGGGCGATGCTGGAGCCCCGCGCGGCCAAGCTCGAAGGCGCCATCGCGGGCCGCGCGCTGTATGACGGGCGGCTCGACCCGACCGAGGCATTGGGCATGATCCGCGCGGCGCGAGCCTGACCATGTTCAAGGTCCGCATCATTCCGTGTCTCGATGTGAAGGACGGCCGCGTCGTCAAGGGCATCAATTTCGTCGACCTGCGGGACGCCGGCGATCCGGTCGAAGCGGCCATCGCTTACGATGCGGCGGGCGCGGACGAGCTGTGTTTTCTCGACATCAATGCCAGCCACGAGAACCGCGGCATCATGCTGGACGTGGTGCGGCGGACGGCCGAGGCCTGCTTCATGCCGCTGACCGTCGGCGGCGGCGTGCGCACGGTCGATGACATCCGGGCGCTGCTCAACTCGGGCGCCGACAAGGCCTCGATCAATACCGCGGCGGTGACGCGGCGCGCCTTCGTCAAGGAAGCCGCCGAGAAGTTCGGCGATCAGTGCATCGTGGTCGCGATCGACGCCAAGAAGGTATCGGGCGAGGGCGAGCCGAACCGCTGGGAAATCTTCACCCATGGCGGCCGCAACCGGACCGGCATCGACGCGGTCGACTATGCCCGCGAAGTCGTGTCGCTCGGCGCCGGCGAAATCCTGCTGACCTCGATGGACCGCGACGGCACCAAGCAGGGCTTCGACATCGCGCTGACCCGGGCGGTCGCCGACGCGGTGCCGGTGCCGGTGATCGCCTCCGGTGGGGTCGGCAATCTCGATCATCTGGTCGACGGCATCCGGGACGGCCATGCGACGGCGGTGCTGGCGGCCTCGATCTTCCATTTCGGCCAGCACACGGTCCGGGAAGCCAAGGCCCATATGGCGCGGGCCGGGCTGCCGGTCCGGCTGGACCCGTAGACTTCCGTCCGGTTACCGGTGTCCACCGGAATGATGAGAGAATTCCCCCCGCAGAGATGATATTGAAGCCTTTATGAGCGATCTTCCCCCGAAGGACTTCACCCTGCGCGACCTGGAAAAGCGCGTGCACGAGCGCGCGCAGGCCAGCGCCGAAGCCTCCTATACGCGCAAGCTGCTTGACAAGGGCGTGCCGCATTGCGCCAAGAAGTTCGGCGAGGAGGCGGCCGAGACCATCATCGCGGCGGTCAGCGAGGATCGCGAGCGCGTGATCTCGGAAGCCGCCGATCTGCTCTACCATCTCATGGTCTTGCTCGCGGCCCGCGGGGTGGCGCTGGCCGAAGTCGAAGCGGCGCTAGGTGCCCGCACGGGTCAATCCGGAATCGCCGAAAAGGCGTCGCGTCAGCAGGACTGAGGGTAGTCGGGCGTATGGAGCAGCGGATCGACGACGGACTGTCGCCTCATCGGATCTTTTCGCGCGCCCAGTGGGCGGCATTGCGCGAAGACACCCCGATGACGCTGACCAGCCAGGAAGTCGCGCGGCTGCGCTCGGTGCACGACCGGCTCGACATCGCCGAGGTCGAGGACATCTATCTGCCGATGTCGCGCCTGCTGTCGCTCTATGTCGCCGCGACCCAGCGGCTGTTCCGCGCCCAGCAGCGCTTCCTCGGCACCGAAGATACCAAGATGCCGTACATCATCGGCGTCGCCGGCTCGGTCGCGGTCGGAAAATCCACCACCGCGCGCGTGTTGCAGGCGCTGCTCAAGCGCTGGACCAATACGCCACATGTCGATCTCGTCACCACCGACGGCTTTCTCTATCCGAACGCGGTGCTTGAGCGCGAAGGCCTGATGGAGAGGAAGGGCTTTCCGGAGAGCTACGACCTGCCGGCGCTGCTGACGTTCCTGACCGATGTGAAAGCCGGCCGCCGCCCGGTCCGGGCGCCGGTCTATTCGCATCTGACCTACGACGTGACGCCGAACGAATGGGTCGAGACCGACCGGCCGGACATTCTGATCGTCGAGGGCCTTAACGTGTTGCAGACCGGCCGCCTGCCGAAGGACGGCAAGGCCATTCCGTTCGTGTCCGATTTCTTCGATTTCTCGGTCTATATCGACGCCAGCGAGGACGTGCTGCGCAAATGGTATGTCGACCGTTTCCTGGCGTTGCGCACCACCGCGTTCGCCGATCCGAAATCCTATTTCAATCGCTATTCAAAATTGACCGACGCCGAGGCCGAGGAGACCGCGACCTCGATCTGGACGCGGATCAATCTGCTCAATCTGCATGAGAATATTCTGCCGACGCGCGCGCGCGCCGATCTCATTTTGCAGAAAAGCAACCATCATTCGGTCGAGGAAGTGGCGCTGCGAAGGCTGTGAGCCCGCTCCGCCTCATCCTGAGGAGCGCGCTTCTTGGCGCGCGTCTCGAAGGATGGGGGCGGCCTCTCCTTCGAGACGCGTCCCTTCGGGACGCTCCTTAGGATGAGGCCGTGAGAGGCAGCGAAGCGCCTTTTAACTCCCCGCAAGAGCGGGGCGAGGGAAAGGAAACTACGCCGCCCGGCGCGGTGTGGCGCCGCCGAAGTGCTCGATGTAGCGCCCCTTGATATCGGACACCGGCATCACGATCAGCACGTCGGTGGTGCCGAACGGCCGGTCGACCACGGCGCCTTCGCCCACATAAGCGCCAAGCCGCAGATAGCCCTTGATCATCGGCGGCAGCGCCTGCAACGCTGCCTTCACGTCGATCGCTTCCTTGGCCATCCGGTTCATGTCGACATGGCGATGCGTATGCGCCGGTGCGCGCCAGGCTTCCGGCGCGCGCGCGTAATGATGCAGGAACGACAACGGCAGCGCGAGCCGGTCCGGATCGGTGCCGTCCAGGCTGGCGCAGCCGATCATCACATCGAAACCACGCTGCTGCACATACGACCAGATGCCCTGCCACAGCAGTTCGACCGTGCGCTTGTTGCGGTACGGCTTGAGCACGCAGGAACGGCCAAGCTCAAGAAAACGTTCGGCCGGATGGCGGGCGATCATGCCGCCGATGTCGAACTCGCCGGCGCTGTAGAAGCCGCGATGGCCTTCGGCGGCTTCGTGACGCAGCAACCGATAGGTGCCGACGACGGTCGGCCCCTGATCGTAGGTCTTCATCGGCGCGGCATGATCGAGCACCAGCAAATGGTCGCAGGCGGCGTCGAATTCGTCGACGTCGCGGCGCGCGAGGCGCATCACCGCGTCGGCGCTGGCCGAGCCTTCCTTGTAGAACACGCGATAGCGCAGCCGTTGCGCCTTGCGCACTTCCGCCGCGCTGCAAGCCAGCCTGACTTCCAGCGAGCCGAGGCGTCCGAGCGTCTCGGCCGGGCGCAGACTGTGAATGGCGCGGTCGCGGCGCGAGGCGAGAGTGGGCAGCAAACCGGCGACCACATCGTGGCCGGGCATCGGCCAGAAACGATCGAACAGACGCAGCGGCGAAGGCTGAAGGGCGCGGCTGATCATGGCGACACTGATTCTCTTGCCCGGCGTGCGAATGTCTCGCGGGCCGGACTGCGGCCGAATCGCCGTCGCGGCGATGCCGTGAATACGCACGGGCGCAAACAGTTTTGTGACAGCGCAGGTGTGCGTCGAAACGCGTGCGTGCGCGAACGCCTTCACGCGCAGCGCATGTCACACTGCTTTAAAATGCGCGTCATCGACCCGTCACACGGACGGCGGTGATGCGGCTTGTCGGATCAAGCCGCGAGCGCGGTGCCGCCCGACAGCAGCGCGGCGGCGAGACGCTCACGGTCGAGCGGCTTCACCAGGAACCCGTCCATACCGGCATTGCGGCAGGCGTCGCGATCCTCGCTGAACGCATTGGCCGTGAGCGCCACGATGATGGTACGCGGGCTGTCACTAGCGGCCTCGCTCGCCCGAATGCGGCGGGCTGCTTCCAGTCCGTCCATCTCGGGCATGTGTACGTCCATCAAAATCAAATCATAGGGTGTGCCGGCGGCGCGCGCCGACAGCCAGGATTCGACCGCCGCCGCGCCGGTGCCGGCGATGGTCGGACGATGGCCCAAGCGAATGAGCAGCGCGCGGGCCAGCAGCGCATTGATGTCGTTGTCCTCGGCGACCAGAATGGAGAGGCCTTTGGCGCCATCCGGCGCGCCTACCGGCGCGTCGTCGGCTTCGATGACGGCGGCGCCTTGCTCGAAGCCGTCGGCGTCGCCGGTGAGCCGTGCCTTGAGCGAAGCAGCCCGCACCGGCTTGATCAGATAACCCGTAAAGCCCGCGTCTTTGAGCGCCGGCAATTCGTGGCGGGCCGCCGGCGTGATCAGCACGAGGCGCCGCGCGACGTCCGCGGCCGCGCCTGTCATGAACTCACGGGCCGCGTCCATGCCGATCGCCTGATCGACCAGGACGGCGTCCCAGCGCCGCTCGGGTAGCAAGGCGGCCGCGACCTTCTCGTCGGACACGACGCAGGTCTTGGCGCCCCAGCGGCCGAGGCGCCGGGCAATCAGCGAAGCCTCGGTGGCAGCCGGCGCGACGATCAGCACCGCGCTCCTGGAAAGGTCCGGCGGCGTGAACGTGTTCGCCGTCGCGTCGAATTCCGGCGGCAGCCTTATGGCGACGTCGAAGGTCGAGCCGTAGTCCAACGTGCTTTCGACGTCGATGCGGCCGCCCATGCGTTCGACAATGCGCTTTGAGATCGCAAGGCCGAGGCCAGTGCCGCTGAATTTGCGTGTCGCGCCGTCGTCGGCCTGCTCGAATTCGCGGAAGATGCGTTCCTGCTGGTCGGGCGCGATGCCGATGCCGGTGTCGCGCACCTGGATCGATACTTCGTCCGCCCAGATGCCGGGCTCGACCACGATGGTGACGCCGCCTTGCGGCGTGAACTTAATGGCATTGCCGGCGAGATTGAACAGCACCTGACGCAAACGCGCGGCATCCCCCACCACCCGTTCCGGCAGACGCTCATCGACATAGCAGGCGATCTCAAGCCCCTTGGCCTGCGCGCGCGGGCCGATCAACTCGACCACTTCCTCGACCAGGGCCGCGAGGCCGAACGGCCGCGATTCCAGATCGAGCTTGCCGGCTTCGATCTTGGAGAAGTCGAGAATCTCCTCGATCAGCGATAGCAGTGTGTCGCCGGACGTCTTCACGGCTTTGGCATAAGTCGTCTGCTCCGGCGCCAGCGGCGTATCCAGCAGTAGATCCGCCATGCCCAGAATGCCGTTCAGTGGCGTGCGGATTTCGTGCGAGACCATCGCCAGGAATCGCGACTTGGCCCGGTTGGCGGCCTCGGCCTGGTCGCGGGCGTCGGCGAGCGCGCGTTCGGCTTGCGACCGGTCCGTGACGTCGCGGCCGACGCACTGCACTTCCGTGCTGGGGACTTGCGTGCTGGCTTCGGTGCGCACCACGACCTCGCGCCATGCGATCCAGCGCGCGCCGTCCGGCGTCTCGATCCGCTGATCGTGCAGCTTGGTGCCGTCGGACGTCACGGCCGTATCGCCCTGCTCGACCAGCGTCGGCGCAAAGCTGGTGCCGATCAACTCGTCGCGCATCCGGCCGGCCAGGATACAGAAAGCATCATTGGCGTATGTGATGAGCCCGGCCGCATCGCGGCGCACGATCACGTCGCCCTGCGCTTCCAGAAAGGTGCGGGCGCGCTCCTCGGCTTCGCGCAGCTCCCAGTTCTGGTCGGCGAGATGCTCGGACTTTTCTTCCAATTCGCGCAATTCGGCGCGGAGCAGCCGCATGCGCGACATCAGCAGGCCGATGACGCCGCAGGCGGCGCCGAACAGCGCCGAGACGCCGACGGCGAAATTCTGCGGATCGTAGTTGGCGGCCTGGGAGGTGCTGCCGGACAGGAAGCCGAACGATACGCCGAACGACATCGAGGCGATCACGCAAGCCCGAATGGTCAGCTCGAATATCCGGCGAATCGAAATACGCCGCCGCTTCTTGCCGCTCTTGTTGCCGCTTTTGTCGCCGGCGGGAGCCTGCATGATTCGACGCCTTTGCCCCGAGCCGCAGGTTGATCCGGCGCGTGCCGAAAATCCTGCGCGATCTGTCGATTATTGTTGCGGGCAAGCTTACGGTTCCGAATCTTGCGATTTGTTTTCGCCGAACCATCGAAACCCGTGAACACCGCCGACACGGTTGACGATTGGATAACGCGCGCAATAGCGCGGGGGGCCGATAGACGCTGCTTGATTAAGCGGGTCGCGACAATTGCGTAAGTGGTCTTTACGGGTGCCGGTCAAGACCGGGAACAGCCGCGGCACAGGGCGCGAACATCGAACCGGCAACAGCGTACATCCCAAGTACGGCAATGAATCGCGTTCACGGTTGGCGGTAAACGCGTCGCGGGTGCTAGCCAGTTCCGTGCCGTGATAGGCGGCAATCCGCCGTCAACGGATTTGCGGATTTGCGCATGAGTTATGTTCCCCCGAAGGGGTAGCTCATGGTTGCCGAACTGTGTACACGGACGCTCCCCATTCAAACGGGATACGTATTCACCGCTCGTCCTCGCGAAAGCGGGGACCCAGAAATTTGTTGAGTGGCTGGATTCCCGCTTTCGCGGGAATGAGCGGAGCTAGATCAATGCGCATCAGGAGCGACGATGTCAGCTTGCGGACTTGATTTTGGTACGTCGAATACGACGCTCGGCAGCACCGTCGCGCACGCGCCAGTCCTGGTGCCGCTGGAGGACGGGCACACCGCGATCCCTAGCGCGATCTTTTTCGCCGGCAACAGCACCGTCCAGATCGGACGCCGGGCCATCGAGTCCTATGTCGAGGGCAATCCCGGCCGCCTGATGCGCAGCCTGAAATCGGTGCTCGGCACCTCGCTGATCGACGAGACCGCGAGTGTCGGCCGCGAGCGCAGCAGCTTTCGCGACGTGATCGCGTTCTATCTCGGCGCCGTGAAGCAGCGGGCCGAAGCCGCCGCCGGCCGGGAATTTCGCAATGTCGTGCACGGCCGTCCGGTGCATTTCGTCGACAATGCGCCCGATGCCGACCGGCAGGCCGAAGAGACGCTGCGCGGGATCGTGCATGAGATCGGTTTCGACCATGTCACGTTCCAGTTCGAGCCGATCGCGGCCGCGCTGGACTATGAGCGGCAAATCTCCCGCGAAGAGATCGCGCTGATCGCCGACATCGGCGGCGGCACGTCCGATTTTTCGATCGTGCGCCTCAGCCCGGAGCGGCACCAGAAGGCCGATCGCAAGGATGACATTCTAGCCAATGACGGCGTCCGCATCGGCGGCACGGATTTCGACCGGCGGCTCAGCCTCGGCGCCGTCATGCCGCTGTTCGGCTATGGCAGCGCGATGAAGCGCGCCGGCCTGGACGCGCCGTCGCATTATTTCCAGGAGCTCGCGACCTGGTCGAGCATCAACCGCATGTACGAGCCGCGCGTCGCGGTCGATATTCGCTACGTCCAGCGGGAAGCCAGTGAGCCGAAACTGTTCGATCGGCTGTTGCGCGTTCTCGAGGATCAGCGCGGTCATACGCTGGCGATGGAAGTCGAGAATGCGAAGATCGCCTTGTCCGACCAGAAGCAGGCCGGCTTCTCGCTCGATTGGGTCGAGCCGGGCCTGAGCACCGTGATCGATCGGCCTGGCCTGATGAACCACACCAAGGAACTGGCTGTCCGTATCGGAGCGCGCATCAAGGTCTGTCTCGAGCAGGCACAACTTGCGGCCGACGACATCGATGCCGTGTTTCTGACCGGCGGCTCCGTGCAATTGGCGCATGTGCGCCGCGCCATCGTGCAGAACCTGCCGGCCGCGCAGGTGATCGAAGGCGATACGTTCGGCGCCGTGGGCAAGGGCCTGACGATCGAAGCCGCGCGACGATACGGGTAGCTCTACGCCGCGCGGGAGCAGTCGGCCCAAACGACAATTAGACCTTCGGGTTCACCTTGGTCGGATCGCCCAGGGTCTTGTTGAGCGAGACCGCTTTTCGGACCGGACCGTCGACGGTCCGCGGGATCGACCGCTGTTTCCTCGTGAAGTTCCAGCGTCGCCATCTCAAACCAGGGCCTGAATCTCGGAGAGGCCTTGCAGCGCTGCCACGCCATTGACGGTTTCGGTCTGGCCTGGATCATATCGACGGCGCAAGCCGAACACCAAGATCATCGATCTGGAATGTTGGATGACTGCGCCGCCGATTGGTAGCCAGGCCGCCTCTACCGCGATCAGCCCGACCACCGCCAGAGGCGAGCACCGAAACCCGCCGCGCGTGGATCAATCCACCACGGCATGTTCGGGAAGCTCCACCTCCTGCACCTTCGCGCGCCTTGTGGTTCCTCCCGCTGCGACGATGTTCAGAATGAGGCCGGCAATCACCAGCACCACTCCGAGTGCCTGTAGCGGAGAGGGCACGACACCTTTGACGATGGCGTCCAGAGCGAACGCGACGATCGGGATGAGCAGGAAGAACGGAGCCACGCTCGCGGCACCCTCTCCATGAATCCCTTTGAACCAGAGAAAGAACGGCAGGGATGTCAGGGCCAGGGCCATGATGGCCAAGCCGAGAACGTTGATGGACGTGATCGTGCCGGGCATGTCACCGAAGAACGCTGTCGCCAGGGCAAGCTCGATACCCGCCACCACGAGCTGCCACGCGGTAAATCCCGTCAGGGACATCGGCTGTCCCCATCTCTGGACGAGGACGCCGCCCAGCGCTACCGAGAAGGCGCTGCCGAGGGCCGCAAGCACTCCGGTCATATCCAGCGCGGTTCCGCCCTTGAGCACGACAAATGCAACACCGACTATGCCTACCGCAAGGCTCAGGATCTTCATTCCTGTCGGACGATGCCAGAGCAGCGGCCAAACCAGCATGATCGAGAATAGCGGCCCGAGGGCTTGGAAAACGGCTGCCACCCCGCCGGGCAGCCTGAGCGCGGCGATGAAAACCAGTCCGAAGAAGAGTCCCGTGTTAAGCGTGCCGAGTACGATCAGTTTCGGCCAGAACCGGACCGGCGGCAGCTCGCGCGCAATCAGCAGGAGAGGCAGCGCTCCGCCGGCGGCGCGCACCGCGCCGATGAACCAAGGGTTGTGGGGCAGCATCGTCGTGGCGACGATGTAAGAGAAGCCCCAGAGGATACAGGCCGAAGCGGCCTCGAGCTTGTGCGAGTTCATGATAATTCCCTTGTTTAGCGGCTGATGGTGCCGGCATGGGGTGACCGGCACGTCCGGCGCGACGAGAAACAGCAAGAGGCGGGTGGGCGCCTCCGTCTCGACGATCGCGCCGGGCTCGCCGTCTGCAGCGGCAGCCTCTTCAACTGAAACTGATCCGCATATTGCGCTTCTGATCGATCAGTTAAATTGCTATAAAATTGCTGGTTTCTATCGGAAAAGGTGATGGATGCTCGACCCGCTCACCCTCGACCAACTGCGTGTCCTGATCGCCATTGCCGAACTGGGCAGCTTCTCGGCAGCCGCACGACGCTTGCAGCGGGTTCAATCGGCTATCAGCCAGTCGGTCCGCACCCTGGAGGCTACGCTTGCCATCCGCATCTTCGACCGGGCCGGAAAGTATCCGGTGCTGACTCCGGCGGGTGCGGCCTTGGTGGAGGATGCACGAAAACTGCTGAGGGAAGCCGAGGCCCTGAAGGCACGGGCGCGGGGCATGGCGGAGGGGCTGGAGCCGGAACTGGCCCTGGCGGTTGATCCGCTCTTTCCCACCGCCGTGCTGATGCTCGCCCTCAAGGAAATCGAGCGGGAGTTTCCGAGGCTGCCCATCAGGTTGGTCACGGCCGGGCTAGGGGTGCCCGAGCGGCATCTCCGGAATGGCGCGGTGGCGCTGGCCATCTATTCGCTGGAGACGACGGGCGCGGAGGACCTGACGGCCACCTTCCTGGTCGACATCGACATGATCCCGGTGGTCGCGGCGGATCATCCCCTGGCACGCCTGTCCGGACCGGTCGGACGGGATGAGCTGTCCCAGCATGTGCAACTCGTCCTCAGCGATCTCGGCTCGACCGGCTGGAAACGGGGCGTGGTGAGCCCAAGGACTTGGCGCTTTGCCGACGTGCATGTGAGGATCGAATTCCTTCTCGCCGGCTTTGGATGGTGCAACATGCCCCTGCATCTGATAGCGCCCGCCCTCGCCGATGGCCGGCTTGTAACGCTTGAGGTACGCGAGCAATCGGGCTTCCGGCTCCCGCTTCACGCCGTTCACGTCAGTGGCCAGGCACCGGGACCGGGTGCCAGGGCCATGATTCAAAGTCTGCACCAGCTTCTGGAGCCGAAGCCACCGGCACAGGTCCAGGACCGCAACTGACGAAGCGATCGGAGACGCTGAACCGGACGGTCCGATGTGCGAGTCGGTCGTGGTCCGTGCCCGTGCACTTCAAGCGAGGCGCAGTCGGCCCAAACGACAATTAGACCTTCGGGTTCACCTTGGTCGGATCGCCCAGCGCCTTGTTGAGCGAGACCGCCTTTCGGACGAGGCGTTCGATCGTGGCGGGATCGACGGCTGTTTCCTCGTGAAGTTCCAGCGTCGCCATCTCATACTTTCCGCCGGGCTTAAGCCGCGGTTCGATGGCGCGCAGGCGCTGACCTCGCCAGAACCCGAATAGAACGCGCGCCGGCTCGGCCCGGATCAGGACGGTGGGGCCGTGCGCGAAATACACTAGGTGGCCCCACTTCACGAGTTCTTCCAGCGCCGACGTTTTGCGAACCGCCGCGCGCAGCATCTCCACGCGAACACGCTGCCAGCCGGTCAACGCCAGGACGTAGGCGTCGGGATTGGCGGCTGGTGCGCTCTTCAACATTGGCGGAATCCCTCTGAATTCGGCCGATCACGCCGCGCGGCGCATCTCGTCGGCGCGCGCGCGGTACGACAGCGCCTCGGCGATATGCAGCCGCGACACCAAATCCGCGCCGTCCAGATCGGCGACGGTACGGGGGCGTCGCAGATAAGGCCGTTGCGACACGTTCGATGTCGGTATATCTTTAAGTAAGTCGCCGCCGGATACGGGGTGGAGACCGTACCCGGCGACGGTAGATGCTGCTAGGCCCTTCAAGACTGCGCAGCGAGCGCCGATCCCTGATGGAGGGGGAGGCGATTAGAATGGATCTTCCACCGTAGCCAGTGCGCTAACGACGTTTGCAATACGGGCAGCCTCATTTTTTGTAAGGTCGCTTGGAAGACCCACAATTTTCACGATCACATTCGGACGGATAGGAATTGGGAAGACCATTTCTGATGGACTGACAAAGGCCGCAATCGGTTGGTGAGACGAGTTCGGCTGAGCAGGCACATCTTTAGTTTGAGACGGAATCTTGTCCGTCTTTGTGGTCGACTTCGATGTGATATTGACCTTAAAATTCAGTGGGTCGGCGCGGTACTTTTTAAAGTCCTGAATTGCGTTTGAAACACGCGATTTGTAGACCCTGACGCTCTCTGGTTTGAAATCTGCGCCTCGCTTGTTGAGGAATCGCATGGCGACCTCGTCAAGATTTAGAGACGTTACATCCTCCGTTTCATTTTTATCGAGAACGCTAAAAAGCGTGTTCACGGCGGCTTTTCGAGCAGCCGCTGTGGCGCCATTCATTAGCCCCTTCGACGCAAGGTATTCCAGAAAGGAGACTAAATCGATTTGGCCGTTGCCGGTCATTGTCTCATCCATTCAGATCAAAAGCTGTAATTAATTTTCCAGTACCATCGTTACAGACAATATTCCATCTGAAATATGGCTTAAATATGGCGGGCTTATCTCTGCGCTGTCTTGCGCACAATAAGCAGCTGCATGGCCGATCACGCCGCGCGGCGCATCTCGTCGGCGCGCGCGCGGTACGACAGCGCCTCGGCGATGTGCAGCCGCGACACGCAATCCGCGCCGTCCAGATCCGCGATGGTGCGGGCCACCCGCAGCACCCGGTGATAGCCGCGCGCCGATAGCCGCATCGCGTCGGCTGCGTCACGCAGCAGCGAAAGCCCATCGGCATCCGGCCGCGCCACATCTTCCAGCACCGGTCCCTGCGCCTGCGCATTGGTGCGCACGCCGGGAAGGTCCAACGCCGTATAGCGCTCCAACTGGATATCGCGGGCGCGGGCGACGCGCGCGGCAACTTCGCGGCTGCCTTCCGACGGCGCCGGCAATAACAAGTCGGCGGCGGACACGGCCGGCACTTCGATATGCAGGTCAATGCGGTCGAGCAGCGGCCCGGATAGCCGGGCCTGATAGTCGGCCGCACAGCGCGCATTGGGGCCGCGCCGGCAGGCGTAACCCGGATCGTCGGCATGGCCGCAGCGGCACGGATTCATGGCCGCGACCAGCATGAAGCGCGCCGGATAGGTGATGCGGTGATTCACGCGTGCGATCGATACTTCGCCGGTCTCCAGCGGCTGGCGCAGCGAATCCAGCACCTGGGCTGTGAATTCCGGCAGCTCATCGAGAAACAGCACGCCGTTATGCGAGAGTGAGATTTCACCCGGCCGGGCGCGCAGCCCGCCACCGACCAGCGCCGGCATGCTGGCCGAATGATGCGGCGCGCGGAACGGTCGCCGGTTGGTCAGCGCGCCGCCTTCGATCGTGCCGGCCACCGAGGCGATCATCGACACCTCCAACAGTTCGGCCGGCAGCAGCGGGGGCAGGATCGACGACAGCCGCGCTGCCAGCATCGATTTGCCCGAGCCCGGCGGTCCGAGCATCAGCAGATTATGTCCGCCGGCGGCCGCGACTTCGAGCGCGCGCTTGGCGCTTTCCTGGCCCTTGATGTCGGCGAGGTCCAACAGCCCGCCGTTAAGCTCGCGCACTTTAGGCTGCGGTCGCGACAGCACCTGCGAGCCCTTGAAGTGATTGGCGAGTTGGATCAGCGACTGCGCGGCGATGATTTCGATCTCGGGACTGGCCCAGGCGGCTTCCGGTCCGCACGCCGCCGGACAGATCAGGCCCTCGCCGCGCGCATTGGCGCCGATCGCGGCCGGCAATACGCCCGCGACCGCCGCGATCGAACCATCAAGTCCGAGTTCGCCCAGCACCGTGAAGCCGGCGAGCGCATCCGGCGGAATCGCGCCGATCGCCGCCATCAGGCCGAGCGCGATCGGCAGATCGTAATGGCTGCCTTCCTTCGGCTGGTCGGCCGGCGCGAGATTGACCGTGATGCGCCGCGCCGGCAGCGCGAGGCCGGACGCCACCAGCGCGGCGCGCACCCGTTCGCGCGCTTCCGACACCGCTTTGTCGGCCAATCCAACGACATTGAAGGCCGGCAATCCGGGCGCGACCTGCACCTGCACGTCGACCGCCCGCGCCTCGATGCCCTCGAACGCTACGGTGGTGACGTGCTGGACCATGCGTGCCCCTGATCTGCTGTGCAAAAGCTACCGTATCGTAGAACCTTCGACAAGAACATTTGCAGAACAAAACGACTCGGCTAAGCTTTTATCGCGATCAAGCAATGGAGCCGACCGATGATCGACGTGAAAGCGCTGGAAAATCAACTGTATCAGGCGCGGCGGGCGCGAATCGACGCGCTTGCGGCAATAGGTGATGTCGAGGAAATGCTGGGCGAGATGCGCCAGCCGATCCGCTGCGTGCCGCTGCCCGGTCTGGCGCGGGCGGCATTCGAAGCGCCGGTGTTGACCCTGGTGTCGTGCGCCGCCTGAGTCGCTTTACGGTCGCATTGTCGGACGGCGAACCGGTATCCACTGCGCCTGACAATGCTCCGCCCTAAATCGGCGACAGCCGGTACCAGGCCACGCGGCCGGGCTCGAACAGGCCGCGCTCGCGCGTCGACCAGAGCGGGGGCGCGTGGTCGCCGACCACCAGAACGTCGGCCGGTCCGATGCGCGGATCGAGCGCCAGCCGTGCCACAGTCCCGAACACCTGCCGCCACATCGACGACATCACGCACACATTGCGCGATGCGGCGTCGTCGCACGGCAACGGGACTTTCGCGTCGGCCGGCACCACCGGCACATGGGTGTTGAGCGTCAGCCAGTAGATCAGGAACGGCTTCTTGGCGCCGCCGGCCGCGCGCGCGATCAGGTCTTCCATGTCGGAATCGCAGCCGCCGCGAAACACGGTGCCGCAGGTACGTTTGGTGCCGGGCAGCATGTCCTCGCCGAACAGCATGCGATCGAAGCCAATGGTCGGATACCAATTGGCGCGATCGAACATCTTGCGGCTATAGGCGTGGAACGCCATCGTGGTGTAGCCTTTGCGGCGCAGCCGCGCCGGCAGGCACTGCGCGGCGCGGGCGGGATCGAGCCCGTCATACGCTTCGCGGCTGCCGCACAGCTCGCGGATTTCGCCGGCGGTGGTCGAGCCGAAATATTCGGCGCTGCCCGAGGTGACGCGATAGCGCGCCTTGATGTCCGGCGTGCCGAACGGCGCCGCGATCCAGGCGCGCGCGTCGGCGTCAACCAACTGCCCCATCGATTCGACGACGACCACGATGGTGTTGCGCCGCGTCGCGCCAAAAGCATTGCCAAAGCCGGACTTCAATGATGCCGATTCGACCGGCTTGTCGGTGCCGATCATTTTGCCGAAATAGTAGTGCGGCGACACGTGGCCGAAGAAGTCGATGGCCGCGATCAAAATGGCGCTGAAGAAAATGACCGACGGCTTGGCGCGATCCGGCAGGTGTCGTGGGTTGAGCAGCCACAGGCTGGCGGCGCTGAGCGTGGCGATGCCGACCGCGAGCGCGAGATAGACCGGTGAACTGAACAAGTTCAGCGTGGTCGCGTGTTTGATCGCGACCAGGAATTCGGTCGGCGCCAGGTTGAACTGCAGCGCGAAGGTCGCGACGAGGTCAAAGGCCAGCGCCAGCAGGAAATAGACGACGACAAACGGGTAGGCGACAAAGCGCGCGCTGATCGCGATCGCCATGAACAGCAGGATCGCCGCGGTGCGCGGCGGAATGCTGATATCGAACGGCAACGACGCCAGCGACAGCAGATTGGGCAGCAATACACCCGCTGCGAGCAGCCGCGCGGTCGGGGAGGTGAGCGCCCGCGCCAGGGTCCGGGCACCGGACCGCGCTGAAAAATTGATCACTACCAATAGATTAAAAAGCGAAATGCCCACATTCATGGGCGCACGGTAGGGGGTTAAATCTTAAGTCCGGTTTAACGCATAGACCAGGAACACAATCTGGGATTGCGGCGCGAGCTCGTGCCGAAAGCGGTACGTATCCATGAAATGTGGGCGCTTCAGCTCGCCGCGCGCCGCTTCGCCTCGATCACGTCCCAGGTCATCGCCGCGACGTCCGGCCCGCCGAGATTCTTGATCGCCCGGACGCCGGTCGGCGACGTGACGTTGATCTCCGTGAGGAAGTCGCCGATCACGTCGATGCCGACAAAGATCAGCCCGCGCTCGCGCAGTTTCGGCCCGATGGTCGCGCAGATCTCGCGTTCGCGCGGGGTCAGGTCGGTCGCCGCCGCGGCGCCGCCACGGATAAGATTGGAACGCAGATCGCCCTCGGCCGGCACGCGATTGACCGCGCCGGCGAATTCGCCGTCGACCAGGATGATGCGCTTGTCGCCCTGGCGTACGGCCGGCAGAAACTTCTGCACCACCCAGGGTTCACGGAACGTTACCGAAAACAGGTCGTACAGCGAGCCAAAGTTAAGATCGTCCGCCGTCAGCCGGAACACCGCCTCGCCGCCTTTGCCGTAGAGCGGCTTCATCACGATGTCCTGGTATTCGGCCCGGAACGCCTTGATCTCGGCGAGGTCGCGGGTGACCAGGGTCGGCGGCATCAGGTCGGGGAATTCCATCACAAAGATTTTTTCGGGTGCGTTGCGCACCGATGCCGGGTCGTTGACCACCAGCGTCTTCGGATGAACCCGCTCCAGCATATGCGTCGACGTGATGTAGGCCATGTCGAACGGCGGGTCCTGGCGCAGCAGGATGACGTCGAATTCGGTCAGCGCGACCCGCCGCGCCTCGCCGAACGTGACGTGGTCGCCCACGGTATCGCGCACTTCGATCGGCTGGACGGTGGCAAATACCTCTTGGCCGCGCTGGGCAAGCTGCGGCGGACCGTAATAGCTCAGCCGGTGGCCGCGCTTTTGAGCCTCAAGCAGCAGGGCGAAGGTCGTATCGCCGCGGATATTGATCCGCTCGATCGGGTCCATCTGAACGGCGACGTTCAAACTCATGCAACCTCGCATTACGGTTTATGACAACCGGGGGTTAACCAAATTAGGTCAGGTTGTACCGTCGCTCTCGTGCCACGAGGACCTCCGATGCCCAAGTTTTCGATCGCCGGCAAGCTGTACATGATCTTTGCCCTTCTGGCAGCCGCGACCGGCGCGCTGGCCGGCATCGCGGTGATCAATGCGCAATATCAGGCATCGATGACCACCGAATACGAGACGTCGCTGGTCGGCACCCAGAACGTCGAGCGGGTCAACGGGCTGATCTACGCCGTGGTGATGGAATCGCGTGGCGTCTACATGTCGTCGGATGTCGGGCAGGCCAAGCGATATGGCGATCTGCTGCTCAAGTTCAATGCCGGCATTGTCAAGGTGGTCGACGAGTGGCGCAAATCGGTGCGGCCCGAAGACGCCAAGCAATTCGACGAGTTCTCCAAGCGCATCCAGCAATTCATGGAATTTCGCCGGGAGCTGGTTCGCCTCGGCGCCGAGGTCAGCCCGGCCAAGGGCCGCGAATGGGGCGACAACGAAGCCAATCGCAGCGTCCGCACCGCGCTGAACAAGGATCTCGACGGCCTCGCGGCGCTGTACGACGCCCGCACCAAGCGGATCTATGCCGAGCTGCAGTACATGCTGAACCGGACCATCTGGATCCTGAGCGCGTTGGCGGCCACTTCGGTGATGCTGGCGACGGTCGGCGTGTTCGTGATCTGGCGCTCGGTTACACGGCCGCTCACCGCGATCACGCGGGTTACGGCGGCGGTGGCCGGCGGCGCATCGGATATTGAGATTCCACATCGCGAACGCAGCGATGAAATCGGTGCGCTGGCGCGCTCCATCGGCGTGTTCCAGGAGGCGATGACCCGGAACATCGAGTTGGCGCAGACTGTCGCGCGCGACGCCGAAGTGCGGGCCCAGCAGCAGGAGAAGATGTCGGTCGAGATCAGCTCGTTCGGCGCCGAAATCGAAAAGACCGTCAGCGATCTCGCGGCGATCTCCGAACAGATGCTGGGCGCGTCCGGGCACCTGGCGGAAGTCGCCGACGATGCGTCCGAGCGGACCAATGGCGCGGCGTCGTCCTCCAGCGAGGCGTCCGACAATGTGCGCGACATCGCGGCGGCGGCCGAAGAGCTGACCGCGTCGGTGATGGAGATCAACCGGCAGGTCAATCAGTCGAAGGTCATTGCCGAAAAAGCCGTCGGCGAGGCCGAGCGGACCAATTCCGAGATCAACGGACTCGACGAGGCGGCGAAGCGTATCGGCGATGTCGTGAAGTTGATCACCGCGGTCGCCGAGCAGACCAACCTGCTGGCCCTCAACGCGACCATTGAGGCGGCCCGCGCCGGCGAGGCCGGCAAGGGCTTCGCCGTGGTGGCCAGCGAAGTGAAGGCGCTGGCCGGCCAGACCGCGAAGGCGACCGAGGAAATCTCCGCGCAGATCGTCGGCATGCAGCAAGCGACGGTGCGGTCGGTCGAAGCGATCGGCAGCATTCAGCGCATCATTGTCGAAGTCGGCGAGATCACGACGACGATCGCGGCGGCCGTCACCGAGCAGGGCGCCGCCACGCAGGAAATTGCGCGCAGCGCCGACACCGCATCGCGGCGCACCCGTGACACCGCCGACGAGGTCGCCCGTGTCGGCCAAGCCACCGATGCGACCCGCAAGGAAGCCGCTTCCGTCAAAGCGGTTGCTGAAAATTTAGGGCTCTCCGCGCGCGGCATCCGCAGTCAGGTCGAGCGGTTCTTCCAGAACCTGCGCGCGGCTTGATCTGATATTTAAAAACTTGCGTCGAACGCTGCAGGAATATGTTGCGGTGGCGCGCCACTGCGGCTGACCAGCACGGCGTCGAACCGGATATCGCCGTTGAGATCGTTTGGATTCGCCGCGAGCCAGGCTTCAGCGGCCGCGATGATACGGCTGCGTTGGCGCTCGCTGACCGATTCCGCGGCCCAATCCAATCTTCCACGCGCTTTCACCTCGACGAATATCAATAGACCGGGCCGGCGCGCCACCAGGTCGACTTCGCCCACCTTGGTCTTCCAGCGCCGCGCCACGATGCGAAAGCCCTGGGCTTCGAGCAAAGCCGCGGCGCTGCGCTCCGCCTGTATGCCACGATGAAACGCGGCCAGACGTTCGAGCAATGGCGGCTTGGGTGGCGCCTTAGCGTTGGCCATCATCTTTGCCCAGGATGAGCGCGCGTTGATAGATCTCGCGGCGCGGCCGGCCGGTCAGCGCCGCCACTTCGGCGACCGCGGCTTTCACCGTGGCGCGCTCGAGCGTCTGGCGCAGCAAACGGTCGACCTCATCGTCGGCCGGCACTTCGGCGTCTTCGGCCGGGGGTGCGATCACGATGACGATCTCGCCACGCGTCTCGGCGTCGCCGGCATAATGCGTCGCCAGCGCAGTTAGATCTTCGCGGCGCACTTCCTCGAACAGCTTGGTCAGTTCGCGGCACACCGCCGCCTGCCGTGCGCCGAGCGCATCGGCAAGATCGGCCAGCGTCTCGCCGAGCCGGGGCCCGCTCTCGAACAGCACCAGCGTGCCCGGAATGCGCGCGATCATGGCGATTCGGGCGCGCCGCGCGCCGGATTTCGGTGGCAGGAAGCCCTCGAAGAAAAACTTGTCGGTTGGAAGTCCAGCCAGCGTCAGCGCGGCCAGCACGGCGGACGCTCCAGGCACGGTATGGACTGCATAACCGGCTTCCCGCGCGGCCACCACCAGCCGATAGCCGGGGTCCGACACCAGCGGCGTGCCGGCGTCCGACACCAGCGCGATGGCGCCACCGTTCTCCAGGCGCTGCAGCAGCTTCGGCAAAGCCTCCGTGGCGTTATGGTCGTGATACGACGACAGCTTGGTGCCGATGCCGTAATGCTCGGTGAGCTTGCGGGTGACCCGCGTATCCTCGCAGGCGATCAGGTCGGCGCCGGCCAGCGTCTCCAGCGCGCGCAGCGTGATGTCGCCGAGATTGCCGATCGGGCTCGCGACCAGATGCAGGCCGGGCGCCAGCGCCGGGACCTCGACCGGCCGGCCGGCCCACACATAGCGCCGGGCCTTGCCGGTGTCCCGGCCTTCGATGTCGTCTGCGGGTGAAGCTTGCGTCATGCGGTCAATCTAACCGGTCAGCCGGGTCTATGTCCCGACCAAGTAGATCCACGGACCGCTGTGCCGTAACCCTCCGCGGCTATTGCTATTTTTTTCACTTGGTTAATGATTTGCCGACAATATGCCTGATTGAAGTCGTGTAACTGGCAACGCACCATCGGCCGGTGTCGGGGAGTTTGGCCATGTTTGGAGTGTTGCGGGCCAAGATGTCGGCGCCCGGTCTTTTGGCGTCGGCTCTGCCGCGCGTGGCGCGCCGCGCTGTGCTGTTGGCCGCCGCATCGGCCGCCCTCGGCGCGTGCACGGGCAATTTCTCGCCCAGCGATCTGTTCTCGTCGAGCCCGCCGCCCCAGGCCGCGGCCCCGCAACAGCCGGCCGCGATCGGCACCGGCGGGGTCAAGGTCGCCCTGATCCTGCCGCTGACGGCAAGCGGCAATGCCGGCCTCGCGGCGCAATCGATGAAGAATGCGGGCGAAATGGCGCTGGCCGAATTCAACGCGCCGAACATCCAGCTTCTGGTGAAGGACGATGGCGGCACCGCGCCGGGCGCCCAGCAGGCCGCCCAGCAGGCGCTGGAAGAGGGCGCGCAGATCATTCTCGGCCCGCTGTTCGCCTATTCGGTCGGGCCGGTCGGTCAGGCGGCCAAGGCCCGGGGCATCCCGGTGATCGCGTTCTCGACCGACGCCAATGTGGCGTCGCGCGGCGTCTATCTGCTGAGCTTCCTGCCGGAATCCGACGTGGAGCGGGTGATCGGCTATGCGGCTTCGACCGGCAAGCGGTCGTTCGCGGCGCTGCTGCCGGACAACGCCTATGGCACCGTGGTCGAGGCCGCGTTCAAGCAGGCGGTGGCGAAACGCGGCGGCCGGGTCATCGCGCTCGAACGCTATCCGGCCGACAAGGCCGCCATGGCGGCGCCGGCCCGGCGGATCGCGCAGGCGGCCAGCAAGGTCGATGCGATCTTCATTCCGGATGGCGGCGACGCGGTGCCGGCGGTGGTTGACGCGCTGGTGGAAGGCGGCGTCAACACCAAGAAGATCCAACTGCTCGGCACGGGGCTGTGGGAAGATCCGCGCCTCGCCGCCAATGCGTCGGTGCAGGGCGGGGTGTACGCCGCGCCGGATAATGCCGGCTATCAGAGCTTCGTCGGCCGCTACCGGGCGCGCTTCGGCCAGGATCCGGTGCGGACCGCGACGCTGGCCTATGACGCAGTCGCGCTGATCGCCGCGTTGGTCAAGACCCAGGGCCCGCAGGGCATCAACGATACGGTGCTGACCAATGCGTCGGGCTTTGCCGGCATCGATGGCGTGTTCCGCTTCCGCCAGGACGGCACCAATGAGCGGGGTCTGGCGATCCTGCGGGTGACGCCGAGCGGTGGTCAGGTGGTGAGCCCGCCGCCGAAGACGTTCGGCTCGTCGGGGACGTAAATCGGGGGCTGCAAACCTTTAGTGATTTGCCTCAAGGTCAGCCTTTTTATCGCGAAGTTCTGTGTCAACGGTCTCGTTGAGAGATTGGTCTTTCTCTTTTTTCTTCTGTCGAAATGACGCGCTGTTCTCTCGCAGACTTTGCAAAATACGGTCGCGAATCTCTTGAGCCGTGAAATCGCTCACTTGGCTGCCTCCTCGATTTGGCTCCAGCGCTCCCGGTCGTAGACCTCAAGCTGGCCATCGACACCGCGCTCCGCAATGAGCACATCGCCACTATCGGCATTATCGTAGATCAAAGCGATGTCGGCAACGGGCAGATATAAGTCCAGCAGATTGCGCAAGCCTGCTTTGTAGCGGCGGATAACGACCGGTTTCGGGATATCGTGGCCGCCTTCAGCAACACGTTGAGAAACGCGGGCAAGTGCGATCTCGACTGAGGGCAGCCACAAGAAGATTAACGTAATTCGATAGCCGCGTTCGCGGAGCATTTTTAATAAGCGAAGATGTCCTCGTCCCGCGCATGTTGTTTCAAATGCAAAATTACTACCGGCCGCTGCCAGGGCATGATTCGTTCGATCAGCAGGCGCCCTGCTGGAATCGCGACACCGTCCGGATTGAATGGTGAAAGACCGCGTGCGATCTCATCCGCGTTAATAAACTCACGAATGCAAAGGGCTGGCTGCAGGCGGGCAAAAGCCCAACTCGTCTTGCCTGCCCCATTCGGCCCACCGAGGATGACGACTTCTTTCATCCCGGCATTATGAGGCTAAGCCGCCAGATCGGCCACCACCGCGTCGAGCACCGGGAAGCCGGGCGGTGTGACCCGTAGCCGGCCATCGGCCGTGGTCTCGACAAAACCATGCGCCTGCAGCGTGGCGATGCATTCAGCGTCGATCGGCCGGCCGGCGATCATCTGGTAGCGCTTCGGATCGATGCCTTCGGTCAGCCGCAGGCCCATCAACAACAGTTCGTCGGCGCGCTCTTCGGGCAGTAGCTTGTCGTCGGTGATCAAGCCGTGCCCGACGGTCTCGACCTGCGTCAGCCAGGTCTCGGGCCGCTTCTCGGTCGCGGTGGCGTAGCGCGCGCCGTCGATGTCGAGCCGGCCGTGGGCGCCCGGTCCGATGCCGGCATATTCATGCCCGCGCCAATAAACTAAATTGTGCCGGCACTCGGCGCCGGGCCGCGCGTGGTTCGACACTTCATAGGCCGGCAGTCCGGCGGCGCCGCAGATGTCCTGCGTGATGTCATACAGCTCGCGCGCGCGATCGTCGTTCGGCGTGATCAGCTTGCCGGCGGCATGCAGCGCCGCGAACGGCGTTTCGGCCTCGATGGTGAGCTGATAGAGCGACAGGTGCTCGGCGGCTTCGCCGATGGCCTGCTTGAGTTCTTCGGTCCACATCGCCGGCGTCTGATCGGGACGCGCATAGATCAGGTCGAACGAATAACGCTCGAAGATGCCGCGCGCGATGGCGACCGCGGCCAGTGCTTCCTCGGCGGTATGCAGCCGGCCGAGCGACTTGAGCTCGCGATTGTTCAGCGCCTGCACGCCGAGCGACACGCGATTGACGCCGGCCGCCCGGTAGCCGCGAAACCGCGTCGCCTCGACGCTGGTCGGATTGGCTTCCAGCGAGATTTCGGCATCGGGTGCCAGCGTCCAGTGCTTGGCAATCGCTTCGAGGATCGCCGCGACGGTCGACGGCTGCATCAGCGACGGCGTGCCGCCGCCGAAAAAGATCGACGACACGGTGCGGCCCGGAATGCGCTGGGCTGTCGTGGCAATCTCGGCCGCGAACGCCGCCACATAGCGCGACTCGTCGATCGCGGCGTGGCGGACATGACTGTTGAAGTCGCAATACGGACATTTCGACAGGCAAAACGGCCAGTGGATATAGACGCCGAAAGCTGGTGCGTCAGGGACGGACAAGGCACGCCTCCGCGAGTTTGAGAAACGCGCGCGCCCGATGCGACAGGCCGAGGCCGCGCGGCGGCAGGCCGTGTTTCTCGTCGGCCGTCATTTCGCCGAAGGTACGCTCATGTCCGTTCGGCAGGAACATCGCATCGTAGCCAAAGCCGGCGGTACCGCGCGGCGGCCATACCAGCACGCCATCGACCCGGGCTTCGAATTCTTCGACATGGCCGTCCGGCCACGCGACGCACAGTGCCGAGACGAAATGGGCGTTGCGATTGCCGGCCTTGCCGCCATTGCGTTCGCGGACCTTGGCCTCGACCATGTCCATCGCCAGCTTGAAGTCCTTGGTGCGTCCGCCCCAGCGCGCCGAATGAATGCCTGGCGCGCCGTCGAGCGCCGCGACGGCGATCCCGGAATCGTCGGCGAAAGCCGGCAGGCCGGACGCCTTGGTGGCGGCCTCGGCCTTGATGCGCGCGTTCTCGGCGAACGTCGTGCCGGTTTCTTCCGGTTCAGGCAGATTCAACAGGCCGGCCGATACGGTTTCGATGCCGTATGGCGCCAGCAACTCGGTCATCTCGCGCAGTTTGCCGGGATTATGCGTGGCGATCACCACGCGGCCGGTCATCGTGCGGTGCTGAGTCAATCGATCACCATTTGAGCATGATCTTATCCGAAAACCGGTTCCACCCACGGATCAAGTCCGAGGGCATGCTTTTCGGGATCATGCTCGCCTCACATGACGGCCATTTTTTGCAGGTCGACCAGTTTGGCGACGCCCTTCTTGGCCAGCGCCAGCAGTTCCAACAATTGCGCTTCGCTGAACGGTGTCTTCTCGGCGGTGCCCTGCACCTCGATAATGCCGCCGCCGCCGGTCATGACAAAATTGGCGTCGGTATCGGCTTCCGAATCTTCGGCGTAATCAAGGTCGAGCACCGAGGTGCCGTTGTAGATGCCGCAGGAGACCGCGGCGACGTGATCGCGCAGCGGTGAGCCGGCGAACATCTGGCGCGCCTTCATCCAGGCGATGCAGTCATACAGCGCGACCCACGCACCGGTGATCGACGCCGTGCGGGTGCCGCCATCGGCCTGAATGACATCGCAGTCGACCGTGATCTGGCGCTCGCCGAGCGCCTGCAGGTCGACCACGGTGCGCAGGCTGCGGCCGATCAGGCGCTGAATTTCGACGGTACGGCCGCCCTGCTTGCCGGCCGAGGCCTCGCGCCGGGTCCTTGTATTGGTGGCGCGCGGCAGCATGCCGTATTCGGCGGTGACCCAGCCGCGCCCCTGGCCCTTGAGCCAGGGCGGCAGCCGCTCTTCCAGGCTGGCCGTGACCAGCACATGGGTGTCGCCGAATTTCACGAAACAGGAGCCCTCGGCGTATTTTACCACCCCCCGCTCCAGGGAAACGGCGCGCAGCTCGTCGGGCTGTCGGCGGCTTGGCCGCATGTCGGTCCTCGCTAATTGATGGCGGTAGGCGCAAATCATTCCTGTCGCGCCCGCTTTTAGGTGCGGGGGGCGTCCGGGACAAGGTCCGGCTTGAACTCCATGCCCCGAATGGACAATTCTCCTAACAGGAGAGGGAGTACGCCGTGGCGTCGCATGACATTCCGATCGGGGCCAGCCAGGTGAGCCTGGCGCAGCTCAATGAGCGGTCTCGGGAAATCTTCCGCCGCGTCGTCGAGAGCTACCTGGCCACCGGGGAACCGGTCGGCTCGCGCAACCTGTCGCGCATCATCCCGATGACGCTGTCGCCGGCCTCGGTCCGCAACGTGATGTCGGATCTGGAGCAGCTTGGGCTGGTCTATGCGCCGCATACCTCCGCCGGCCGGCTGCCGACCGAGCTCGGCCTGCGGTTTTTCGTCGATGCGCTGATGCAGATCGGCGATCTCAGCCAGACCGACCGCAGCGCCATCGAAGGGCCGGTCGCGGCCGCCGGAAAGACCGTCGAGGGCGTGTTGAACGAGGCCTCCGGGCTGCTGTCGGGCCTTACCCGCGCGGCCGGCGTGGTGCTGTCGGCCAAGCACAATGTGCGGGTCAAGCATATCGAGTTCGTCCGCCTGGAACCCGAACGGGCGCTGGTGGTGCTGGTGGCCGAGGACGGTCAGGTCGAAAACCGCATCCTGCCGGTGCCGGTCGGACTGCCGACGTCGGCCCTGACCGAAGCCTCGAACTTCCTGAACGCCCATATCCGCGGCAAGACCCTGGTCGAGGCCCGGGCCGAACTGGAAACCGCGCTGGAATCCGCCAAGACGGAACTCGATCATTTGACCCAGAAGGTGATCGCGGCCGGCATCGCCAGCTGGTCGGGCGGCGAGACCGACGATCGCCAGTTGATCGTACGTGGACAGGCCAATCTGCTGGACGATCTGCGGGCGGTCGAGGATTTGGAGCGGGTCCGCCTGCTGTTCGACGAATTGGAGAGCAAACGGGGCGTGATCGACCTGCTGGGCCGGGCCGAGCGCGCCGAGGGCGTCCGGATATATATCGGGTCGGAAAACAAGCTGTTCTCGCTGTCCGGATCGTCCACCATCATCTCGCCGTACCGTGACGGTTCCGGCCGTATCGTCGGCGTGATCGGTGTGATCGGGCCGACCCGCCTGAATTATGCCCGGGTCATCCCGATGGTCGACTACACGGCCAAAGTGGTGACCAAGCTGCTGAGCGGCTAGAATCAGGCACTTCGGGCATTTCGCTTGGTCTGAAGTGGCCGACTGCCATTCAGGAACCTTGATTTTTGGTCGCTTTGCCCTGATATGCCGGGCAACCAATCTCAATCTTGATAGGAATGACACGATGACGGACCCGACCGCTCGCGCCAATGCCGCCGCGGCCGCGCAGACCGACGAAGTGGAGGCCCAGGCCAACGCTGCGCCCGAAGCCCTGGCGCCGGAACAGCAGGCCGTCGATCCGGCCGAGGCGCTGGCCCGCGAAGCCGCCGAGTTCAAGGACAAGCTGCTGCGCACGCTGGCCGAAATGGAAAACCTGCGGCGCCGGACCGAGCGCGAAGTCGCCGATGCACGCAGCTACGGGGTTGCCGGTTTTGCCCGCGACATCTTGGGCGTCGCCGACAATATGCGCCGCGCGCTCGAGGCCATCCCGCCGGAATTGCGTGCCAGCAAGGACGCGCAGGTGCTGATCGAAGGCGTCGAGTTGACCGAGCGCGAGCTTGCCAAGGCGCTGGAGAAGAACGGCGTGCGCAAGTTCGATCCGCAGGGCGCCAAGTTCGATCCGAACATCCATCAGGCGATGTACGAAGTGCCGGATCCGTCGGTGCCGGCCGGCTTCGTCGCGCAGGTGATGCAGCCGGGCTACATGATCGGCGACCGCGTGCTGCGTCCGGCCTTTGTCGGCGTGTCGAAGGGCGCGGCGAAAGTGGCGCCGGGCGGCGATGCGACGAACGCCGCCGCCGAGCCTTCGCCGGGCTCGCAGGGCGCGACCGGTTCTTAAGTCGACATTTCTATTGCAAAAGAAAAGGCCGTGATCGGATCCGATCACGGCCTTTCTCTTTGTTGAGCACAGTGCCGACGTCTCGACGCGCTATTTCGGATCGAGGCCGTCGCGGACCGCGCGGAACCGCGTATAGGCTTCGGGCCAACGCGGCGTCGGCGCGGTCGCGACCACGTGCAGAAAACCGCCGGACCCGAAGCGCAGCCACTGCACCAATGAGATATCGGCGTCGGTGCGCACGTCCTTGGCGGTCGCGAGGATCTGATAGCCCTGCTGGCCGCCGATCCGCAGCGGCTCGGCATTGCTGATGCGTACTTCCTTGATGCCCGGCAGGCTGGAGAAGATGCGGCGCGCGAACACGTCGCGATCTTCGTTGTCGGGCGATTGGCCGGGCGCGGCGCTGATCACCATGCGGGGCGCCTCGAAGGAGTCATTGGTGCCCTGCTGGGCGTCGGTCAGCATGATGGCGCGTCCCGGCACCACGCTGCCGATCCGGAAATCGGCTAGCTGCGTGAGCTTGAACGGCACCAGCCCGAGCTGCTCGGCGCTCGGCACGCTGTCGCGCACCGTCAGGCTGGCGACGGTCGCCTGCAACACGGCATCCGTATAGGTGGCGCGCGCCGTATCCGGCACCTGCAACGTCACCAGCGCGGTGAAGCCCGGCGCGCCGACGACGGCCAGCCATTTGGTCATCTTGATGCCGGCCGCCTCGTGCTGACCCTTCAGCAGGAAGCCTTTGCCGAACGGATAGGTCAGCGGCTCGCGTGGCTGCGCGGTGATGCCTTCCTTTTGCAGATTTTCTAGCGTGGCCGATTTATCCATCGCCTCGTAGGCTTCGGGCGGCAGGGCGATCACCAAGGCCGCGCTGTTGGTGGCGCGATCCTCGAAGCCGACGAAATTCTTGCTGAGCTCCATACCGGGAGGCGGCGCCAGGCCAAGCTTGGAGCCCGGCGGAAATGCCGGCTCGGCGGCGCGCGCCGGCGCGGCGGCGAATACCATCAACGCCATTACCATCGTCAGCATCGGAGTGACCGAGCCGGCAAGCCGTTGTTTCATGAAGCCGTCCTTGTGCGCAGAAATTCGTGGGTTCTGGATCGATGGATTACATTGCCGGAGGGCGAAACGGTGGCCGCCATCGTCCGATATTGATCTAGCGGAAACAGATGCGCGCCGATAGCCGGCCAGTAACGCGTCCGCTGCCTTGATCTCGCCACACGGCGATAGCGCAGGCCTATTCGGCTGCGCATTAAAACGCGCCGACGCGCCGCAGCGTCAGGTTGATCCGCCCCGGCTCGCCGAGCAGCGTCGAGGTACCGGCAATGATGCGATCGACGCCGTGAAAGGCGAGGCGCTGTTCGCCGGCCAGCACCATCGCATCGCCGGACGCCAGCCGGAACGAACGGGTCTTGTCGGTGCGTTGCGTGCCGCCGATGCGGAACAGACACGTGTCGCCAAGCGACAGCGACACCACCGGCGCGGTGAAGTCGCCTTCGTCGCGATCCTGATGCAGGCCCATGCGGGCGGTCGGCGCGTAGAAATTGACCAGACACGCTTCAGGCGGCGCTTCATGGCCGCCGATGTCGGTCCAGGCGCGCAGCAGGCTGTCGGGTATCGCCGGCCACGGCGTCCCGGTTTCCGGATGGGTCGGCTGATAGCGGTAGCCGCGCTCATCCGAGACCCAGCCGAGCGGTCCGCAATTGGTCATGCGCACCGAGAACGGTTTCCCGGTCTTCGGCATGCGCGGCACATAGAGCGGCGCTTGCGCGATCACATCGCGGATCGCGGCAAGCAGAGCCTCTTGGGCGGGACGGTCGAGATAGCCGGGGCGGAGCATAGGACGATAGGTAATGACGTTCGCGCTTCGCGCAACCCGATTTGTGTCACGCCGCCTTGGTGTCGTCGCTGACCTTGCGCGGCACCATACGTTCGCTGCGCAGCGCCTCCTGCGCGCCCGAATCGCCGGCCTCGTGATATTCGGCGTCCTCGTTGACGTCCCAAATATCGTAGATCCGCTGGCCGGCCAGGATGTTCCGCGCCGTCAGCATCGCGGTCATCATCGCGTGGTCCTGATTGTTGTATTTGTGCATGCCGTTGCGGCCGACCATGTGCAGCGTCGGGAAGCTGTGCTCGAGATCCAGCCGGACCATCGCCATGTTGTCGCGGTAGCTGTCGTCATACACCGGATAGGCTTTGGGCTGGCGCACCACGCAGGCGTCGACCACGTCGCTCGCTTGGATCAGGCCGATCTTGGCGATTTCCTGTTTGGCGAGTTCGATCAGATCGGCGTCCGACGCGTTCCACAGCCCGTCGCCTTCGAAGCAGAAATATTCCAGGCCCAGGCAGCACATGCCGGGCCGCACCAGTTCGGGCGACCAGGAGCGGAAATTCTGCACACGTCCGACCTTCACGGACGGATCATGGATGTAGATCCAGTTGTCCGGGAACAGGTCCGGCTTGTTGACCATCAGGGCGACCGTGAGAAAATCGCGGTAGCGCAACTCGCGCGCATGCAGGCGCGACATCGGCGACGGCGACAGCTTTTCGGTCAGCTCGCGCACCGGCGCGGACGATACGACATGGCGCGCCGTGTAGGTTTCGATCTTGCCTTCAACGGTCGTGACCGAAATGGTCCACAGCTTGGTCGCGGCATCGTAAGCCAGCTTGGTCAGTTCGCGGCCCATCAGCACTTGGCCGCCGCGCTCGATCACCTTGCGGGCCGCGGCTTCCCACATCATGCCGGGGCCCTTGCGTGGATACAGGAAGCTGCCAATCAGCGACTTCACTACCGGCTCGCCGGCTTTCGCTTTCGTGGGCCGGCTCGGCAGAATGGCGCGCTTGAGCGCATTCCACACCGCGACGCCCAGGTCCAAGCCCTTGATGCGCTGCGCGGCCCAGTCGGCGGAAATTTCGTCGCACGACATGCCCCACACCTTTTCGGTGTAGGTCTTGAAGAAGATCGAGAACAGCATCTCGCCGAACTGGTTGCGCACCCATTGATGAAAGGTGCGCGCGTCCTTGATCGGGAATGTCTTGGCATAGGCGAAGGACAGCATGCAGGCGGCGCTGCGCACGATGCCGAGATTGGCCAGCGCCTCGAACGCGTTCAGCGGATAGCAATAATATTTGCCGCCATAGAAGATGCGCGACAGCCGCGGCCGTTCGATGAAATCGTCGGGCAGGATTTCCTGCCACAGGTCGACGACTTCCTTGGCCTTGGAAAAGAACCGATGCCCGCCGATGTCGAACAGGAAGCCGTTATAGCTCACCGTGCGGCTGATGCCGCCGACATAGACCGGGTCTTTCTCGATGACGATGACCGAGGGTGTTTCTTTGGTCAGGCAATAGGCCGCCGTGAGACCGGCGGGCCCAGCGCCGATCACGAACACTTCAGCATGTGTCTGGGCGTCGGCTCGGGCGTCGATACGCATGTGCACTTTCTGGGACGACGATGACGACGTCGGCACGTGAATTCCGGCGTGTCGCCGTGATCCGTAAACGTCATCCTTCAAGGCATTCCGTTAATTTCAGGCTTATGGTCGGACGAAATTTCACGAAACGTGCGGCGCGTTAATCGAACGGTAACGCTATTTCGCGACGCCCCGCCTGGGGCCGCAGGCCATGACGTTAAGCCGAACGCAATGCCGGGCCGCTAGGTTGCGGCTGCGGCGCGCCGGTCGGTCCGAAGCTGCGAACGAGCCATACTCATCAAACATGCTGAGCCAGACGCCGCGCGGACCATCCTTTGCCATGCTTCTGGGTCTTGCCTGGCTGTTGATGGCCGCGCAGTTGCTGGCGCAGTATTGGGCCGATACCGCTACGACGCTGCCGGACACCGATGACGCGTTGCGTCTCGTCGAGATGCGCAATTTTCTCGCCGGACAGGGCTGGTTCGATCTGCGCGAACCGCGCCTCGGCCTGCCGCCCGGCTATGAGTCGCATTGGTCACGGCTGATCGATGCCGGGCTCGCCGGGCTCTTTGTGTTCTTTCGCCTGTTTGCCGACGCGGCCATGGCCGAACGCCTGATGGGCACCGCGTGGCCGCTGCTGTGGATGATCCCAAGCCTGATCGGCGTGGCCGCCATCGCGTGGCGGCTGGCTGGCCGCGAGGCGGCGCTGATCGTGCTGTTGCTGGCGGTGTTCAATATACCGGGCCTGCACCCATTCCGGCCCGGCCGCATCGATCATCACAATGTGCAGATCGCCTTCGTGTTGCTGGCGGTCGCCGCCACGGTGTGGTCCGACCGGGTGCGCTGGGCCGCGTGTGCGGCCGGCGCATTGACCGGCGGTTCGCTGGCGATCGGTCTTGAGGCGCTGCCGGTGCATGCGCTGTGCGGCATCGCGCTCGGACTGCGCTATGTGGTCGAGCCCAATTGCGCGAAGGCGCTGCGCGACTATGGGTTCGCGCTCGCGGCAGTGACGCTGCTGGCGTTTCTGGTCAGCGTCGACCCGGCGCATTGGGGCCACGCCGCCTGCGACGCACTGGCCGTCAATCTGGCCGGTGCCGTGTCGGTGGCCGGGCTCGGTGTCGGTGTGCTGGCGCGTCCGACATGCGCGATGCCGGTGCGGCTCATCGCCATGATCGGCGTCGGTGTCGCGGCGGCTGCCGTGTTCGCGGCCATCGAGCCGCAATGCCTGCGCGGTCCTTACGCGCAGATGGATCCGGCGGTGTGGGCGATCTGGCTTGATCGCGTCGCCGAGATGCAGCCTTTGCCATCGCTGCTTCGGAACACGCCGGTGACCGGCATGGCCGTGGCGGCGTTTCCGGCGCTGGCCGTGATCGCGCTTCTAATCGCAGCATACCGGAACGGAGCTTGGCGCGATTTCGGGTTGGGGCTGGCGGCCGGCGCGTTCCTGATCAGCCTTGCCACGATGATCGGGGCCATCAAGGCCTATCCCTACGTATTGTGGTTCGGCATGCCGTTGGTCGCGGTCGCCACGATGCAAATGTTCAGCTGGTTCCGGTTGACCGGTCTGGTGCCCCGCGTCTTCGTCGCGATCCTGGTCACGCCGTCGGTGGTTACCAGCGCCGCCATGGGGCTGGCATCCGTGATGGGTCTCCAGGGAGACGCCGACCTCAACACAACCGCCCGTCAAGCCTGCATCAACCAAAGCAACATCGCGCCATTCGCCGCTTTGCCGCCCGGTCTGATGGTGGCCGACGAACTGGATTGGGGCCCCTATCTGCTGGCCTGGACCCCTCATCGTGTCCTGGCGGCGCCCTATCACCGGCTGTCGGAATCGATCCTAACCGCGCAACGCATCCTGGCCGCGCCGCCCGAAACCGCGCGGCCGATGCTGTCCCGAATCCCGGCGGATTATCTGGTCACCTGCGGAACGCGCGGACCCGTCAGCGTCGCCGGAGAAGCCCTCGATGCCAGCCTGTGGGGCCGGCTACAGGCCGGCCAGGTGCCGGATTGGCTGGAACCGCTGCAACTCGATGCCGGTCCGTGGAAGGTTTACCGCGTGAAGCCGGATTCGTAGCGATTCTCGGTGTTGGGTTCGGCTTACCCGTTCTTAATCGGTCCTGGCTAACGTCGGTGGGGCGTTGCGACAGCCCGACGCCGACACGGCGTCGTCGCACGAGCCACAGCCGGGAATAGCCGCATGAGCCAGACTTCTCGGATTCGAGACGAGCTTGAGGCGCTGCTGCCGCAGACCTCGTTCGTCCGCAACAAGTCGATTGCCGTCCTGCTGCCTTGCTACAACGAAGCGACCACGATCGCGGCCGTGATCGACAGCTTCCGTCGCGGACTGCCCGGCGCGACCATCTACGTCTACGACAACAATTCGACCGACGGCACCGCCGAGTGCGCCCTTGCGGCCGGTGCGGTGGTGCGGCGCGAACGGCATCAGGGCAAAGGCAATGTCGTGCGGCGCATGTTCGCCGACATCGAAGCCGACGTGTATGTCATCGCCGATGGCGACCTCACCTATGACGCCAGCGCCGCCGGACGGCTGGTCGATGCACTGGTCGGACAGAATGTCGACATGGTGATCGGGGTTCGTCTCGGTGAGGGTCAGGCGTTCCGGCCGGGACACCGCTTCGGCAACAGCCTGTTCAACTGGATCGTCGCGCATCTGTTCGGCGAAGGCTTCACCGACATCCTGTCGGGCTACCGCGTGGTGTCGCGCAGGTTCGCCAAGTCGTTCCCGGCGGCTTCGTCGGGCTTCGAGATCGAAACCGAACTGTCGGTGCATGCGCTCGACCTGAAGCTCGCGACATCCGAAATTCCGTTGCGCTACGACGAGCGCCCGCAGAACTCGACGAGCAAACTGAAGACCTATCGCGACGGCACGCGCATCCTGCTCAATATCCTGCGGATGTACAAAGCCCTGAACCCGTTCCGGTTCTATGGCGCGATCTTCCTGGCCTTGATGGGGCTGTCGTTCGGCTTCGCCGCGCCGGTGATCATGACCTATTTCGAGACCGGCCTGGTGCCGCGATTGCCGACGGCGGTGCTGGCCGCCGGTATCATGCAACTCGGCTTCATGAGTCTTACCTGCGGCATCATCATCGAGGCGATCAGCGCCAGCCGCCGCGAGTTCAAGCGCATGCGTTATCTCGACCTGCCGGCGCCCGGTGCCGATCGTTCGGTCCCATGAGCGCGGCCAAGCTGAACGTCACAAAGCTGAACGTCACGGCGTGACGCACATGACCCGTGAATCGGCGATCCACTATCTGGTGTATCCGCTGGTGTCGGTTGCGCTGTTCGCGCCGCTGCTGATCTGGAACTACTGGCCCGTCCACGACGGCATCGACATCACGGGCTACCAAATCGGGCGGGACTTCATCAACGTCTGGGCCGGGCCGCAGCTTGCGCTGGGCGGCAAGCTCGCCACGCTGTTCGATCTGAAGGCTTATCACGCGGCGATCAGCGCGTTGTTCGGCCAAGAATTGCCGTTTCACAATTGGAGCTATCCGCTGTTCACGCTGCCGGTGTTCTGGCCGCTGGCGCAGCTCCCGTATTTTACGGCGCTAGCGGTGTGGACGGTCGGCCTGTTCGCCGCCTACGCGGCGGTGACGCTGTCGCAGATCGAGCGGACGCGTCGCGCCGTCGCGCTGTTCATTCTGGCGCTCGCGCCCGCCACTTTGATCAACGCCATCGGCGGCCAGACTGGTTTTCTCAGCGCTTCGTTGTTTCTCGGCGGCATCCTGCAGCTCAACCGCCGCCCGGTCCTGGCCGGCGTGCTGTTCGGGCTGCTGACGTTCAAGCCGCATCTCGGACTGGTGCTGCCGTTCGTGCTGATCGCGCTCGGCGCGTGGCGCACCATCGCGGCCGCGGTGGTGACGGCCGGCGTGCTGCTCGGGTTCTCGGTCGCGCTGTTCGGCTTTGATGCCTGGCGGCACTACGTCGAAGTCGCCGGCTCGCACCAAAATGAGCTGCTCGATTCCTTCTACGGCTTTTACACCAACATGATGGTGTCGGTGTTCGCCGACCTGCGCGGCCTCGGCGTCGGCTATCAGGCCGCGCTGGCGGTGCAGATCGCGGTGGCTGTTCCGGTTGTCGGGCTGGCCTGCTGGGCGGTGCGGCGCACCGCCGATCCATGCCGGCGCGCGCTGGTTCTGGCCTGCGCGATGTCGCTGCTGACGCCGTATGCCTTCAACTATGATCTGACCAGCGTGACGGCGGCCCTGGTCTGGACCCTGGCCGGGCGGCTTTCGTTCCGAACCGAATGGAGCCCGGTCTACCTGCTGGCCTTCGCGGCCCCGACCTCCGCGATGCTGCTCGGGATCGCCGGGTTCGGCACCCTCCCGCTCGTCGCATTGTTCGTCCTGAGCGTCCGGGAAGCCGTTCGCCCGCCGGCCGAGTCTGTGGCTAGTGTCCCGATTCCGAAGTTCGCTATACCGTGCGGTACCCTCTGAAGCGAACTTCGGAATCAAAGGGCACTAGCAAACTAATATTTCTAGTATGGTTTGGATTTGAAGTTCCTCTGCGAGCTTGCCGCAACAATAGGAGGAACTTCAAATCCACCACACTAGTTCGAATGCCGGCTTTCCGACCGGAATGCCGCATCTCGCTGTCCGCTGACGGCGGCCAAGGTAAGAAAAACCGACCAAGTCGGGGATTTTCTGTTGATAATAGTTCGCAGTAAGGATTGATTAACCAAGGATGGGGCTGTGTCATCATGAAGCCCCTCGCGGTCGGCCACTTGGCGATCCGCAATTCGCTTTGGTGAGCCAAGAAGATGCGAACGACCCAATACCCGCGGAATCGGCGGCCGATACATGGCGCAGCATGCTTGGCGTTGGCCCTCATGGCGCCGATCGGCGTGGCGCAGGCCGAGGAAGGTCTCTGGCAGCGCGAATATCTCACCGGCGATTGGGGCGGTGCGCGCACGGCTTTGAAGGACAAAGGTGTCGTCGTCGGCATCACCTATATCGGCGAGACGCTGGCGGTGTCGTCCGGTGGCTTACGCCGCGGCGCGACCTATGAAGGCCGGCTGGAAGTCGCGGTCGACACCGACCTCGAAAAACTGATGCGCTGGACCGGCGCCAGCACCCACATCAAGGGCTACCAAATCCACCATGGCGGGCGGAACGCGGCCGACAATGTCGGCAGCATCACGGACCCGAGCAATATCGACGCGCTGCCGACGACGCGGCTGTTCACCGCCTGGTTTCAGCAGAATTTCTTCGACGACCGCGTCTCCATTCGGGCCGGCCAGCTCGCGGCCGACGATGAGTTCGTCGTCAGCCCGTCCGCCACTGCGCTGATCAACGGCACGTTCGGTTGGGCCGGCAAGTTGGCCGCCAATATCCGTAACGGCGGACCGTCCTATCCGCTGGCGGCCCCCGGTGTGCGGGTCCAGCTCAATCCGACCAAGGATTTTGCCATCCTGGGCGCGGTATTCGCCGGCGATCCGGCCGGCCGCGACTGCACCGAAGCTCCGCAGGTCTGCAACCGGCACGGCACGACATTCAGCACCAGTGGCGGCGCGCTGTGGATGGGCGAGCTGCACTATTCGATCAATTCTGGGCCGCAGGCCGCCGGTCTGCCGGGCATCTACAAGATCGGCGTCTGGCATATGACGTCCGACCACGCGGACCAGCGATTCGGCATCGATGCCGGCGGCGCCGTAGTCGGGCTGGCGTTCGACCCGGATGCCCGCGCGGTGCAGCACCGGGGCAATGGCGGCATCTATGGTATCGCCGACCAGATGATCTGGCGCGGCGACGCGCGCAGCGTGAACGTCTTCATGCGCGGCGGCATTGCGCCGTCGGATCGCAACCTGCTGTCGCTCTATGTCGACGGCGGCATCGCCGTGAAGGGCCCGCTGGCCGGCCGTCCGGACGACAAGCTGGCCTTCGGCGCCGTCTATGCCAAGATCAGTCCGAATGCCTCGGCGCTCGACCAGGACAGGCTCTCGGCCAACGGCCCACCCTATCCGATCCGCAGCAGCGAGATGGTGTTCGAAGCGAGCTACACCGCCCAGATCGCGCCGTGGTGGAGCATTCAGCCCGACGTTCAGTACATCGTCCGGCCGAGCGGCGGCGTGCCGGACCCGAACGACCCGGCCCGGACCGTCGGCAATGCGCTGGTGGCCGGGGTGCGGAGCACCATCAATTTCTGACGGGGTGCGGAGCACCCATAGATTTCTGAACGATCCAAAGTTCGGCCAGCGCCCGCGCCAGGGTCGCCGAAGTCCTTAACTTTGGTTCCGAATCGGCTCGCCGTCTCCCCCTTCACCTCTCGATTTCGTGAAGCCGCGCCTTGCGGGGCGGGGGCTTCCTCCTATATGAGCCATGACGCCGCAGGAACGGCGTTTCGCATGTTATGGAGGGGGTCGAAGAGGGGATGCGCGGCCGAGGCCGCAGCGAGCCTTCTTCCGAGCGCCATCGGGCTCGGTCGACCTGCCGTAGTAAGAAAGAGGAAAGAATATGGGCAAGGTCATCGGGATCGATCTGGGCACGACCAACTCCTGCGTCGCCGTCATGGAAGGCAAGACGCCGAAGGTCATCGAGAACGCGGAGGGCATGCGCACCACGCCCTCGATCGTCGCCTTTACGGACGACGGTGAACGTCTGGTCGGACAGCCGGCGAAGCGCCAGGCGGTCACCAACCCGGAGCGCACGTTCTTCGCCGTGAAGCGCCTGATCGGCCGCCGCTACGAAGACCCGATCATCGAGAAAGACAAAAAGCTCGTCCCCTACAAGATCGCGAAAGCCGGCAACGGCGACGCCTGGGTCGAGGCCGACGGCAAAGCCTACTCGCCCTCGCAGATCTCCGCCTTCACCCTTCAGAAAATGAAGGAGACCGCGGAAGCCTATCTCGGGCAGAAGGTCGATCAGGCCGTCATCACCGTTCCGGCCTATTTCAACGACGCCCAGCGCCAAGCCACCAAGGACGCCGGCAAGATCGCCGGCCTGGAAGTGCTGCGCATCATCAACGAGCCGACCGCGGCGGCGCTGGCCTACGGCCTCGACAAGCAGAAGCAGGGTATGATCGCGGTCTACGACCTCGGCGGCGGCACGTTCGACATTTCGATTCTCGAGATCGGCGACGGCGTGTTCGAGGTGAAGTCGACGAACGGCGACACGTTCCTGGGCGGCGAAGACTTCGACATGCGGCTGGTCAGCTATCTGGCCGACGAATTCCAGAAGACCCAGGGCATCGATCTTCGCCGCGACAAGCTCGCGCTGCAGCGGCTCAAGGAAGCCGCCGAGAAGGCGAAGATCGAGCTCAGCTCCACCACGCAGACCGAGATCAATCTGCCGTTCATCACCGCGGATGCGTCCGGCCCGAA
>JAQGJU010000072.1 GCA_028290465.1 Xanthobacteraceae bacterium | reverse complement strand
AGATTGCGTAAACTTACCTGCGTACGCTCTCTAACATATTATATTTACGCGTTTTCTTCAAGCGAACAGGTTTTCACTGTGCTTGAAAACGCTCTAGACTGAACGTTTCGCAACGCCGGCGCGTTATTGCTTTGCGTCTCTCGGCGCTAAGCGAGGCGGGATGCGAATTCACATTGCGAAAATTGCATGCGTGGCAGCCGCACTGTCGGTGCCATCGATGAGTTTCGCGCAGGTCGGGCTGCCACCGAGCGCCGCTCCGGCCGTGGACTGCGTCCCCGCCGGAAATAATAATGCTACCTCCCCGCGCGGCGACCGCCTGGCAGGCGAAACTATGAGCGACAAACTGGCCACGTCGAAGGGCGTGATCTGCCCGCCCGGCGGGGTCGACCCTGAAATTCGCGTGACGCCACCTGACGGAGGGCGCATGCGTGTCATCCCGCCGTCGGTCGAACCACAGCCGCCGAAATAATTGCCGTTCGTGCTCAAGCGGTTTTTGGCCGGCTGATCCGCACCGCGATCGGCCATGCGATCACCAACACGGTGAAGAACGCTGTCAAAAACGCGATCAAGCCAACACCTTTGTTGACGTACTGATCGACCGACAAGCCCAGCACTACGGCAGCGACCTGGCCAATCACCACCACAATCAAATAAACCAGCAGCAAGCCCATCGCCCTCTCCGTCTGTTTATTTTATTCTATCCTGGCACAGTAGAGATACCCGCGCGCTTCCGCGCGGGTACACTCTGTCGCACTGACACTCTGTCGCATTGACGGCGATTAGGCCGCCTTACGATTCAAGCTGCTTTCCGCAAGCTTAGTCAGCTTCTGATCGGCGGCATGCTCCTCGTCCAGGGTCTGCTGCAGAACGGACGCGCAATCCGGACGGCCGAGCTGCTTGGCCCACGCTACCAGGGTGCCGTAACGGGTGATTTCGTAATGCTCGACGGCCTGCGCGGCAGCGGCGATCGCCGCGTCGAGCACTTCCTTGTCCTCGATATCGCCGGCCAGTTCATCGGCTTCCTTGATGATGCCGTCGATCGCCGGACAGGTGACGGCCTTCACTTCGGCACCGTGCATCTTGAAGACCTGCTCCAGCCGCTTCACGTGGCTCTCGGTCTCACGCAGATGCAATTCCAGGCCCTGCTTGAGCTGCGGGCTAGTGGCCTTTTCGATCATCTTCGGCAGCGATTTTACGATCTTGTTCTCGGCGTAGTAAATGTCCTGCAGGGTATGCACGAACAGATCGTCGAACGTCTTGATGTCCTTGGAGAACAGGCCCATGGCAGTTCCTTTCACGAATCCGGTGGTGTGAGTGGTGGTGTGAGTGGAGGGACGGCGCGCCAGCGTGTGACGCCGCGCGTTGTGCCCGTCCTCATGCAACGGCGGAACAGGGCGCCCGGTTCCTGATTATTTCCCGCGGCCGTCGCGCACCGCAAAATCTCGCGCTATCATCGAAACTCTGGCCCATCCCAAAGGATTTCCATGACCCTCTCGCTCTCGCAGGAACATTTCGGCGCCACCGCTAAGGACTACCTCACCAGCAAGCCGCACGCGCTCGGCAAGAGCCTCGAGCGTATGGTCGCACTCGCCCGTCCGCAGCCGGGCTGGCATATGCTCGATGTCGCCACCGGCGCCGGCCATGTTGCCTATGCGTTCGCGCCGCATGTCGCGCGGGTCTGGGCCACCGACATTACCGACGAGATGATGGCGATCGTGCGCGAGGAAGTGGGCAAACGGGGCCTCGCCAATGTGCGCGTGGCGCATGCCAAGGCCGAGAGCCTGCCGTTCGAGGATGGCACTTTCGATCTCGTGACCTGCCGGGTGGCCCCGCATCATTTCGACAGCATCGCTCGATTTCTTGACGAGGTCCGCCGCGTGCTCAAACCGGGCGGCCGCTTCGCGCTGGTCGACAATGTGGTGCCGGCCGGCAGCGTCGGCGATTTCGTCAATGCGTTCGAACGGTTCCGCGATCCGAGTCACCTGCGGGCCTGGACCATGGACGAATGGCGCGATGCGCTCATCGAGGCCGGCCTGAAGGTCGAACACCAGGAAACCATCGACAAGCGGATGGACTTCGCATCCTGGGCGCAGCGGCACGACGCCACGATGCAGCGCCTTCTGATCTCGATGCTGCGCGAGACCACGCCGGCCGTAAAGGATTTCATGGCCCCGAAGGTCGATGACGGACCGATCACCTTCAATCTGCGCGAAGGCGTATTCCTGGCCAGCCGGTAGCTATCGTTGGGCGCAACGCGTCTCAGAAACAAAACATAAAAAAGCCGGCCTCGCGATGAGGCCGGCTTTCTTAACTTACAGTCTTACGATTACTTGCTGTAGCGCTTGCGGTGCTTGACCGGAACCGCTTCCCATTCCGGATGGGCGTCAAACACCGCGTTCATCAGCAGGCCGCCGACGATCGGGACGACGCAGCTGCCGGTCATCACCCAGACTTCGCGCTGGGTCATTGGCCGTTGGGCGATCACGGTGCCGACGATCGGCGACAGGGCCGCGCAGGCCACCGAGGTGCCGACATAGGCGGCGGTCGGCGTAAGAGCGCCATTGTGATGACGATAATTATGACGCAGCCAGAAATAGCTCCCCGTCGCCGCGGCGCCGACAGCCAAGCTGCTCACGGCCACCGCCGGGTCCCGCTGACCCGTCAAAAGGATCTGCGGCGAGCCCGCCTGCGCGACCGCCGAAAATGCCATAGAGGCCGCCATAACCGCGACGGCCAACAAACGCTTCCTCATTTCAGCCCCTCTGTGCTTTCAATTTGTGTTTCTGTTCGTGCCCAGCCCGTCCGACCGTGCGATCGGCGCGGTTGCTGAGAATCGCCCCCGATAAGTGCCCAACAGGCGGCTTGGTGTCGAGCCGATTAGGCACCAAACTTGGGTTTCCGCACAGAAACGCCGGATAGGTGGCAATCCCGCAACGGTACCCTCACGCGACTGTGGCGGAACAATTTACCAATCCGTGAGTTAGTGCTCGCCGGTTCACGCAGCGGTCACCCTGGGTTGATAGGGGTATGGGCGTGTTTCTACACTTCGATCAGGACGTTGGCCGCCCCATTGGGGCCATCAATTTCTGGTTGCGTGCAAGATCTCTGAAAGCAACCGGCAGACATCCGCAGGGTGGAAACCTGTCTGGATAGAAACTTTGGGTAGGAAATGTCGAAAAGAAAGGACGGCGCCATGAGTAACGAAATGGGTGGTGTCAGTCGTAATTCCTGGATTGCGATCCCTCAGGCCATGCAACAGCACGGCCAGGCGAAGCGCGCCACGCCGCCGAAGGAGACGGCTGCTAGCGAAAGAGTGGTGGCCGTTGCCACGCCGGTCGAGCGGTCTGAACCGAAGCTCGCGTAACTGACCCCCGATCTGACGTTCCCGTAAGCTATACTTGAGCCTTCCAGCCCGTCTTACGGGCATGGAACCGCTTGCCTGTCGCCGACATTGTGGTGCGACAGGAGAATTTTCATGAGCGCATTGCAGGGCGCGGTCCCCACCGCAAGCGAAACCGATGACAGGCTGGATCTGGCGGACGTCCGCCGGCGGCTGAAAGCGATTTTCATCGGTTCGGTCGGCAATCTTGTCGAATGGTACGATTTTTACGCCTATGCAGCGTTCGCGCTGTATTTCGCGCCGGCGTTCTTTCCCGGCGAAGATCCGGTGGTGCAGCAGCTCAACGCGGCGGTACTATTCGCGGCCGGCTTCATCGTGCGGCCGCTCGGCGGCTGGATGTTTGGGCATCTCGCGGATCATTACGGCAGGCGCAACGCGCTGACCCTTTCGGTCGTGCTGATGTGCTTCGGCTCGCTGATGATCGCCGTCACGCCGACCTATGCGACCATCGGTATCTGGGCGCCGATCCTGCTCGCGACGGCGCGCGTTCTCCAAGGTCTGTCGCTCGGCGGCGAATACGGCACCAGCGCGACCTACCTGACCGAGATCGCTGACAAGCGGCATCGCGGTTTCTATTCGAGCTTCCAATACGTCACGCTGATCGGCGGCCAGCTCTGCGCCATTCTGGTGCTGCTGCTGTTGCAGAAGGTGTTCCTGACCAACGAGGAAATCCGTGCATGGGGCTGGCGCATCCCGTTCGTGATCGGCGCGCTGCTGGCGGTTGTCGCCGCCATCATGCGGCGGCATCTGCAGGAGACCGACGCCTTCAAGGCGCTGCAGAACTCGGGCAAACCGCGCGAAAGCTCGATCAGGACGCTGCTGAAATATCCGCGCGAAGTGCTGCTCGTCGTCGGCCTCACGGCCGGCGGCACCGCGGCGTTCTATACCTACACTACCTATATGCAAAAATTCCTGAAGCTGTCGGTCGGCCTGACCGACAACCAAGTCACCATGGTGACGGCGGGCTCGCTGATCTTCGCGATGGCCCTGCAGCCGATCTACGGCATGATCTCCGACCGCATCGGCCGCAAATGGCTGCTGATCGGCTTCGGCGTGTGCGGCACGCTGTTCACGGTGCCGCTGCTGACCACCTTGCAGCATGTGCAGAGCGCGTGGGCGGCATTCCTGCTGATCTGCGCGGCATGGATGATCGTGTCCGGCTATACGTCGATCAACGCCGTGGTCAAAGCCGAGCTGTTTCCGACGAACGTGCGTGCAACCGGCGTCGGCCTGCCCTATGCGATTACGGTATCGGTGTTTGGCGGCACCGCGGATTCGGTCGCGCTGTGGTTCAAGTCGCAAGGCCATGAGCAATATTTCTATTATTATTTGACCGGCATCATTGCGCTGTCGCTGATCGTCTATTTGTTCATGCGTGACACTAAACATCATTCCGCGATGCATCGCACCGAATGATCCGGTCGGTCCGATCGTCGCCCTGCGGTCACGGAGATCGCCATGCGCACTTTCGCCGCTATCGCGTCTCTCATGGCGCTGCTCGCCTTGGCGATCTGGTACACGGTCCATGTTTGGAACGCGATCGAAGGACCACCGATGCCGACCTACGGCTATGTATTGGCCGCGGCTGGTGTCGCGCTGTCGATGCTAGTCGGCAGCGGTCTTATCGCGCTGATGTATTTCAGCAGCCGCCATGGCTATGACGAGGCCCACGAGGTGGAGCACATCGACCACAAGGACTGAAGTAGCGGAGTTGCACTAACGTTGTTCCCGGAACGGCACGGCGCGAACCGCGTTGACGTAAAGAGTCCCCGACCGAAAGGAACATGTCATGCGCAAGACCCTAGCGCTGCTCACCGCCGTGATGCTGTCCGCCAGTGCCCCCGTTGCGCTGGCACAAAGCAGCGGTTCCTCGGGCAGCACCGGCGGTGCGACCGGCGCCAGCCCGTCGGCCCCGGCCGGTTCGACCAGCACCGGCCCGACCAATCCCACGGGTAACGCGGGCACGGCGCCGACCGGTGTCAATCCGACCGGCACCGATCGCGCGGCCGGCCCCAGCGGTACCACGGCCGGGCCAAGCGGAACGACGGGCGCCAGTGGAAGCACCAGCACAACCGGGACCAGCAGTTCAGGCACGACCAGTCAGCGCACCGGGTGCCAGACTGGCGCGACGGCGACGACCGGGTCGATCGACGGCGGCACACCGCGCATCATGAACGACCCGACGATGGGGTCTAACCAGACCTCGACCACGGCGGGCTCCGGTTCGACCACCGGCTCGACGTCGGCGCGCACCGGCACGACGGCTGGAACGGCAGGCTGCTAAAACACCCGCGCCAAATAGGCGGATATAAAATAAGAGCGAGCGGCTTGCGCCGCCCGCTCTTATTTTGCTTGGACGTTCGACGCTATCGCACCAATTCCCGCATCGCCCGCTCCAAGCCGTCCAGCGTCAGCGGATACATCCGGCCTTCCATCAACTGATGCACCATGCGGATCGACTGGGTGTAGCCCCAGTCGCTTTCCGGCACCGGATTGAGCCAGACGCTGTGCGGATAGGTCTGCGTAATGCGCTCCAGCCAGACCGATCCCGGCTCCTCGTTGAAGTGTTCGACGGAGCCGCCCGGCGTGCCAATCTCATACGGGCTCATCGACGCATCGCCGACGAAGATCACCTTGTAGTCGTGCGGATAGGCGTGCAGCACGTCGAAGGTCGGCGTCACCATGTCCCAGCGCCGGCGGTTTTCCTTCCACACCCGCTCGTACAGGAAATTGTGGAAGTAGAAATGCGCCATATGCTTGAACTCGGTGCGCGCCGCCGAGAACAGTTCTTCGGTCGCCTTGATGTGCCAGTCCATCGAGCCGCCGATATCGAAGAACAGCAACACCTTCACGGCGTTGTGCCGCTCCGGCCGCATCTGGATGTCGAGATAGCCTTTGTGCGCGGTGCCCTTGATGGTGCCGTCGAGGTCTAGTTCATCGGGCGCGCCGGTGCGGGCGAATTTGCGCAAGCGCCGCAGTGCCACCTTGATGTTGCGGGTGCCGAGTTCGACATCGCCGTCCAGATCCTTGAACTCGCGCTTGTCCAACCCCTTCACGGCGCGGAAGTTGCGATTGGTGTCCTGGCCGATGCGGATGCCTTCGGGATTGTAGCCATAGGCGCCGAACGGCGAGGTGCCGCCGGTGCCGATCCATTTCGAGCCGCCCTGGTGGCGGCCCTTCTGTTCGGCGAGGCGCTGGCGCAGCGTCTCCATCAGTTTGTCGAGCCCACCCAGCGCCTCGATCTGCTGCTTTTCTTCCTCGGTCAGATATTTCTCGGTCAGCTTCTTCAGCCATTCGGCCGGGATTTCGGCCTCGACGCCGTCGCTTAGCAGTTCCAGTCCCTTGAAGACGTGACCGAACACCCGGTCGAACTTGTCGAGGTTGCGCTCGTCCTTCACCAGCGTGGCGCGCGACAGATAATAAAAATCCTCGACCCGGCGGCCGGCCAGATCCTGGTCCATCGCCTCCATCAGGGTCAGGTATTCGCGCAGCGTCACCGGGACGCCGGCGGACTTCAACTCATTGAAAAACGTGACGAACATGGAGAGAGCTTCCGATCGGATCTCATGTCTGGGCCGGTAACGCTGTGTCGGTTCCGCCGCCAAAAAGAACCGCGAGATGTGCGGTTCCGAAACAGAATAACCATCGCGGGCCGCACTGTCGCCAATATATGCAGGAAACCTAGCCGCACGCCCCGCGTTACCTCTGCTGTGGCCGAACATGCGGCATGCTGCGTCGGAGCGTGTCACGCGAAGTGAAGCGGATTTGCTTGAAGAACTGCTCTTTGTGACCGAACACCTTTCGTAGGACTGAGAGCGTGTTTTCGAAAACGCGCTTGGCCGATCGCCGCGGGGAATTGTGTCCCCAACAGTATGGCGGCGTAAAAAATCCACGGAGCATCAGCGACATCATCGAGAACGAAATCATCAAGGGAGCGACATGACATGGGACAATCTCAGCCTCGCCGGCAGATGGCCTTGATCGTTGAAGACGATGAACAGCAGCGCGATCTCGTTGCGACGTTGTTCGAAGAGACCGAATTCGAGGTCGTCGCCTGCGAAAGCGCCGAAGCGGCCCTGTCGGTAATGGAAACACATGGCAAGCGGGTCTCGGTTATTTTCACCGATGTATGGCTGTCAGGCATTCTCGATGGCGTCGATCTGGCCCGCATGGCCAAGAAACGCTGGCCCGACGTGTCCGTCCTGGTGACGTCCGGCCGCGGCGGCGACCGCCTTGACTATCTGCCCAAGGGCGCCGTGTTCATGCAGAAGCCGTGGCGCGCACTCGACGTGCTGGTCGAGGCCGAGCGGGCGCACGCCGCCTGACGCTTTCAGGCATTGACGCTGTCAGGCGGATGGCCCAGCGGGTTTTTCAGCGGCAGACGGAGGTCGGAAGATCCGGCTTTCCTTCCGGCCCGGTTCATGATGACAATATCGTGAAGCGGAAACGATCGTGAAGCGGTCGACCAACAAGGCCGCCATTGGAAACCACTGTTGCTGAAAGCCCTGGAATGACGCGCGTCCGTCGCGTCGGTGCCGCGTTGGCAGCGACATTTCTTCTGCTCGTTCCGGCGGCCTGGAATGGCTTTCCGCTGTTGCAATACGATACCGGCGGCTATCTGGCGCGCTGGTTCGAAGGCTATCTGGTGCCTAGTCGCTCTACGGTCTACGGCCTGTTCCTGGCCGCTGGCTGGCCGTTCGAGTTCTGGCCCGTGGTCGCACTGCAGGCGCTGGCGGCCGTCTGGATCGTCGGGCTGACGCTGCAAGTGTATGGTCTCGGCAGGCCGGCCGTCCTGGTGGCCGTGATGGCGGCACTATCGGCGCTCACCACGCTGCCATGGATCGCCTCGATCCTGCTGACCGACATTTTTGCCGGCCTGTCGGTGCTGGCGCTGCATCTGCTGGTGCTGCAACCCGACTGCCTGTCGCGATGGCAACGGCTCGCGCTAATCGTGTTCATCGCCTTCTGCGTCGCCACCCACAGCGCTACATTCGCGGTGTTGATGGCGTTGCTGGCGCTCGCCGGCATTATCGCATTGCTGCGCCGCGATGTGGTGCCGCGCATCGGCGTGGTGCAGGGCATAATGTCTCTGGCGCTCGGCGCCGTGATGCTGCTCGGCGGCAATTACGCGCTGGCGAAACGCATTGCCTGGACGCCCGGCGGCTATTCGATCCTGTTCGCCCGCATGTTGCAGGACGGCATCGTGCAACGCTATCTCGCCGAGCATTGCCCGGACCGGCGGTTGCGGCTGTGCGACCATCAGGCCGAACTGCCGCGCAACGCCGATGCGTTTCTGTGGGGCAAGAGTGCATTCGATCGCCTCGGCCGGTTCGACGGTCTCGGCGACGAGATGCGCCTGATCGCGCTGGAAGCGCTCGTCGAATATCCCCGGCTGCAGATCGAGACCGCCGCGCAGGCGACGCTCGACCAGTTGCTGTCGGTGCGCTCCGGCGAAGGCGTCATCGCCCACCTCGCCCACACAAAAGGCATCATAGAGCGCTTTACGCCCGAACTGGCGCCGGCGATGCGCGCGGCCCGGCAGCAGCAAGGCACGTTCGGCCCGACGCAGTTCGACTTGCTCAACCGCATCCATGTGCCGGTCGCACTCGGCTCGATGGCGCTGCTGCCGCTATTGGCGTGGCTGGCATGGCGGCGCCGCATCCCGGCAGACATCGGCGCGCTGGCGACAACCGTCAGCATCGCGCTCCTGACCAACGCCTTCGTGTGCGGCGCACTGTCCAACCCGCACGACCGCTATGGCGCGCGGCTGGTCTGGGTAGCGACCTTCGTGCTGACGATCGCCGCGCTGCGCCAGACCGCGGAGCGGCGCCTGCCGGCCGGAGTGCCGGCGCCTGCCGAGGCGTGACGCCGCCGGGTCGCGATCCGCCACCTTTCATCCTCTCAGCGGCCGCCCCTCGTCTCGGCTTGATTTTGCCCGTATGAAAGATACTATCTTTAATATCATTAGCTATTTTGCTGGCCTCACATCCAGAGTTCGTCAGGAATCGCAAGGCCATGGCCCTCCATCCGGCGATCCAGCCCAGTTCGCGCGATGACGCGCACCGCGACACGGGCCGCGGTACCGGCCGCAATGTGGTGCCGCTGCGCAGCGCCACGCTGTCGACCCAGATCATCGCCCAGGTCCGCGAGGCTCTGTTCGAGAAGCAACTCAAGCCCGGCGACTTCCTGGGTACCGAAAAAGAAATGGCCGCGCGGTTCGGCGTCAGCCGGATCGTCGCGCGCGATGCGCTGCGCACGCTGGAGGCCCAGGGCATCGTCGACATCAAGGTCGGGGCCGGCGGCGGTGCCCGGATCGCGCAGGGCAATGCGCGGCGGTTCGCCGAAGCGCTCGCCGTGCAACTCGACCTCACCGGCGTCACGGTCGGCGAGATCATGGACGCGCAGCGCGCCGTCGAAGGCCTCGCGGCCGAACTTGCCGCCCTGCACGCGACACCGGCGGATCACGCCCGGCTGCGCGAACTCCTGGCCGATGCCGCCCGCAAGATCGACGACCTCGATGCCTACACACGCTCGTCGCGCGAGTTTCACCTCGCGGTCGCCGAGGCCTCGCAGAACCGCGTGCTGGTCGTGCAGCTCATCTCGCTGCAGCACGTCTCATGGCCGGCGCATAACCGCTCGCTGACGCCCGCGGTCGCGCGGCGCATTCTTGAAGTGCACACCGAGCTTACCGAACTGATCGAAATGCGCGATGCGGCCGGTGCCCGCGCGCTGATGGACGGCCACGTCACGATGATCCGCGCGCGACGCGTGGCCGAAGCCCGCGCCAAGGGCAAACCCGAACCGGAGCACGACCACGACTGCTGCTGAACAACCAACAAAACACCAGGGAAGGAAAACACCATGTCGACATTCGTCATCGAGCCGCACTTCCGCCTGCAGGAATGGATCGCCGAGGAAAAGGGCTATTTCAAAGCCGAGGGTCTCGACTACGTGTTCCAGGAGCTGGTGCAGTCGACTGACGGCAAGCACCATGACAAAGGCGACAAGGTCGGCGCCTATCAGTCGTTCGAAAAGGGCCGCAGTTCGGACGTGAGCTGCGCCTGCCACTGGACCGTCAATGTCGCGGCCTCGACCGGCAATGGCAAACTTTACGCCGACGTCTATTCGGTGGCCCCGTCTGGCATCTTCGTGCCGGCGGACTCCAGGGTGAAGACGCCCCAGGATCTGGCCGGCGTGCAGATCTCGGTCGGCTTCCAGTCCGGCAGCCACTACTCGACCATTCAGGCGCTGGAGCCGTATCTGTCGGCCGACCAGATCAATCTGAACTATGCCGACGGCATGCTGTTCGCCCGCATGGAACACCTGATCGACGAAAAAGTGCCGGCCTGCGCGCTGTTCTCCGGGCCGTATTACTTCGCCGAGCAGCTCGGCTTTCGCAAAATCATCGACACCACGTTCATGATCGCCACCATGATCACTGGAAATCCGGACCCGGACGATCTGCGGAAATTCTTCCGCGCCTTGCGGCGCGCGCAGCACGACTTGGATCTCCGGCCGGACCTCTACACGCACTATTACAACAACGAATTCCCGAAACGCTGGCACCCGTTGATGGATACGCGGCGCTGGGGACCGGGCGAACGGCTGGTGTTCGAGACCTACACCAAGGAGACCTACGAACAGTCGTTCGACTGGATCGCCAAGCACGAGATCTTCGGCACGCGCGATCAGATGGGCGCCGGGCAATATGACAAGGCGGTGGTGAGTTTGGGGGCCTGAGAAGCAGCCATCAGACCCCTTCGACCACCGTCAGTCCGATCAGCCGGTCCAGGGTCGCCTGATCCTTGGCCAGCTCGGCCGACGGCGCGCGATGCGCGATGGCGCCGCGTTCGATCACCACCGCCTGATCGGTCAAAGCGAGCGCGATGGTGGTGTGCTGCTCGACCAGCACCATCGCGGTGCCTTCGTCGACCACCATGCGGCGGATCGCGCCGCCGAGCTCCTCGACAATGATCGGCGCCAGTCCCTCCAGCGGTTCGTCGAGCAGCAGCAGCGCCGGATTGGTCATCAGCGCCCGGGCAATCGCCAGCATCTGCTGTTCGCCGCCCGACAGATGATTGCCCATATTGCCGCGCCGCTCGGCGAGACGCGGAAACAGGTCGTAGACCGATTTCAGCTCCCACCGGCCCGGCCGTGACGCCACCGTCAGGTTTTCCTCGACGGTAAGCGAGGGGAAAATCTCGCGCTCCTGCGCCACCCAGCCGAGGCCATCATGGGCGCGGCGATGCGGCGGCCAGGCGCTGATATTCTGGCCGCGCCAACGTACCGAACCGCGCGCCATCTTGGTGAAGCCCATCGCGGTCAGCAGCAGCGTGCTCTTGCCGACGCCGTTGCGACCCAGCACCGCGAGGCTGCCGTGCTCCGGCACTTCCAGCGAGATGCCGTCCAGCACCACCGCCGCCCCGTAGCCGGCCCTCACCTGATCGAACGCCAATAGCGGTTCAGCCATGGTGCTGGCTCCCGAGATAGACTTCGCGCACGCGGGCGTCGGCTGCGATTTCGGCCGGCGTGCCCTCGGTCAGGATGCCACCGCCGACCATGACGATGATGCGCTGCGCGAAACGGAACACGACCTTCATGTCGTGTTCGATGAACAGCACCGCGATGTCGCTCGGCAGGCCGGCAATCACGGCGAACAATTCGGCGCTTTCGTCCTCCGGGACGCCGGCCGCCGGCTCGTCGAGCAGCAGCACCTTGGGCTTCGTTGCCAGTGCCAGCGCGATCTCCAGCAGCCGCTGCTGGCCATAGGCAAGTTCGTGGGTCGGACGGTGGCATACGGCACCGAGCCGCAGCGAAAGCAAAATCTCATGGGCCTCGTCGATCGCCGCGCGGTCGTCCGGCAGCCGCCGCCACCAGATGCCGGCGCGGTCCTGCCGCTCCAACACCACGAGCGTCACGGATTCCAGCGCGGTGAGCTTGGGAAACAGCGTGTTGATCTGGAAGGTGCGCACCAGACCGTTCTTGACCCGCGCCGCCGGCTTCAACGCCGTGATGTCGTCGGCGCCGAGCACGATCTGGCCGCCGTCCGGCTTGATCATGCCGGTGATCAGGTTGATCAGCGTGGTCTTGCCGGCACCGTTCGGGCCGATCAATGCGTAGCGCGCGCCCTGCGGCAGCGTAATCGAGATGTCTTTCGCGACGACCAGCGAGCCGAAGCGCTTCGCGAGACCGTTGGTGGCGAGCGCCGCACTCATGACCGGCTCCGCCACAGCGAAGTGAGCCGCGACAGTCCGCCTAGAACGCCGTTCGGCAAAAACATCACCACGACGACCAGCAGGATGCCGATCCAGAAGTACCAGTATTGCGGATTGATGCCGGAGAACTGGTCGCGCGCCACCATGAAGATCAGCGCGCCGATCAGTCCGCCATAGAGCCGCCCGGCCCCGCCCAATACCAGCATCACCAGGATTTCGGCGGAGCGCTGGAAGCCCAGCGATTCCAGCGACACCGTCTCGGTGGTCTGCGCCAGCAGCGCGCCGGCGGCGCCCGCCATCGCGGCCGCGATGGTATAGATTTTGCGGATATGCGCATTGTTCGGCGCGCCGATCGCCGGCATGCGGGTCGGGTTCTCGCGAATGCCGCGCAGCGCCAGGCCGAACGGCGAATTGATCAGCCGCCGCGCCACCAGGAACAACAAGAACAAAACCACCAGTGAATAGGTGTAAGCGACCTTGCCCCACAGATCGAACGAGAAAGTGCCGAGCAACGGCCACATCCGCACGCCCTGCAGTCCGTCGCTGCCGCCGGTCAGCCAGCCGGCGCTGTTGGCCGCCTCGTGCAGCAGCAGGCCGAGACCGAGCGTCATCATGATCAAGGTGAGATGACGGAAGCGCGCGATGATGAAGCTCGACGCGTAACCGAATATGCCGGCCACGATCGCCGCGATCAGCAGGCCCGACAGCGGCTCGCCCCAGCCGGCCTTGGCGATGATGCCGGCCGTATAGGCGCCGCCCCCGAAGAACGCGGCGTGGCCCAGCGACACGATGCCGGCGTAGCCCAGGATCAGGTCGAGCGACAGCGCGAACAGCGCCGTGATGGCGATCTGGCTCGCCAGCACCAGATAGTCCGGCGCGACCACGAACGGCAGCAGCGCCGCCAGCCAGAATACGATCTCGATCGGCCGCCAGCGCATCCCGGCGGCGAGGATCTGGTGCGGCGTCTGCCCCGGAGCGTTGATTGGTGTATCGGCAGTCGCCATCTCAGCGCCTCCCGAACAGGCCGGCGGGCCGCCACATCAGCACTGCGATCATCACCAGATAGATCAGGAAGGCGCCGAGCTGCGGCACGTAATATTTGCCGGCGATGTCGCTGATGCCGATCAGCGTTGCGGCCGCGAACGAGCCGGCAATCGAGCCGAGGCCGCCGACCGACACCACGATCAGCACATAGACCAGATACGTAAAGGCAAACGACGGATCGAGCCCGACGATCTCGATGGCCAGCGCGCCGCCCAATCCGGCAAAGCCGCTGCCGACCGCGAAGGTGACGGCAAACGTACGATCGACATTGATACCGAGGCCGCGCGCCATGCGCTGGTTGTCGACCGCGGCCCGCACTTGCGCGCCGAACCGCGTGTATTCCAGCGCGAAGGCCAGCAGCAGCGTGACCGCGAGCCCAGTGCCGACCAGGAACAGCCGGTACACCGAAATATTCAGGCCGAAGAAGTTCAGCGAACCGCGCAGATAGCTTGGCATCTGGATCGGCTGCTGAATGGTGCCGAAGAACCAGGCCGCCGCCGCCACCGAGATGAACGCGATGCCGATGGTCAACAGCACCTGATCGAGATCGCTGGCCCGGTACAGCCGCCGGTAAAGCACGCGCTCGAACGCGACGCTGACGAATGCGCTGATCAGGAACGCCATCGGCAAGGTCGCGAAGAACGGCCAGCCGAACCGGTTCATCAGCGTGACCGTGACATAGCCGCCCAGCATCGCGAACGCGCAATGCGCCAGGTTGACGAAGTTCATCATCCCCAGCGTGACGGTCATGCCGACCGACAGCAGGAACAGCAGCATGCCGTAGGCGAAGCCGTCGAACAGAACGCCGAGCGCGGGAGGCAGCATCGCCGGTTACGTCCCCATCGCGGAAGCGTTCGGTATCAGGATTTGAGCGAGTGCGAACTACTTCTTCATCGCCTCTTTCACCGGATCCTTGACGTTCTCGATCTTGTCGAACTCGACATTCTTGAGTTCGCCACCGACCTTCTCGACCCGGCGGATATAGATGGTCTGGATGATGTCGCGGGTCTCCGGATCGATCGACACCGGACCGCGCGGGCTTTCCCATTTCAGGCCCTTGGCGGCGGCGATCAACGAGTCGCCGTCGGCCTTGCCGCCGGTCTTCTTCAGCGTTTCGTAGATCAGGTGCATGCCGTCGTAACCGCCGAGCGCGAAGAAGTTCGGATTGTCCCCGCCGAAATCCTTCTTGTAAGCGGCGACGAAATCCTTGTTCAGCTTGGAGTCGTGATTGTGGTCGTAGTGCCACGCCGTGATGATATCCAGCGCGGCATCGCCCATGTTTTTCAAGGCGGCATCGTCCGTCACCTCGCCGGTGCCAAAAATCTTGATCGTCTTGGGATTGACGCCGCGCTCGGCGAACGCCTTGCCGAGCGCCGCCGGCTGCGCGCCACCGGGCACGAATGTAAAGATCGATTGCGGGTTCAGGTCCTTGGCGCGCTGCACGAAGGCCGAGAAGTCCGGATTGGCGACCGGCATGCGCACCGCGCCGACGATTTCGCCGCCGGCCGCCTTGAAGGCCCGCTCAAAGCCGCCTTGCGCGTCGTGGCCCGGACCGTAGTCCGAGACCATCGAATAGGCCTTGGTCACGCCGCCCTTCGTGGCGGCCCATTTGCCCAAGGTTTCGGTCACCTGCGGCAGGGTCTGCGACACCCGCGTCGAATAATTCGATTTGGTGGTGATGATCGCGGTCGCGGCATTCATGATCACCATGAACTTCTTCGCCTGATCGGAGACGTCGGAAGCCGCCATCGCGTTCGGGGTCAGCACGAAGCCGGCCAGGATGTCGACCTTGTCGCGCACTACCAATTCCTGGGCGAGACGCTTGGCGACGTCGGGCGCCGGGCCACCGGTATCCTTGCGGATGATTTCGATCTTCTTGCCGGCGACCGTGTCACCGTGCTGCTTCATATACAGCTTGATGCCGTTATCCATCTGCGTGGCGGCGTCGGCGAACTGACCCGAATAGGTCATGATCACGCCGATCTTGACGCTCTCCTGCGCCAGAACCGGCGTCAGTCCAAGCGCCGTCGCCGCAATGCCGGCCAGCAAAAGATGAGATGCGCGCATTTTCGTCCTCCCATGGATTGATTTTTTTCAAAGCGTAGTGACAAGGCTCTGCAACGTCAATTTGTGGGCTGGCGCGGCAAATCGGCCGAAAGCGCAATAAAGCCGCCCACCACCACGCCCACTGCCGGTTGACGTGACGGCGACACGAAAGCCGCGTAACGCTGTTTTTCCGTGAGGTTTGCCGGCGCCGTTCCGCCCGCCACGCCCATATTTCCGCCGCAAGCCGCGGGCTATTCCAAGGCTCCGTTTCCAAAGCTTCTTGTCCGGGTTTCCTCGAAGGTTCTGCGAGCCACCATGCGCCGAATGATCCTGCTCGCCGTTGCTGCCATGTCGATCGCCGCGGTTCCGGCGGAACATGCCGCCGCCCAGTCGCGTCCGTTGCCGCCCCCGGCCTCCATCGCTCCGCCCGTTCCGATGACGCCGGGCGAACGGCTGGTTCCGGAACCGTTGCCGGCCGAACCCGGTGCGCCTGGCACGGGCGCGCCTAATGCCGCACCAGCGGAAGTCGCGGCGCCGCCGGTCAATCCGGCCCTTCAGGTGCAATGGGAGGTGAAGAGCCGTTTCCGGCTGTTCCGCAGCGAAAAAGATTTCCGCACCATCGTGGCCGCCGACCGCGGCGACGGCGTACTGGCCGCCGAGGCTCGCTTGGCGCAGGCGACCGATGGCCGCGGCTGGGCGCAGGACATGGTGGCCCGGCTCTGCGTCGATGCCGGCGGCACCCTGGTCGAAACCTGCGACCGCGACGGCGAGAAGGAGAACTACCTGTCGCCGCAGGATCATCGCGTCGGCGTGCTGCTGTCCGGACCGCTGACCGCCGGTTCGACCTGCGACTGGAGCTTCGCCGACGGCCTCAACGTGCCGCAGCAGGCCCGGGTGCCGTGCGAGGAAGAAGTACGGCTGCGGGTGCGCTTCGGCGTGCCGACCATCGCCACCGTCGATGTCACGGCGACCGACGGCAGCCGGCAGCGCGGCAGCGGCACGATTCAGGTGCGCGATCTGTTGATCGCCGGCCTCGGCGATTCCATCGCGGCCGGCGAAGGTAATCCCGACCGGCCGGTGAAGCTCTCCGATGACGGCTTCTGCTTCCGCCGCTTCCTCGGCGGCACGCTGAGCGAATATTACCGGCCCGGCCGCGCCGGCTTCGCGGGCAACAAATCCTGCGCGGTGGCGGGCGCAGACACCACGATCACGGCTGCCTGGAACCGGCAGGGCGCGCGCTGGATGAGCGCCGCCTGCCATCGCTCGCTGTATGGCTACCAGTTGCGCACCGCGCTGGCGATCGCCGTCGAGAACCCGCAGCTCGCCGTTACCTTCCTGCCGCTGGCCTGCTCGGGCGCCACCATCGATGCCGGGCTATTCAACGCGCAGGCGAGCCGCGAATGTCCGCTGACCGCACGCGGCGGCAATTGCGCCGGCAAGTCCCCGGCCCAGCTCACCGCCCTCAAGGCGATGCTGACCAAGACCGCGCGCGCCCAGCCGGCGCGCGGCCTCGACCTGATGCTGCTGACCGTCGGCGCCAACGACATCTTGTTCTCGTCGCTGGTCGCCGACGTGATCGTCGATGCCGGCACCGAACGCGTGCTGTTCAATCGCGGCGGACAGTTCGCCACGGCAGCGGACTCGCAGCGCATCCTGGCCAGCGAACTGCCGGGCAACTTCGCCAAGCTGCGCACCGCGCTCAAACCGCTGGTCGGCGGCAACCTCGCCCGCGTGGTTTACGTGTCCTACGGCAATCCGGCGCTGGCCGGACCGAGCTCGGCATGTCCTGGGGGCCGCGATGGCTTCGACGTGCATCCGGCGTTCGGCGTCGATGCCACGCGGTTGCGCTCGGTCGCCGAATTCGTGTCCGGACAGTTCCTGCCGCGCATGCAGGCTCTGGCGCGTTGCGAAGGCGGCATCCTGTGCCGCGATCCCAACACCGAAACCATGAACTTCGTCGACAGCCATCAGACGGCGTTCGCCAATCACGGCTTCTGCGCCCGCGCCGAAACCGACCCGGCGTTCGATCGCGAATGCGTTTCGACAAAGGGCGAGACCTTCAACGCCGATCCGGTGTCGGCGGTCAGCGACCCTCTGACCTGCGGCGCGGCGGCGAGCGAATACCGGCCCTATGCGTCGCGGGCGCGCTGGGTGCGCACCGCCGACGACAGCTATTTCACCGCCATGACCTATCCGGAAGGCGTGTCCGGCAGCATGCAGCCAAGCGACATCCACGATGCGACCTGGGGCGTGTTGTCGGCGGTCTATGGCGGCGCCATCCATCCGACCGCGCAGGGCCACGCCGCGATGGCGGATGCGGCCATGCCGGCGGCTCGCCATGTGCTTGAATTGTCGGCTCCGGCCGCCGTAACGGCCGAACCGCTGCCGCCGCCGGGCACGCTCTCGCGGTAGCCACGCAGGCGCGGCGTACCTTATCCTTTACGCCACGCCGAGCTTCTTCTGCAGGCTGGTTGACGACGTGGTGTATTGGAACACGAGGCGCTTGTCCGGATACACATAGCGGTGCGCCTTCTGGGCCATCAGCGCGGCCTCGTGGAAACCGGACAGGATCAGCTTCAATTTTCCCGGATACCAGTTGATGTCGCCGATCGCGAAAATGCCGGGCCGGTTGGTCTCGAAGGTTTCGGTGCCGACCTGGACCAGTTCGCCGTCCTTGAGTTCGAGGCCCCAATTGGTGACCGGCCCGAGTTTCATCGTCAGTCCGAAGAACGGCAGCAGCGCGTCGCACGCCACCGTGGCGCTGGTGCCGTCGCTGCCCTTGATGACCGCGCCCGACAATTTCGTGCCGTCACCTTCCAGCGCCGTGACCTGACCGATCTTGAGATCCATCGCGCCCGACGCCACCAGCGCCCGCATCTTGTTGACGCTGTCCGGCGCCGCTCGGAAGTCGTCGCGCCGGTGCAGCAGCGTGACCCGCTTGGCGATCGGCTGCAGATTAAGCGTCCAGTCCAGCGCCGAGTCGCCGCCGCCGACGATCAGCAGGTTCTGGTCGCGGAACTGCTCCATGCGCCGCACCGCGTAAAACACCGAGTGGCCTTCATACGGCTCGATGCCATTGATCGGCGGACGCTTCGGCTGGAACGAACCGCCGCCGGCCGCGATCACCACGATCTTGACCTCGAACACCTTGCCGCTGTCGGTGGTGACGCAGAACAGCGGATCGCCGATCTGCTCGATGTTCTCGATCATCTCGCCGAGATGGATCACCGGATGGAACGGCTCGACCTGCTTCATCAGCGCATCGGTGAGGCCCTGGCCGGTCACATAGGGAATGCCCGGAATGTCGTAGATCGGCTTTTCTGGATACAGCTCGGCGCATTGCCCGCCGACTTTGTCCAGGATGTCGACGAGGTGGCATTTCATATCCAGCAGGCCGAGCTGGAATACCGCGAACAGGCCGACCGGGCCCGCGCCGATGATCAGAACGTCGGTCTTGATGGGTTCGCTCATTACGCGTCCTCGCGGCCCGTTGGCCGTTTCTGGCTATGTATTTCCAGCTTCTGTAGACGGCGCGGCGCGGCGGGGAAAGGGGTTCGAGCGCCCGCGCATGGCCGCGCCCCTTGATTGGATGGGCGGCGCGCGGCTAAGGAGGCCTCGTGAGCATGAACTCTTCCAAGGAAGCGCCGGTCCGGGAAACGCCGTTCTCCGGAAGCGCCGCTCCGCAGCCGAACCGAGCGGACAAGGCCGCGACCTCATGTCAAAAGAACCCCGAGCCGCCCCGCTGCCTCTTTCGGCTTATCCGGCCCGCACCAACGACATGGTCCGCTACGGCGACCTCGACCCGCAGGGCCACGTCAACAATGCGGTATTCGTGACCTTCTTCGAAACCGGGCGGGTGGCGATATTTCGCGACCCCAAGTCTGGATTTCATGTGCCGGGCGCCAATATGGTGATGGCGCGGCTTGAAGTCGATTTTCGGCAGGAACTGCGCTGGCCAAACACGCTGGAGATTGGCTCCGGCATCGTGGCGTTCGGCCGCACGTCCTACACGTTCGCGCAGGCGATCTTTTGCGGCGAGGCGTGCGCGGCGACCTGCCGCGCGACCGTGGTGCTGATCGACGACGCGACCCGCCGGCCGCGCCCATTGCCCGACGACATGCTGGCGCGCCTGCGCGCACTGGCGATGTCGGAACCGGCGTGACTGACGACTAAGCCGCGCGGACCGTGCGCAGGAACTTGTCGACTTCAGTCTTCAGGCGGCCGCCTTCGGCCGACAGCGCACGGGCCGAGTCGAGCACCTGCGCTGAGGCGGTGCCGGTTTCCTTGGCGCCGCTGCGCACGTCGTCGATATTGGTCGCGACCTGCGACGTGCCCTGCGCCGCGTTCTGCACGTTGCGGGCGATTTCCTGGGTGGCGACGCCCTGCTCCTCGACTGCCGCGGCGATCGCGGACGCGATCTCCGACACGCGATTGATGGTGGTGCCGATTTCCTTGATCGCCGTCACCGAGTCGGCGGTGGCGCTCTGCATGCTGGCGATCTGGGTGCCGATCTCGTCGGTCGCCTTGGCGGTCTGCGAGGCCAGCGCCTTCACTTCCTGCGCGACGACCGCGAAGCCACGGCCAGCTTCACCGGCGCGGGCGGCTTCGATGGTGGCATTGAGCGCCAGCAGGTTGGTCTGCTCGGCGATCGCCGTGATCAGCTTGACCACATCGCCGATGCGGCTCGCCGCCTGCGACAGCTGGTTGATGCGGGCGTCGGTCTGGCGGGCCTGCTCGACCGCCTCGCCGGCGATCTTGCTGGATTCCAGCACCTGACGGCCGACTTCGCTGACCGAGGTCGCGAGTTCCTCGGACGCGGCGGCGACCGTCTGCACGTTGGTCGACGCGGCCTGCGAGGCGTCCGCCACGACGATCACCAATTGCTCGGTGGTCTCGGCCGTGTTGGTGAGTTTGTGGGCGGCGGATTCGAGCTGGGCCGAGGCCGTGGTGACGGTGCCGACCACGGTGCCGACAGCGCTCTCGAAATCGGCGGCCAGCTGGTGCAGGACTTCGCGACGCTGGGCGTCGAGTTTGCGCGACTCGACCATCCGCTCTTCGTTTTCCTGCGTGGCCTTCTCGACCGCCTTCACCTTGAAGGTGTCGACCGCCTTCGCCATTTCGCCGAGTTCGTCGCGACGACCAAGCCCCGGCAGCAGGACTTCGAAATTACCGCCGGCCAGTTCGCGCATCGCGCTGGTCAGCGCGGTCAGCGGCTTGACGATGCTGCGGCTGATCAGCCACGCAACGCCGGCGCCGAGCACAAGCATGAGACAGCCTGCGATTTTCTGCAGGAACGTGATGTTGTCGATCGTCGCATTGGTCTTCGAGCTGCTGGCCGCGAATTCACGGGTCAGCGCGGCTTCGACGTCATGGACGGTCTTGCCCATCTGGTTAAGCTTCGGCACCACGGTATTGGCGAAAATCTCTTCGGTCTTGATGCCGGCGGCCGACAGGTCGCTGAACAGCTTGGAATAGTCGGCCAGCGGCTTCTTGATGGCGCCGGCGCCCTCGCGATACACCGCGAGCGTGCGCAGCTTGTCGAATTGGCCGAGCGCTTCCGTGGCCGCGTCGAAATTGGTCTTGAACAGCGTCTGCGCCGCCTTGTCGCGCGTCGACTGGAATTGCCAGCTCGAGATGCGGACCAGCAGGATCGAGCGGGCCAGACTGTTGGTCAGCTCGACGAGGCTCTGATCGTCGCTGATCGACAGGATCTTGTTGGTGAGCGCGTCAGACACGGTTGTCAGGTTCTCGCCGACCTTGATGAGCTGGTCGCGGTTGCTCTGCATCACCGTCATCGCGGCGACCAGGGTCTCGCGCGACGCCTTGAGCTCGCCGATGCCGGTTTCGAGGGTGGCGTAAATCCGGCGCTGTTCGTCGGACTGGGCTGACTTCTGGGCAGTCTGCAGCAGGCTGACCGCCTTGCCCTCCGCCTCGGTGGCCAGTGCGATCTGGCTGTTGTCTCCGGACGCCTTGTACTGCTGATAGGTGCGCTGAATGACCTCGAAGGTCTGGCTGATCTGCAGCACCCGGGCGTTATCGTCCGCGATCGTCCCCATGCGGGTGACTTCGGTATCGGCGCTGTCGAGCTGCCATACGGCGAAGCCGGCGAGGGTTACGGCCAGCGCCACCACAATGGCAAAGCCGCCGTAAATTCGAGAACGAACGCCGAGGCTGAGAAGATTCATGGGGGATTCCATTCGCACGGGATGGGCTGCCGGCGATTGGCAAGGAGCGGTCGCCGCCAGATTTACGTACCATCTGAAAATCTGTGCACAGTGATAAGCCATGAATACTGAACGAAATTTAAAGGTCGGACGGTTGCATCAGGTTGCAGCCTCAAAATTATTGGCATACCGCCCTGTCCCTCGACATGGCCGCGTAGCCGGCAAAATTTTAGGTAAAATATCCTTGAAAACAGCAGGTCGTCAGGGTTTAGCGGATCAGGCTTGGCGGACCGGTGTGGTGACGGTCAGCCCATCCAGTTCGGCGCTGATCTTCATCTGACAGGACAGCCGCGAGTTCGGCTTCACTTCATAGGCGAAGTCGAGCATGTCCTCTTCCATTGGCGTGGGTTCGCCGGTCTTCCCCCGCCAGGACTCCTCGACATAGACGTGGCAGGTCGAGCACGCGCAGGCGCCGCCGCATTCGGCCTCAATCTCGGGAATCGCGTTCTTGATCGCGGTTTCCATCACCGTGGCGCCAATATCGCCTTCGACGGTTCGGGGCGTGCCTTTGGAATCGACGAAGGTGATCTTGGCCATGGGGGCGGGTATCTGGGCTGGAGCATTTTCCGGCGACAAACCAACTCGCCGGGAAAATCGCGTTAGATCAAAGGGATGGAGCACGTCTCGGGGCTAACCGCTGACCGCACTTTGGACCCGGCCGAACGCCGAGCCGACCCAGATATAGGGGCTTGTAGCTTTGCTGTCACCGTACCCGCAGACGCGCTGGTCAATGCGCCCGGAGCAATCCGGCGATTTCCATCCGAGCCTCGGTGACGGCACCGTCCAGCCGTTCGATTCCGGCCGCCAGCATCGGCTTTGGACCGGTCGCCGCGATTTCGACCGCCTCGGCGGCCTCCGCGACCCGCCAAGCGCCGATGCCGCGAGCGGACCCCTTCAAGGTGTGCGCCATCGCGGCCGCCACGGCTCCCTCGACCATGGCTCCCTCGACGCCCCGCATGCGGCCGATCAACATCGCGGCTTGGCGGTCGAACAATTCCAAGACCTCGTGTTCGAGGCTCTGCTCGCCGAGCGTCATCTGAGTCAGATGGCGGCGATCAATCGGCGCGCTGTCCGGGACCAGAGGCGGCGCGCATACCGTGACGGCGGACATATTACTCATACGAGCCCCTCCCGGGGGCCTTTCTTGGCCCTCGACCGGAACAGACTGTCCGGAAAACGGCCAAATCGGCGTAAAGGCAATGCCGCAAATTGCAGCGATAATTTTAGCGCGCGGTCAGGCGGAGTGAATCGGCTACCCACCAGAAAAATGCTCTGTTCCTATAGAGTTAGAGCGTTTTCCACGACAAAGCCGATGCCTGCTTTGTGCTGAACACGCGTCAGCCAACCATACGCATGGTTAGCGGTACGTTAATCCGGAACTCCAGATCAGGTTCCCGGCGCTTTGTGGCCGATCGCATGATATCCGGCCGGTGTCAGCCGACACACCAGCCAGTCCGGCTTGATCGGATTGCTGACCCAGGGCTCGGCCCATCCGTGCGCGATGCAGGCCTCGACGGTCTGGTGTGAGATCAACTGACCCTCGTCATCGAACAGCGGAAGTTTTCCACCGGCTTGCGCCAATCCGCGCGCGAGGTAGCGGCGTTGCGGCTCGCTCGGCCGCACCGCAGCCGCAATGTCCGGCCCATGATTGGGTTGGCTGGGATCGATTTGGTTGGGTTCAGCTTGGTTGAGATCAGCTTGGCCGCCTGTGCCCGAATACCGGGATCGCTCTTTGCCGCTATCCACCATGTCCGGTCCCCAATGTTAACGATGATTAAAGAGTCCTTACCAAACCCGGTTTCCATCGAACTAGCAGGCCGATAGGATAATAGCTGAGGGGCAGCATGCTGTCCTGTCGGCCAAGATTGGCGGATTGTCGCTAGAGCGCGTCCAGTAAAAGTGGACACGGTTTTGCGGGAAGCGAGCAAGCGTGCGCAGATCGCGTAAACTTATCTGCGTACGCGCTCTATCTTTAAACAAAC
>JAQGJU010000065.1 GCA_028290465.1 Xanthobacteraceae bacterium | reverse complement strand
CAGTCGACGCGATCACTGCACCTTGAAAAAGAAATCCTGCCCCGGCAGCGAACCGTAAGTGAACGGCTCCTGCTGTTTGCCGGTCGCCGCCAGCACGTCGTCGCGCACCAGGCGGAACATCTTGCTGATCTCGATATTCGGGCTTTGCAGATGCTTGACGAAGGCGGCGACGAACGGGCTGTTGCCGCCCTGGGCGCCATCGAGCGCGGTCTGTCCATGCTTGGCCGCAAAGGCGACGAGCGTGCCGCCCTCCGGCTCGATGCTGGCAAGGCCACGTCCGATCGAACGGCCGGCGACGGTGCGCGACATCTTGGCCACGAACGGATTATCGCGGCAGGCGTCGAGCACGACGAGGCGCAGTTTCTTGGCGCCCGAGACGGTGGCCAGCACCTGATCGAGCGCGACGGCTTCCAGAGGCACGTCGCGGTCGGTCTTCAGGCGCGCGTCGATCGGGATCAGGTAGTTGACGCCGCCGACCTCGATGCCGTGGCCGGCGAAATAAACTACTGCCCAATCCGCCCGATCGGCTTCGGCAGCGAAGGACTGCAACTGCTTGGCGAAGCCTTCACGGCTGAGATCGGCCGCGATCTGCACCGTCTGGAAGCCGGCGGCCCGCAGCGCCAGCGCGAGGGTCTCGGCATCGCGGCGCGGATTAGGTAGCGCCGCGACCGACAGATAGGACGAGTTGCCGATGACGAGGGCGACGCGGCGTTCGTTGATCGGGGGCATCTTCGCCGCGGGCGCCGCGATGGCGGCTGTCAACACGACAGCGGCGGCGACGGGCGCCGGCCGGCTCAACGCCAGCCGCGCGGCGTCACGTCCCGCCGTTGCGCCGGACTGCGAGGAGTTGATGGTCAGCGCGCTCTGGTAGTCTTCCAGCGCCTTGAGCCAGTCGCCTTTGTCCTTCCAGGTGTCGGCGCGGTTGACGAGATATTCCGCACGGTTGTCGTCGTCGGAATTCGCGTATTTGACCGCATCATCGAAATCCTCAAGCGCGCGGTCGACGTCGCCCTTCTTGCGGTAGGCGAGCCCCCGGCTGTTTCGAAAGGAAGACACGGTCTTCCTGCCCTCGATGGCCTTGTCCAAGTCCAGCAAGGCGCGGTCGACATCGCCTTTCGCCAGATAAACCACGCCGCGGCCGGCCAATGCGGTTTGGTCGCTGGCATTGACTTCGAGCGCCTTGTTGAGGTCGCTCAGCGCACGGTCATAGTCGCGCTTCTTCAAGTAAACACGGCCGCGTATTCCGATATTGTTTGGGATATCCACGAGCGCCTGATCCAGATCCTGAATGGCGCGATCGTATTGCCCCAACGCTTCGTAGGCCTCGGCGCGGCTGAACAGCGTGCCGCCGCTGCTCGGGAGAATTTGCAGCGTCTTGGTGTAGTCCTCGATGGCGCGCGCATACTGCTTTTGCACGGCGTATAGCCTGGCGCGGCCTTCATAGACCGAGGAGGCCGCGATGTTGTCGATCGCGCCCGGCGGAATCTTGGTGCTGAATCCGATGCTGGTAACGACCTTGACGGTGGCGACCAGCGCGATCGCCTGATTGTAGTTCTGCAACGAAGCGTCGTATTGCTTCCTCGCCTTGAACATCGAGCCGCGGTTCGCATAGGCCTGAATCCGCGAGCCGACGGTCTGCCGCGGGTCCGCGATCATTTCATCGCAGACCTTCATCGACGTATCGATCTGCTCCCTCGTATAGGCCTCGGGCGTACAGTAACGTTTCGGTGGGGTCTGTGCCTGGGCCGATGGCGCGAGCACCAGCACGACCAGCAGGGTCGCAAGCCAGCCCACGGCTGCGTCGCAGCGGCGCGAGCGACCGTTTTTGAAAAACGGCCATTGATCGTGTCGGTAAAATGTCGGCATAGCCGGCTCCCCGCCGCGCAGTCCGAAGCGGATGCTAGTCGAACGTGGAGCTTTGCGCCAGCGGGCGGTCGGGAGGCCGAAGCCGGCGTAGCCTTCCCTTTTGCCGAACCGATCCTACATGTTGGGACAACCCCACCCTTGGAGTACCGGCGATGCTGGATATCGCTTCCGCATCTTTGCGCGAATTTGACGAATCCGATGCCGTCCCCGCCGCGCCCATCGTGCCGGACGCCGAGGCGGCGGTTCTCGATGCCTATTCGGATGCGGTGATTACCGTCGCCGACCGCGTCGGCCCCGCCGTGGTGCGGGTCGAGACGCGGCAGCCCGGCCGGAAAGGCGGCGGCGTCGGTTCCGGCGTGATCATCGCGCCCGACGGCCTCGTGCTGACCAACAGCCATGTGGGCGAGGGCGCGCGCGAACTGCGCCTGACCGACGCCGAGGGCCGCGTCATGGAGGCGCGGCTGCTTGGCGAGGACCGCGATACCGATCTGGCTTTGCTGCGGGTCGATTCCGCCCGCAATCTGCCGGCGGCGCGGCTCGGCGATTCCAAGAAGCTGCGGCGCGGCCAACTGGTGGTCGCGATCGGCAATCCTCTCGGCTTTGAGTCGACGGTGACGGCAGGCGTCATCTCAGCGCTCGGTCGTTCGCTGCGGGCGCAGACCGGACGGATGATCGAGGACGTGATCCAGACCGATGCGGCGCTCAATCCGGGCAATTCCGGCGGACCATTAGTGTCGTCGCATGGCGACGTGGTCGGCATCAACACCGCGGTCATCATGGGCGCGCAGGGCATCTGCTTCGCGGTTGCCAGCAACACCGCGCAGTTTGTGCTCGGCGAATTGATCCGGCACGGACGGGTGCGGCGCGGCTTCATCGGCGTCGCCGGCCAGACCTCGGCGATCCCGCGCCGCCATGCGCTGGCGGCCGACATCGCCAATGCGTCGGGTGCGATGATCACCGCCATCGATTCCGGTGCGCCTGCGGATGCCGCCGGCCTGATGACGTTGGACATGATCGTGCGGGTCGACGGCGTGACGGTGACCGGCGTCGACGACCTGATCCGCGTGCTCAATGCCGACCGGATCGACCGCGACGTGGAATTCGACGTGCTGCGGCGCGGGCGGCTGCGGACGTTTCTGGTGCGGCCGGCGGAGCGCAGGGTTAAGTAACTAGGATTCGATCAATAGAATCTGGCCGATCTCCACGTTCGGTTTGTCCTGCTCGGCGCCGCGCCGGTTCAACGTTACGGTTGGAGTGGGGGTCAGCTTGCCGGCGGCTTGCAAGGCTTTGACCTGATCGGTGACGTTGAACGCCGTGTCGTGGGAATTTGTCGTGTGGCCTTCGTGGCCGGCGGCGTTGAACAGATTCAACGTGCCGACATAGTGCGGATCGCCTGGGCCCGGTGTCGCCGCGCCTTCCGGCAGATCGAGATAAACATTATAGGTTGATGCGGTCTCGTCGTGGGTCTGGATGCCGCCTAAAATCAGATATTGTTGGCGCTGTACGGCCGACAACGCCAACAGGTTTTTGGGAGCCTGCGGAGTTGCGAGAGTCGACGTGCCGGGCGACAGCGCAACTCTGACGATGTCGCTATCGAGCTTGACCGGCTCAGGTGCCGCCAGCCTAGTGGTGGCCACTGACATCGCCAGGAGATTGGGATTGGCGACGGGAATTTTCGGCACTACCTTCGGCTGGTAATACTTGTCGTACTGATATTTAAGCAGCGCGACGCGGTTTGCGCCGGCAGTCTTCACGCTGATCGCCTTGCCGTTGCCGTCGGCAAACGGGAAGCTGCGATCCGGCCACGGCGGATTGATCCGGCCGGGCAGGCGATTCCAGCTTTCCCATAGACGGTCGATGTTGCAGTGATGCAGCCAGAAGATCGGATCTCCTCCCGCGGTCGGGACTTGCCCCATGTTGGTGCTATTGCCGACGGCGCCATGGACTTGCCCATGTGGATTGTTGTCGAGAATGGGACAGAAGCCGATGCTGCCGTTGATGTAGGTGGTTTCCTTGAAAGCGTTGAGGTTGATCGATCCCGGATTCTGTTGGTCGATGCGCTGGCCGGCATTGACCCAAGGGTTGCGGTTGGGACGGAACAGCGGTGACTGCGGGACGCGGAATTCAGGAGGGATCGATAGGTCGCTGACATTGCCACTGAGATAGTCCCAGTAAGGCAAGGTGAATGTCGTGTCGTTCAGCACGCCCCGGATGACCTCTTCGAAGAAATAAACGAAATAGCGGTGCCACGGCAGAAAGAACCGTTCCTGAAAGAAATTCGGGTCGCTGGGATTGAGGCCGTGGGCCTGGCAGTTGTCCCACATCGCCTGGGCCAACAACCTGTTCGGATCGTTTGGCGGCTTCCCGGTATAGACCTGATTGATCTTGGTGGTCTTGGTGGACATGACCGCCGACCAAGGCTGCTGCGGTCCCGGAATCCAATGCGAGTACCATTGGAATTCCCAATGGCGCGGATCGCCCTTCGGGATCTGATTCATCATCAGATCGACGGCCTTGGCGTACTTGACGAGGTTCTGTTTGCCTTGCGGGCTGGTCGCGCTGAACCGGGTGCGCGTGGCCTGCGCGGCCGCGCCTGGAATCCAGGCCGATACGGCAAGGCTGGAAAGGCCGGTGGCAACGACGTTGCGGCGGGTAACGGTCATGCGATGCCCCCGAATTGCCGTGACAAGAACGACGATCGCGTATGCAATTATAGAGGGAGAGTTATATAAATTCAACCAATTTGGTTGTGGAGGGGCGCCCGCAGACGGCGTGAAACTATTCAGCCACTAGTTGGATTTGGCCAATTTCCGGCGCGGAGTCCGTTTGCGGAATTCCAGCCGGTGCCAATGTTACGGTCAGCGTCGGGTCGTTAGTTTCACGCGCGTAGCGCTGCATCCAGTCCGTGACATTGAAGGCGATATCCTGTGGCCGGCCAGTGGTCGCGTTGAAATAATTGAAGGTGCCAACGTAATGTGGATCGTTCACGCCGCGCGGCGCCTCGCCGGCCGGCAGGTTCAGATAGACATTGTATGAGACGCCGGGCTGGCCTTTAGCCTGGAGGCGCGACAGACGGAGATAGACCTGTCGTTGCGGCGGCAGCGGTCGGGCCGCGGAAGTGCGAGGAGACACGGATTTAAGGACGACCCGCGTCGCCCCTTTGTCCAATGCGATCGCGGTCGGCTCGGAGCTGACAAACATCGTGGAATCCTGCGCAATCGCACGAATAGCCGCCAGTGCGGCAATCGCGACAAGGACACCTAGACTTCGCAGAGGCAGCATCGCACACCTTCGAGCGCAATGCTGAGAGCATGACCTGGATCTGGGCGCGACGACGACCGCGCGGTCCACCAGGATTACACAATCCAGTGATAGGCGTGCGCATTCTAGACTAGCGCAGCGCCGCCGCGATGTTGCCGCCGTCGACAGTGGTCACGTCGGCGGTGGTCTTGAGCGCCAGCGCTTGCGCGACGAAGGCCTGCGCGACGTCCTCGGCGGTGACTTCGCGCGCCAGCAGGTTGCCGCCCATATAATCCTTCTCCGACAGGCCGCGTGCTTTCGACCGGGCGGCGATCATCTCGTCGGTCAACAGGCCCGATCGTATCCGGTCGGCATTGACCGCGTTGGCCCGGATGCCGTCGGCGCCGTAGTCGAGCGCGTATTGCCGGACCAGGAACAGCGTCGCGGCCTTGGGCAGTCCGTAAGGGCCGAAATTCGGTCCAGGATTGACGGCCTGCTTTGACACGTTGAACAGCAGGCAGCCGCCGGTGCCTTGCGCCAGCATGATCTTGGTCGCCGCCTGGGCGACGCGCTGGTGGCCGTAGAAATTCAGTTCGAAGCTCTCGCGCAGCACGCTTTCGTCGACCTCGCCGATGCGGCCCTGCCAGGCCGCGCCGGCATTGGAGACCGCGATGTCGACGCCGCCGAAGGTCTCGGCGACCCTGTCGAACGCCGCGCGCACGGACGCAGCATCGGTCACGTCGCATTTGATGCCGATCGCCGCGCCGCCGATGGCTTTCGCCTTGGCCTTCGCGGCGTTCTCGTCGAGATCCAGCAGCGCGACTTCGGCACCGGCCGCCGCAAATGCTTTCGCGGTTGCGGATCCGATGGCGCCACCGGCGCCGGTCACGACCGCGATCTGGCCGGCCAGCGGCAACTCCTTGGCGGAGCCGAGCTTGGCCTGTTCCAGCGACCAGTACTCGCAATCGAACATGTCGGCTTCGGAAATCGACTCGAAGCGGCCGATGGCTTCGGCGTCGGTGATGGTGCTGACGGCGGCTTGCGCCAGATCGGCCGCGACGCGGGCGTCCTTCTTCGAACGTCCAAGGCCGAACAGGCCGACGCCCGGCACCAGCACGACGCGCGGCAGCGGATCGAGAATCTTTTTGCCGCCATCGAAGCGGGCATTGTTGCGCGCGAAGTATGCGCGGTAATGCGCGATGTAGGCCTGCACGGCCTGCTGCACGCCACGTTTAAAGTCATCGGATTTGCCGTCGGCCGGCGCCGGCACGACCAGCGGCCAGTTCTTGGTCCGGATGGTGTGATCGGGCGTCACCACGCCTTGCTGTGAATAACGTGCGACCTCAGCGCCGTTGACGAAATTCAGAATGGCGTCGTCGCTGCGAAAATCCAGGATCAGCCGGCGCACTGCGCCGTCGACCGCGTCGTCCTTCAGGCTGCAGGCGCCACGTACCAGCGGCGCCACCACGGCGAGCTTTGCGGCGGCCTGCGGCAATTGCGCGGACACGAACACCGCCTTGCGGCCCTTCTGCAGGCGCGCTTCGGCGCGGGTGACATACGCGATCATGCGCTCATAGGCTTCGCGCGCGTCGGCCCCGAACGTGAAGATGCCATGCTTGTGCAGGATCAGGCCTTCGACCTTCGGATCGGCGTCGAATACCTCGGCGGCTTTCTTGGCGAGATCGAATCCCGGCATGATGTAGGGCACGATGCCCATCGTGCCGTCATAGACCTCGCGGCACAGTTCGACGCCGTTCGGCTGGTCGATCAGGCTGAGCACCGCGGTCGAATGGGTGTGGTCGACGAATTTATGCGGCACGAACGCGTGCAGCAGCGTTTCGACCGAGGGGTTGGGGGCCATCGGATCGAGCAGGTTGGCGCGCTGCACCCGCACCATGTCCTCGTCGCAGAGCTTGTCGAGCGCGCGCAGTTTTCTGAGTTGCGCCAGCCGCACCGCCGGCAGACCGGCCGGCTCGATACTGCCCATGTCCCAGCCCGAGCCCTTGACGCACAGCACCTCGGTGTCGTCGCCCATCAGGTCGGGCAGGCGGGTCTTGACCGAAGTGTTGCCGCCGCCATGCAGCACCAGTTGCGGATCGCGGCCGAGCAGGCGGGTGGTGTAGACGCGCAGCGCGAGATCGCGGCCGATGCCGCGTTCGGCGTATTGCGTGACCAGTGCTTCGGCGTCGCTGTCGACCCACGCGCTTTTCACGGCTTGCTCCTCACGGTTCGTTCTTCATGAACGCGCGCTCTACCCGCGTTTCATGACAATCATGTCGCTCAAATGATTACGCCCATCGAACCATGAAGCATGATCCCAAAAAAGTGGGAACCGGTTTTTGGAAAAGATCATGCTCAAACGAAAGACTGGACCTTGATCCGATTTAACTAAATCGGATCAAGGTCCAGGTTCGATGCGCGTAAAGTCAGTCTGAAATCGGCTCAGCTATTGCCCATGATGCGGCGGCTCCACCAGCCGCTGCGGCGTGGCTTACCGTCCTCGGCGGCCGGGGCCTCCGGTTCGGCGGGAGCCGGACTGGCGGTCGGCTCGGGAGCTGAAGCCGGGGCAGGCGGCGCAGCCGGCTCGGAGGAGCCGAACACCGGCGCCGGTTCGCGGACCGTCGAGCGCCGTCGTGGCGCCTCGGTGGCGGCAGGAGCTTCGGGCTGACGGGCCTCGGGCTGACGCGACGGTTCGCTGACCGGTGCATCTGCTCGCGGCACATCGGCTCGCGCCGATGAGGCTTGTGGCGCTGGCGCCTCGTCGTGCCGATCGAAAGCCGGCTCCGGCGTAGCGTTCGAGGCGTCGTCGAACGAGGCGACGGCGTCGCCAACCTCGGACTCCGCCGCGTCGCTGGTTTCGTTCTCGCCAGCTTCGTTCTCTCCGGCCGGCAGCAATTCGCCATCGCGACCGCGACGGTTGCGACGGCCGCCACGCCGTCCACGGCGCCGCCGGCGGCGTTCGCCTTCAGCCTTCTGTTCGGCGGTCTCCGGCTCGCCGGTGCCGTCTTCTGCCGGCTCAGCGGCTTCCTCGGAGGGCTCGTCGATGTCTTCGCGTGGAGCCCGCGCGGCCACCGGCTCGCCTTGCGGCTCGGCGGCGCCGTCCTCGCGGCCTTCCGGACGGCGGCCCCGGCGGCGGCGACGGCGCTTGCGGCCATTGCCGCGCTCGCCTTCTGCCTCGCCATCGGCCGATGGCTCGTCGGAACGCGCCGCCTGCGGCTCGTCCTCGTCTTCTTCCTCATCGTCGGACACCGACACGATATTGTGCGCGGTGTCCGCTTCTTCTTCCTCGTCCTCATCGATATCGACGATGAGATCGTCTGGATCCTCTTCCTCGACGACCGGGGACAGCGCCAAATTCTGCGCCAGAATCGCCTTGGCGGCTTCCGGCGTATGCGCCTGGTCGCCGCGGTCGACGCTATAGGCCGGCTGGGCGGCGATCGACTCGTCGGCCACCACCGTGATCGTGATGTGGAAGCGCTGTTCGAGTTCGCGCAGATGGCCGCGCTTCTGGTTCAGCACATAGAGCGCGACTTCCGGGCGGGTGCGCACGGTCATGTTGTGCGTCGCGCCCTTCATCAGGCTTTCTTCGAGCGTGCGCAGCAGTTGCAGGGCGACCGACGATACCGAGCGCACATGGCCGAGACCGCCGCAATGCGGGCATTTCTCGGTCGAGCTTTCCAGCACGCTGGTGCGGATGCGCTGGCGCGACATTTCCAGCAGGCCGAAATGCGAGATGTGACCGACCTGGATGCGGGCGCGGTCGTGCTTCAGGCATTCCTTCATGCGGCGTTCGACGGCGCGGTTGTTCCGCTTCTCGTCCATGTCGATGTAGTCGATGACGATCAACCCGGCGAGATCGCGCAGGCGCAACTGCCGGGCGACTTCTTCCGACGCCTCGAGGTTGGTCTTGAGCGCCGTGTCCTCGATGTGGTGCTCGCGCGTGGCGCGGCCCGAATTCACGTCGATCGCGACCAGCGCCTCGGTCTGGTTGATCACGATGTAGCCGCCGGACTTGAGCTGCACGGTGGGTTGGAACATCGCGTCGAGCTGGCTCTCCATGCCGTAGCGGCTGAGCAGCGGCTGCGAGTCCTTGTACAGTTTCACGTTCTTCGCATGGCTCGGCATGAGCATGCGCATGAAGTCCTTGGCTTCGCGGAAGCCTTCATCGCCGGCGACGATAACTTCGTCGATATCCTTGTTGTACAGGTCGCGGATCGACCGCTTGATCAGAGAGCCTTCCTCGTAGACCAGCATCGGAGCCGAGGATCGCAGCGTCAGGTCGCGTACCGTCTCCCACATCCGCATCAGGTATTCGAAGTCGCGCTTGACCTCGGTCTTGGTGCGGTTGGCGCCGGCGGTGCGCAGGATCACGCCCATGCCTTCCGGCACTTCGAGGTCCTGGGCGATTTCCTTCAGCCGGCGGCGGTCGGTCGAGTCGGTGATCTTGCGGCTGATGCCGCCGCCGCGCGCGGTGTTGGGCATCAGTACCGAATAGCGGCCGGCCAGCGACAGATAGGTGGTCAGCGCCGCGCCCTTGGTGCCGCGCTCTTCCTTGACGACCTGCACCAGCATGACCTGCCGGCGCTTGATGACTTCCTGGATCTTGTACTGGCGACGGCCGCGCAGCGGACGGTCCGGGACCTCTTCCATGGCATCGGCGCCGCCGACGGATTCGATGATTTCTTCTTCAGGCTCGCCGTCGTCGCCGTTCTGCCGGGCGTTGACGCGCTCGCCGTCGTCCTGCGCATCGGGATGATCATCCTCATCCTCGTCGTCGTCTTCATCGGCGTCGTGCTCGTGCGACGCGTCGGAGTCTACGTGTTCATGCTCGGTACGGCTGGCGGCGTCCTGCGCGTCGCCGGCATGCACCGGCGCCGCTTCGGTATCGCTGGCCGCGAGGTCGGGCTGTGCCGCGGCCTGTTCGGTCTCGGCCGTGACTGGCGCGCCGTGGTGTTCGGAGCCTTCGCCCAAACCTTCGTGCGCGTATTCGGCGCTGGCGGCCGGCGCTTCGCCGTTCTGGTCGGGCAGCGTGTGCTGCGCGGCTGACGGATTGATCTCTTCAAACGCGGCGTCGATTGGCGCGCTCTTGACGGTTTCATCATGGCGCGAGGCGCCGCGCCGGCGATGGCCGCCGCCGCGACGTTTGGCGCGATTGTCGGCCTCGGCGTCGGCGGCCTTCTGGGCGCGCTCGTCTTCGTCGATCAGCGCCTGCCGGTCGGCGACCGGGATTTGATAATAGTCGGGATGGATTTCGCTGAAGGCCAGGAAGCCATGGCGGTTGCCGCCGTATTCGACGAATGCGGCCTGCAGCGACGGCTCAACGCGCGTCACCTTCGCCAGATAGATATTACCGCGGATCTGCTTGCGGTTAGCCGACTCGAAGTCGAATTCCTCGACCCGATTTCCGCGCACGACCACAACCCGGGTTTCTTCCGGATGGGTCGAGTCGATCAACATTTTGTTGGCCATTGAACAGTCTCTTTAGGGCGTGCCTGCGCAAGTCCGCCCGAGGGCGCGACGGTTGCAGCAACGGACGGCGCGATGCGCGGCCTGCCTGATGGGGGTGGATTGAAACGGGAAAGGGGTTCGGCAGCGGCACAAGGCGGCCCGGCCGCGCAATCGGCGTAACCGCGTATTTGGCGCGGTTGCCGTGCGTCCGGACTATGACCTTCGTGTCGAGCATGACCTCCGACCCATGATGGGGCGCCAGCGCGAGCCGCGCTGTCGCGGAATTCGTCGCTGCTTACGGCAATGCAGGAGCGCTGCCCGCGACCGGGCATTAGCGTCCTGCGCGCCCGGCAAACGCCGCGCGCACGGACCGGTTGTCCTATACAGGGGCATCATCTCGTCGCCATGCCCGCCGCTTCAGGGCGCCATCGGCGCGTGCGCGGGCTGTAGGTGGCGTTTTCCGTCGCTGCTCCCATCCGCTGGCGTCGTTTCGGCACATGTCAGTCGACACATGTCGGTTTCGACGGGCGGGAGGCGAGCCGGGCCGGACGGGATGCCTGAACGCGGCACAACCGGAACGGTGATAACCGTCAGCAAGTCTTCTTACGGCGGTCACGCGGCGTTGGCAAGCGATCCCGCCTGCCGGTGCGGCGCCCGGGCGGTCGGTAAGTTTTGGTTAACCATCGGCTTCTAATGGAGTAATGACGTCCCCGGAGGGCTCGTATTCCCCGATGTCGATCCGCGCGACCGGCCTGCCGACCATGCTTTATGCGCTGCTGCTCGGCCTGACGGCCGGGACGGGGGGCGTTTGTCCGGCGCTGGCGCAACCAGCCGCTGTGACCGATTCGCTGCCCGTGGCGACCGATGCCCGGCTCGGCGGCGACGACCAGCAGACCCGGTTTGTGCTGGATCTGAGCCAGAAAATCGCCGTGCGGGCCTTCGCGCTGGCCGATCCGTACCGCGTCGTCCTGGATATCCCCCAGGTGTCGTTCAAGCTGCCGGCGAAGCTGGGCGAGACCGGACGGGGGCTGGTAAAGGCATTCCGCTACGGTCTGGTGATGCAGGGCGGCTCCCGTATCGTCCTGGATGTGGGCAAGCCGGTGCGCATCGACAAGGCCTTTGTGATCGATGCCGCCGACGGCCAGCCGGCCCGGTTGGTGCTCGATCTCGCGGCCACCGACCGTGAGAGCTTCCTGCGGACGATCGCACTCGATCGGAAGCCGCCGCGCGCCGAATCGCCGAGGCCCGACCCGACTGCCCCTAAACAGGCGGGCGACCCGCGCCCGCTGATCGTGATCGACCCCGGCCATGGCGGCATCGACAACGGCACCCAGGCCGCCTCCGGCGAACTGGAAAAGGCCATCGTCCTCGAGTTCGGCACGATGCTGCGCGACAAGCTGGAAAAGTCCGGCAAGTACCGCGTGGTGATGACCCGGACCGACGACACCTTCGTGGCGCTCGGCGACCGGGTGCGGTTCGCCCGGGAACGGCAGGCGGCGCTATTGATTTCGATCCACTGCGATGCGCTGCGCAAGGTCGAGGGCGATGCCCAGGGCGCCAGCATCTACACGCTGGCGGACACCGCGTCCGACAGCGAGGCGGGGCGGCTCGCAGACGCCGAAAACAAGGCTGACGTGATCGCGGGCTTTGATCTCAGCGGCGAACCCAACGAGGTCGCCGACATCCTGGTCGATCTGGCGCAGCGCGAAACCAAGACCTATTCGCTGCAGTTCGCCAAAACCTTGGTCGGCGAGATCAAGGGCGTGGCGCGGCTGCACAAGCACCCGCTCAAGGCCGCCGGCTTCAAGGTGCTCAAGGCGCCCGACGTGCCGTCGGTGCTGGTGGAACTCGGCTATGTGTCGAACGCCCAGGACCTCAAGCTGCTCAATTCCGATGCCTGGCGCTCGCGCACCGCGGACGCCATCGCCCAGGCGGTCGGGGTGTTTTTCTCGACCCGGCTGGCCGGAACCGGCGGCGATGTTGGCTTGCGGCGCTAGGAACCAGCCTCAGATTCAACATAAAAAGGCGCGACCAAGGAACGGGATCGGGTCGCGCGCCATTGTCGTGGCGGGGTGCGTAAAAGCCTGTCAGATTGGCCGAATCGTGGTGTGCGCTCCGTGGTGGCGCTGCCCGGATGCAGGGGTTGAACGTCTGTCATGAAGCTTATGCTGCGCTTTTTCGGCTTCCTGTTTGCCGTCGGCACCACTCTGTTCCTGGTTGGGGTGGCCGGGACTGCCGGCCTGATGTGGCACTATTCCAAAGACCTGCCGGACTATTCTCAGCTTCAGGATTACGAGCCGCCGGTGATGACGCGGGTGCATGCGTCCGACGGCGCGCTGCTCGCCGAATACGCCAAGGAGCGCCGGCTCTACATCCCGATCCAGGCGGTGCCGAAGCTGGTCATCAACGCGTTCCTGGCCGCCGAGGACAAGAATTTCTACGACCATGTCGGGCTGGACCCCACCGGCATCGCCCGCGCCGGCGTGCTGTACGTGCAGAATTTAGGCAGCAGCCGCCGCCCGCAGGGCGCCTCGACCATCACCCAGCAGGTCGCCAAGAACTTCCTGTTGACCAACGAGGTGTCATTCACGCGAAAGATCAAGGAAGCGCTGCTGGCGCTGAAGATCGAGCGGACCTATTCCAAGGAAAAGATCCTCGAACTGTACCTCAACGAGATCTATCTCGGCGTCGGCGCCTACGGCATCGCGGCGGCATCGCTGCTGTATTTCGACAAGTCGGTGCACGAGTTGAACGCCCAGGAAGCGGCGTATCTCGCGGCCTTGCCCAAAGCGCCGAACAACTACAATCCATACCGCCAGCGCGACCGCGCAATCGAACGGCGCAACTACGTGCTCGACCAGATGGTGTCGATCAACGCCATCACGGCCGCGCAGGGCGAGACCGCCAAGAAGGATCCGCTGACCGTCACCCAGCGCTCGACCGGCGCGCATGTGTTCGCGGCGGAATATTTCGCCGAGGAAGTGCGCCGCGAGATCTACGAAAAGTTCGGCGAGAAGAAGCTGTACGAAGGCGGACTGTCGGTCCGCACCACGCTCGATCCGAAACTGCAGGCGCTGGGCCGCAAGGTGCTGGCCGATGGTCTCGTCAAGTTCGACGAAACCCAGGGCTGGCGCGGACCCGTCGCCAAGCTGGAGCCGGTCGGCGACTGGGGCGTGAAGCTCGCCGAGGTCAAGGCACTCAACGACATCTCGCCGTGGCGTTTGGCCGTCGTGCTCGAGGTCACCGATCAGTCGGCCCGTATCGGGCTGCAGCCGGCGCGTGAGCCGGGCGGCGCGGTGTCCAAAGATCGCCTGGTCGGCATCCTGCCGCTCGACGGCATGAAATGGGCGAAGGCCGCCGCGGGCAACGAGCGCGGCCGGGCCGTCACCAAGGTCGGCCAAGTACTGGCGACCGGCGACGTGATCTATGTTGCGCCGAGCGAGAAGGACAAGAGCCAGTTCCGCCTGCAGCAATTGCCGGAAGTCTCCGGCGCCATCGCGGCGCTCGATCCGGTGACCGGCCGCGTGCTGGCGCTGGTCGGCGGCTTCTCGTTCGACCAGAGCCAGTTCAACCGCGCCACTCAGGCGCTGCGGCAGCCGGGCTCGGCCTTCAAGCCGTTCGTCTATGCGGCCGCGCTGGACAACGGCTACACGCCCTCGACCGTGGTCGTCGACGCGCCGCTGGAAATCGACCAGGGCGCCGGCCAGGCTTCCTGGAAGCCGGAAAACTATTCCGGAAAGTTCTACGGTCCACAGACGCTGCGGTTCGGCATTGAGCAATCCCGCAACGTCATGACGGTGCGTCTCGCGCAGGATGTCGGCATGCCGCTGATCGGCGAATATGCCAAGCGGTTCGGCGTCTATGACGACCTGCCGCCGTATCTGTCGTTTGCGCTCGGCGCCGGCGAAACCACGCTGCTCAAGATGGTCGCGGCGTACGGCATGTTCGACAATGGCGGACGGCGCATCACGCCGACGCTGATCGACCGCATCCAGGATCGCTACGGCCACACCATGTACAAGCACGACAAGCGCGAATGTCGTGGCTGCGCGGCCGCCAAGTGGGAGAACCAGCCCGAGCCGACTTTGGTCGACCGCCGCGAGCAGGTGATCGATCCGATGACGGCATATCAGGTGACGTCGATGTTGGAAGGCGTCGTGCAGCGCGGCACCGCCACCGTTCTGCGCGAGGTCGGCAAGCCGATCGCCGGCAAGACTGGCACCACCAATGACGAGAAGGACGCCTGGTTCGTCGGCTATTCGCCCGACATGGTCGTCGGGGTTTATATCGGCTACGACAAGCCGCGCCATCTCGGTCGTGGCGCGACCGGTGGCCATCTGTCGGCGCCGATCGTCAAGGACTTCATGAAGGTCGCGTTGGCCGACAAAGCGCCGGTACCGTTCCGCGTGCCGGCCGGCATCAAGCTGATCCGCATCGAGGCCAAGACCGGCATGCGGGCCAGCCCCGGCTCGACCGGCGGCGTAATCCTCGAAGCCTTCAAGCCCGGCACGTCGCCGCCCGACAACTATTCGGTGATCGGCGTGAGCGACGCCGAAGGGCGGCCGCTTACGGTATCGCCGGAAGCCGACCGCGCCTTGCGCTCGGGTACCGGCGGACTGTGGTGAGCGGACCACGTTGCATCGACCCCGCAGGCCGGCTAGACCCCGGTGTCGTCCGGCGACGTGTCATCGCCAATCACGGATTTATCAATGCGCGCTGAAGCCCAGAAACTCGTCGAGGAGATCAAGCAGTCGGTCGGGCTGCTGAGGAGGCATCTTTGACGTCGACCAGGCAAAGGCGCGCCTCGCCGAACTGAACAAGCAGTCCGAAGACCCGGCCTTCTGGAACGACGCCCAGCGCGCCCAGAAGGCGATGCAGGAGCGTACCCAGCTCGAAGACAGCCTCACGGCCATCGACCGCATCGAACGCGATCTCGACGACCAACTGACCATGATGGAACTCGGCGAGGCCGAGGGCGATGAAGCGGTCTTGGCGGACGCCGAGGAGGCGCTGCGCAAGCTCAAAGCCGAGGTGGCGCGCCGCGAGCTGGAAGCGCTGCTGTCCGGGGAGGCCGACAACAACGATACGTACTTGGAAGTCCATGCCGGCGCCGGTGGCACCGAGAGCCTGGATTGGGCCAGCATGCTGCTGCGCATGTATGTGCGCTGGGCCGAGCAGCACGGCTTCAAGGTTGAGTACATCGAGGAAACCGGCGGCGAAGAAGCCGGCATCAAGTCGGCGACCTTGCAGATCAAGGGCCGCAACGCTTATGGCTGGCTGAAGTCCGAGAACGGCGTGCACCGGCTGGTACGCATTTCGCCGTTCGATTCCAACGCCCGCCGCCACACCTCGTTCGCCAGCATCAACGTCTATCCGGTGGTCGACGACCGGATCATCATCGACATCAAGGAATCCGACGTGAAGACCGACACCATGCGGTCGAGCGGCGCCGGCGGCCAGCACGTCAACAAGACCGATTCCGCGATCCGGCTCACGCATCTTCCGACCAACACGGTCGTCGCGTGCCAGAACGACCGTTCGCAGCATCGCAATCGCGCGCAGGCGTGGGACATGCTGCGCGCCAAGCTGTACGAGATCGAATTGAAGAAGCGCGAGGTCCAGGCCGCCGCCGATCAGGCCGCCAAGACCGACATCGGCTGGGGCCACCAGATTCGCTCTTACGTGCTGCAGCCCTATCAGATGGTCAAGGATCTGCGCACCGGCGTGTCGACCTCCGATACGTCCGGCGTGCTCAACGGCGATCTGGATGACTTCATGGCGGCGGCGCTTGCCCAGAAGGCGTTCGGCACCGGGCCCGACAAGGTCGAGGACGTCGAGTAGACGTCCGAAGGAGCGGTCGCGCTCGAATGTTTTTCAGCTCGGATTGCCAAGCCTTATGCCGGCGCGCAGGAACTTCTGCGGATCTACCGCGTCGCCATCGACCCGGGTCTCGTAATGCAGATGCGGACCGGTCGAGCGGCCGGTCGAGCCGAGCCGGCCGATGGTCTGGCCGATCTTCACGCTCTGTCCGACCTTGACGTCGATCGCCGATAGATGGCCGTAGCGCGTCGCGAAACCGTGACCGTGATCGACTTCGATCATCTTGCCATAGCCGCCCTGCCACGCCGCATGGGTGACGGTGCCGTTGGCGGTGACCCGCACCGGCTCGCCGGTTTCACCACGGAAGTCGAGCCCGGTGTGCATCGCCGGGGTGCGGATGAACGGATCGTAGCGCACGCCGAAGCCCGATGAGACGTCGAGTTCGCCGGGGATAGGCTTGCGCACCGGCACATAGACCAGCGCCCGGTTGAAGCGTTCGATCTGGGCGCGCGCCACCGCGACCCGGTAAACTTGGCGGTCGAACCCGCTGGCGGCGGCCGGCGGCTTGGCGGCGATGAACGGACCGCCGACCGGCCCGGTCGGAATCTTGGACAGGTCGAGGCCGAGATCGGCCAGCACGGTGCGCATGCGCTGCGCCTTGCCGTCGACCTGCTCCTCGATCTCATTGAGCGCGGCGGCCTGCCGCGCCTCGACGCGGTCGAGCGAGGTCTGCAGCCGGCCGAGCGCACCCACCATATTGCCAGCGGGCGGCTTCGCGGCAGACGTAGAAGCGAGGCGGAAAGTGGCGGGCGGCGGCGTGCGGGATTCCAGCCGCGCCTCGCGGTCCGGCGGCGCGGTGAAGATCACGGTATCGCTGATCGGCGACGGCTTCGGATTGATGTTGGAGGCCGGAGCGGCGGCGGCCGGCGCACGTCCGGTCGGCCGGATCGAGCCGGTCGTCGCCGGATCGGCAATCGCCGAGATCGCGCCGGCGCGATTCTCGAGTGTGGCCTGACGCTTTAGAATGTCGCCGAGATTCTGTTCGACTTTTTCCTGGTCGAGCATCTGCCGGCTGGTGATGCGGTCGACCTGGGCGCGCAGATCCGCGATGCGATCCTCATAGGCGAACTGCATGTCGGCTTGGCGGGCGATCAGCCGGGTCAGGACATCGTCGTGAAACGCGAAATAGGTCGCGGTCGCGGCGGACCACAGCGCCATGATGACCAGGGTGCCGACCACAACCCAGAACGCAACCGGGCCGATGCGGACCTGTCGGCCGGCATGGGTCAGCGTGTAGTCGGCCGGAGCGGCCGCTTGCAGCCGCGCGCGGGGGCGGTCGGGCGCCGGTGGGGGGCGATGTCCGTAACCGTGAAGAGGATGCAGGCCGGCTCGAGACGACATCGACGCTCCCTGGCCAGCCCGGGAAACCCGACCGACGTTCAGAGCGCGATTTCAACCATCCATGGTTAATATTGCATAAAGCGCGAGGGCTGATCCCGAAAAGCTTGTCCTCCGGACTTGATCCGGGGGTGAAACCGTTGTCGGAAAAGATCGTGCCCAAACAACAGGTTTAAAGCGTTTTCGCGGCCTCCAGGACTTCCTCGGCATGGCCCGGTACCTTCACCTTGCGCCAGATGCGGGCGATGCGGCCCTGCGGGTCGATCAGGAAGGTCGTGCGCTCCACACCCATATAGCTGCGGCCATACATGGATTTCTGCGCCCACACCCCATAGGCCTCCAGCATTTCGTGGCTTTCGTCGCTGCCGAGCGCAAATCCGAGGTCGTACTTGGTCTTGAATTTGGCCTGCGCGCGTACCGGGTCGGGAGAAACCCCGACGATATCCGTACCGGCGGCCGCGAACGCCTTTTGCAGTGCCGTAAAATCCTTGGACTCCTGGGTGCAGCCCGGCGTGTCGGCCTTGGGATAAAAATACAAAACCAACTTGCGACCGGCGAAGTCGGCAAGCGACACTTGGCCACCGTCATCGCGCGCCAGGGTGAAGGCGGGAGCCGGGACACTGGGTTCGAGTTCGGCCATATGCCTTCCTTTCGTCGCTTTCAAAGGGTTGATGGTGACGTAACCACCGGTCGGCGGGCAGGGGACCGATTCTGGGGCTGGTCTCTTGCATGGGGCGGCGTTGGACGAATCGCGTCGCCGGCCAGCATATGTCGGTACGCGAAGGCCGGCGATCCCTTAGGGGGCAGCCCTTCTTTCGGGGAAATCGCGCACGACGAGGGGACGACCGACGCAGCATGACGGACCATGCCAACAGTCCGAGTATTGCGGCGCTGCGTAAGCTGGAAGCAACCCTGCACCAAGATCACCAGATACGCGCGGCGAAGCAGACGGAAAAAGTGAGCGGCGGCCGGCGTCGCGCGCTCGGCTCCGCCATGCGCGGCATGTTCGGAGGTCTGGCCCGGCGTCGTTGGGCCCGCCGCTGCTTTTTCATGAGCGCCGGACTGTCGGCGATTCTATTGCTCGGCTGCGTGGCGCTCTGGATGCGTCTGTTGAGCGGACCGATTGCGCTGGATCTCGCAACGCCCTGGCTGACCGCGGCGATCGAAGAAAACTTCGGGCGTCAGCAGCAGGTCGAGGTCGGCGGCACGCAACTCGAACGTGATTCTTCGACCGGCCGCATTGCGATCCGGATCCGCGACATCGTGGTGCGCGATCCCGACGGCACCGTGGTGGCGAGCGCGCCCAAGGCTGAGGTCGGGCTCTCGGGCAGTGGACTGATGAGCGGCCGCCTGCGCGCCGAGAGCCTCAGTCTGGTTGGCGCCGAATTGGCCGTGCGCATCGAAAAAGGCGGCGAAGTCACGGTGTTCGCGGGCGCCGATAAACGTCCCTTCGCGACCGCGGCGGCGGCACCGGCTGGCCCTGTCGCGGCGCCGCCGGCCCAACCGTCGGACGCGGCAACGTCCGCCGCCGAACCCTCCGCGGCCCGCACCGGCATGACCGAGTTGACGGCGGCGCTGGCGTGGATCGACGGTGTCAGCAAGACCGGGCTCGATGGCCATGAACTTGGTCAGTTGGGTCTCAAAAACGGCAACCTGACCGTCGATGATCAGCGCAGCGGCAAGCGCTGGACTTTCGAAAACATCAACCTGGCCTTGACCCGTCCGGCGGGCGGCGGCGTCGCCTTCACGATCAGCGCCGAAGACCCGCTGCGGCCCTGGGTGCTCACCGCCTCGATGACGCCGCGTCCGGACGGCCGGCGCGCCGTTCAACTGGAAGCCCGCAAGGTCTCGCTGAAGGATGTGTTGTTGGCGCTGCGTGTCGGCGACGGCAGCATTCGCGCGGATGTCCCGATCTCGGCCAGCCTGCGCGGCGAAATCGGCGCCAACGGCATGCCGGAGACGTTGAGCGGCCGTATCGTGGCGGATGCCGGCACCATCGGTCTTCCGGACGATCCCGCGACGCAGCTCGCGGTCGAGCGAGCCGAATTCAATCTGGATTGGGATGCGACGCGCAACGCCCTGGTGGTGCCGTTCCAGGTACTGGCGGGCGGCCACCGGATCACGCTGTTGGCGCGCCTCGACGTGCCGCGCGATGGCACAGGCCCCTGGACGTTTGGACTGACCGGCGGAACCGTCGTGGTCGCCGGCGCGCCCGGCGACGATCACCTGATCCTCAATCGCATCGCGGCGCGGGTGAAATACGATCACGCCGAGCAACGCCTCGTCCTGGAGCAGGGTGAGTTCGGCAACACCGAGATCGGCATCGCGCTGTCCGGCGGCATTGACAATATCGGCGGCGATCCGCGGATCGCGATCGGGGTCGCCGGCACCCGCATGAAGATGTCGACGCTCAAGCGCCTGTGGCCGGCCTTCGTCGCAACGCATGTGCGCGAATGGGTGGTGGAGCGCGCGCTGGGCGGTACCGTCGAGCGTGTGGTGATCGCCACCAACGCGCCGCTGTCGACGCTGAAAGCCGACGGGCCGCCGATCCCGAAGGACGGTTTGTCGATCGAGATCACGGCCAACGGCACCGAGTTGCAGGTGATCGACGGGCTGCCTTCCATTCGCGACGCGGATCTTCATGTGCAGGTTTCCGCGCGTACCGCGCAGATCGGCATCAGTCGTGCGACCGTCGAACTGAGTTCGGGCCGCAAGCTCGCGATCTCCAACGGCATCTTCGAGGTGCCGGATACGCATCCAAAGGAGCCGCCGGCGCGTGTTCGCTTCAGGCTCGATGGGCCGGTGCCGGCTGCCGCCGAACTGCTTTCGCTGGACCGGTTGCGCGATCCGGCCGGCGCGTCGTTCGATCCAGCGACGACGCGCGGCACCATCTCGGCGCAGATCGGCCTTGGAATGCCGCTGCGCAACAGCATTCAGCGCGAGACGACGAGCTACAATGTCGGCGCCGACATATCCAACTTCGTGGCCGAAAAGATGGTCATGGGCCAGAAGGTGGAAGCCACCACCTTGCGCGTCTCCGCCAGCAATGATGGCTACCAGATCAAGGGCGACGTGAAGATCGGCGGCACGCCGGCCGTGCTCGACTATCACAAGAACAAGGGCGCGACCGAGCCCGAGGTCAAGCTGGAAACCACCCTCGACGATGCGGCCCGCGCCAAGCTGGGCATCGATTTCGGTGGTGCCGTCGCCGGTCCGATCGCGATCCGGGTTGGAGGTCAGCTCGGCACCGACGATCGCGACAGCCGGCTTGGCGTCGAGGCCGATCTGACACAGGCCAAGATCGAGCACCTGTTTCCCGGATGGGTGAAGGCGGCCGGTCGGCCGGCCAAGGCGAAGTTCATCCTGATCGGCAAGGACAAGGGTACCCGCTTCGAGGATCTGGCGATCGAAGGCGGCGGCGTGACGGTGCGCGGCAGCGTCGAGTTGGATTCCTCGGGCGATGTCGTCAATGCCAACTTCCCGGTATTCGGCGTGTCGGACGGCGACAAATCCTCGCTCAAGGTCGAGCGCGACAAGGAAGGCACGCTCAAGGTCACGATGCGGGGCGACGTCTATGACGGACGCAACTTCGTGAAATCCTCGGTGAGCGGCGCCGAGCCCGATCAAAAGAGCAAGGCGAAGGCGGCGGTCAATGTCGACCTCGACATTAAGCTCGGCGCCGTGGTTGGCTACCATGGCGAGGCGTTGCGCGGCATCGAACTCAAGCTCAGCCGCCGGGCCGGCAAAATTCGCTCCTTCGCGATGAATGCCAAGATCGGCAGCGAGGGCACCTTGGTCGGCGACATGCGCGGCCGCAGCGCCGCCCGGCAGGTGATCTATTTCGAAACCCAGGATGCCGGCGCGCTGTTCCGCTTCACCGATGTCTATCCGCGCATGATGGGCGGTCAGATGTGGGTGGCGATGGATCCGCCGGGGCCCGACGCTACGCCGCAAGAAGGACTGCTCAATATTCGCGACTTCGCCATCAAGGGCGAAGCGGCGCTGGATCGCGTCGTCTCAGGCGCGCCGAGTTCGCAAAACACCGGCGTCGAGTTTTCGCGCATGCGCGTCGAATTCAACCGCCGTCCGGGAAAGTTGACGATCCGCGACGGCGTGGTGCGCGGCCCGATCGTCGGCGCCACCATCGAAGGCCAGCTCGACTATCTGAAGAACGAAGTGCATATGCGCGGCACCTTCGTGCCGCTCTATGGCCTGAACAACGTGTTCGGCCAGTTGCCGATCGTCGGCCTGTTCCTTGGCGGCAGCAATGAAGGTCTTGTCGGCATCACCTACGAGGTCGTCGGTCAGCCCGGCGCGCCGGTGCTGCGGGTCAATCCGATCTCGGCGGTCGCGCCCGGCCTGTTGCGCAAGTTCTTCGAATTCCCCGGCAGCAATGGCGCGACCGAGCGAGCGCCTGGTGCCGGTCCGGGCTCACCCACCGGACTCGTCGAACAGCAGATGCGGCAGAATTAGAGTCATGATCGGGCTATTTGGATCATGTCTAGATTCTAGTTTTGAGACATGATCTTTTTCGAAAACCGGTTCCCACTTTTCGGGATCATGTTCTAGCTGTGAATTGGTTGCGGTCCGATCTCTTCAAGGGCTGCACTGATGCAGTGCGCGTTAAACAGAAAGACAGTCGCGAAGAAAGCATGCGTCGCCTGCGTCAGGCGAGGCTGTACGACAATTGGGCCATCGTCGCCGTTGGGCCGCGCGATGAAGCCTTCCGCGGCGGCATCGCGCAGCATCTTGCGTACATGGACGCGCGACACGCCGAAACGCCGCGACAGCGCCGAGATCGAAACCATCACCGGCCGGGTCGGCGTGAACCCATCGTCGCATGAATCCAGCAATACACTGAACACGACCATCAGGCCGGCATTACGATCGGTGAATAATGTCAGTTCGGGCGAATGGTCCATGATGCGAATGCCGGCCAGAAAGTGCTCGGTGAATTGTCGCACCAAGGCCGAAACGAATTCGATGCGCGGAATCGCCGCCACGGCGGCATCGCCCTGCGGTCGTATCCGGCCGAGCGCGGGCATGACACGCTCCCAGCGCTCCCGGTACGAGACGATGAGTTTTTCCGTCGGCACCAGGCGGCGAACCCGCCGGTCGGCCGCGTCCGGCGCCGGCTCGATGTATCCGAACAGCCGCATCACGGCGATCAGCGCTTCGGCGCGCCCGGCGCTGCAAATATTCTGTTCGACGCAGATGGTCTTGAGGCGGCTGAGCGTGAGCCCGGACCGTGGATCGCCATCATGCGTACCGAAATGCAGGTACAGGGCCAGATAGCCGATCACCAATCGGCCTCGGTCGTTGACCACCGTGTTGAGCAGGCGGTTGCCCTGATACAAGTCGACCATGCTGCTGGCGGCGCCGCGGCACGCCGCCTGAAATTGCGGATGCGTCTGCAACTCGGCGATTTCGGCGCGCGGCATTCCGGCGGCACCGAACATGACGATCGGGCGGCTATGTGCGGCGAGAGAAGTCCGGGCTAGTGCGGTCATCGTTCTCAATCCGCTCATTGCTCTAAGGCATTATGGACGTCTAAAAAACCAACCAATTTTATCCAGGCATTTTTCTCCAATTGTCGCCCTCGTGCAATTGCCGTTCTGTCCGGGACCATATGGAACCGGAGATGAACATGAACAAAACGCTCTTGGCGGTCATCGCAATTTCAGCATTGGGCGCCGCCGGGCCGGCCTTGGCGGCCGACATGCCGGTGGCGGTGCCCTCGTATAAGGCGGCGGTCGTCGCGCAGGCCTTGCCGTATAATTGGACCGGCTTCTATCTCGGCGGCAATCTCGGCTACGGCTTTGCCAGCGTCAGCGCGAATGTGACAGGGCCGGGCGGGCTGAGCGGCGCCGCGTCGGAGGATCTCAACGGCGTCCTCGGCGGCATGCAATTCGGCTACAACTGGCAATTCGGCCAATGGGTGTTCGGCTTGGAGGCAGATCTCCAGGCATCGGGCCAGAAGGCGAGCCACACCGCGACCTGTCCGGCGGCCACCTGCGGTGTTGCCGTGACGGCGACGCGCGATGATGCGCTGCCGTGGTTCGGCACCGCGCGGGCACGGGTCGGTTACGCGGCCGATCGTCTGCTGATGTATGTTACCGGCGGTCTGGCCTATGGCGAATACACCAGCGATCTCGCAGTGACGGCCGGCGCCTCGTCAGGGACCAGCAGTTCTTCGGGCACCAAGGCGGGTCTTGCGGTCGGCGGCGGATTCGAATTCGCGCTGAGCGGCAATTGGACCGGCCGGCTCGAATATCTCTACATCGACACCGGCGAGATCACGACCGATACATTCGTGACCGGTTACGGCACCGTGACCGAAACCGAGCGCGTGAAGAACAACGTCGTGCGGGCCGGCTTGAATTACCGATTTTAATTTTAACAGGTTCGCTGGGAGTGGTGAACGAGCCCCCTGCTTCCGGGCGAAGGAGCCCCGGACTTCGGTCCGGGGTTTTTCGTTCGACAGGCTTCACACCGGCCGGATCAGGGCGTGCCGCTTGCGGCCGAGCGACAGTTTGACGACGCCTTCGGGCGTCAGGTCTTTCGCCGACAGCGTCTGCTTCTCGTCAGTCACCGTCGCATCGTTGACCTTCAGGCCACCGCCCTTGACCTGGCGGCGGGCTTCGCTGGTCGATGTCACAAAGCCGGCCTGCACGGCGGCCGTCAGCACGCCGATCCCGGCCTCGAAATCGGCGCGGGGAATCTCGATGGTCGGCAGCGTTTCAGCCAGCGTGCCCTGTTCGAAAGTCTGCCGCGCGGTCTGTTCGGCCTGTTCGGCGGCGGCGCGGCCATGCATCAGCGCGGTCGCTTCAGTGGCCAGCACCTTCTTGGCTTCGTTGATTTCCTGGCCCTGCAGCGCACTCAGCCGCGCGATCTCGTCGAGCGGCAGCGTGGTGAACAGCTTGAGGAAGCGCGACACGTCGCCGTCCTCGCTGTTGCGCCAGAACTGCCAGTAGTCATAGGGCGCCAGCATGTCGGCGTTGAGCCAGACGGCGCCGGCGGCGGTCTTGCCCATCTTGGCGCCGGACGACGTCGTCAGCAGTGGGCAGGTGAGGGCGTAGAGCTGGTGCGTGCCCATGCGCCGGCCGAGATCGATGCCGTTGACGATGTTGCCCCACTGGTCGGAGCCGCCCATCTGCAGATTGCAGCCATAGCGCCGCGCCAGTTCGACGAAATCGTAGGACTGCAGGATCATGTAGTTGAATTCGATGAACGACAGTTCCTGCTCGCGCTCCAGCCGCATCTTCACCGAATCCATCGTGAGCATGCGGTTGATCGAGAAGTGCCGGCCGACGTCGCGCAGCATCTCGATATAATTGAGCGTGGTCAGCCATTCGGCATTGTCGGCCATCACGGCTTCGTTTTTACCATCGCCGAACTTCATGAATTTCGTGAAGGTGCCCTTGATCGAATCCTTGTTGGCGTCGATCTGCTCATAGGTCAGGAGCTTGCGGCTCTCGTCGCGGCCGGACGGATCGCCGACCCGCGTGGTGCCGCCGCCCATCAGGGTGATCGGCTTGTTGCCGGTCTCCTGCAGCCAATGCAGCATCATGATCGACAGCAGATGCCCGACATGCAGCGACGCCGCCGTGCAGTCATAGCCCACATAGGCCACGATCTCGGAGCGCCCTGCGAGGTCGTCGAGGCCCTGCGCGTCCGACACCTGATGGATGAAGCCGCGGTTCGCCAGCACGTTCATGAAGTCGGATTTGTAGGTGCTCATACGGCGCTCGCTGAAACATGACGATGTGCGGGGGATCGGCCGCTGGTGTATCAGGTCCGAACCGGTCTCGGGTTTACCCGAGATCGGCATGATAAGCGACCGAAGTCGGATATATCCGACTTCGGTTCGGGGATTCAACCAAGGTAGCGGGAATGGCGGTTTTACGGGCGATCGGGCTGATGAGCGGCACCTCGATGGACGGGGTCGACGTGGCGCTGCTCGAGACCGACGGCGAGAGCATTGCCGGGTTCGGACCGGCCTCCTGCCGGCCGTACACGGACACCGAGCGCACCCTGTTGCGGGCGGCGCTCGCGGCCGCCGTGACGCTGACCGACCGCACGTCCCGGCCGGGCGTGCTGGCCGAGGCCGAAGCCCTGACCACGCGGACGCATGCCGAGGCGGTCGAGGGGTTCCTGGCCGATCACGGCATCGATCCGGCAAGCATCAACGTGGTCGGCTTCCACGGCCAGACCGTGCTGCATAGGCCATTACAGCGTCTCACCGTGCAGATCGGCGACGGGCCGGCGCTGGCCCGGCGGCTCGGCATTCGGGTGGTGTACGACCTGCGGGCCGCCGATGTGGCGGCCGGCGGGCAGGGCGCGCCGCTAGTGCCGGTCTATCATCAGGCGCTGGCGCGCACGCTGGACCGGCCGCACCCGATCGCGGTGCTCAATGTCGGCGGCGTTGCCAACGTAACCTGGGTGGATGGCAGCGACCCGGTGGCCTGCGATACTGGTCCCGGCAACGCCCTGATCGACGATTTCATGCGAGCCCGCACCGGACAACCGCTCGACCGCGATGGCGACACGGCCGCGCGGGGCCAAGTGGATGAGGCCTTTGTGCTTCGGGCGCTGGCGCATCCGTTTTTCGTCCAGCTGGCACCGAAGTCGCTCGACCGCAACGATTTTGCCCTGGCCAATATCGGGTTGCCGGAATTGTCGGTCGTGGACGGCGCGGCGACGCTGTCGGCGCTGACGGCCGCGAGCGTGGCGCGGGTCGTGCCGCGTCTGCCGAGCGTGCCGCGCAGTTGGATCGTGGGCGGCGGCGGGGCGCGCAATCCGACCCTGATGCGCATGCTGGCGGCCCAACTGGCGCCGGCCACCGTTGAGACCGCCGATGCGGTCGGCTGGTCGGCCGATGCGCTGGAGGCGCAGGCCTTCGCGTTCATGGCGGTGCGGTCGCTGCGCGGGCTGCCGATCACGTTCCCGGGCACGACCGGCGTGACGCAGCCGATGCAAGGCGGCGTCACGGCCGAGCCATGACGCCGACTAGTCGTATCAGGCCGCGGTGGTCTTCTTGCCGCCCGCCGGGGCCGGCGGGGTCGCGCCCGGCGCTCCGATGGTGACCGTGGTGCCGAGACGCTTGTCCAGATAGGTGCCGATCGACGTCATCAGCGGCTCAACCTTGCCGTCGAAGAAGTGGTTGGCGCCCGGGATCATCTTCTGCTCGATGATGATGCCCTTCTGGGTCTTCAGCTTGTCGACCAAACCCGTGACGTCCTTGGCCGGCACCACCGCGTCCTTGTCGCCGTGGACGATCAGGCCCGACGACGGGCAGGGCGCCAAGAACGAGAAATCGTACAGGTTGGCCGGCGGCGTCACCGAGATGAAGCCTTCGATCTCGGGCCGGCGCATCAGCAATTGCATGCCGATCCAGGCGCCGAACGCCGTACCGGCGATCCAGCAGCCGCGGGCTTCCGGATTGATCGACTGCGCCCAGTCGAGCGCCGCTGCCGCATCGGACAGTTCGCCGGTGCCGTGGTCGAACGCACCCTGGCTGCGGCCGACGCCGCGGAAATTGAACCGCAAAACAGAGAAATTGCGGTGAACAAACGCATAGTAGGTCTGGTACACGATGTTATTGTTCATCGTGCCGCCGAACTGCGGATGCGGATGCAACACGATGGCGATCGGCGGATTCTTTTGACGGGCCGCGTGATAGCGGCCTTCGAGTCGACCGGCCGGACCGGTGAAAATAACCTCGGGCATGGGTCTCAAACCTCAGGGAGGTCCACGCGGCCAAAACCCGGCGCGGACGGAAAGGGTGATAGCGCGCTTGACGGATACGCGCAGGGCACGTAACTATTTAGAACCATTCTAAATTCAGGAAGGGGCCTCGCGGCTTACGCGGTGGGCCAGCCGGGCGCGACGGGACTTTCTAACACGACCCCGGGGGCAAAAAGCAAGCTTTACCGGATACCTGACGGAAAAAGCCGAGCTACAGCCGACGGGACTAACGACCGAATTGGAACTTCGACGGTAATGCGATGACGCAGCGCACCTACCTGGACTGGAACGCGACCGCTCCGCTGCGCCCGGAAGCCAAAGAGGCGCTTGCCGTGGCGATGGAGCTGACCGGCAACCCGTCCTCGGTGCATGCCGAGGGCCGGGCGGCACGGGCCATGGTCGAAACCGCGCGGGCGCAGGTCGCGGAACTCGTCGGTGGCGAGCCGGCCAATGTCACCTTCACGTCCGGCGGTACCGAAGCCAATGTGGTGGCGCTGTCGCCGGATATCCAGATCGGCCGGCAGCCTGCGCGCGATAGGCTTCTGATATCGGCTGTGGAACACCCGTCGGTCACGGCCGGGGGCCGGTTCCGGCCCGATCAGGTCGAGATATTGCCGGTCGACGCCCATGGGGTCATCGATCTCGGCGCATTGGAAGCGCGCCTTGCCGCTTTGGCGGCCGAGGGCGCGCGGCCGCTGGTGTCGGTGATGCTGGCCAATAACGAGACCGGCGTGATCCAGCCGGTGGCCGAGGTCGCCGCCGTGGCGCACCGCCATGGCGCGCTGCTGCATGTCGACGCGGTCCAGGGCGCCGGGCGGATTGCCATCGATATCAATGCGTTGGAAGCCGATCTTCTGACGCTTTCTGCACACAAGATTGGCGGCCCACAGGGTGTCGGCGCCCTGATCAAGCGCGACGAGGCGTTGCGGATTGCGCCGCTCATTCGCGGCGGCGGCCAGGAGCGCGGGCTGCGCGGCGGAACCGAGAACGTGGCCGGCATCGCCGGCTTCGGGGCGGCCGCGGCGGCTGCCGGACGTGACCTTGTGGTCACCGCTAGCCGCATGGCGGCCTTGCGCGACGCGCTGGAACATGGTCTTCGTCAGGTTGAGCCGGCGACGGTAATCTTCGGATCCGCCGCGGAACGGCTTCCCAACACCTCACTGTTCACGGTGGCCGGTCTGCGGGCTGAAACCGCGATCATCGCCTTCGACCTCGCCGGCGTGGCGCTGTCGTCGGGCGCGGCCTGTTCGTCGGGCAAGGTGCAGCCCTCGCATGTGCTGGCCGCGATGGGCGTCGATCCGGCGCTCGCCAAAGGCGCGGTCCGGGTCAGCATCGGTTGGGACTCCAACGAAGCGGACATCGAATGCTGCCTTACGGCTTGGCGGACGGTGTCCGGCGCATTACTTAAGAGATCTCGGGAAATTGCCGCCTGATGACGCAATTCGGCGCGACGCGACGACGATAGAACGACAATCCACCCGCGGTCCTTGAAACCGCGCAGGAGGGACGAATGGCTGCCGTACAAGAGACCGTCGAACAGGTCCGCCTGATCGACGTCGATCAATATAAGTATGGGTTCGAAACGGTCATCGAATCCGACAAGGCCCCGAAGGGCCTGGACGAGAGCACCGTCCGTTTCATCTCGGCCAAGAAGGGCGAGCCGGAGTGGATGCTGGCGTGGCGGCTCGAGGCGTTTAAGCGCTGGCAGACCATGCGCGAGCCGACCTGGGCGCGGGTCGAGTATCCGGCGATCGATTATCAGGACCTCTATTACTATTCGGCGCCGAAGAAGAACCCGGCACTGAAGTCGCTCGACGAGGTCGATCCGGAAATCCTGGCGACTTACGCCAAGCTAGGCATTCCGCTGCGCGAGCAGGAAATGCTGGCCGGCGTGGTGCGCGAGGACGGCTCGGTGCCGTCGCGGGTCGCGGTCGACGCGGTGTTCGACTCGGTGTCGGTCGCCACGACGTTCAAAGCCGAACTGATGAAGTCCGGCGTGATCTTCATGCCGATCTCCGAGGCGCTGCGCGAATACCCGGATCTGGTGAAGCAATATCTCGGCACCGTGGTGCCGGTGACCGACAATTTCTTTGCGACGCTGAATTCGGCGGTGTTCTCCGATGGCTCGTTCGTCTACGTGCCGCCGGGGGTGCGTTGCCCGATGGAGCTGTCGACCTATTTCCGCATTAACGAGAAGAACACCGGGCAGTTCGAGCGCACGCTGATCATCGCCGACAAGGGCTCCTATGTGAGCTATCTGGAAGGCTGCACCGCGCCGATGCGCGACGAGAACCAATTGCACGCCGCCGTGGTCGAATTGATCGCGCTGGACGACGCCGAGATCAAATACTCGACGGTGCAGAACTGGTACCCGGGCGATTCCGAGGGCAAGGGCGGCATCTTCAACTTCGTCACCAAGCGTGGCGATTGCCGCGGCAAGAACTCGAAGATTTCCTGGACCCAGGTCGAGACCGGTTCGGCCATCACCTGGAAATATCCGAGCTGCATCCTGCGCGGCGACAATTCGCGCGGCGAGTTCTATTCGATCGCGATCTCGAACGGCCGCCAGCAGGTCGACAGCGGCACCAAGATGATCCACCTCGGCAAGAACACCACCAGCCGGGTGATCTCCAAGGGCATTGCGGCCGGCAAGTCGCAGAATACCTATCGCGGCCAGATCTCGACGCACCGCAAGGCGACCAACGCGCGCAACTTCACCAATTGCGACTCGCTGCTGATCGGCGACCAGTGCGGCGCCCATACCGTGCCGTACATGGAGGCGAAGAATTCCTCCACGATGTTCGAGCACGAAGCCACCACGTCGAAAATTTCCGAAGACACGCTGTTCTACTGCCAGCAGCGCGGCCTGTCGGCCGAGGATGCCGTGGCGCTGGTCGTCAACGGCTTCGTCAAGGACGTGCTGCAACAACTGCCGATGGAGTTCGCGGTCGAAGCGCAAAAGCTGATCGCGATCTCGCTGGAAGGCAGCGTCGGCTAACGCAACCAGTAGCCTCATCCTGAGGAGGCGGCGAAGCCGCCGTCTCGAAGGATGAATGGAACGGAACGAATGGCCTCATCCTTCGAGACGCCTCAGGATGAGGAATCAGAATACGGGCAAGAGAAAAAATGGCACTGCTTGAAATCAAAAACCTACACGCCGAAATCGACGGCAAGAAGATCCTGAACGGTCTCGACCTGACCATCGAGCGCGGCAAGGTGCACGCGATCATGGGGCCGAACGGTTCGGGCAAATCGACGCTGGCCTATGTGCTGGCCGGCAAGCCGGACTATACGGTGACCGAGGGCGAGATCCTGTTCGACGGCGAGAGCATTCTCGATCTGGCGCCGGACGAGCGCGCCGCCAAGGGCATGTTCCTGGCGTTCCAGTATCCGCTGGAAATTCCCGGCGTCGCCACCATGAATTTCCTGCGTACCGCGCTCAACTCGCAACGCAAGAAGCGCGGCGAAGGCGAGCTTTCGACCCCTGAATTCCTCAAGCGCGTGCGCGAGACCGCCGCCAAGCTCAACATCAATCCGGACATGCTCAAGCGCGCGGTCAATGTCGGGTTCTCGGGCGGCGAGAAGAAGCGCAACGAAGTGCTGCAGATGGCTCTCTTGGAGCCGCGCATCGCGGTGCTGGACGAAACCGATTCCGGTCTCGACATCGATGCGCTGAAGATCGTCGCCGACGGCGTCAACCGGCTGCGTTCGCCGGATCGCGGCTTTGTTGTCATTACGCATTATCAGCGGCTGCTGGACTACATCGTGCCGGACGTGGTGCACGTGCTGTCCAAAGGCCGCATCGTTAAGACCGGCGGCAAGGAACTGGCGCACGAGCTCGAAGCCAACGGCTACGCCGAGTTCCAGGCCGAGGCGGCCGAGTAAGAGCCATGAACGCCGAAATTCGCCATATCAAGACGTCGGCCGAAACCGGCTTGGCGCAAGAGTTCGCCGCCGCCAGGGCCAAGCTGCCGGGGCAGGGTGCGGTCGCAGCGCTGCGCGACACGGCGTTTGCGCGCTTCGACGCCAAGGGATTGCCGCACCGCCGCGTCGAGGAATGGAAATACACCGACCTGCGCGCGCTGATGCGCGATGCGCGGCCGTTGGCGCCGGCACCGGATCAGGCCGGCAAGGCGCGGGCCGCGAAGGCCGGTCAGCTCATGTCGGATGTCGATGTCTGCCGCATCGTGTTCGCCGACGGCGTCTTGGTGCCCGAGCTGTCCGATCTCGTCGGGCTTGAGCCCGGCTTGTCGATCCGCTCGATGGCGCAGGCGCTCGGTTCGGCCGATCCGCTGGTCGCCCGGCATCTGGGTCAAGTCTTTCCGTCCGACGACGCCGCGCTCGCCTTGAACACCGCCCTGATGGGCGATGGCGCGCTGATCGAGATCAGCGACGGCGCGACCATGTCGCGTCCGATCCATCTGGTGTTCGCGACGGTGAGCGAGACCCCGGTCGCGATCTTCCCGCGTTCGCTGGTGGTGATCGGCAAGGGCGCCCGTGCGACCCTGATCGAGAGCCATGAAGGCCCGGACGCGGTCGGTCACCAGTGCAATGCCGCGCTCGAACTCATCGTCGCCGACGGCGCCGAGGTCGAGCACATCAAGCTGACCACCGGCGCGTCGGAGACGCTGCACATCTCGACCCTGATGGCATCGCTCGGCGCCGACGTGCGTTTCAATTCCTTCGCATTCACGACAGGTCTCGCCGTGGTGCGCAACCAGGTGTTCCTGCGCTTCGACGGCGCCGGCACCAAGGCCGGCATCCGCGGCGCCAGCCTGCTGCGCGGCAAGCAGCATGCCGACACGACCTTGGTGATCGACCACGCGCAGGGCGGCTGCGAAAGCCGCGAACTATTCAAATCGGTGCTCGACGACGAAGCCCGGGGCGTGTTTCAGGGCAAGATCATCGTGCGCCAGCATGCGCAGAAGACCGACGGCAAGATGATGGCGAATGCGCTGCTGCTGTCGGACGATGCCGAGGCCGACAGCAAGCCGGAACTGGAAATCTTTGCCGACGACGTGGTGTGCGGTCACGGGTCTACCGTGGGCGCGCTCAACGAAGACCTGCGCTTCTATCTGATGGCGCGCGGCGTGCCGAAGCACGAAGCCGAGTCGCTGCTGATCCAGGCGTTTGTCGGCGAAGCGGTCGAATTCGTGGCCGACGAGATTGTCCGAGACGCCTTGATGGAAGCCGCGGTGCGCTGGCTGGCAGAGCGGGGGTGACCATGCATCCCGCCGTAAGCAACGGCAGCTATGACGTGAACCGCATCCGCGCGGACTTTCCCGCGCTGGCCATGCAGGTCTACGGCAAGAAGCTGGTCTATCTGGATAACGCAGCGTCGGCGCAGAAGCCCAATGCGGTGCTCGATCGGATTCAGACGGCCTATACGTCGGAATACGCCAACGTACATCGCGGGCTGCATTATCTCGCCAACGCGGCGACCGAGGCCTATGAGGGCGCGCGCGAGAAGACCCGCGCCTTTCTGAATGCCGAGCGGCCCGAAGAGATCATCTTCACCCGCAACGCCACCGAGGCGATCAACCTCGTCGCCTATACGTTCGGCCGCGAGCGGATCCGCGAGGGCGACGAAATCGTGCTCTCGATCATGGAGCACCACTCCAACATCGTGCCGTGGCATTTTCTGCGCGAGCGTCATGGCGCGGTGATCAAATGGGCGCCGGTCGACGAAGACGGCAATTTCCTGATCGACGAGTTCGAGAAGCTGCTGGGGCCGCGCACCAAGATGGTTGCGATCACCCAGATGTCGAACGCGCTCGGCACCATCGTGCCGGTCAAGGACGTGGTGCGCCTCGCCCATGCGCGCGGCATTCCGGTGCTGATCGACGGTACCCAGGCGGCCGTGCATCTCGACGTCGACGTGCGTGACATCGACGCCGACTTTTATGCCTTTACCGGCCACAAGCTGTACGGCCCGAGCGGCATCGGCGTGCTGTACGGCAAGCATAGCTTGCTGGCCGAGATGCCGCCGTTCAACGGCGGCGGCGAGATGATCCGCGACGTGTTCGAAGACTGTGTTACCTACGGCGAACCGCCGCACCGGTTCGAGGCCGGCACGCCGCCGATCGTCCAGGCGATCGGGCTCGGCGCGGCCATCGACTATGTGAATTCCATCGGCAAGGAGCGCATCCGCGCCCATGAGCGCGATCTGGTCAGCTATGCGCACGACCGGCTGCGCGAGATCAATTCGCTGCGCATCATCGGCACCGCCAAGGACAAGGGCGCCATCGTGTCGTTCGAGATCGAGGGCGCGCACCCGCACGACGTCGCTACCATTATCGACCGTTCCGGGGTCGCGGTGCGGGCCGGAACCCATTGCGTGATGCCGCTGCTCGCCCGGTACGGGCTGACCGCCACCTGCCGGGCGTCGTTCGGGCTCTACAATACCCGCGAGGAAGTTGATATCCTTGCGCGGGCGCTGATCAAGGCGCAGGATTTCTTCGCATGATGGACGACATCAAAACCGGCCAGCCGGCCCCCGCCGTTTCCGGCGCTTCTCATGAGAAGGCCGCCAACGCGGCCGGCTTTGCGGAGCCGACGAAGGCCGGCGCAGCCGATACGTCCGCCTCGGCACTGCCGGCGGAGGAATTGGCGCGCCTGACCGACGAGATCGTGACCGCGCTGAAGACCGTCTATGACCCGGAAATCCCGGCCGACATCTATGAACTCGGCCTGATCTACCGGATCGACATCGCCGACGACCGCGCCGTCAAGGTCGACATGACCCTGACCACGCCGAACTGCCCGTCGGCGCAGGAACTGCCGCTGATGGTCGAGAATGCCGTGGCGAGCGTGGCAGGCGTGGGACCGGTCAAGGTCGATGTGGTCTGGGACCCGCCATGGGACCCGAGCCGGATGACCGACGAGGCCCGACTCGTGCTGAATATGTGGTGAGTTGCGATTAACGGTTCGGATGCCCAGATAAGTTACCTTGAGTAAGCCTAGCTACCGGGCCATTCGGGCTCAAAGGATAGATCGATGGCCAGTCTTCGGCCCCGACCCCAGGTAATGCGGCTGACGGAAGCCGCCGCGGCGCGCATCCAGGACATCATGGCGCGGGCCGATAAGCCGTTCGTGGGCGTGCGCGTCGGCGTGAAAAATGGCGGCTGCGCCGGCATGGCCTACACCATGGAATATGCCGAGGCGGCGCATCCGCACGACGAAGTGGTCGAGGACAAGGGCGTCAAGATCCTGATCGACCCGAAGGCGGTGATGTTTCTGCTCGGCACCGAGATGGATTTCCGCACCGAAAAGCTATCGTCGCAGTTCGTGTTCAACAACCCGAACCAGACCTCGGCCTGCGGCTGCGGCGAGTCGGTGCAATTGACGCCGGCCGGCGAGGGCGCCGCCGAAGCGCATTAACCTTGCGACGGCATTCGGAGGCCAGACTTTGGCTGCCGGCGGAGTCGATCCCGAATATATCCGCGAATTGTTTGCCGCCTTCGGGCCGGTGACCGTCCGCCGCATGTTCGGCGGTGCCGGACTGTATGCCGATGGCCAGATGTTCAGCCTGGTGGCGGGCGGGCTGATCCATCTCAAAGCCGGTGCCGACACCATTCCGGATTTCGAACGCGAAGGCTGCGCGCCATTCAGCTACGACACCAAGACCGGCAAGCGGACCATCACGTCGTATTGGCGGCTGCCCGAGCGGCTGTATGACGATCCCGAAGAACTGGCGGAATGGGCGCGAACCGCGTTGAAATTCGCGAAGGAACGCGCCGCCGCGCCAAAATCCAAGTCGCTAAAATCCAGGTCGCGGAAGGCCACGGCCGAGGCAGCGCCGGCACGGCGGAATAAATCCACCCGGAAAGCTCCAGCTTGACGGCCCAAGCCGGCTGATCCTGAATAGTCCCGAATTCAGGGGCTCGGGGAATGCAGGGTTGGACGGCGCGCTTGGCGGCAGCCTGGCCTTGGCGGATGCTTTTGACACTCGCGATGATCGGAATGGTGGCCGCGCCGGTGCAGGCGGCCAAGGAATCGTCCGCCAAGGACTCATCCAAGAAGGATTTGCCGGCGGCCTGTCAGAAGTCTTCCGATAAGGAGGACGACGATGACGAGGAAGACGATGACGACGATAAGGGCGTCAAATTCGACCTCGCCGGCGCCTGCGCGACGCTGACCGGCGGCATTTCCTACACCTACCAGAAGACCAAGCAGACCGCGTCCGGACTGCCGTTCATCGTCACCCGCAGCGGTCAGGTGTTACGGGCTTCCGACTCCAACTCGGTCACAGCCAGTGTCGGGCTGGAGACCACCCGCGAAACGCCGCTCGGCGACTTTACGACGTCGGTGTCGGCCGAGTGGTCCAAGGCGACCGGCGACGAGACCAGCTCCGGCACCGCCAGTGTGACCGGCTGGACCGTCGGGCTGGGCGGCCTGAAGGTCGGCTATACCGGAACGCTGATGAGCTTCTGGGATGGCAGTCTTCTGTCGACCGCCAATTCGCCGAAGAGATCCGCCAACATCATCTCGTACGAACATGAGCTGTTCGAACACCTGAAGCTCGCGGTCAGCATCGAGTCGAACCTGCCGACCACGACGACCGCGACCAGCGGATTGGCCGACGTCGATTTCTCCAATCCGGTCTATGTGGCGCGCGGCCTGTATGAGACCGACGACCTGACCGTCCATGTTTCGGGACTGGTGCGTCGCGCCGACTTCTCGGCCTCGCCGTTGCTGCCGCTGTTTCCGGATACGGCAACCACGCGCACCGGCTGGGCCGCGAGCCTGGGATTCAAGCTGCCGCTCAAAGCCATTGCCGAAGACGATGACTTCACCTTCCAGGCGACCTATGCGGTCGATGCCTCGTCCTATCTCGGCACGACGACGGATTGGGCCATGTATCAAAGTACGGTGCGTGCCGCCGGGCCGACACAGGGGTGGAGCGCGGTCGGCTCATTCCATCATGTCTTTAACGAGCAATTCGAATCCAGCATCTTTGCCAGCTATCTGGCGCTCGATGCCGAATTACTGCTCGCGAAGCCTTCGGCGCGCACCTTCCGCTCCGGCGTCAACCTGTATTGGAAGCCGTTTGAGAAGATCAAGCTTGGGGCCGAGATCGGCTATGTCGATACCAAGCTCGACCCGCAGGGCGTGCTGGGAATCTTCGACGGCGCCAGCGGGCGCGCGACCATCGGCTATCTCAGCCTGTCGGCTGAGCTTTAAAATATTGTTCTCTTGTCGCATTGTCGGACGGCGAACCGGATTCCACTTCGCCTGACAATGCTCCTTAGGCAACCTGCGTCTGGGTCTGGTCGGCGACTTCCGGATCGGCTTCGCAGATCACACGATTGCGGCCATTGCGCTTGGCCGCGTACAGGCACTTGTCGGCGCGCTCGATCAACGTTTGCGCGGTGTCGCCGGGGCGCATGGACGCGAGCCCGATCGAGACCGTCACCCGTCCGAGATGCTCGCCGGTCGAGCGCTTCATCAGTTCCTTGGTCATCACCGCGCGCCGGATATGTTCGGCGACCGTGATCGCCGACCGCAGCACCGTGTCGGGCAGCACGACCGCGAACTCTTCGCCGCCATAACGGGCCGCGAGATCCTGGCCTTTGACATTCTGCTTTACCGAGAGCGCCACCAATCGCAGCACTTGATCGCCAGTGAGGTGGCCGAACGTATCGTTGAAGTTCTTGAAGTGGTCGATGTCGGTCAGCATCAGCGACATCGGCTCGCCTTTGGTGACAGCGTCGGCGATCGCTTTGTCGAGCGCCATGTCGAAATATTTGCGGTTGGCCAGCGAGGTCAGCGGATCGGTCAGGCTTTCGGTGCGCACCGCCTCGAGATTCTGCTGAAGCTGATTGATTTCCTGCTTGGAGGCCGACAGATGCGCGTCCAGCTTCTTGTTGGACTGCTCCATTTCCTGGGCGGTCTGCACCAGGCTTTCGACGATGGTGCGCAGGCCGTCGCGGTCGACCGCGCCGCCGAGCCGCTGGCTGACATTGGCCAGGCTTTCGGAATAGCTGGAGGCGTTGCCGACGGCGGCATCGATCATCGCCATGACCTGTTCGATCTCGTCCATGAATTGACTGCCGACGCTGTCGATGCGGTCGGTCAGCCGGGTCGAGGCGATATGGTTGTCGTAGATCTGGTCGACATCGTTTTGAGTCAGGCTGCCGGTGCGCGACAGGGCTTCGTTGACGACTTGGTTCAGCGAAGGGTTGTAACCGGTTGCATACGTATACCAAATCTCATAGTTCCGGGGGGCCGCCGACTGCCGCAACGCCCGAATTTGTCCGAGAGCAATTTCGGCGAACGCCATCGTGCGTTCATGCTCATCGGCCTGCGATTTCATAACTTTAACTCCGCTCGTGTCCGTACGGAGACGCGATCTCACCGGTACGGCACTTCTCAGGGGCAAGCATGGACCCTGTACGACCGTACTGTGCGGCGATGAATGCGGGGTAAACGGGAAGGTTGCGATTAAAATTGGAGGTTGCGTGCGCAACCATCGGCTCGGCAAGCGGGCGCTCCGCGCCGGTGCCAAGTGGCGACCGAACGCGGACGCGGATTTTGCCGTTAGGGTACGGTTATGCCTTGATCCGTACCGGACGCAGCAGGAATGCCGGGAGGCGTGAAAGTTCCGCCTCTTCGGCACTTTCGTTCCGGTTCTGCGCCGGAGCGGGCGCCGGTTTGGCGGCCTGTGGAGCGGGGGCCGGCTGACGGCGGCTGCGGGCCTCTTCCAGGCGCGACACCGGCGCGGCGGCATCCCCACCACCTGCCGGGTGACGGGCGCGCGGCGCACGGTCCTCGGTGGGCTTGTGCTCGGGCTTTCTGTCGGACGGCTTTGGCTCCGAGGAGCGGCTTTCAGACGGGCGACCTTCAGAAGATCGGCCTTCAGACGAGCGACCTTCGGGCGACTTGCCTTCGGAGGATCGGCCGCGTGAGCGGCCGCCACGCGAACGGCCACGGCCTTCGCTACGACCTTCGCCACGGCCTTCAGTCGCTTCCGACTCGGACGCCTCGGTGCGCGGCGGATCGCCGGCCCACGGAATGGTGAGGCCGGTCAATTTTTCGATAGCGGCGACCGACTTCGTGTCGGCGGATGAAACCAGGGTAAAGGCAGCACCGGGCCGTCCGGCCCGGCCGGTGCGGCCGATGCGGTGAACGTAGTCGTCGGCGTGATGCGGGACGTCAAAATTGAAGACGTGGCTGACCGCCGGAATGTCCAGGCCGCGGGCGGCGACGTCGGACGCCACCAGCAGCGTGACTTCGCCCTTGCGGAACGCATCGAGCGCGGCGGTACGGGCCGATTGCTCCATGTCGCCATGCAGGGCGACGGCGTTGAAGCCGTGCGACACCAGCGACTTATGCAGCAGCGCGACTTCACGCTTGCGGTTGCAGAAGATGATGCCGTTGTTGAGGTTCTCGGCGGACCGGATCAGGCGGCGCAACACGTCGCGCTTTTCTTCCGGCTCGCGGCCGGCTGCGACTAGCAGCTGTGTGATATTTACGCCCGTGCTCGCCGGCTTCGAAACCTCGACCTTCACCGGGTTGTGCAGGAAGGTTTCGGTGATGCGGCGGATTTCCGGCGGCATCGTTGCCGTGAAAAACAGCGTCTGGCGGGTAAACGGCACCAGTTTGCAGATGCGCTCGATGTCCGGGATGAAGCCCATGTCGAGCATGCGGTCGGCTTCGTCGATCACCAGCAGTTCGACGCCGGTCAGCAGCAGCCCGCCGCGTTCGGTGTGATCGAGCAGGCGGCCCGGCGTTGCGATCAGCACGTCGACGCCGCGCGACAGCTTGGTGTCCTGGTTGCCGAACGAGACACCGCCGATCAGCAGGGCGACGTTGAGCTTGGTGCCGGCGCCGTATTTGGTGAAGCTTTCCTCGACCTGCGCGGCGAGTTCGCGCGTCGGCTCGAGGATCAGGGTGCGCGGCATACGCGCCCGGGCACGGCCCTTTTCGAGCAGCGTGAGCATCGGCAGCACGAAGGCCGCGGTCTTGCCGGTACCGGTCTGGGCGATGCCGAGCACATCGCGCCTTGCGAGCACGTGTGGTATCGCCTGTTCCTGAATGGGGGTAGGGGTCGTGTAGCCGGTCGCCTCGACGGCGGCGAGAACCTTGTCGGACAAGCCGAGCGTGGAAAAAGACATAAAACCTCGAATCGGTGACCGCCCGGAAACCATGCCGCGCCGGCGAAAACAATTCGATGACGGTGATGCGCGGGGGGAGGCGGTCGTATCTGGGGATCGAACCGTTCCGCCGAGAACATAGTGAGAATGGCGCTAAAGTCAATCCTTTTGCGGTGCAGCAAGTCGAATATGGGCCGGGACTTTTGGCCATAACAAGGAACCGTAAAGTCATGCCCAAACTCATTCCTGAGCCACTTCCCGTCATTCTGGTGCCCGGCTTGCTGTGCTCGGCGCGCCTGTATGCCGCCCAAATCGATGCCCTGTGGCCGTTCGGCCCGGTGACGGTCGCCGACCACCGCCGCGACGACTCCGTGGACGCGATCGCGCGCCGCATCCTGGCCGAGGCGCCGCCGCGCTTTGCGCTCGCCGGCCTGTCGATGGGCGGCTACATCGCCTTTGCGATGTGGCGCCAGGCGCCGGACCGGATCGAGCGTCTGGCGCTGCTCGACACCTCAGCCCGCAATGATACGCCCGAGCAGACAGAGCGGCGTCGCGGCGCCATCGCCAAGGCCGATGCCGGCCAATTCGACGAGGTGTTCGAGGCGTTCTATCCGGCGCTGGTGCACAAAAATCGCCATGGCGATGCAGAGCTCAAGCGTACGGTGCGCGGCATGGCGGATGCGACCGGCGTCGAAGCCTTCATCCGTCAGCAAAAGGCCATTATGGGCCGTCCGGACATGCGGCCGGAACTGGCCAAGATCCGCTGCAAGACGCTGGTGCTGGTCGGCGAGGGTGACGACCTGACCCCGCCAAATCTGGCGCAGGAAATCGCCGCCGGAATTCCCGGCGCGCAGCTTGCGGTGATCCCCGATAGCGGGCACCTGTCGACCCTTGAGCGGCCGGAGCCGGTGACGCAGGCGCTTGTCGCGTGGATGCATTAGAGCGTTTTCAAGTGAAGCGGAATCCACTTCACTTAAAGAAAACGCGTCTATCTAAATACTTAGAGCGCGTACGCAGATAAGTTTACGCAATCTGCGCAAGCTTGATTGCTCGCGCAAAACCGGTGTCCACTTTTGCTGGACGCGCTCTAACGCGCGGAGTGTTGCATGACCACCGTTCTCGACCTGATCGGCGAAACTCCGCTGGTCGAAGTGACGCGGCTGGAGCGCGGTCCGTGCCGGCTGTTCCTCAAGCTGGAAAGCGCCAATCCGTCCGGCTCGATCAAGGACAGTCCGGCGCGCGCGATGATCGAGGCCGCCGAGGCCGATGGACGCCTGAAGCCGGGTGGCACCATCGTCGAGGCGACCGCCGGCAATACCGGGCTCGGGCTTGCGCTGGTCGCGGCCCGCAAAGGCTATCGCACCATCCTGGTGGTGCCCGACAAGATGGCGCGCGAGAAGATCCTGCACTGCAAGGCACTGGGCGCCGAAGTCATCCTGACGCGTTCGGATGTCGGCAAGGGCCACCCCGATTATTATCAGGACATGGCGGCCGCCATCACGGCGCGCACGCCGGGTGCGATCTTCATCGATCAGTTCGCCAATCCGGCCAATCCGCTGGCGCATGAGAGCACGACGGGTCCGGAAATTCTGCGGCAGATGGACGGCAAGGTCGACGCTATCGTGGTCGGCGTCGGCTCCGGCGGCACCCTGACCGGCATCGGCCGCTATATGCGCAACAATTCGCCGGCGACCAGGATGATCCTGGCCGATCCGCAGGGCTCGATCCTGGCGCCGTTCGTCAACACCGGCAAAATGGAAGAGCCCGGAAGCTGGGTGGTCGAAGGCATCGGCGAGGATTTCATCCCGCCGAATTGCGACCTGTCGCTGGTCAGCGAAGCGTTCACGATATCGGATGCCGAAAGCTTTGCGACCGCGCGCGAACTGCTGCGCATGGAAGGTGTGCTGGCCGGCTCGTCGTCGGGCACGCTGCTCGGCGCCGCATTGCGCTATTGCCGGGCGCAGACCGAGCCGAAGCGCGTCGTCACGCTGGTGTGCGATTCCGGCGCCAAATATCTGTCCAAGGTGTTCAACGATTCTTTCCTGGCGCAGGAGGGCTTCACCGACCGGCAGCGCCAGGGCACGGTGCGCGATCTGGTGATCAACCGCTTCGCCGAAGGCGCCGCCATCGTGGTCGGACCGGACGATCCGTTGCGCACGGTATTCTCGCGCATGCGCTCGTCCGACGTGTCGCAGATGCCGGTGGTCGAGAACGATCGCGTCATCGGCCTGATCGACGAGAGCGATCTGCTCGGCGCCTTGCTGACCGATCCGGACGGCAGCGAGCGTACGTTCGCGCGTCCGGCCAAGGACGTGATGGCGACGCGCCTGGAGACGATTTCGGCGGACGCTTCGATCGCGGATCTGGTGCCGCTGTTCCGTCGCGGCTATGTGGCCATCGTGATGGACAAGGACCGTTTCATCGGCCTCGTCACGCCGTTCGATATGATCAACCATTTCCGCATCATTCCGCGCTGATTTCCGCGCACGCCATAAAGCAATGGGTTACAGACGCAATGACGAGACCGAACCAGTTGGATTTTGCGACCCGCTGCGTGCATGCCGGCCACGAGCCGGACCCGACCACCGGCGCCGTGATGATGCCGATCTACGCGACCTCGACCTTCGTGCAGCAGAGCCCGGGCGTGCACAAAGGCTACGAATATGCGCGCACGCAAAATCCGACCCGCATGGCCTATGAGCGCTGCATCGCCGATCTGGAAAGCGGCAGCGCCGGCTTTGCGTTCGCGTCGGGCCTTGCGGCCAGCGCGACGGTGCTCGAACTCCTGGATCACGGCGCGCATGTTGTGGCGGCCGACGACCTTTATGGTGGCACGCGGCGGCTGTTCGAAAAGGTGCGCAAACGCACCGCCGCGATGCGGACCACCTACGTGGATCTCACCGACGCGGCGGCGCTGAACGACGCGATCAAACCGGAAACCCGCATGGTATGGGTCGAGACCCCGACCAATCCGCTGCTCAAGCTGATCGACCTGGAAAAGATCGCCACGATTGCGCGCCAGCGCGGCGTGCTCAGCGTCGCCGACAACACCTTCGCCAGCCCCTATATCCAGCGGCCGCTGGAATCCGGTTTCGACATCGTGCTGCACTCGACCACAAAATACCTGAACGGTCATTCCGACATGGTGGGCGGCGTTGCCGTGGTCGGCGACAATGCCGACTTGAAAGAACAGCTCGGCTTTTTGCAGAATTCGTGCGGCGCTATTTCGGGGCCGTTCGACTCGTTTCTGGCACTGCGCGGCGTCAAGACGCTGGCGCTGCGCATGGAGCGGCAATCCGCCTCGGCACTGGAGATCGCGCGCCGGCTGGAGAAGCACCCGAAGGTGAAACGGGTGATCTATCCGGGGCTGGCGAGCCATCCGCAGCACGCGCTGGCCAAGCGGCAGATGAAGGTGTTCGGCGGCATGATCTCCGTCGAACTGCAGGGCGGCGTCGACGAGGCCCGTGCGTTCCTGGAAAAATGCCGGCTGTTCGCGCTGGCCGAGAGCCTGGGCGGCATCGAAAGCCTGATCGAGCATCCGGGCCTGATGACCCACGCCTCGGTTCCGGCTGAGGTCCGGGCCGAACTCGGCATTACCGACAGCCTGGTGCGGCTGTCGGTCGGCATTGAAGACCCGGCCGATCTGATCGCCGAGCTGGAAGCGGCACTGGGGTAGGCGTCTTCCGTTAACCGGGCGGTTCGCCTCGCGTTGAACCCTGGGGCCGCGGCGTGCGACTATGGATCGGCGGCATTCTGTCGCCGCGATTTCTATTTTGCGGACGACTGCAAAGGGACGGGGGGCACATGACCGGGTATTGGCCGAAGCTGGGTGCCGTGCGCAGCCTGATATTGGCGGCAATCGCCCTGGTGGCGCTGGCATGGCCGGCGCACGCCGCCAAGCGCGTCGCCTTCGTGGTCGGCAATGACGCCTACCGGAATATTTGGCCGCTGAAGAAGGCCGGCGGCGACGCCCGGACCATCGGCGAGACGCTGCGTGGTCTTGGTTTTCAGGTGCTGGTCGCGCAAGACCTGACCCGCAGCGCGATGAGCGAGCAACTACTGGTGTTCGATTCGATGATCGCGCCGGGCGATACCGCGCTGTTCTTCTTCGCCGGCCATGGTTTCGAGATCAAGGGCGAGAACTATCTGCTGCCGATCGACGTTCCGGCCGCCCTCGAGGGCCAGGAGGAACTGGTGCGCGACCATGCCTTCGCGGCGCAGCGCATCACCGATCGTCTGGAGGCTCGCGGCGCCAAGACCGCGATCCTGGTGCTCGATGCCTGCCGCAATAATCCGTTCGAACGGCCCGGTAAGCGTTCCGTCGGCGGCACGGGCGGCCTCGCGCCGATGCAGACGTCGGAAGGCGTGTTCGTGCTGTTCTCGGCCGGCGCCAAGCAGACCGCGCTGGATCGTCTCAACGACGACGATACCAACCCGAATTCTGTGTTCACCCGCAATTTTGCCCGTGAACTGACGACGCCGGGCCAGACGCTGGTGCAGATCGCCAAGCGCACGCAGCAGCAGGTCAAGAGCATGGCGTCAACGATCAAGCACGAGCAGACGCCGGCCTATTACGATCAGATCGTCGGCGACGTGGTGCTCAACGGCAATGCCGGCGACGCGCGGTCGACATCCGAGACGCCGCAGCTCGCGCTGCTGCCGCCGGGCGCCGGCAACGCGGTAGTGCGTCGCGACACGACGCCGACGGCGCCGTCCGGCCCGGTCAACGCGCCGCTCGCCAATTTCATGCGCCACAATGGCGGCTGGTCGGTATCGCTGTCGTTCGCCGATCCGGTCAGTGTGATCTCGTGGCGGCTCAACGAGAATAGCCCATTCAGGGAAACCGGCTTCCTCGACGTGCTCGATCCGCGCACCCGCAAGCGGATGCCGAATCCGGCGTTCCAGCTCGACGCCGACACGCCCGAGAGCAATATCGAAATCAAGGCGATCGGTCCGAACGGCGAAGCCCTTGGTCCGTATCCGGTCCGCTTCGAGCCGGCGGCGGCGCTGGAGCGCGGCCAGCGCAGCATCCTGGAAATGACCGCCGGCAACTGGCTGTCGTTCCGCGAATTCAACGGGCTGCTGGTCTACTATACGCACCTTGTGTCGTATCGCTGCGCGATCCGGTCGGTGAAGATCGGCATCGACAGCGCGGTGCCCGACAAGGCGCTGGCGCTGCCGAACTGCGACCTGAAGGATCCGAGCGCCATCCCGCACAACGCGGCGGTGCATATGAAGCTGCCGCCAACCGCCAAGAGCGTATCGGTCGAGCTGACCTACCGCGACGGCACCACGTCGGAAGTGAAGACGTTCCGGCGTTAAGCGCTCAAGCCTCTTCCGCTGTCCTAGTCTCGCCCTAATTGTCCAAGCCTTTCCGGCAATCGTCCCTTTGCGGCTCCGCGCCCGCCCGCCTATAGGGTGTGAAAAGGTCGTGACCGGGGGACGAGGATGCGTACGCAAGTCGGGATTATCGGGGCCGGGCCGGCCGGCCTGATGCTGGCGCGGCTGCTGCAATTGCAGGGCATCGACTCGATCATCATCGAGAACCGCAGCCGCGACTACATCGAAAACCGCATCCGGGCCGGCCTGATCGAGGACTGGGCCGCCGATATGCTGACCGAGATCGGCCTCGGCGCCCGCCTGAACCGCGAGGGCCTCGTCCATCACGGCATCAAGCTCGGCATCAACGGGTCGCTGCATCACATCGACTTCAAGACGCTGGTCGACAAGCGGGTCACCATTTACGGCCAGCAGGAGGTCGTCAAAGACATGGTGGCGCAACGCTTGGAAAGCGGCGCGCCGCTGCTGTTCGAAGTCTCCGACGCCAGCGTGCACGATATTGCCGGGCGTCCGAAAATCCGCTTCACGCATGACGGGCAGGCCAAGGAAATCGATTGCGATTTTATCGGCGGCTGCGACGGCTTCCACGGCATCTGCCGCCCGAGCATCCCGGACGGCGTGCTCAGCGTGTTCGAGCGGGAATATCCGTTCGGATGGCTCGGCATTCTGGCGGCGGCGCCGCCGCCCGACGAGGAACTGATCTACTCGTATCACGATCGCGGCTTTGCACTATTCACCATGCGGTCGGCCACGCTGGCGCGGTCCTATCTGCAATGCGCGCATGACGAAGACATCGCCAATTGGTCCGATGCGCGGATCTGGGACGAGTTGAACCGGCGGATGGGCGGCATGCGCCCGCTGGCCGAGGGCGAAATCCTGCAAAAGAGCGTCACGCCGATGCGCAGTTTCGTGGTCGAGCCGATGCAGTACGGCCGGCTGTTCCTGACCGGCGACGCCGCGCATATCGTGCCGCCGACCGGTGCCAAGGGTATGAACCTCGCCTTCGCCGACGTGCTGGTGCTGTCGCGGGCGATGACCGCGTTCTACCGGTCAGGCGATGATGCGTTGCTGGAAGCCTATTCGGCGACCTGCCTGCGGCGGATCTGGAAGGCGCAGCGGTTCTCCTGGTGGATGACCCAGATGATGCACCTGTTCCCGGATGACAATCCGTTCGACCGGCGCCGCCGGCTCGCCGAGCTGGATTATGTCACCAGTTCGGAAGCGGCGGCGAAGAGCCTAGCCGAGAACTATGTCGGCCTGCCGATGGATGGACGTTAGAGTGGACGCAAAACCGGTGTCCACTTTTGCTGAACGCGCTTTCGAGCGTGATCTGCCGCGGTTTGCTGTGCCCGTGGCGGCCATGGTTACCAAAGCGTTTGCGCCCGGTGTGTCGATCCGTCGCTAATTCGACCTTTTATCGTAGTACAATGCTCATGGCTTTGTGGTTCCCTGATCGTTGCTGTTGGAACAACCACGGGTCCCCGAGTGTCCTATTTCAACATTCCCGGCCTGATCGCTGGCGTGCTGCTTGTCGCGCTGTCCGCGACCGGAGCCGCCGCGTCCGCGGCGGCGAAGCCGGCGCCTGCCGATACGCCGGCTGAGAAGCCGGTCGTCGGTCCGCGCGCCGAGATGCAGCGTAAATATGATGATCTGATCGCGAAACTGCAGCCTAACGCGGACGACAAGGAGGCGCGCGACAAGCTGCGTGACGCCTATCAGCAGCGCGCGACGATGTACGAAACCGCCGGCGAATTAGATAAAGCCGAGGCTGATTTTACAGCGGCTACCAACATCGAGCCGGTCGATGCGTCGTCTTATAGCGATCGTGGATATTTTTACATCCGATCGAGACGCTATGGTGACGCGCTGGGCGACTTCGTGGCCGGCTCGCGGCTGGAACCGAACAATTCGACGTTTCGCTATGGCGCCGGCCGCGTCATGGCGAACATGAAGAATTTCAACGCCGCGATTGAAATGTATAACGAGGCCATCAAGCTCGATCCAAAGGATGGGCGGCGCTATCTGTCGCGCGCCGAGGCTCTGGTCTGGCTCGGACGGCTCAACGAAGCGCGTCCCGACTACGATCGCGCACTGGCGTCAAGTCTGGCGCGGGAAGACAGGTTCTTCGCGCTGTTGGGGCGCGGTTATGCGCTTCTCGATATCGGCGAATACGCGGACGCGGTGCGCGACCTCGACGCGGCGCTCGAGATGGAGCCGACTCACGCGAACGCGCTGACATGGCGCGGCTTTGCGTATGAGCGGCTCGGCAGCACCGATGCGGCATTGCGCGACTACGAGCAGGCCGTACAGCGTGCCCCCAACAACACCTGGCTCCGGGCCAGTGTGCGGCGGATGCGATCGGTCGACCAGCAATTCTCGGCAATGCCGCCGGAAATCAACCGCCGCTCGCGCTGAACGCTAGCGTTTCGCACCGCGAAAGTGGGCCGTGAACGGCCAAAGTGCCGCGCGAACCGTTTTCCTGTTCCTTTCAAAAATGATCTAAGCTCTCCCCAACGCGGGACTAACCCGCCACCGGCCTGCCTCAGGCCCGGTCGAACGCAGGGGAGAGACAATGTCCAGGACACGTTTTTGGCGAATGGCGACGGGTACGCCGATGGCGGTGCTGTTGCTGGGCTCAACGCTGTCAGGATTGGGGGCGACCCAGGTGGCCGCGCAAGGCGCCACCGACTATCCCAACCGGGCGATTCGCGTGGTTGTGGGCTTCGCGGCGGGCGGCGGCAATGACCTGTTCGCCCGTGTGGTTGCCAACAAGATGTCCGAGGTCCTGAAGCAGACGGTGATCGTCGAGAACAGGGCTGGCGCCGGCGGTCGGATCTCGTCCGACTACGTCGCCAAGCAGCCGGCCGACGGCTACACCGTCCTGGTCGGCGCCATTGGCCAGATGTCGATCGCCGCCGCGATTTATCCGAAGCTCGGCTATCACCCGACCAAGAGCTTCATTCCGTTGACCATGATCGCGTCGTTCCCACTGATCCTGGCGGTGCCGAAGGATCATCCGGCAAAGGACGTGAAGGAACTGGTGGCTTGGGCGAAGGCCAATCCGGACAAGGCGAACTACGCGACCTCATCGCCGGCCTTTTCCATCACGACCGAATTGCTGAAGCTGAAGACCGGCATGCCGGGCACCGCCATCCCGTACAAAAGCAGCAATGAATCCATGCTCAGCGTCGCCGGCGGCCAGACGCTGCTGACCATCTCGGACGGCCCGCCGGCCGTGCCGTTGGTCAAGGGCGGACAGGTGCGGGCTCTCGCGGTCACCGGCTCGGAGCGCTCCTCCGAACTGCCGGACGTGCCGAGCATGACCGAGGTCGGATATCCGGAAGTCGACGTCACGCTGTGGAGTGGGCTGTTCGTCGCCACCGGCACGCCGCCCGACATCGCGGCCAAGCTCGAAGCCGAATTGCGCAAGATCATCCTGATGCCGGACGTCGCCGACAAGCTCAAAGCGATGGCCACGACGCCCAGCGGCATGTCCGGCAAGGATTTCACCAAACGCATCGAAAGCGACATTCAGAAATTCGGCGACGTGGTGAAGGCCGCGAATCTGAAGTTCGAGGAGTAACACTTGGCTAATGTTAAGCCGGCCGACGACCATCCGGGCGTGATCGCGCCGCCGCCGCTGATTATCGCGGCGGCATTGGTCGTCGGGCTGGCGCTCGACTGGCTGGTGCCGGCCTATGTGCTGACGGTGCTGTTCGGCACCACGACGCGCATCGTTGTTGGCGTGCTGTTGATCGCTGCCGGATTGGGCCTGATTGGCCTTGCGGCCATCAATTCCATCGGCTTGGGACCAATGCCTTTCCGTGGCAACCGACACTCGTTCTCGCGACACATGAGATTTACGGTCATCTGCGCAATCCGATGTATGTCGGGATGATCCTGATCGCGGCAGGCCTCGCCATCGCGCTGGCATCCGACTGGACGCTGGTGCTGCTGGCGCCAGCGGCGATTGTCCTGCATCGCGGCGTGGTGCTGCGCGAGGAGCAATATCTCGCGGCCAAGTTCGGCGAGGACTATCATCAGTATCTGGCGCAGGTGCCGCGCTATGGCTGGCCGGGCTGAGTCGACACGAGCCAAAAAGATTACGGCACCTGCTCCATAAATTTCTTGGTCGGTCCCTTCGCGGTCCAAAAGCCCGCTGGAAAGGCGCAAGCCGAGGCCGGGCGGCGGTTGAGCAGGAATGTCGTATCGTCGGTCGTGACCCCATCGTAATAGGTGGGCTCCAGACCACGCCGCACGGTCTTCCAGTCGCCGCCGATCTCGGCGCGTAAGACGTCGGGCTTCGGCAGTGTGCCCTGGATGCCGATCTCCAGAATGTCCGGGTTTCCTTTCGGCACGAACTTACACTGTAGCTTTTCGGCCTCGTCACCGCGCCAGCATGCGCCGTGCATCACCAGCGATTTGGCCCTGTCACGGAACTGGGCAACCAGCGTTGCATGGACACTGCCGCTGACGGGATCAGCCAGCCAGGCATTGCGGCCCATGATCTGCAGCGACGTTACGATCTGGCGCGGATGCGCGGCCAGATGCTTGACGTCATAGGCGCGGGCAAAGCAGAAATCGCTGCCTTCGGGAAAGGCGCGATGCGCGGCGTTCGGTACGGAATCTTGCGCGATCGCGGCGGTCGAGAAGGCTGCTAACAAAGTGAGGGCGTGCAACCGGCGACGGATCATCGGGGCCACCCTTCCATTAGAGCATGATCCGGAAAAGTGGATACCGGTTTTCCGAAAAGATCATGCTCAAACAAAAGACTAGAGCGCGATGGCGATTCAACTCAAGCGCATCGCGCTCTAGAAGCTGGGATGCGCCGCTGCCCGCAGCATATTTCCAGTCGCTACTTCAAATTAAGTGGCGGCAAATCCGGTTGCTCGATTTGAATGTCGATCTTCGATGGATCGACACTGGTTCCGCGGTCGATCCAATAGGTAACCGAGCGCGGCCAGATAATCACGATCGCCACCAGGATCACCTGCAGGAATACCCACGGTATCGCGCCCCAATAAATTTCCGAGGTCTTGATCGATTTCGGTGCGATGCCCCGCAGGTAGAACAGTGCGAAACCGAACGGCGGATGCATGAAGCTGGTCTGGATGTTGGCGCAGATCAGCACGCCGAACCAGATCAGATCGATATCGAGCTTTACCGCGGCCGGTACCAGCAGCGGAATGATGATGAAGGCGATCTCGAAGAAATCCAGGAAGAACGCCACGATGAAAATGAAAGCGTTGACGAAGACCAGGAAGCCAACCTGTCCGCCCGGCAGCGCGGTCAGCAGTTCCTCGATCCAGACTTTGCCGCCGACGCCCTGGAACACCAGACTGAACACCCGGGCGCCGATCAGGATGAAGACCACCATGGCGGTGATCCGCATTGTCGTGGCCATGCCTTGATAGAGCAGCGGCCACGTCAGGGTGCGACTGAAGGCGGCGAGCGCGATAGCGCCGACGACGCCCATCGCGCCGGCTTCGGTCGGCGTCGCGAGACCCATGAAAATCGTGCCGAGCACCAGGAAGATCAGGCCAAGCGATGGAATGATGCCGCGCAGGCATTTCTTCCACAGTGCCCAGCCGTGCAGCGTGCGCGCTTCGCGCGGCAGCGCCGGCACATCGTTCGGCCAGACGAAGCTGACGATCAGCACCCAGATACAGAATAGCGCGACCTGTATAATGCTCGGCCCGATGGCACCGGCATACATGTCGCCGACCGATTTGCCGAGTTGATCGGCCAGGACGACCAGCACCAGCGACGGCGGGATGAGCTGGGTGATGGTGCCGGACGCCGCGATCACGCCCATGGTGTGCCGGGTCGAGTATCCATAGCGCAGCATCGGGGTCATCGAGATCACGCCCATCGCGATCACCGAGGCCGCCACCGTACCGGTAATCGCGCCCAGGATGGCGCCGACAAAAATGACAGCATACGACAGGCCGCCGCGCACCGGTCCGAACAACTGGCCGATCGAATCCAGCAGATCCTCGGCGAGCCCGCAGCGCTCCAGGATCGCGCCCATGAAGGTGAAGAACGGAATCGCCAGCAGCAGGTCGTTCGAAATGATGCCGAACAGCTGATAGGTCAGGTTGCCGAGAAAGTCGGGACGGATCAGGCCGAATTCAATGCCGATAAAACCGAAGAACAGGCCGGTCGCGGCGAGCGAGAAGGCCGCCGGATAGCCGATGAGCATGAAGAGGATCATGCCCACGAACATCAGGGGCGCCATGTTGTCCCTGATGAAACTCATTGCAGCGGCTTTTCGTATTCAAAATGGGCGTCGATGACATGTTCCAGCGCGGCGATGCGCTTGATAATCTCGGAGACACCTTGCAGAGCCATCAAGGCGAAGCCGACCGGCAGCAACAGCTTGATCGGCCAGCGCAGCAGACCGCCGGCGTTCGACGAACTTTCATTGAGGCGCCAGGATTCAACGAACCACGGCCAGGTGAAGTACGTCAGCAGCACGCAGATCGGCAGCAGGAACAGGATGCCGCCCACGATATCGATCCAGATCTGGGTGCGTTCCGACACCATGCCGTAGACTAGATCGACCCGGACATGTTCGTTGCGCTGTAGCGTATACGGGGCGCCGAGCAGCACCATGCCGCCGAACATGTACCACTGGATTTCCAGCCAGCCGTTCGAGCTCTCGCTGAAAAGGTAGCGGCTCGTCGCATTGCCGGCGCTGATCAGGCACGCGAACAACACCAGCCACGTGGCGATCACGCCGAACTTCTCATTCAGCCAGTCGATCGCACTGCTAAATTTCAGCAATCCGTTCAATTTGAGCCCATATCGCGGGTAGGTGCTGAATGCCGGCCGGTCCGGCCGGGCTCAGGGATCGTGGGCCATCGGGTGCTTCGCCGTGCCGCACTGCGAAGGAAGAACCGATGGGGCGCGCTGAAATAAAGGCTACTATCGGGCCCATTGCAAGGATGTGCGACTAAAAGATGTACCATATGGCGCAGCGCGGTTTCCTGAGCTACGGGTCCTGCCTGAAGGGCAGGGCGGTCTGCCGGAAAGTCGCCCGCCCTTAAACGTCCAGCAATTCCTCGGCCGCGAACTCGGCCTTCTCGGTGATGAAGGCGAAGCGGGAGTCGGCCTTGGTGCCCATCAGCCGCTCGACCGAGTCCGCCGTACCCTCGCGGTCCTCGGTCAGCAGCATGACCCGCAGCAGCGTGCGCTTCTTGCGGTCCATGGTGGTTTCCTTGAGCTGGTGCGCCATCATCTCGCCGAGGCCTTTGAAGCGGCCGACCTCGACCTTGGCGTTGGCGTGGAATTCCTTCTTCAGCAACTCGTCCTTGTGCGCGTCGTTGCGCGCGTACAGCGTCTTGGCGCCATGGGTCAGCCGGTAGAGCGGCGGCACCGCCAGATACAGGTGGCCCTCGTCGATCAGCTTCGGCATCTGCCGGTAAAAGAACGTGATCAGCAGTGAGGCGATATGGGCGCCGTCGACATCGGCGTCGGTCATGATGACGACCTTCTCGTAGCGAAGGTCCTCTTCACGGTAATGCGCGGCGGTGCCGCAGCCCAGCGCCTGCACCAGGTCGGACAATTGCTGGTTCTGCATCAGCTTGTCTTTGGTGGCGGACGCGACGTTGAGGATCTTGCCGCGCAGCGGCAGCACCGCCTGGGTGGCGCGGTCGCGCGCCTGCTTGGCCGAACCGCCGGCGGAGTCGCCTTCGACGATGAAGATTTCCGAGCCCTGCGCGCCGGTATTGGTGCAGTCGGCGAGCTTGCCGGGCAGGCGGAGCTTCTTCACCGCCGTCTTGCGGGAGATTTCCTTTTCCTGACGGCGGCGCAGGCGCTCCTCGGCGCGTTCGGTGACGAACTCCAGCAGTCTGTTGGCCTGGTTCGGATTGCCGGCCAGCCAATGATCGCAGGAATCCTTGACGGCTTGCTCGACGATTTTCTGGGCTTCGGCGGTCGCCAGACGGTCCTTGGTCTGGCCTTGGAATTCCGGCTCGCGGATGAACACCGACAGCATGCCGGCGGCCCCCGCCATCACGTCTTCGCTGGTGATCAGCGCGCCGCGCTTGCCCTGGCCGGAGCGCTCAGCGTGATCCTTCAGGCCGCGCAGCAGCGCGGTACGGAATCCCGATTCATGGGTGCCGCCGTCCGGGGTCGGCACGGTGTTGCAGTAGGACGACAGGAAGCCGTCGGCGTCGGCCGTCCAGGCCACCGCCCATTCGCAACCGCCGTGGGTGCCGACCTTGCCGGAACGTCCGGAAAAGATGTCGGGGTGCACCAGCGTGTCACCGTGGATCGCGGCCGCCAGAAAGTCCTTGAGCCCGTTTTCGAAGTGAAAGGTGTCCTGCTCCGGCACGTCGTCGACGCCGCGCAGCAGTTCCGGCGCGCATTTCCAGCGGATTTCGACGCCGGCGAAGAGGTAGGCCTTGGAACGCGCCATCTTGAAGATGCGCTGCGGCTTGAAGGCCGCCTTGGCGCCGAAGATCTGCGGGTCCGGCCTGAATCGTACCTTGGTGCCGCGCTTGTTTGGCGCGCGCCCGAGATTTTCCAGTTTGGATTTCGGAAGACCGCGCTCGAACACTTGGCGAAAGTGCTCCTGTCCGCGCCAGACTTCGACTTCGACGCGTTCGGACAACGCATTGGTGACCGAGATGCCGACGCCATGCAGACCGCCGGACGTGTCGTACACCTTGGAGTCGAATTTACCGCCGGCATGCAGCGTGGTCATGATGACTTCGAGTGCCGATTTTTTGGGGTATTTCGGGTGCGGATCGACCGGGATGCCGCGTCCGTTATCCGTCACCGACAGGAAGCCGTCCGCCTCCATCTCCACTTCGATGAAGCTGGCGTGGCCCTGAATGGCCTCATCCATCGAATTGTCGATCACTTCGGCGAACAGGTGATGCAGCGCTTTTTCGTCGGTGCCGCCGATATACATGCCGGGCCGCCGACGTACCGGCTCCAGGCCCTCCAGGACTTCGATGTCCTTGGCCGTATAGGCGTCCTCGGCGCTGCTGGAACTTGAGCTGTTGGAACTCGACTTGGCGGCGGGTTTGGCGGCCGGCTCGGCGGCGCGGCGAGGGGCCGGCTGTCCGGCGAACAGGTCGCCGGAGGGCTTCTTTTTCAACGGTTTGGCGGTCTTGGCCATGATGGTCGGACTTCCGGAGAAATGGGCGAATCAGGTGCCGACTATGCCATGGCGGCGGTTGTCGGGGATGGCTTGTCGGGGCGGCTCGGATGGCGAGGGCTGCACCAACGTGGCGGTTTGGCCACCAACGTGGCCGTTTCGGCGTTTTCGAGGCAACCAAACGGTCGTTGCCGCATTAACAGGCCTGATGGAACCCTGCGGAGCGTCGTGCCGGCAGGTGTTTCAATCAGGTTTTCTATTTAAAACAATATCTTAGGGCGCATTTCTGTTCTTCCGATCTGGAACTGCGCTCTAACCTGCTGGATTGATGCGCATTTCGTCGCCGAGGGGTGTTTCACTTCGGCCGAGGATGCCCAAGTGCCGCGGAGCGGCGAGGAGACGCCTTGGACGCACGTCCCGCAGCCGCCGACCGTCGCGCGCCCATGATCGCCGGCGAGCCCAAGCCGATTGAAAACGTCGGCACATTTTGGCGCGTCGCTGCGCAGGTCTCGACCATCGGTATTTTTCTGCTCCTGTTTGGCGTCATGCTCGATCTGGCGCGCGCTGTCTTGCTGCCGATCGTTTCGGCTTTCGTGATCGGCACGATGCTGGGGCCGGTTTCGACCCGCGCGGAGCGGCATGGCGTCCCGCCATGGCTGTCGGCTACCGTCCTGATCATGGTCATCCTGGGCGCGTTCAACGCTGTGATCATCCTGTTGTCGGCGCCCATCGTCGAATGGGCCGGCCGGCTTCCTGAACTCAGCGCTTCGATCAAGGCCAAGCTTCACGTCTTCGACCGCCCGTGGGACGCGTTTCAGGATCTGCGCCGCGCCGTGCTGCCGGCCGGCGGCACCGAGCCGCTCAAAGTTGATGTTATCGGCTTCGTTCAGCCGGTCCTGGGCACACTCACGCCGGCAATCGGGCAGTTGCTGATCTTCTTCGGCACGCTGTTCTTCTTTCTGTATGGCCGGGCCCGGATCCGCAGGGTGCTGGTGGTGTTCTTCGATGACCGCGAGGCGCGGTTGCGCACCATCCGTATCTTGAACGACACCGAGAACAACTTGACGCGCTATCTCGGCACCGTGACGCTGATCAATATCGGCCTCGCCATCGTGTGCACGATCGCTTATTGGGCGGTCGGGATGCCGAACGCCATCGCGCTCGGCGTTTTGGCTGGTGTGCTGAACTTCATTCCCTATATCGGTCCGCTGATGATGGAGGTGATCCTGTTCGCGGTCGGCCTCGTCACGTTCCCGACGCTCACCTATGCGCTGGTCGCGCCGGCGGTGCATTTCGGTCTGACGACCTTCGAGGGCCATTTCATCACGCCCGGCGTGATCGGCCGCAGCCTGACGCTCAATCCGCTGACCGTGTTTCTGACCCTGGTGTTCTGGACCTGGCTGTGGGGGCCGGTCGGCGCGTTCCTGTCGGTGCCCTTGCTGATCGTCGGCAAGGTCGCGATGGCCCATTTGTTTCCGAAGGAAGAGGCGACGACCCTGCCGGGCTAGGATGGTGGAGCGAGTGGCGCCGCCGCACATGGCGAGCTACAAGGTGGTCCCTTTCGCCGGACCCCATCCATGAGCCTGGAATCCATCGGACACGACCTCGTCACCTTCGTGCGCGCGCATGAGGTGTGGGCGGCGCCGGTGGTGTTCGTGCTGGCGTTCGCGGAATCGCTCGCCTTCATCTCGCTGCTGATCCCGGCCTGGGGTGCGCTGGTTGCGATCGGCGCCCTGATCGGCGTCACCGGCATCGATTTCTGGTCGGTGTGGATCGCCGGTTCGATGGGCGCCGCGCTCGGCGACTGGCTGTCGTATTGGATCGGCCTGAAACTGGAGCGGCGCGTCTATCATATCTGGCCGCTATCGCGGCATCCCGAGATGATTCCCAAGGGCGAGGCCTTTGTGCGCAAATGGGGCATGGCCGGCATCGTGATCGGCAGGTTCTTCGGACCCCTCCGCGCGGCGGTGCCGCTGGCCGCCGGCATCTTCGCGATGCCGATCTGGCGCTTCCAGATCGCCAATTTTTCGTCAGCCTTTTTGTGGGCCTTTGTCCTGCTCAAGCTCGGCGATGGCGGCGGCTATGTGTTCACCTGGATCTGGGAGACCGGTTGGCCGGCGCTGCTCCGCTTCTTCACCGGGACGTGAGACTTGGATCGTCGCCCGTCGCGGAATAAGCCGGATCGCGAGGGGTTGATGCGACGGTATGTCTTATTTCCTGTAGTCAAACCGCGCTAATTGCACCGCATCCGAATCCGATGCCGATTCACGAGGGAGGAAACCCATGACTCAACTTAATCGCCGCCATCTGCTGTCCGCCGCCGCGCTGGCCGGCGCCGCCGGTGCGCTCGCGCCGTTGGTCGGCACCACGCCGGCCCTGGCCGCCGCCCCTCCGGTCGGCAAGCAGGCCGCCGGCTGGTACCGCTACAAGATCGGCGACATGGAAGTGACCGTCGTCACCGACGGCGCGCGGCCCGGACCGCTCGCCGACAACTTCGTGGCCAACGCCAAGAAGGAAGACGTGAACAAGGCGCTGGAAGCCGCGTTCATGGAAAAGGATAAGGTGACCATTCCGTTCAACCCGGTGGTGGTCAACACCGGCGGCAAGCTGATCGCGATCGACACCGGCCTTGGCGCCGCGGTCAATGCCCAGAGCAAGGGCGCGATGGGCCAGTATCACACCAATCTGACCGCGGCCGGCCTCGACGCGAAGAACGTCGACATGGTGATCATCTCGCATTTCCACGGCGACCACATCGGCGGCCTGATCAATGCCGAAGGCAAGCCGGCGTTCGCGAATGCCGAGATCCTGGTGCCGTCCGCCGAGTGGGCGTACTGGACCGATGAAGGCAATGCGAGCCGCGCGCCGGAAGGCCTCAAGGGCAACTTCGCGCTGGTCAAGAAAGTGTTCGACGCGCACGGCAACAAGGTGACCAAGTACGAAGGCGGCAAGGAACTGGCTCCCGGCATCACGTCGATGTCGACCTTCGGCCACACGCCCGGCCACACCTCGCATGTGCTGTCGTCCGGTAAGTCGACCGTGATGCTGCAGGCCGATGTGACCAACGTGCCGTATCTGTTCGCGCGCCATCCGGGCTGGCATGCGGTGTTCGACATGGACGGCAAGATGGCCGAAGAAACCCGCCGCAAGCTGTACGACCAGCTCGCCGCCGACCGGATGATGGTCCAGGCCTATCACTATCCGTTCCCGTCAGTGGCCCATGTCGAGAAGGATGGCAACGGCTACCGGACGACCCCGGCGCCGTGGAGCCCGTCGATCTAAGATCTTTAAAGCCTGATCGAAGCGATAAGGGCCGTCCTTCGGGGCGGCCCTTTTTATGTCCGGCGGCCATTTCAAAGCGCGGTATATGGCGGTAACATAGGGGAGCCGGCCCTGCCGTATAACGGCCGTGTCGCGTCACTAAATAAACGTGTCACTGAAAAAACGTGTCACTGAAAAAACATTCAAGGGGGAACACCATGACCATCACCCGACGTACCGCGCTAACCGGAGCCGCCATGCTTGCCGCGTCCCCACTCCTACCAAATGCTCCGGCATCCGCCGCGGCGCCCGCCGCCGGCAATCAGGCGCCGGGATTCTATCGCTACAAGGTCGGCGACATCGAAATGACCGTCGTGACCGATGGCATGAACCGCTTCAAGTTCGCCGACGATCACGTCGCCAATGCCAATCGCGAGACGATCAATAAGGCGCTTGAGGCGTCGTTCATGGAAAAGGACGTGATCCTCAATCCGTACAATCCGGTGGTGATCAATACCGGATCGAAGCTCGCTATCGTCGACACTGGAATCGGCGAGGCCGCCTATGCGGCGAGCAAGGGCGGTGTCGGGCAATTGCTGACCAATCTCGCGGCCGCCGGCATCGACGCCAAGGCGATCGATACGGTGGTGATATCGCATCATCACGGCGATCACATCAACGGGCTGCTGAAAGCCGACAATTCGCTGGCATTCCCGAATGCCGAGATCCTCGTTCCGGCGATCGAGCATAAATACTGGATGGACGACGGCGAGATGAGCCGGGCGCCGAAAGGCCGCATGGAAGACAACTTCAAGAACGTGCGGCGGGTGTTCAAAACCGAGGTGATGAAGCGCGTGCGCACCTATGAGTGGGACAAGGAAGTGCTGCCGGGCGTCACCGCCGTCGGTACGCCGGGTCACTCCATCGGCCACACCTCCTTTGTGGTTTCATCCGGCGCGCAGAAAGTGTTCGTACAGTCGGACGTCACCCATGTGCCGTTCCTGTTCGTGCGCAATCCGCAATGGCATGCGTTCTATGACCAGGATGCCCCGCTGGCCGAGACGACGCGCCGCAAGGTCTATGACATGCTGGTCGCCGAGAAGATGATGGTGCAGGGTTTCCACTTCCCGTTCCCGAGCCGGGCCTATGTCGAAAAGGCCGGCAACGGCTACCGCGAAATCGCGGTGCCGTGGAGCCCGACGATCTAGTCAGAGCGATCGCGGAGCGCACGATGAGAGCAGGGCCATGCTGCACATGTTGGCGGCCTCGGTACTCGCTGCGATGGTCGTCATGACGACGGCCAATGCCGCGACCCTGGTCTATGTCGGCAACGCGGAGAGCAATGATATCGACGTGATGTTGCTCGATCCGCAGAATGGCGACCTGAGCCCCGTGCAGAAGGTCGCCATTCCGGGCGTGAGCAAAGCCGGCTCCAGCACGCCGATGGCGGTGAGTCCGGACAAGCGCTTTCTCTATATTGGCGTTCGTTCGGAGCCGCTGCTGGCCGCGACCTTCGCCATCGATGGCGCCACCGGCAGGTTGAGCCATGTCGGCAACGGTCCGCTTCCGGACCAGATGGCCTATCTCGCGACCGACCGCACCGGACTCTATCTGTTGGGTGCGTCCTATGGCGGCCACAAGGTCGCGATCAATCAGGTTGGACCAGACGGCGTCGTCGAGGCCGCGCATCAGGTGGTCGCGACCGCGCCCAACGCGCACCAGATCATCACCGATCCGTCGAACCGTTTCGTGCTGGTGACCAGTCTCGGCGCCGACATTGTCAACCTGTACAAGTTCGACGTCGCCACGGGCTTTATCGCGAACGATCCAGGGTTTGTGAAGGTGCCCGACAAGGCCGGTCCGCGGCATTTCGTGTTCCATCCGAATGGCACGCTGGTGTACCTGCTCAATGAGCTTGACGGCTCTCTCGTGGTGTTCGCCTTCGACGGCGACAAGGGGACGCTGGCCGCCAAGCAGACCGTGAGCGCGCTGCCGCCGGGCTTTGCCGGCAAGCCGTGGGCAGCGGATATCCATCTGACGCCGGACGGCAAGCTGCTCTATGCGTCGGAGCGCACCACCAGCACGCTGGCCGGCTTCAAGGTCGATGCCGCCGGCATGCTGACGCCGGTAGGCAGTGTCGCCACCGAGCAACAGCCGCGCAGTTTCGCCATCGATCCGTCCGGGCGCTATCTGCTGGCGGTCGGGCAGCTTTCACACAGCCTGACCAGCCATGCTGTCGACGCGGCGAGCGGCAAGCTGACCGCGCTCAAGCGATATCCGACCGGCCAAAACCCGAACTGGGTGGAAATCGTCGCCTTGCCGTGACGCGGACCGGTCACGGCGGGCGCCGGCTTGACCTGGGTGGAAGCCGGCGGTAATAGCGCCGCCATGACCAAGTTCGTGCCATACCGCCGTCACAGCCGCCGCCGTAGTATCGCGGCCGGAGCGGACGCGCGCGCGTGAACGACCCGGCCGCCGAATATCGGCCCTTGATTCCACCCTCCATCAAATTATCTGCCTGAACCGGGCCGCGCTTTGCGACGGCCGGCACGGAGTACTGAGCCATGGCGAGCAAAGCGAAGATCGGCATTCTGGGTGCCTCCGGCTACACCGGCTCGGAACTGGTGCGCCTGCTGTTGCGCCATCCGAATGTCGATCTGGCGCTGCTGACCGCCGACCGGCGCGCCGGGCAGGCGATGCGCGACGTGTTTCCGCAATTCGCGCCCTATGAGCTGCCGCAACTCGTTTCGATCGACAGCGTCGACTGGGCCGGCGCGAAACTCGATCTGGTGTTCGGCGCGCTGCCGCACGCCACGACGCAGAAGGTGGTCACCGATCTGCTGGCCAAGGCGCCGAAAACCAAGGTGGTCGATCTGTCCGCCGACTTCCGGCTTTCCGATCCCGAGGCGTATAAATACTGGTACGGCCACGATCACGCGTCGCTCGACCTGCAGCGCGAAGCGGTCTACGGCGTGTCCGAATTCTATCGGGAGGAAGTCCGCAAGGCGCGGCTGGTCGCCAATCCGGGCTGCTACACCACCTGCGCGCAGTTGCCGCTGATTCCGCTGCTCAAGGCCAAGGCGATCGCGCCGGACGAGATCGTGATCGACGCCAAGTCGGGCATGACCGGCGCCGGCCGCTCGGCCAAGGAAGCGATGCTGTTCTCGGAGGTGTCCGAAGGCTTCCATGCCTACGGCGTCGGCCAGCACCGGCACATGGCGGAGCTCGATCAGGAATTCAGCAAGGCGGCCGGCCGCAAGGTGCTGGTCAGCTTCACGCCGCATCTGCTGCCGATGAACCGCGGCATTCTGTCGACCATCTATGTGCGGGGCGAAGGCGGCAAGTCGCCCGAGGATCTTCATGCGATACTTGTGAAGTCATACGCGAACGAGCCGTTCGTGCATGTGCTGCCGTTCGGCGAAACGCCGCAGACCCGGCATGTGCGCGGCTCCAACATGACGATGATCGGCGTCGCCAAGGACCGCGTGCCCGGCCGTGCGATCATTATCTCGGCGCTGGACAATCTTGTGAAGGGCGCGTCCGGCCAGGCGGTGCAGAACATGAACCTGATGCTCGGCTTCCCGGAGACTGCCGGCATCGACCAGGTGGCGCTGTTTCCGTAAGGGATCGGCGTGCCGGCGGCGTGATCCCGCCGGCACATTCCGAGTTTCTGAGCCGCCTTCGGTGGCTTCGTCAAATTGACGGAGACGGACGGCGAACGTAGCCTGTCGGTTCGACCAATAATAACAGCGACTTGAAAACAAGCGCTTGGGAGGACGACATGACGCGGAGCAATCCGGAGGCGTTTGCCTCGGAGCCTGCCACCATTGGCAATGTCGCGGTGTCGCGGCCGCAGACAGGCGATGAATATCTGGCATCGCTCAATGACGGCCGCGAGGTCTTCATCTATGGCGAGCGTGTCAAGGACGTGACCACGCATCCAGCGTTTCGCAACACCTCGCGCATGGTGGCGCGGCTGTACGACGCGCTGCACGACCCCAAGCACAAGGACAAGCTGCTGGTGCCGACCGACACCGGCAATGGCGGCATGACGCACGCGTTCTTCAAGGCGCCGAAGACGCCAGAGGAAATGATGGCCGGCCGCACCGCGATCGCCGAATGGGCGCGGCTGACCTATGGCTGGCTCGGCCGCGCGCCGGACTACAAGGCGGCGTTCCTGGCGACGCTCGGCGCCAATTCGGAATTCTACGATCCGTATCAGGAGAACGCGAAGCGCTGGTACAAGTACAGCCAGGAGCACGTGCCGTTCGTCAATCACGCGATCATTCATCCACCGGTCGATCGCGACCGCCCGCCGAACGAGGTCGGCGACGTCTGCTGCCACGTCGAGAAGGAAACCGACAAAGGCATTATCGTGTCGGGCGCCAAGGTGGTGGCGACCGGTTCGGTGCTGACCAATTATACCTTCGTGGCGCATCACGGCCTGATCCCGGTGCAGGACAAGAAGTTCGCCGCGGTGTTCATGCTGCCGACCAATACGCCGGGCGTGAAATTCATCTGCCGCACCTCGTACGAAATGACCGCCACTGTGATGGGCTCGCCGTTCGACTATCCGCTGTCCAGTCGGGTCGACGAGAACGACGCGGTGTTCATCATGGACAAGGTGCTGGTGCCTTGGGAAAACGTCTTCGTCTATGGCGACATCGAGAAGGCCAACAATTTCTTCCCGCGCACCGGCTTCCTGCCGCGCTTTGTGGTGCATGGTTGCACGCGTCTCGCGGTCAAGCTCGACTTCATCGCCGGGCTGCTGCTCAAGGCGGTCGAGGCCGCCGGCACCAAGGACTATCGCGGCGTGCAGGCCAATGTCGGCGAGGTGATCGCCTGGCGCAATCTGTTCTGGGCGCTGAGCGACGCGATGGTGCGCGATCCGAAACCGTGGATCGGCGACTACCTGCTGCCGAACATGGACCCGGGCAATGCCTATGCGATCATCGCCACCATCGCGTATTCCAAGATCAAATACATCATCGAGCAGACCGTCGCGTCCGGCCTGATTTACCTGAACTCGCATGCCCGCGATTTCCAGAACCCGGAAATCCGGCCCTATCTCGACCAGTATCTGCGCGGCTCCAACGGCTACAAGGCCGAGGAACGCGTCAAGCTGATGAAGCTGCTGTGGGACTGCCTCGGCTCCGAGTTCGGCGGCCGGCACGAGTTGTACGAGATCAACTACGGCGGCTCGACCGAGGAGATCCGGCGCTACGCGCTGTTCGGCGCGATGGCGTCCGGCAATGCCGACCGCTTCAAGGGTTTCGCCGAGGAATGCATGGCGGAGTACAACCTGGACGGCTGGACGGTCCCGGATCTTACCGATCCGGGCGAGCTCAGCTATCATATGATGAAAGATAAGCGCTGACCGCTGGCCGCCCACCGGTTTTGTTGGGCAACAGGCTTGCTTTTGACGGATTCCCCGGGACAACTCCGGGGGACGCAACGTCAAGAGTGGGCCGCCGATGACCAAGCACGACACGCCGGAAATTGCCCCGCATCAGTTCCGCAAGGTGATGGGGCGGTTCGCCACCGGCGTCACCGTGATCACGACCGAGCAGGGCGGCGAGCCGCGCGGCATGACGGCCAGTGCCTTCATGTCCGGATCGCTGACGCCGCCGCTGTGCGTGATCTCGGTCGCCAAGACCGCCCGCATGCACGAACTGCTGACGGAAACCGGCAAGTTCGGCGTCAGCATGCTGTCGCGGGATCAGGAATCGGTGTCGAAGCACTTCGCCGGGCGACCGGTTGAGGGCCTGGAGATCAAGTTCGAGCACCACGCCGGCGTGCCGGTGCTGGCCGGCGCCTGCGCGACCATCGCGGCCGACGTGGTGGCGCGGCACGACTGCGGCGACCACACGCTGTTCATCGGCCACATCCGCGACCTGCGCGCCCATGACAAGGTCGCGCTGGC
>JAQGJU010000148.1 GCA_028290465.1 Xanthobacteraceae bacterium | reverse complement strand
GACATCAGTGATGCCGGGGACGGCCTTGATCTTATCGAGGAACAGCGCCGCCCAATGATTGAGCTCGCCGGGATCGGCGTCGTTCAGCGTGTACAGATACAGCGTCTTGGACACTAGCCCGCCGATGGTGATATCCTGCGCCGCCTGCATATATAGCGTGATCCCCAGGAGTTTGGCGAGGTTGGTCCGCAGCCGCGCGAGCACCTGGTCCATGCTGCCGCGTTGATTCTTGGGCTTCAGCGCGATGTAAACGCGGCCGTTATTGACCGTGGTGTTACCGCCCCCGGCGCCGACCGCAGCACCTACCGTGGCGACCGCAGGATCCCGCATCAGGGCATTGAGCAAGGCTTGCTGGCGCTCGGCCATGCCCTGAAAGGAGATATCTTGTGCCGCCTCGGACAGGCCGATGATCAATCCGGTGTCCTGCTCGGGAAAGAAACCCTTGGGGATCATCACGTAGAGATAGCCGGTCAGCGCAATGGTGCCGAGCATTGTCATCAGCGTGATGAAACGGTGCCGCAGCACGATCTTGAGGCCGGCCTCATAGAGGTTTAGCAGGCCATCGAAGCCGCGTTCGGAAAGCCGGTAGAGCCATCCGTGCTCCCCGCTTTCCGGCTTGAGAAGGTACGCGCACATCATCGGCGTGAGTGTCAGCGAGATCAGCAGTGACAGCACCAGCGCTACGCTGACGGTGATGGCAAATTCGCGGAACAACAGGCCGACATAGCCGCCCATCAGGAACAGCGGAATGAACACCGCGATCAGCGACAGCGTGATGGATACGATCGTGAAGCCGATCTCGGCCGATCCCTTGAGGGCGGCTTCCATCGGACTCATGCCTGCTTCGAGATGGCGGACGATGTTCTCGATCACCACGACCGCGTCGTCCACGACGAAGCCGATCGCGATCGACAGCGCCATCAGCGAGAGATTGTCGAGGCTGTAGCCCAGCATATACAGAACCGCGAAGGTGCCGATCAGCGACAGTGGCACTGTAATTGCCGGGATGACCGTGGCCCAGAAATTCCGCAGGAAGACGAAGATCACCATCACCACAAGGGCGACAGTCAGAACGAGCGTGAACTGCACGTCGCTGACGGAGGCCCGGATGGTCTGCGTGCGATCCGAAATGATGTTGATCTTGATGGTGGGTGGCAGCGACGCCTGCAGTTGCGGCAACAGCGCCTTGATGCGGTCGACGGTCTGGATGACATTGGCGTTGGGCTGCCTTTGAACGGAGAGGATGACGGCGCGCTGGTTGTTGTACCAGCCCGCGAGTTGGTTGTTCTCCGCTGCTTCGATCGCATTGCCGATGTCGCGGATGCGCACCGGCGACCCGTTGCGGTAGGCAACGATAAGATTGTTGTAGTCGTCCGGCTTGAGTACCTGGTCGTTGGTGTTGAGCGTGTAGAGCTGCCGTGGGCTGTTCAGCGTACCTTTCGGCAGATCGACATTGGCCTGAAGGAGGACGTTGCGAACGTCTTCCAGGCCGATGCCACGCTGGGCAAGCGCCTGTGGATTCACTTGGACGCGGATCGCCGGCTTCTGCTGACCGCCGAGGCCGACCAGGCCCACGCCCGAGATCTGCGAGATTTTCGGCAGCAGTATGTTCTCGGCATAGGCATCGACGGTGGTCAGCGGCAGCGTCTCCGAGGTCAGGCCAACGACCAGGATCGGCGTATCCGCCGGGTTTACCTTCCTGATGGTCGGCGGATAGGGAATGCCCAGCGGCAGGTAGGGGCTGGCCGCATTGATGGCCGCCAGCACGTCGGTGGCGGCGCTGTCGATGTCGCGGCTGAGATCGAACTGCACCGTGAGCTGGGTGGAGCCCAGCGAGCTGGACGAAGTCAGCTGGGAAACGCCGGGGATCTGCGAGAGCTGCTGCTCCAGAGGCGTCGCCACCGACGCCGCCATCGTCTGCGGATCGGCGCCCGGCAGTTGCGCCGACACCTGGATGGTCGGGAAATTGACGTTCGGCAGCGAGCTGATCGGCAGCAAAGGATAGCTCACGAGGCCACCCAGCAGCAGGCCGACCATCAGCAGCGCGGTCGCGATCGGCCGATGAATGAACCCGGCGGAGACGCTCATGGGATCTGCTGCTCCACAGAACTTTGCAGGTTGATCGACTTGGCGGCCTGGCCGTGCAGCTCGCGGACGAGCGAGCCAACCTGGAGCCGGTACTGACCGTCGGTCACCACCTTCTCATTGGCTTTCAGGCCCGACTCGATGAGCGCCCGCCCTTCGACGATCTGTCCCACGGTCACCGGACGGACCTGCACGGTTTCGTCGGACCCGATCACCCATACGAACGAGCCGTGCGGGCCCAGCTGTACCGCCGACGGGGCCACGGTGAGACCGTCGTGTCGGGTGTCGATCAGCAGCCGCGCATTGACGAGTTCGCCCGGCCACAGCAGGCGTTTAGCATTGGGAAAGCTGGCGCGCAGCCGAACCGTCCCGGTGGTCTGGAGAATCTGATTGTCGATGAGATCGAGCTTGCCTTGGTCGAGCTGGGTCTGGTCGTTCTGGCTGTAGGCGTAGACCGTCAGCGTGCCCTTCGCCATCTGCTGCTGGATCTGCACGAAGTCGGTCTGGGGCAGCGTGAAGATCAGCGAGATCGGCTGGATCTGCGTGACGTCGACGAGGCCATTCACGTCGGTCGGATGAATGATGTTGCCCTCGTCGATCTGGCGAATACCGGTGACGCCGTCGATCGGTGAGGTAAGCTTGGCGTAGCTCAGGTTCGTCCGCATCTGCTCGATGACGGCCTCGTCCGCCTTCACCATGGACTGGAGCTGTACCAGCTGCGCCTTCTGCGTCTCTACCAGCTGCGTCGATGCGAAACCTTTCTTCTGCAACTGGGAATAGCGGTCCAGGTTGGACTGGGCGTTGACCACCTGCGCCTGATCGCGGTCGCGGTTGGAGACCGCCTGGTCGAGTTGCGCCTGATAGGGGCGCGGGTCGATCTCCGCCAGCAGGTCGCCCTTGTGCACCGTCTGGCCCTGGGTGAACGCAATCCGAATGAGCTGCCCGGTGATCTGGCTGCGCACCACCACGTTATTATAGGCGATGACCGTGCCGACGCCGCGCAGGTAGATCGGCACATCGTGGCTGAGCACGGTCTCCGCGACCACGGGCACCGTCGGCGGCGCAGGGCTGGCCTGCACGGGTTTGTCGGAATGGAAGTAGCGCCAAGCGCCGCCGCCAGCCAAGGTCGCGACAACCAACGCGATGACGAGAAGAACAATCGGCTTACGCATGTTTCGCCTCGTTCCCTGTCAGCAACCGGTCGCGCCGGCGGCCATCGTTGATAGCCCCAGACTCGAGGTGCCGACTGTGGCGGTGCTGGTCGCGCCCGATGCGCACGTGGTGGAGGTGGTGGTGGTGCCGATCGTCGTGGTCGTGGTGGTGGGCACCGTCGGCATCGTCAAAGTGAGCGTGGGGATGGCGGGCGCCGGAATCGTGAGAATCGGGCTCAAGCCTCCATTGTCGATCTCCGTCGAATCCAGCGGGAGGGTGCCCCCATTGAGAGTGCTTGCCCCGGTCGTTCCAGGCATCGACAGCGGCGACGCCGTTCCGGTCGAGGACAGCGTGCTGGACGGGCACGTCGCGCTCGTGGTGCTCACCGCGGCCGTGCTCACCCCCATGGACGCACCCGACCCGGTCGTGGTGGTGCCGCCGCCGTCGAACGTAGAATTCGTCATCGACGTGGTGCCGGCGCTGCCCGCTCCGATCGCGGAGCCGTAAGGCGATATGTTGGCGACGCAGTTCGTGCCCGCCGCGGGGCTCAACCCGCCGATATCGAGCTCGGTCGCGCCGAGCGGGATCCCCGCACCCGCAGACCCGGTCGAGCCCATGATACCGAGTGGCGACGTTGCACCCAGGCCGGACGCCGTCTGGGCGGCGGCTGCGCCGCAGCCCAGCGCAATCACCGTCGCGATCACAAGCATTCGCTGCATCGACATCTCCTCCGCGCTGATGGCCGACGTTTCCGGCCTAAGCACTCGCCGAAACGGGACTAAGTGTCGGCGCGCTTGATCGGCATTGATCCATCGCCGCACCTAGAGATGAACGATCCCGCCGGTTCTGGCTTGGCTGAAATTGTCGAGGATGGGCTGCGATTGCCCGCCAAAGAGAGCGGTGTTCATTTGGCTGCGGTCACTTGGCCGCGCAGCTTCGTCCCCGACGCAATCGCGCGTAAATGACCGCAGGAACGGACAAGCCGTCGTTCCAGTCGAACGCCATGTTGTTGCCGCGAGATACAGCGCCGGAAGCGATTCCCGTGGGCGATGGAGCCATTCGATGTCCGTGAACCAGTCGGTCGATCTCGACCATGTTCGTGCGATCCTTGCGAAATCCGTGCACGACCATTGGGTTTTCTACTTCATCGAAGGATTTGCCCTGCTCGCCCTCGGTATCACCGCCATTCTCATGCCGGCGTTCGCGACGCTCGGAATCACCATCGTGATCGGCTGGGTTTTTCTCGCCAGCGGAATCATCGGATTGGCAATGACCGTCGCGGCCCGTCATGCACCGGGCTTTTGGTGGGCGCTGCTGTCCGCGCTGCTGGGCATCGGCGCGGGCCTCGTGCTGCTCGCGCGACCGGCGAGCGGCGCCGTCTCGCTCACCATCGTCATGACGGCGTTCTTTTTCGCCGAAGGCGTCGCCTCGATCATGTTCGGACTGGCGCACCGCCGGCACGTCCCGGCCTGGAGATGGCTGGTGGCAAGCGGCGGGATCGATCTTATTCTGGCGATCATCATCATGGCGGGGCTTCCGGGCACGGCCGCATGGACGCTTGGCCTGTTGGTCGGCATCAACATGATGTTCGGCGGCGTGTCCTTGGCGGCCGTTGCGCTTCACGCCCGCCGCAGCGGGGCGCACTGATCCGAGACCGGCCCGACGATCATGATGCGCTCCGGCGCGTCCATTCCTGCGTATGGCGTCCAAGATCAGCGAAATTCCGACGCAACTGGTCAAGCGCGAAGCCGAGTGCAAACAGGCGCTCCAGGTCGCTGCTTGGCAGCGTCCGCGTCAGGCCTTCGTGGCGGAGCGCGTCGACGGTGGCGGTGTAGGCCTCGACGGCCGCTTCCAGCGCCGTGAGCGCCGGCGGCGCCAGGCGAGACGCCAGCGCCCGCGCGTTGCCGCGCAAATATTCACTGCCAGCCGTTGCTATATGCGCCAGCGGCGCCGCCAGCCGCTGCGCGATCAGATCCGGCAGCGGCGAGATCGCCGCGCGGCCAATGATGACAACGTCGTGCCGCAGTCTGAGAAGGGTCCTGGACAGTGCGGCTAGGTCCGGCTCCTGCGCGAAATTCACCAGCCGTTCGCGTCTGGCCTCGTCCGCGATGGTTTGAAAACTAATGACCGCTTGGCCGATCTCGTCCTGGATGCGCAGGGCCCGGAGTTGGTCGATCTCATGCGAGACGCCAGCCAGGAGTTCGGGCAGCGCGTTCGCCAAGCGATCGAGGATGACCGCGCCCGCGTCCGGCCCGAGGCCATGCGCCCGTTGCGGAAACACCACCATCGACACGATCACGGCTGCCAGACCGCCGAGTCCGACCTCGACCACGCGATAGAACGCCGACTCGATCGGACCTTCGCCCAATTGGGACGAAATCAACAGCACGAGCACCGCCGTGAACGGCGCGGCCCGAAAGCTTGGTCTAGCGGCAGCAGCCCAGGCCAGCGGAGCGATCGCAAGCGCCAGAACAACAGCCAGCCCGACAGCCGACACGTGAGGAACCCACACGGCGATCACGCCGGCATAGACCGCGCCGCCGAACGTGCCGATAACATATTCGGCCGTCGCGCGCAGGGATCCGCCGACGCTCATCTGCGTCACCACCACGGCTGTGAGAACCACCCACAATCCGTGCAGCGGAACAGTCAGCAATTGCGCGACCGCGAAGGCGAGCACGGCGGCGGTAACCATGCGGAGACTGAACCGCAGTCGGGGGCCGTCGACGCCGACATGATCGCGCAGCCAGCTGCACCGAGCCAGGACCTTCACGTCAACCATCCATCTCGCCGAAAACCGCGTTCAGGGCCGCGGCGCCTGTTGGCGCACCTCGATGACGCCCATCATTCCCTTGTCCTCATGGTCGACAGCGTGGCAGTGGTACACGAACTTTCCGACGATGACCGGGTCGGTAAAAGGAATGACCACTTTCAGAATTCCGGGCCCCGACGCGGCCGCCGGCGGCACCGAGAACGTGTCGTGAAGACTATCCTGGTGCTGCGGAACGCCGTTGACCTCGGTCACCAGAAAGGCCGTCTGGTGAATATGGAAGCTGTGATACTGCTGATCATTGTTGACGACGGTCCATTCTTCGGTGTCGCCGAGTTGGACGATGGTGTCGACCCGATGATCGTCCATGATCCGGCCGTTGATCATGAAATGCTGCTTGTCGGCAGATTGCGAGTAGACGAACTTGCGCCGGCGCGCGATCGGGCTGGCACGCACCGTATCGATCCACCGTTCGCCCTGCAGGCGCTGGTCCAGGATCGCGGCTTCGCGCCCGACACTGGCCGCGGGTCCCGTGCAAAGCACGGTCCCGAGCTTCTGCGGGGGCGCCGGTTTCTTCCATGCCTCGTTCGGGAACGAGACCGTATGCATGTCGTAGCTGCCCGGTTCCGCCGCCACCGCGATCACATCGATGCGTTCGCCGGGTCCGAGGAACAGCTCGGTTACCGGGCGCGGTTGCGACAAGGGATGCCCGTCGGTTGCCACTGCATAGAGCTGAACTCCGTCGAACCGGAACTTGAAGAAAAGCTCGGCACCGATATTGCCGATGCGCCAGAACTGCGGCTCCTGGGGCCGCATCGTCAGCACCGGCTCGACCTGCCCGTTGATTGAAATGATTTCGTTTCCCTCGCCCAACTCGACATGCTTGAGGAGCAGGAAGCGCTCCTGTAGGTCGCCGGTCATCGGGAACAGTCGCTCCGAGCCATCGACCACGAGCGGACCGGACATTCCGCCGAGGATCTGCCTGTCGACAAATCCATGGGCGTGCGGGTGGTACCAGAACAGGCCGGGACCCTGGCGGCCGTTGGCCGGCACGTGCACCGCATAGTCGAACTGCTGGCCGGGATGAACGTGAATGAATGCATTGTCGCTATTGGCCTGGGGCGACACGCTCATGCCGTGAAAATGCAGGTTCGACGGCTGGTCGGGGAGTTGGTTTTTGAATGCGATCCGCATCGTGTCGCCGAGGCGGCAGCGCAGCAGCGGTGGGAAATACGACCCGTTATAGAGCAGCCCCGGAAACACATACGGACCCAGTTGCACCCTCCCGGGCGCCGCCGTGATCGTCGCTTCGAGCACACCGCCCGTGCTGCGGATTTCGGAGGGCTGCCTCAGTTCCTCCGGCGTCGAGGTCACGGCAGACTGGGCTGCCGCAGATGTAGCGGCGCTCGCCTGCATCAGAGTCGCGCTTGCACCGAAGACTCGCAGCGCGGTCGGCGACATTGCAACGGACGCGAGACCGCCCAGAACCGATCGGCGGTTCGTCATGGTCAGCCGCGGTAGCGACACGGACGTGTCAGTGGTGCGAGTTCGCATCGATCTTTCCTTTGAACACGCTCAGGCTGATGGTCGTGTAGATGAGCATGAGCGGGAACACGAACAGCCCTTCCCCCCAGAACATGAATGCAAGACTGGACTCTGGGGCGGCGCCCTGCTCCACGGTGATGGAAAACGGGATCATGTACGGCCAAAACGAGATCGCCAGCGTGCCGAATGACGCCACGAAAATGAGCACGACCATGGTGAAGGGAATCTGATCCTGGCGTTGGATCACGCCCACAGCCATTGCGATCGCCGCAAGCGCGCCGGTCGCGGGCAAGACCAAGAGGTACGGCCGCTCGATCCAGCGGTGCATCACCGGAAGATTTTCCAACACGGCATAGGCGAACACGACGATGAGGAAGGCGAGCAGTCCAACCGAGAGGTGGGGGATCAGCCGATATGCCGCTTCCCGCACGTCCCCTTCGCACTTCTTCACCAGCCAGCAGGCGCCGAGCAACGCATAGCCGACGCACAGGCCGACGCCGCAAAGCGCGGCGAACGGGCTGAGCCAGCCGAACTCGCCGCCGACGTAGCGGCCGTCGATCAACGGCAATCCTTCCACCAGGGCACCGACCATCACGCCCTGCATGAAAGCGGCGACGAGCGACCCGCCGGAAAAGCAGACGTCCCAGAGCCACCGCATCCGCTGCGTTTTGTACCGGAACTCGAACGCGACGCCGCGCAGGATCAGCCCGGCCAACATCAGAAGAACCGGCAAATAGAACGCCGACATCAGGATCGCGTAGACGGCCGGAAACGCGCCAAAGAGGCTGACGGCTGCCACGACCAACCACGTCTCGTTGCCATCCCAGATCGGTGCAACGGCGCTCATCATGGAATGACGCCGCGGTTCGCTGCCGGCCACGCCCGACAGCATGCCAACGCCCAGATCGAACCCGTCGAGCAGCACGTATAACAGCATGCTGATGGCAAGCACGGCGACCCAAAACATCACCATGGCTATTCTCCCGCCACCAGTTCGGGTGAGGCCGGCTCATTCGCGATCGACATGGGACGGTTCGGCGTCGCCGCCGTTGGTGCGAGAACCAGGCGCCCTGCTGGACCGGCTCGCAGCAGCCGATAAATGTAGAAAGTCCCAAAGGCGAAGATGAAGCTGTACACCGCGCAATAGACCAGCAGCGAGATCAGCGCTGCCCGGGTGGTGAGAAATGGCGTGACCGCGTCGGCGGTCCGCAGCGCGCCGTAGACCGTCCAGGGCTGGCGTCCGACCTCCGCCGTAAACCAGCCGGTCAAGGTGGCGATGAACGGCAGCGGAAAGCTGAAAAAGGTCAGCCAGAGCAGCGCCCGATATTTCGCGAGCCGGTTCCTGTGACTCAGGTAGGAGCCTAGCCAAGCGAGCGCCAACAAGACGAGACCGCACCCGACCATGATGCGGAAGGCAAAGAACGGGATCAGCACCGGAGGCCGGTCCTCCGGCGGGAAGCTGGTCAGGCCGACTTCCTTCGAGGTGAGGCTCATGCTGCCGATGATGCTGCCTAGAACCGGGATCTTGAGCTCATAGCGATTGGTTTCCGCTGCAGGATCGGGCAGCGCGATCAGGACTTCGCCCGCGGGCTGCTCGTCGTGCCATCGCCCCTCGATCGCGGCGAATTTGACGGGCTGACGATCATGGACATAGTCGCCGACGAGATGGCCGACGAAGAGCTGCACCGGCACCAACACGGCCGCGAGATAAAGCCCCATGCGCAGCATGACGTGCGCTTCGGCCGTGAACTTACCGCGCAGCAGATACCAAGCGCCGGTCGCCGCAACACAGAAGGCTCCAGTCAAGTAGGCGGCGAGCAGCATATGCGGAAAGCGTACCCACACGACTGGACTGAAGATGATCGCGAACCAGTCCGTCGGCACGAAAATGCCGTTTTCCATGGCATATCCGACCGGCGCCTGCATCCAGCTGTTGTTCACCATGATCCAGAACGCCGACAACGTCGTGCCGAGCGCGACCATGGCGGTGGAGAACAGGTAGAACCAGGGCGGAACACGGGGTCGGCCGAACAGCATGATCCCAAAGAAGCTCGCTTCCAGGGCGAACGCGGTGAACGTCTCGTAGGAAAGCAACGGTCCCTGAATTGGCCCCGACATTCGCGAAAGCTCGCTCCAATTGGTGCCGAACTGAAACGCCAGCACGACGCCGGAGACCACGCCGAGGCCGAACGCCACACCGAAAATCTTCAGCCAGAAGTCGAACAGCAAACGATAGGTCGGCCGTCTGGTGGCGAGATGGAGCGCATCGAGCATCGTCAGCCAGGCCGCGAGCCCGATCGTGAATGATGGATAGATGATGTGGAAGGCGACCGTAAACCCGAACTGCAGCCGCGACAGGAATAGCGCCGTGAGCTCCATGTCGAATCTCCCTCAGCGCCACAGATTGGAGCGGGTGAGGCCGGGATGGGCGAACGCCGCCGCCGCAAGCGCTTCGACGAATTGGTCCGCGTCGGTCCTGGTCATCTCTTCGACCTTGTTGCGATACAGCAAGGATATGCAGTACGGCGCGATCCGACGCTTGCGCGGAATTGCTGCGATTTTTCCTGCTTGGGCTTCTCGTCGTTCGATCGACTGAGGTGGTGGTGACGCCGCGTCGGCCGACGGCTGCTCGGATCATGCTCCAAGCAGCCGATTGCGTTCCCGTTCGCTCGCCGGCCGGGTCAGCCGCAGACATTGGCCCGGCGATGGTGCCACCCGGTCTTGGTGTGATACCGCTTCAGCCGGTAGCAATCCGTGGCCAACGGCCAATCGTCGCCGTACCAGCCATAATCTCCGAGGCCTGCGAAGCCCCGGCCGAGGTGGCCACCGAGATGGGCTCCGCCAAGACCACCCATGTGCCCACCCATGTGTTGTCCGCCAATGTGTCCCATATGACCACCCATATGACCGCCCATGTGCCCTCCGGTGTGGCCGCCCCCGCGGGCCATAGCGCCGGTCGGCGCTAGGGCAGACCCGACAAGGACGGTGGCAAGAACGATCGTCACTGTACGCAGCATAAAATCCTCCTGTTGCAAAAGCCTCGAAACGCCCGCGTGCCGCCGGGTTCGACGGCTGTGATCCCGCAGTGATTGGCAGATAGGCGGCCCGATCAGAATCGCCTTGCTGCGATTGCCCGCTCTGGATCAATCTTGCCATGATCCCCTTCCCGGAAATCGCGCCCACAGTCCGGCCTGAGCAAGCGCCGAACGAACTCGACAATCCGCGCCAAGCACCGCGCCGTACACAGCAGATCGCCGTGCGGCAGCATCGTTGAACGTGAATGGCAAGACGGTATCGGTCATCGTCGATGATCCCGACACGCCGCTGCTCTACGTTCTCAGAAACGGGCTTGGCCTGCACGGGCCGCGCTTCGGCTGCGGCCTGGGGCCAGTGCGGCGCCTGCACAGTGCATCTCGACGGCGCGGCGGTCCGGTCATGGGTCACGCCGCTCTCGGCCGCGACAGGCCGGATCGTCACGCTCGAGAGCAGGTCAATGCGCGGGCGGCGGATGGGCCGCAGGTTTGCTATTGCGCAGGATGAGCGCCAGCGGAACGGTTGCGGCGGAGACCAGCATCAGCGTCCAGAACACGTCCATATAAGCCAGGTACATGGCCTGCAACTGCACCTCCTGTCCGATCCAGGCAAAGGCCTGCTGCTGCGCCTGCACCAGCGCGCTGCCGTGGCCGACGAAGTACTGCGTCATCTGCTGCAGCGTGTGCTGGTATTCGATGTTGGACGGGATGGTCGCATCGACCAACCGGCTCTGGTGGAATTGTTCCCGGTGCGCCAGGACGTTGGACGCCAGCGAAATCCCGATGGAGCCGCCGGTGTTACGGGCCACGTTCATCAGCGTGGACGCCTGGTCGGTCTTATCCCTCGGAAGGCCGTCATACGAGGCGGTCATGATTGGCAGGAAGACCAGGGGCAGCCCGACTCCGAGCAGCATGCGTGAGTTTGCAAAGAACCAGAAGTCGAGATCTGGATTGACCCTGGTGAGGTCGTGCATCGAGAACGCGATCAGCGCCGCGCCGGTGGCGATCAGGTATTTGGGCTGGACCCGGCCGGAGAGCCGTCCCACCATGAACATCGTGGCCATGGCAACCAGCCCACCTGGCGAGAGCACGAGGCCCGCCCAGGTCGCGGTGTAGCCGTAACCCTCCTGCACCAGTTGAGGCAAGAACTGAGTGGTGGCGTAAAGGATAGCACCGGTCGCCAGCATCACAATGAAGCACGACCCGAACTGGCGGGTCCCCAATATGCGGATGTCGACGACGGGATCCCGGCGCGTTGCCTCCCACGGAATCATCAGGACGAAGGCAAGGCCGCACACGATGGCGACGATGGTGATGAAGCTCGAGCTGAACCAATCGTCCTCCTGACCACGGTCGAGGACGAGTTCGAGCGTGCTGAGGAAGGTCACGATCAGCAGGAAGCCGACGGTGTCGAAGCGGAGGCCTTTCTCCCTAATGCGCTTGCGCTCCGCGACCGCCTCGGGGGACTCCCGCAGGATATAGCTGATGAGGCCGATCGCAAGGATCCCAACCGGGCCATTGATCAAGAAACACCAATGCCACGAATAGTTATCCGACAGCCAGCCGCCGAGCGTCGGGCCGACCACCGGCGCCACGACGACCGCGACACCGAACAACGCAAAGGCCTGTCCACGTTTCTCCTCCGGGAAGGCGTCCGCCAGGATCGACTGCGATACCGGAACCATGCCACCGCCGCCGAGCCCCTGGAGGATGCGAAACAACAGCAACGAGTCGAGATTCCAGGCCAGGCCGCACAGCACCGAGCTCACCGTGAACAAGGCGAGGCAGGTGAGGAACAGCGGCTTGCGGCCAAACATCCGCGCCAAGAAGCCGCTGGCCGTGAGAGCAATCGCGTTGGCGACGAGATACGTTGTCACCACCCACGAGGCCTCGTCCTGGCTGACGCCCAGGCTGCCGGCCACATAGCGCAACGCGACGTTGGCGATGGTCGTATCCAGGACCTCCATGAAAGCGGCGAACGCCACCAGGATGGCAATCACCCACGGATTGGCGGCCTTGGTCGCACCACCGGCCGATGCGCCACCGGCCGAAGCTCCGGCCGGGTCGCTCACAGGAACGCCCTCAGTCGCTCAAGCAACGATGGTGTCGGATCGATGCGCACGTTCGGAACGACCGACATTCCAGGACCGAGCACCAGGTCCGGCGGCACCGCGTTGATCACGATCTTGACCGGGACGCGCTGGACGATCTTGACGTAATTGCCGGTGGCGTTCTCGACCGGCAGCAGCGAGAAGGCCGTGCCGGAGCCGGGCTGCACGCTCGCGACCCGGCCCTGGATGACGCGGTCCGGAAATGCGTCGATGCTCAGCTCCACCGACTGGCCGGGCTGCATCGCCGTGAGCTGCGTCTCCTTGAAGTTCGCGGTGACCCACATCTCGTCCGGCACGAACATGCTCAGGCTGGTGCCCGCCTGGGCGTATTCGCCGACGGCCGCCGTAAGGCTGACCACGCGCCCGGCCTGGGCCGCGGTCAATATCGTGTAGGACAGGTTCAGGTCGGCTTGGTGAAGTTGCGCCGTGGCTTGCGCCAGCGTGGCGACGGCGCTGGCCCGCTGCGCCTGGAGGGCGCCGATCTGCTGCTGCGCCACGGTGAGATTGGCCTGAGAGGTTTTCAGCGCCGCTTCCTGCTGATGCAGTTGCGAGACGTATTGCTGGGCACTCTCCACCGTCCCGATGCCTTTCTTGGCCAGATCCCCGTAGCGGGCCGCCTCCTGCTGCGCGAAGACGAGCGTCGCCTGCGTCTGCTCCACTTGCGCTTCGTTGGCATGGACCTGGGCCTGCTGGACCACGATCTGCGCATCGATGTTCTGGATATTGGCTTGCGCGACCGCGACCTGAGCCTGCGCCTGCTCGAGCGCGACGCGATAGTCGCGATCGTCCAAGCGCGCGATCACGCCGCCAACGGCGACGTGCTGATTGTCCGTCACTGGAACGGCCGTGACATAGCCCGACACTTTGGCCGACAGGGCAAACTGGCGCGCAGCAATGAAGGCGTCGTCGGTGGACTGGAAATGCCCGGTGTAATCCAGATAGAGATACCCGCCGGCCGCCGCGACCGCGAGGATGAGTACCGCCATCGCACTTGCAACCGGATGACGCCGCAGAATGCCGCCTTGCGCCTGGCCGCCCCGCTGCTCCGCCGCCGGCGGCGTCTCGGATTCAGTGCGCGAAACTGCAATGCCAGGCGGCTCTCCGTCCGGAGTATGGACTTTTGATTCAACGCTCTCGCTCGTGGCGTGGCCAGAGCTCTCACTGTGTCTGTCACTGTCCGGCAATGCTCGAGGGCCGGGCGACGGACCGGCCGGCGAGCCCGGAATCTGCGGAACCAGATCTGGCGCGGTTGGCTCTCGTGCCATGTCGTCGCGAGCGGAGACTGGAGCCCCTGATGGGTCCAGGCGACTACTTGCTGATTGACTTGGCATCACGAAGACCGCCGTGCGCGACAGCGTGCCGGCTGTCCTCGTTGTAGGGCCGGCTGTCCTGCTGTTGGTCGGCGGGAAGGCTCGCGACCGAGACGATCGTACCGGCGGAGAGCGCCGCCGCGCCCAGAATCCCGATGATTGCGGGCAGTTTGCTATAGGTCGTCATGACGGCTCCTTGCTGTAACTGCTATTCACGCCACACATCCTTCCGAGCGGCACCTATCTAAAAAAGCGACCAGGAATCCCTCACGCTTGCTTAGAGCCCCTGCCCAGAGCTCGTGCCCAAGCGCACTGGCGTAGGCGTTGCGGTGGCAGGCAGACCGCTACGGTAGCGGCGCCAATCAGCACCGACAGGCAGAAAGCCGCTGCCAATACGAGCTCAATTCCATTTGTCGGCACTAATACGACAGCGGGAGTAGCGCCACAGATCAGGCTTTCGCCAAACATATCGACCTCCATCCCGCGGCCGCGACCCGCGCCAGCGCCAAGGCAGCCGCCGTTTCAGCCTTTGGTGACATTCCTGAGTTAAGCGGCCGGTAGTGACGCGGCCTGCTTGGAATTGTCCCTGATGTCTTCCGATTGCTGCCAACGGTGCGACACGCCGCCGGGAGATAGGCCGTGCATGCTCCTGCGGCGCCGCTCACCGCAGGCTGCGGCGGTAAGCGCTCGGCGTCGTGCCTGCGTTCCTACGGAAGGCCACCGAAAATGCGCTGCTGTCGCTGAACCCACCGGCAAGCGCGATTTCCGTGATCGAGCAATCCCGATTTGCCATCAGTTCTTTAGCCCGCTCGATACGCCGCCCGATGTGATACCGGTGCGGCGGCGCACCGAATGAGACCTTGAACGCCCGGCAGAGATGGTACGGGCTCAGCCGCACGAGCCGCGCCATATCGGTCAATGAGATCTGGTCTGACAGGTGGTCTGCGATGTATTCGGCAAGGATCCGCTGCTGCCACGAAGCGAGCCCGCCGCGTGCCAATGGAGCGGGCCGCGACCGCAGCGCGGGGCGGACCAGTTCATGCACCAGCACGATGCCGAGCGCCTCGAAGCAGAGGGTGTCGCCGGCGTCGGAGCGCTCGATCAGTTCCCAGATCTTGCGCACGGTCTCCCACACCGCGGCGTCCTCGAAGAACAGCCGCGGAGCGCGAAGCGCATCGCGGATATCGCTGTCGTCATCGAGGCTTAACTTCTCCGGATCGAAGTAGAAATGCATGGCGGATGACGGCGCTGACGTCTGATGCCATTCATGATAATGGTGCCCGGCGGGCACGAAGATCAGCTTGCGTCGGCGATCGCGCAGCCGGGACCCGGGCAGTCCTTCCACGGCCGTTTCGCCGTCCACCCTGACGCCCTCCTCCACGGCCACGAGCAAGTGAACCGGCGCGCGAAACCTGACATCCACCCGCTCGCACGGCCCGATCCGAACGACTTCAGCCGCCATGCCGGTACAGCTGGTGCCCAACCGACTGGCAACCTGTTTTGGAGCGATTTCGATGCCCCGCTGCACAGCGTGTGCGGCAGGACGGGCGCTTGTCAGCCCACACCAGCCGCCGCGTTGCGGTGCTTGCAATGCAAGAGCAGAAAGGGCCAGCCGTTTCTCTGCCCCGCATGCGGTGGCTTCGATGTTGCTTGCAAGCATTGTCGTCTCCACGTGGTTTGGAGTGCTTGTTCTGATGCCGCCGTCAGGTCTCGAACGGCATCACGACGCAATAGACGTCATCGGGTCCCCACGAACTGATCTCCGGCGGAGCACAGATGTGAGCGCCGCCGTCCGGCGGGGCAACCTTGACGATCTTTTCCGGGGGTACACGGACCCACCGTCCATCCTTTTTGACCTCGTAGTGATCGCCGGTCGTACGCAGCTCGGTGGGTCGGCAGTCGGACAGATTGCAGCACGGGGTCTTGGTGTCCGGGCGCATCAGCTTGGAATAAAACTCCGCATGCCAGGATTCGTGACCATGGCCATGATCACCTTCGGCTGCGTGCCCTGCCGTCGCGAGGCAGAGCAGCGCCGTGGCGAGCACAGACGCCTGGGCGACGCGGGCTGCGCCGACCAACAACTGCGCCTGCGCGTCGCGCCGCGCCGAGAGAGGGGCGGCCGGTCCGCAGGGGCTCGCATCGCGCCGGACCGGCCGCATGCGCACCCGATCAGAGGGGGGGACACCGGCTCGAGTGCGCATATTGTGTGCTGGGCGTGCAGAGACGAGTTTCATGACTCTTCCTCGCGGCTGCTGAAGGACACCAAGGCCGTCTGAATGCACGCAAGCAGATGATCCTCGTCGAACGGCTTGGGCAGGTAGCAAACGACGCCGGCCATGAGCGCGCGCGCGCGGTCGGCTTCCTCCGGAAAGGCCGTGATCACGATCGTAGGAATCGGCTTGCCCGACGCGACCAGACGCGCATGAAGCTCAAGGCCGGTCATCCCCGGCATCCGGACATCGGTAATGAGGCACGACGTGTCGGCATGGCGGGAGGAGCGAAGGAAATCCTCGGCGCGCTCGAACGCTTCTGCCTCGAAACCCATGGACTTGATGAGATCCATAATCCCCTCGCGGACTGAATCATTATCGTCGACGATCGAGATCAAAGCCGTCTTTCCCACTTGCAGCCTCCCCTAACGCTCATGAAGCTAACGCGCGCAACCGCGTTGCCGCCATTAAGCAGAGGTCGCATCGGGGATAATTTGTGGAAGGCGCGCGGCAACCGAGGGCGGGCCCGGCACCACGACCGGGCGAGAGGCCTAGTACTTTGGTTTAGACGCCTAAGCCTTGCTGGAGACGCCGAGCTTGTCGGCCATCCGCACCAGGTCGATGACGGATTGAGCCCGCATTTTCCGCATGATCTGGCTGCGATGCACCTTGACGGTCATCTCGCTCAGTCCCGCGTCCGCCGCGATCTGTTTGTTGCGGCGGCCGGACACGACGAGCGCCAGGAGCTCGCGTTCGCGCGGGGTCAGAGACTCGTAGCGCTCGCGGAGTTCCGCGAGCATGCCGGCCCCCGCACGCCGGGCGCGATCATAGGCGATCCCCGCCTGCACGGCGTCGAGCAGTTCCTGCTCGCGCAGCGGCTTTGTCAGGAATTCGATCGCGCCCGATTTGATGGCGCGCACGGACATCGGGATGTCCCCGTGCCCGCTGATGAAGATGACCGGAAGCTCGATGTTGGAATTACCCAGGGTACGCTGGAATTCCAGTCCGCTCTGGCCCGGGAGCCTGACATCGAGCACGATGCAGCCCGGCACATCCGGCCGCTGGCTGTCGAGGAATTCCTGCGCCGACTCGAATGCCTGTACGGTCAGGCTCATCGAGCGCAACAGGTCCGAGATTCCCTCGCGCACCGACGGGTCATCGTCGATGAGGAAGATGACCGGGCGCTCCTCATTCAACTGTGCCATCGCACGATCCGTGGAAGCGGGATTCTGCACCCGGTGAGCTCACGACCGACGGCCGGCCAGCGGCCATCATGCTCTCTCCCCGCCCACAGGCAAGCTGAATTGGAAGACCGCCCCGCGCGGTGTGTTCGGCGCCGCCCACAACCGCCCGCCATGCGCTTCGATGAGGGATCGGCTGACCGCCAGCCCCATCCCCATGCCGTCGCGCTTGGTGGTGTAAAACGCCTCGAACAGGGCATCCACATTCACGCCGTCCAGGCCGACGCCGGTGTCGCAGACGCTCAAGCGGACTTCATCGGCTTCCTTGTTTTCCGAACGGATCAGCAACTGGCGCGGACCGTCGGCCATCGCATCGTTCGCATTCATGATCAGGTTGAGCACGACCTGTTGCAACTGGACGCGGTCGCCGAATGCGCACGGTACGTCATTTGAAAGTTCGGTCAGAATCAAGACCCCGTTGCGCTGGAGCTCGGTGCCGATCAGCGCCAACACCTCGGTCACGACATCGTTGATGTTCAGCCAGTCCCGCCGCGGCGGAGCCTTTTTGACCAGGGAGCGTATCCGGCCAATGACCTCGCCGGCGCGCGTGCCGTCCTTGGTCATCCGTTCCACCGCGCGCCGCGCCGAATCGAGGTCGGGCGGATCGCTCGCGAGCCACCGCAGGCAGGCACTGCCGCTGCTCACCAAGCCGGTGAGCGGCTGGTTGATCTCGTGCGCGATCGCGGCCGTGAGCTCTCCCAGGGTCGTTACACGCGACACCCGCGCAAGTTCGTTCTGGGCCTGCTGAAGCTCCTGCTCGGCGTTCCACGCGGCGGTGCGGTCCATGACTGCGCCGACGAACCAGCTCTCGTCCCCCGTCGTGGTGCTGGCATGAGCCACCACGCGCACATGCTTGATCCTGCCGTCGATCATGAGCCGGTGCTCATACTCCCAGGCCGTCCGCTCCCGCTCAACTTGGGTCAGGACGTGCCGGAGCCCGGCACGGTCGTCCGGGTGCGTTCGCTGCAGGACCAGCTCGACGCTCGGCTTCTCGGCGCGATCCAGCTCGAAGATCCGGAACAGCTCATCGGACCAGACCAGTGCGCCCGTTTTCATCTCCCAACTGAAGCTGCCGGTGTGGCTCAACTCCTGGGCCTCGGCCAGCTGCATCTGGCTCTGTCGCAGCGCATCCTCCGCTCGTTTGCGCTCCGTAATGTCTTCACATGCGACCAGGATGATGATCTGGTTGCCGGGCCGCTGCACCGCCTTCGCAGTCTCACGTACCCACAGCCTGGTCCCATCCTTTCGCACCTTGCAGGCTTCCCAGTTGTGTGACTGTCCGAGCTGTTGCAGGCACTTGGCGACCCGTCCGTTGATCGTGTGCCAGTCGCTCTTGAGGAACACCTTCAGCACCGACTGGCCGATCAGTTCGGCGGCCGTGTAACCGAGCTGCGCCGCGCCGAAGGCATTCAGCGAGAGGACCGTACCGCTTGGGTCGAGCATGAAGTACATGGCGGGATTGTGCTCGAAGACCTCCCGCCACTCCCGTTCCCGGGCGCGCAGATCCTCCATCGCGCGGCGGCGATCCTCCACGTCGGTGCTGAGCCCGTACCATCTGACGATGCGGCCGCTCTGGTCGCGCACCGGCTCGGCACGGATCAGGAATGCGCGGAAGTCGCCATTGGCGCTCCTCATACGCGCTTCGACCTCGAACGATTCGCCAGAGACGACGGAATGACGCCACCGTTTGACGACATTGTCCCGGTCGTCGGGGTGATAGACGCTGGACTCCGCGCCGATTTCAATGTGCTGCAACCCTGTGAATTCGCTCCAGCGCCGGTTGGCGACGGCGCGTGACCCGTCCGCATGTGCGCTCCAGACCATGCCCGGAATGGAGTCGATCATCGCCGCCTGAGCCGCCACCAAGGCTTGTGCATTCCGCCGCACCCTAAAGGTCAGCGTCGTGACAATCAGCGACGTTGTCAGAAACGCCGCCAGTCCCACGGGTTCCTGCACCTCATGAAACCGGATCTGGAACAGCGGCTCGACGAAGAAGTAGTTCAGGCATACAACCGCAATGACCGGCAGAACGACGGACGCGGCAAAGCTGCCCATCATCGAGAGCAGCGCAATCAGCATCAGATAGCAGAAGCTGACGGTCGCAAAGTCGAGCTTGAGTGCAAAGCAGACCGCCGTGATCAACGCCAGGCCGATGCCGCCCAGGACGCACTGAGCGACGAACGTGCGCAGCCCTCGTGTTTGGTCGGACTTCATATCAAGCGCCAATACGATGAATGGGGCTTCTCGGGAAATCTACACCCGCCAGACTGGACGCGAAAGTTCTTTGACTCTCCGTTTCTATTGCCGACACGACATTGCGCGACGGACCTGACGGCGGTCTCATCGCGCGAGGAGCTTATCGCCCTCGTCGAGGTTTAACCATTCAGTTCTAGGGGGTGCTGGATCGCGCGTTTCTGACTGGGCTTGAAATCACCCGTTGAGGATCTGCCTTCGCAGATCAATATAGGCCCGTTCCGACAAAGTCGGCTCAATTGAACCCAACGGCTGAGGCACTGCAGTCGTCCGCTTTTTTTGATTCAGCCGCATGCTCTCAGGTACAGGGCGCCCGTGTGCATTCAGAAATTTTTGTGAAAATTCGCGCCAATAGGCGATCCTATATGCGCGCAATGCGAACCGGCCTCGCCGCCATAAGCATATATGGGGCGCTGCTGATGTTAACCGGTTACTCCTGACTGAGCCCGGCCTCTTTGACCACTTTCGACCACTTACCGTTGTCGGCCTTGAGTATGTCGGTGAACGCGGCGCTGCTGCCGCCGAGCACGACGCCGCCTTCCGCTTGCAGGCGCTCGACAATGGCGGGCGATTTGAGCGCCGCATTGCCCGCCTCATTGAGGCGCGCCACGATGTTGGCCGGCGTGCCGGCCGGCACTAGAAGGCCGTACCATGTGCCGGCGTTGAAGCCGGGATAGCCTTGCTCCGCGACGGTCGGAATGTTCGGCAATACCGGGCTGCGCTCCGGCGCCGTAACGCCAATCGCGCGCAACTCGCCGCTCTGGATCAATCCGAGCGCGGTCGGGATCGACGACAGCATCAACGGGATGCGGCCGGAGGCGACATCCAACAGAGCGGACTGCGCGCCGCGCGACGGAATGTGGCGGAGCTTGATGCCGGCGCTGAGCGCAAACAATTCGGCGGTGAGATGCGAGACGGTACCGATGCCCGGCGTCGCGTAGTCCATGCCGTCCGGCGACTTCTTCGCCGCCGCGACAACATCGGCGAGCGATTGATACGATGACTTGGCGGTCACCACGATGACGTTTGGCGCGTCGGCGAGCAGCACGACCGGCACGAAGTCCTTGATCGGATCGTAAGGCAGATTACGGTATAATGAAGGGTTGATCGCCAACTGCGAGGTTTGCCCGAGCACGATGGTGTAGCCATCGGGGGGCGACTTCGCGAGTTGATTGACGGCGATATTGCCGGCCGCGCCCGGCTTGTTCTCCACGACGACGGGTTGCTTCAGGGATTGGCTGATGGTGTTGGCCACCAGCCGCGCGACGACATCCATGCCGCCACCGGCCACGCCCGGTACCAGCAGGCGGATCGGACGATCGGGATAGTCGCCGGCGGTCGCGTTGACCGCGCCCAGCATCAGGATCGATGCGGCGCCGACTACGATCCACGCCGCGGTGCGCGCGGGCTTTGTCATTGTCGCTCTCCCTGTCGGCTATTATTGTTTGTTATTCGCGGCTGTGGTCCGCGCAATTTAAGACTTTGGCGGTGCCAGTCCAGTCTCGGTACCAGACTCAGGTATAGAGCTTCCGTACAGCAGCCCTTCCTGAAGCTTCGGCATGGTTTGCGGCACGTTCAGTATCGGCAGACCGTGAGTCGGCGCGATCGCTTTGACGTCGAGCTTATCGCACAACCATTGCAGACGATCGACGTAGAGCTGCATATCGGTGAATTTGGTCCAGAACAGCGCGCGGTCGGCGAACACAGCCGAGACATCAGCGAGATCGAGCGAGATCGCTTCCTCGGCCAACAGGCCGCAATGGCCGTCCTCGTGATAATGGCTGTAGGCAAAGCCATCGCCCGGAAACAGCACGCGTTCCTTGCTGTCGAAGCCCCACCAAGTGGTGCGCAGATCGCGGATCACCGGCTCGACCGCGATGAATGAACGGCCGCCGAGATCGATTTCGTCACCCAGCGTCATCGACATCATGCGGTCGGCGAATTGCGGGAAGGCGAGATGATAATCGCTCATGTCGCCACAGAGGATCGCCTCGGGATAGCACGCGAGCACGCGGCCGAGCCCGCCCGAATGCGGCGTTTCCTGATGGGTGACGAACAGATATTTCAGCGGCGCCCGCGTCGTCAGCAATTCCTTGAGCTGCTTTTCGATGATCGGGAAATCCTTCGGATGCCCCGTTTCGATCAGCATCGAGGCGTTCGTGCCGCATAGCAGGAAGGATGCGTTATAGGTGTGGTAGATTCTGCCCTTGGCGCGTTGCTCCAGGCAGTCGCCGAGCCAGAACACGCCGTCGGCCAGTTCGCGTGGCATCGGCTTCGAAGGATTGGGCATCGCTTACCTCAACTCGTCACGGTCGACGTATCGCGACTTGACGACACTCTGATCGAGCCGCGCCAAAATTTCGTCGAACATCTTGTATTGCTTCTCGACCAGCGCACGTCCGCGCAGCACCCGGCCGTAACCGGGCGCAATGTTCTCAATCGGATATTTATCGAAAATAGCGCCGAGTTTGCGGCGCAGATCGGTCGTCTTGCCGCCTTCGAGCCACCAATAGCGGGTGTTCAGCAGGAAGCTGCGGATGTGGTCGGGCGTGGTGGTACACTCATCCGCCGAGATCGACCAAGGTCCGTCGGGACTGTCGCTCCATTCATGCGAGAAACTATCCGACGTGAACAATGTCTTGGTGTTCTGGTCGAACATCCAGCGTGTGTTGATCAGGCGGATGGGCGCCTGGAACACGTCGACAGCGCGGGTGTCGCCAACGTGGAGTGTTTCGGCGCGCGATACCAGCGTAGTCTTAAGCGAATAGGCACCGTTATCTTTCGCGTCCGACTGACGGCCGAAGTCGACCCAAAGCGCCGCGTCCGGATTGCCGGAATAGCACTGCTCGACATTGAAGCTCTGCGCGATCGCCTCGACATTGCAGACCGACATGTATTCGTTGATGCGCAGCGGGAAAATGGATAGCAGCGTGTCGGGCGTCGTCAGCGACCGGATCTGCGCGATGATCGAGGCTTCGTGCGCCGACAAGCCACTGTCGAGCAGCAGCGCGCGATTGCCCTCCTTGATCAGGTAACAGTTCGAGACCGAATAGCCGCGGGCATTGGCCGGATAGGCGCTGACGCGGCCGTCCAGCCCCATCACATTCTGAAGCGCGTAGAGCTTCCCGTCCGCGATCGTCTCGATATGGCTCTTTTCGATCGTACTGCGGCCGACCGGGAAGACCGGCCGGAGAGCCGACGGCTTTGTCTGCAAATTCACGGCCTTGTCCTTACGCGGCAGGTCATCGAGCGCGGATAAAGGAGCGGCCCCCTTGCAGGGTCAAACGAGTTATTGTCTAACCGTTGTGAGAAAAACGCACAGTCAGGCGGCCAATGTCCCTGCCACCGCTCAACGCCATCAAGGCATTCGAGGCTGCCGGCCGGCTGGAGAATTTCAGCAAGGCGGCGGCCGAATTGAACGTGACGCCCGGCGCGATCAGCCGGCAGATCAAGAATCTGGAGCAGCACCTCGGCGTCGATCTGTTCGCGCGGGTCGGCAACGAAGTGCGGATCACCGCAGCCGGACGGCTCTATCTCGGTTACGTCAACGAGGCCTTCGCCAAGCTCGAAACCGGCACGCGCGCCATCAGCGCCGACAATGCCGGCCAGCCGCTCCACATCTGGGGCTCCCGCTTCTTCATCCGGCTCTGGCTGCTGCCGCGGCTGCCGGACTTTCAACTCCAGTTTCCCGATCAGGAGGTGCTGATCACGACCGTGCGCCCCGACGAGCCGCTGCCGTCCGAGTTCGACGTCGCGATCATGCTCGGCACAGGCCATTGGAGTTCGATGCGCACGGACCTGTTGCTGCGACGGATCCTGATGCCGGTCTTGAGCCCGGCCTATCTGAAGTCGGCGCCGCCGTTGCAGAGGCCGGCCGACCTTGAACAGCATACGCTTCTGGAGACGTCGGCCGGGCTCGACCAATGGGATCGCTGGTCCCAGAGTGCCGGAGTCGGATCACTGGCGCTCGCACGGCGCATTACCTTTACCAGCACCGATCTGGCCTTCAGCGCGGCGCTCGATGGTCTGGGTATTGTGCTCGGCCGGCGCGGGTTCGTGGAAGACGACCTGCGCAAGGGCAATCTGGTGCAGCCGTTCGAGCAGACGGTCGATGCCGGCGACGGATTTTACCTGATCTATCCGGACCGCGACCGGCTGCCGGCCCGGGTGCGCGATTTCAGACGCTGGATCATGGACCGGCTCGCGGCCGAGCAGGCTTAAGGCAGCTTGTCATAGCCATGCCGTAGCCGTCGCCAAATCCGTCGAGGCTCTTCCAAAGCCTCGCAAGGAAAATCAAGAAATGCCGGATTTAAATGGCCCTAGCGGAATCGAACCACTGCTTTCGCCGTGAGAGGGCGCAACTTTTGCCTAGGAACGTTCGTGCTTGTTCGCTGACGTTCGCTGATGTCGTTGAAATCTATATATTTATTGCTACGCCCGTTACGGCTTATCGCCGGGGATCATCGAAACGCAGGACATAGATTCCGTGATTCTTGTCCGAGACGAAGATGTTGCCTCGACTGTCGACAACCACATCTTCGCTCTGAGTCACGAGGCCTTTACTTGGAAGAGGTCCACGGCGTTGCAGGGGATGGGGCGCGACGAAGTATCCGATCTCATGCGGCGTCCGTTCATCGGAAATGTCGTAAATGCGCAAGCCGGCATTGAAGTAGGTCAGGAAGGTCGTGTTCTCGTCCTGATAAAGCACCTTCTGAAACTGCGGCTGATGCTGATTGTGCGGCCCGAACCGGCCCGGCCACTCGTAAAAATTACGAATACCCATGTCCGGGTGGGGTTTAGGGATCGGAAACAATGAGATCAGGCGGGGCGAACGTTCCTTCGAAATGTCGACAATGCCCGTAAAGCCGAGCGGCTCGTCGCCGTGTTCGGCGATAGCCTCCGAATTGACGACCACGAGTGGGCGATCCAGCAGGGGCAGCGCCGTATGCACGCCGATGAACGAGATGAAGGGCGGTGAAAAAGGAAGATCGCTGACGAGCGTTGGCCGGGTCACATCGGAAATGTCGAGGATCACGAACCCGCCAGCGGTGTAGGGCAGGTAGGCGCGGTCGCCTTTGACGTAAGCGCCGCCGTGCAAAAAAGTCGCGGACGGAACGCCGCCTTCGCCGCCGGCCGTCCACTGGCCCGGATACCACCAACGCGATACTTCCACAGGACGTGACGGATCGATGATGTCGACGATCTGATAGATATGCCCTTCATATCCTTCGATCATCGACGTCGCGTGGACGTAGCGGCCTCCGTCGTAATAGTTGCGATGCGTGCCGCGATATCCTGTTTTGTGATGGCCGAGCTGGCGCGGGTTTTCAGGATCGCTCAGGTCCCAAATGATGAAGCCCTCGCCGAACGGTTGGTCGGCGTCCCCGCCCCACCCGTCTAATATCCGTTCCTGCGATGTGATCAACAGCCCGTCCGCGGCCTGGACTTGCAATGTCCAGGTATTGGGTGGTCCGGGAATGAAGCGCACCTGTCGTGGCGCATCGGCGTCGGTTATGTCGACAACGGTGAGGCCGCTGTGCCAGAAATGCGCCGCATAGAGGTACCATCGTTCGCCGCTACGATGAATCGCCATCTTGAACGCAGGCCGACCTTCAAGATCCATATAGGATATGGCACGCACATTTTGCGACCAGGCTCTGCCTGGCGGGATTACGTCACTCATCGAAGTTTCCATTTATTTGAACCATCGTGGCTTCGCGTCTTAAAACGTGGGCGGAGAATTGATGAAGATGATCCGCGCTTCGGTGTTGCCGACATTGCGATAGCCGTGCGGGACTTCCGACCGGAAATAGAACGAATCTCCTTCGCTCGCTTGATAGATTCTATCTCCCACGGTCAGTTCAATTTTTCCGCAGATCACGTAGCCGACTTCCTCGCCCTCATGAGTGACCATGCCTTCGCTTCCGCACCCCGGAGACATGACGTGAATGTTGCCCTGGAGCGTGGAGGACGTGTCACGCGGGATGAGACATTCCAGAACAGACTTCTGTCCAGAACTCGACGGGTTGAGTTGGACGACCTCACGCTGGCCGACATGTATGACCACGCTGTTGGCGCCGTCGCCGGGAGCGAACAACTCGCCCATGGTGAGGTCGACCGCGTTGCAGACACGCCGCAGCAGGTTCAGCGAGACCTGCGCCTTGTTATTCTCCAGCTTTGAGAGAACGCTCTCCGAGCACCCCGCCCTTTCGGCGACTTCTTTCAGAGTCGCCTTGCGTTCCCGCCGCGCGCGCCGGAGGCGGTGGCCCAATGTCCCTTCCAATGGAGCTGGCATCTTTCTATTCCGATGTTTCCGCCTACCGCCTTGCGAAGGATGCGGTGGTCGGCACTTGCAGGCTTAGTATAAGGATATTGGCGGCTGCAAAATGGGTCATTTAGGAATCGGTCTGTGTATGCAGTGGGCAACTGGGTGAAGAAACTGAGGAGGATATGATAGACGCGCGCAGTCCTTCCGCCACAACGACCCATCCCAATACGCTCGGCACAACTGCCAATGCCTTCGGGCTGGGCAACAAGGCGAAGAACGACCCGATATCCTTACAGCTCGCAATGCAGTCACATCCACCGCGCAGAGCGATACGGCATGAAATGAACTGTCGCCCCCGGGTCCGAAAGTCGAACCCGGGGGCTGCTCAGTTGCTGTTGCGTACTTTATTTCTTGATCATGCGGTCTGCGACCGGAGGCAGGTATTTGGCGTCATAGACGTCGGAGGGCTTCGGTGCGTTGGCGATCTTGTTCACGCTGACGATATCGTCGATCGTCTTCTGGAGGCGTTCGTCGACCACCGTGCTCAGGCCATTCTTGGCGACATGCGGGGTATTGATGAGATCGAGCGCAATACCCAGTCGGACCTTCTCGATGTCGAGATTCATCATCGGATCGCGTGCCTTGAGAATGCTCAGCCCTTCATCCGGGTTCGCAATCGTATCAAGAAGGCCGCGATTGACCGCTTTGATCAGACCTTTGACAGTTGCCGGGTTTGCTTCAGCGTATTGTTTGTTCGCGACGAGCGCCATGCCGTAGAGATTGGCGCCAAAGTCCGAGTATCGAAGCTCAGCGAGATCTTCACGCTTTATTCCGGCCTCCAGCGCGCCCGGAACCATCGAATTGACAAAGCCGCCGATGCCATCGACTTCGCCGCGCAGGAGCATCGGCGCAAAAAGGGCCGGCGAAACCGGAACCCAGTTTATCTTGATGTCGCTCGATGACTTCGTCAGCAGATTGATGGTGTCGTAGACGGCCGTTCCCGGCCCGCCCGCGATCTTCTTTCCGTTGAGATCCGCCGGCGTCTTAATCCCCGCAGACTTCCTGCTCACGATCGCGAGCGGATTTGAATCGAAGTACAGATAGACGGCAACGAGAGGCGTTCTTGGATTGCTGGCGTTGAAATTGATGAGCGACGGCAGATCGACCATGCCAAACTGATAGGCGCCGCCGGCAACGGCGACGGCGACATTGGTCGCGCCCTTTCCGGAATCGATCGCTACGTTGAGTCCTTCGGACTTGTAGTAGCCTTTCTTCTCGGCAACGAAAAACGGCGCGTGCGTGCCCTGGATCAGCCAGTCCATCATGACCCGCACGTCTTTCGACTGCGCCTGCGCAGGTTGCGACGCGACCATGGCGCCGAAAGTTGCCAAATATGCAACGCCGGTCAAAATCAGAGAGCGCCTTATTGCACGAAGAAATACAGACATCTGCAACCTCCCATTTCGTTGTATGAAGCAACTTGACGGATAGTTTCATTCCTTGCAAGTTAGGTCAAGTTTCGTGTATACGCCATGACGGAGTCCTGTTCGGCGCTGGGATTGCGCCGCGCACAACCACACTAAGGTTGTGGTTTTCATTGCTGGAGAAACAAAGATGCTGACGCTACCGGGCCATGGACGCTACGCATATTCCGCAATCACGAAGCGTCCGGATTTTGAATGGCCAGGCGGGAAGCGACTTGCGTTTTATGTTGCGATCAACATCGAGCATTTCGCTTTTAACGTCGGTATCGGTGTTGACCCGGTTACCCGGGTGGGGGTCACGCAGACTCACCGGAACTACTCCTGGCGCGACTACGGAAACCGGGTCGGCGTCTGGCGGCTGTTCGATATTCTGGACAAGCTGAACCTGCCAGCATCGATCCTGTTGAACAGCTCGGTCTGTCATAACTATCCCGAGATCATCGAAAAAATACGCGAGCGAGGCGACGACGTCCTCGGGCATGGACGCACCAATGCGGAATCGCACAAGGGCCTCTGGGAGCATGACGAGCGGCGCCTGATTCAGGAAGTCACCGACGTTATTGCCGAGCATGTTGGCGTACGGCCTTACGGTTGGATGGGCCCGGCCGCACAGGAAAGCAGTGTGACCCCGGATCTTCTCAAGGAAGCCGGATATACTCACTTGCTTGATTGGCCGGCAGACGACCAGCCGATGTGGATGAAGACGCGCGCCGGACCGATCTTGTCGGTGCCCTATCCGCTCGAACTCAACGATGCTGGTACGGTTGCGCTGCGCGATCAGACCGGGCGGGAGTTCGCAGATATGATCGTCGATCAATTCGAGGAGATGCTCGAGGAATCCGAGCAGCGCCCGCTCGTTTTTGCGCTTTCGATACACGGCTTCATTGTCGGTCAGCCTTTCCGGGCGCGTCCCTTGCGGCAGGCGCTGAGTCACTGCGTCAACCATAAGCTCGCGAAAGAACGCGTCTGGTTCACGCGGGCACGCGATATTGCGGAATACTGCGCGAAGATGCCGGAAGGAATCCTGCAAGGAAGCTGAGCATTTCCGGCCTGGAAGACGGCACCCGCGTGAATGGCGATTAAGGGGCGAGCAGTGATCCATCATCTGACATCGACGCCGCAAACCGTGCATTGGGGATTCCTGGACGCGACATTGCCACCGGTACTCTCGATCGCTTCAGGCGACAGCGTTGTGGTGGACTGCGTTTCAGGCCTTCCCGGGTCGCTGCCAACGCCGGAAAGCGGCTTCACGATCCCCGCCGACCTGACCGAGATTCTCGAAAAAGTTAAAAAGGGCACGGGCAACCATATCTATACCGGCCCGATCCACGTCGAAGGCGCGCAGCCGGGCGATGTATTGGAAGTCCGGATAAAGGACATCGAGCTTCGCCAGGATTGGGGCTGGAACATTTTTCGCGGCTATGGCGGAACGCTGCCGGAAGATTTTCCGTACTTTCAGAACATGATTGTGAAGCTCGACAGACTGTCGAACGAAGCCATTCTGCCGTCCGGCCTCAAAGTCCCGATGCGCCCCTTCTTCGGGCAGCTCGCAGTGGCGCCGCGGGCCGACTTTGGTCGCCTGAACAGCAAGGAGCCGAGAGATTTCGGCGGCAACCTGGATTGCAAGGCGCTGACGGCGGGCAGCACGATCTATTTGCCGGTTTTGCATCCAGGAGCACTGTTCTCCACGGGCGACGGCCATGCAGCCCAGGGCGACGGCGAGGTGAATGGCACGGCGATCGAGACCGCCCTGAAAGGCACTTTCGAATTTCACGTCCGCAAGGATCTTCGCTGGACAATGCCATACGCGGAAACGCCTGACAGGCTCGTCACCTTCGGGCTCGATCCAAGCTTAGACGCCGCCGCCAAGCAGGCGCTCCGGGCGATGATCGACTGGATCGTTGCCCTCACGGGCATTTCCAAGGACGAGGCTTACGCGCTGTGCAGCTTCGCCTGCGACCTTCACGTAACGCAGACGGTCAATATCGTTAAGGGCGTGCACGCCATGATCGACAAGTCGATTCTAGTGCGCGGATAGTCAAGACTGGCAAGACATCGAGATGACGTTCTGGCTAGTGTGCATCAAGCAAGAGAATGCACCGCCGACTGCAAATAGCGGGAGATGAATGGTGCGGGATTTTGTCGAACTTGATCAAGTAGCGCTACGCTATGGCGGCGACGTCGAGGGAACGCTCGCGCTGCAAGACACAAGCCTGACGGTGCGCGAGGGCGAATTCGTCGCGGTCGTCGGACCATCGGGTTGCGGCAAGTCGACGTTGATGAAGGTAGTCAGCGGCTTGTGGCCGGCGAGCGCCGGTACGGTCGCTGTCAATGGTCGAGAAGTGACGAAGCCGCTCGATATCGTTGGCATGGCTTTCCAGAATCCGAACCTTCTTCCGTGGCGAACGACACTCGCCAATGTGATGCTGCCGCTTGAGATTGCGGAACCGCATATCCGGAGGCTTCGCCGCGAGTATCCAAGCTATCTCGCGAAAGTGCGCGATCTATTGAAGATGGTGGGACTCCAAGAATTCGAGACCAAGCATCCGTGGGAATTGTCGGGTGGGATGCAGCAGCGCGCATCGCTCTGTCGAGCGCTCATTCACGACCCCTCACTGCTGCTTCTCGATGAGCCGTTCGGCGCGCTGGATATGTTCACGCGCGAGGAACTGTGGCTTGCGCTGCAGGACCTGTGGCTCGCTCGCAAGCCCACGGTCGTTCTTGTTACGCATGACTTGCGCGAAGCCGTATTCCTGGCCGACCGGGTGCTGGTCATGAGCAACCGGCCCGGCCGTATCATCGCCGATCACGCCGTCGATATTCCGCGACCACGGTCTCTTGATGAGACCTTCGCCCCCAAGGCGATTGAAATTATTCAAACGCTCCGCGATCAAATAAGCAACGTCCGAAAAAGCGCTACGTAACGTTCTGCGTCGACACCCATCACCATAGCCGAGGTCCCATGAACGGGAAAACTAAGCCAGCCGGCCTTGCAGCACCCGCTAAGGAAGCGGTGCGTCGCTCGCGGCGTAGAAAACTCGTGCGCAAAGCCTCGCCTTATCTCGTTATCATTGGGTCATTCTTGCTGTGGGAGCTGGCCGTATGGCTCCTCAAGATTGAGCCGTTTGTGCTGCCGGCGCCTAGCGCCATCTTTGCCGCCGGATGGGAGTGGCGTGGTCCTATCCTGCTGGCGTCATGGCAAACATTCGTGACGACGATCATAGGATTCTTGCTGGCGGTTGCATTCGGTCTCGCCGCCGGCACCGCGATCGGCGCATCGTCGGCTCTTTATGACGCAGTCTACCCAGCCTTGATCGGCTTCAATTCTGTTCCAAAGGTCGCGGTCGTACCAATCCTCGTGATCTGGTGTGGAATCGGCACCCTTCCCGCCATCATTACCGCGTTCCTCATTTCGTTCTTTCCAATCCTCGTGAACGTCGCGACCGGCATTGCGACGGTGGAACCGGAGCTGCGCGACGTACTCCGTGCGCTCGGTGCAAAACAGCATCAAATTCTTCTGAAAGTCGGCCTTCCGCGATCCATGCCTTACTTCTTCGCGTCACTGAAGATTGCGATCTCCGTCGCATTCGTCGGTTCCATCGTCGCGGAGACCGTCGCATCCGACAGTGGGATCGGCCATTTCATGCTGGTCGCGTCGTCTCGCTTCCAGGTGCCGCTCGCCTTTGCTGGGCTTGTGGTGACCGGCGTGATGGGAATCGCAATGTACGTGGTAGCCGTCATGATCGAGAAGCGGATGACCGGCTGGGCCACACGGGGGGTGGATACCGGTATGGTAGCGGGCGGTTAAAAGAGGTGCGATGACGCCGCGCCGGTTGATCCGGCGGATTACGGTGACCGTCCGGTCAATCCCGCCATAAACAAGGTTTCCGAGAAGAATATCGTGGCCATCGAATCTGGGATGTGACCCGAGAGCTAGGACCTCGGAAAGTTTATCATTCCAGCGAGTAAGATCCCCCCTATGCTGCGGCGCCATTTTGGCCTCGCGGTAAGCGCGTCGTTTTCTGGCACGATCAGCATCAACGGCCCGCTCGCCGAGATCATGCTGCCGACGGTACCTGGTCGCTGTCGCCCTACTCGCCCCGGCTCTGCAGCTTCCAATCGGCGTAAACTGGCTTCAGGTTGAACAAGCGCTGCGCATTGCCGCCGAGAATGTTGCGCTTGGCGGTCTCGCTCAGGAATGGCAGATCGTAGATCGTGCTCGGTAGATCCATGTCCCAGTGCGGATAGTCGGACGAATAGAGAAGCTGCGTCTCGGCATTGATCATCTGGAAGGTGACTTCCAACGCCGCCTTGTTGTCCACCATCTCCATCGGCTGCGAGGTGAAGAACATGTCGCGCATGTAGTCGCTAGGCTTCTTCTTCAACTCCGGACAGTCGGACGGCCGCATCATGTACTCGTTGTCGAGCCGCTGCATCAGAAACGGAACCCAGGCTAGTCCGCTCTCGATCCACACCGTCTTCAGCCCGGGGAAACGCTCCGGCATGCCGTTGGTCACCCAATTGGTGAGTTGCAGCATGTTGTGCCAAGCAAAGCCCAGCGCATGCACGCCGATGAAGCGGTTGGTCAGCCGCAGGCTCTGATCGCCCCAGCTGAACATCGCATGGAAACCAAGCGGCAGGTTGCGTTCCTGCATCGCCGCGTAGACCGGCGCATAGGCATTATCGTAGACGCCCTTGTAATGCGTGGCCGTGACCATGAAGCCGACGCAGCCAGGATGCTCGCCGAACTCTTCGACCACCTTCAGGCAAGCCGCCGGATCGTTGAACGGCAGATAGAGCATCGACTTGATGCGCGGGTCCTTGTCGAGCACCGTATCGCAGAGCCAGCGATTGTAGGCAAAGGCCAGCGCGACCTCGAGTTCGACGCGCGGGCAGACCGCCAGATTGAGCATCGGCGTCGGAAACATGACGGCAATGTCGACGCCCATTGGATCCATCCAACGGTGCATCAGCGTAATGTCCCGATGCGGCTCCGCCGGTACCTTCTCCTTGCGCCGGTTGGGATAGCGCGTGATGCGTCCGGCGAGTTCTTGATACGACCCATCTGTCGAGGTGATGCCGCCGCGGGCCATGCCCTGGAAAAGCGCTTCATGGCGCATCACCGGATCGGTGATGTACTTCGCTATCTCGTCAAACGCGTCGGTTTCGTAATGATGCGAATCTACGTCGACGATCAGGAAATCTTCGTATTTCCGGACGAGTGCCTGTTCCCGCGCGTGCGCCAGATGCACGCGGGTGTCGAACTCCTCGCTGGCGAGGTCACGAAACGTCGGGTCGCCCGGTTTCACATGGGTATTCATCGTGATAGCTCCTCGCCCGAAATTCTCATTTTCCGTCTCTGTCGAGTTTGCCGAGCCCCGACATGCTTTCCCAAGCGCCGAGCTCGAACGTCGAGAGACCGACGCTATCCATAAGCGCCGTGCAGCAGATCGCCACGTCCGTGATCGCGATGCCGCTGTTGCGGGCGAACGGCCGTGGCGTATGCCCGTCCTGCGCCTTGGCCGCGAAAACGCGGATCAGACTTCCGAAGATCTGACCGAGCGCTTCGTCCGGCACGCGGTCAAGTGCGCGGTCGTCGACCGCTTCCGCCATCCGGCCCGCGATCTCGACGGCCAGCGCGCTGAAGCTTTGCTCGGCAATGGATGGTTCAGACGACGACATAAACGGCCCCGTCCCGCTGCACGACGTCGAACCTCTGCAGCTTGAGCTTCGCATCGCAGACGTTGGTCCCGTCGGCCAGATGAAATTCGTAGCCATGCCATGGACAGACGATGTGCATATCGCCTTCGTCGAAGGTCTGACCCATGAAGATTCCATTCTCGATCTGCGAACGGACGCCCGGCATGCGCAGCCCCTCGCAGGCCGGCCCGCCCTGATGCGGGCAGAGATTGCGATACGCGTAGTATTTGTCCGTCTGCCGGATGACGCCGATCTCCAGTCGCCCCGTCTTAACGATCCGCACCGCGCCGTCGGCGATTTCACCATGCTCGCAGACCCGAATTTCCGGCATATCGGTCAGCTCCTCGCTCCTCAAGATATGTCGAACTGTATGGCCCCATACAGCTTGCGTCAAGCCGTATGGGGCCTTACGATACTCGCAATGCAGCGTGGAAGACGAGATATCATCGTGAGCACTCTCAGCGACAAGGCCGCAGCAGGCGGGTTGAAATCCATCACTGTCAGCGATGCGCCTGAGGTCGGCCTCGGCATGCTGCTGCGCGACGCCGACAACGCCTTTAACCGCGTGCTGCGGCGCAAACTCGCCGCGCATGGCATCAGCTTCAGTGAATTCCAACACCTGCGGCAATTGTGGGATGAGCAGGGACTGACCCAAGTCGAGTTGTCGCGGCGCATCGGAATCGAGCGCGCGTCATCCACCTCCGTCATCGCATCGCTGCTGCGCAAGAAACTGATCCGGCGATCATCCGCCCCGTCCGACAAGCGCAAGGTGCTGGTGTATACGTCCGCGCGCGGCGCGGCGCTGCGCGACCGTCTGTGGCCTTGCGCCATTGAGACGAACAAGATTGCCTATACGGCGCTGAACCAGGAGGATCGCCGCACGCTGTTCCGGCTGCTTCACAGGGTGACCGGAAATTTGAACAAGGTGTTGGACGAGTGAACCGCACGCAGGTTCCCCGACCCGCGCGTCCGGATTGAGCGAGGCGCGCATTAAAATTCAAACAGAGACCGCGATCGAAAACGACGACGGTCCATACAGGGAGGATTGAATGATGCGAGTATTGTTTGCCGTATTGGCTCTCGCAGGCGCGCTGGCGTTTCCGGCCGCCGCATCGGCGCAAAGCTGGCCGGAGCGCCCGGTCCGTTTCATCGTACCCTACCCGCCCGGTGGCAACGCCGACCTCGTCGGCCGTGTTCTAGCCCAGGCTCTGGAACAAAAACTGCATCAGACCTTCATCATCGAGAACAAATCGGGCGGCGGGGGCGTCATAGCCGGCCAAGCCGTCGCGAATTCCCCGCCTGACGGTTACACTTATTTCTTCACCGCAAACGGACCGATCCTGTTCGCGCCGGACCTGGTCAAGGAGCGTCCGTATTCCTGGAATAAGGACTTCGAAACGGTAGCGACGGTCTCGTTCACGCCGCTCATTGTGCTCATCAATCAAAAGTCGCCCATCAACAGCTTCAAGGAGTTCATCGAGCACGCGAAAGCGGCCGGTGGTAACACGAATTTCGCATCTGCCGGCATGGGCTCGAGCAACCATCTGCTCGGCGAATACATGGAGAAGCAGTTGAATCTGAAGTGGACGACCGTGCAGTACCGCGGCACGGCGCCGGCGATGAACGACCTCATCGGCGGTCACGCAGACTTTAGCATCGACCAAGTGAACAGTGCCTCACCGTTCATCAAGGCCGGCGCGGTGCGCGCGCTGGCCGTGAGCAGCGAGCACCGCTGGCCGGCATTGCCGGACGTGCCGACGATGACGGAACTCGGCTATCCAAAATTCGTCGCTTCCACCTTCACCGTCGTAATGGCGCCAGCCAAAACGCCGAAAGCGGTGATCGCCAAGCTGAACGCCAGTCTTGCCGAAGTCGTGCGCGATCCGGTGGTCGGTCAGCGCATCGAGGCGCTCGGTTCGGAGATCAACGTGCTGTCGCCGGAAAAATCCGCAGCCTTCCTGGCCGAGGAATCGGCGAAATGGACGCCGATCGTGCGCGAGCTGGCGGCGCGCCAGTAGGAAACCGCGATCCACTGGCGGCCTTTTTTGGTCGCCGGCGGATTGCGCCGCCCCTGACAAAACGTCGCTTCGCTCGACAATTAGATAGTGCGCACCTGAGCTCGTTCGCGCGAGATTGGCGGTCTGCCATCTCGCACCGCGGTGCGCGGCGACATCTCGGTCAGTAGGCTATCCGGCCAAAGCAGCGCGACTGCTTCGACGAACGTCACTATTTAAAATCACGTGGCTTCACCTTGATCTGATTGATATGGCCGTAAGGGTCGTAGATGTTCTTGGCTTCGGGCCTTTGGGCAGACTCCGCGGATCAAGCCCCGGACTGCCATGGTAGAATTCGTCGCCACGTCCATGCGGCAACGGAAACGCCCCGTTTCGTTCGCCGACGCTCGCGAGTTCGGACGATAGGTCGGTAAGATGTTGAGCCACGAGGTGCACCACTTCCCCCTCACGCTGGGATGCGGCCGTGAACCGCAAACATTCCGGCCGACAGGGTAATGCGGCGCTGCTTTTCGAAGAGACTTGGCCAAATCACTAGATTGGCGATGCCGGTCATCATCCTCGATGGTGATGAACATGACGCCCTTGGCGGAGCCGGGCCGTTGCCGCACCAGGACCAGACCAGCCGCTTGAACCCAGCGGCCGCCGGCGCCTGAGGCCCTGGTCTTGTCAGTAACAACAATGGTGGCGAAAATGCCGGCTCTAAACTAACATCCCAGTCGGACCACTCAGTGGGGGCCGGTCATTCACCGACGGGGCGAGCGGCGTCGTCTCCGGTCTCGACATTTACGGCGGCACTCTGAGAGGAAGCCTCCCGCATCCTCGAAATCGTCACCGTTAATATGATGGGCGCAGTGGGCGTGATTTCGGTCGAATAGGACGGGACCCGCCTCGGTTCGCGCTGCCGCCCTTCGGCAGCGCCGGCCCCCATCACGCCTGTGATGTCTTTCGGCTACGCTTCGTTGCGCTGGGATGAACTTCGATTTCCTCCAGTTGCTTCGGCATGCTCTTTATTTTCAGCAGATTTTTCTGTTGCGGCCTCGGGGGCGGAGACCTTAGTCGCCGTCATGGCCCAACCCCTCCAGTTGATGTCGAAGATAATACCGTTCGGATCTCGAAACTTGCGCTCGAAATCGTCGTCGTCGGGGTCGCCGAGGTCAAAGAAGAATTTGCCGCCCGCTGCCTCGATCTTCTTCTGCTGCTCTTCGAGATCGTCGCACTGGAAGCCGAAATGATGAATGCCGACGAACTCGCTCGAGTTCGTTAGGCCCGAACCGACTTCGCTTTTATACTGTAAGAGGGCGAGGTTGATCTCGCCGTCGCTCATATAGACGCGATAGGCGGTCGGCCCTTCCGATTTCGGTGAGCGCTTGAGACCGAACGCCTTTTCATAAAAATCAGCGGTGGCGTCGATGTCTTTGACGGAGATCGCAATGTGGCGGATGCGTGCGGCCATGATGGGCCTCCTTATTACGGGTTGCGTTACGCGGGAGCGTGCCTGCTTGTGTCAGTTGGAGCACAGAGCGCCGCACAAGCATTTTTGTGCTCGGCCCTAACTCACTGCCGGCATAGAGCTGAACGCCTTCGCTGGAGACGGGGTTTTCTGTTTCATAACTATTGCAGGATACAGTCAAACGTATGTATCAATTTGTCAAGTGCATTTGCGGCGAGTCATTTCGGCCCCTCCACAGATGCAGCTTCTTCGCGCCTTTCCTGCCCATTGCATCCTTCTCGGCCGGACGTAAGTCGAGCCGGACGCCTTCTTCTCGGCTATTTCAGCGCCAGAAAATGCGTTCCCTTGACTCAATGCCGCCGCTCAAAATTCAAATTGAGACGCCACCAACCCTTGACGTGCATTATATGAGGTTTATCAAAGACCCATGGGCCGCAAAGTCATCCGTTCAGAGTCAACCACCAAAGCACAAATTCTAGATGCCGCGATTCGGCTATTTGGAAATCGTAGCTTCGACGCGGTCTCGATTCGAGATATCACCTCGGAAGCCAAAGCCAATCTCGGTGCGGTCAACTATCATTTTTCGTCGAAGCTCAATCTGATCCGTGAGGTGCTCAGGACTTTGGCTACGCCGATCAACGAGGCTCGGCTAACCTCCCTCAATGCCTACGAAACATTGTTAAATGGGGGCCGCCCCGACCTGGAGACCTTAATTCGAATTCTAGTCGAGCCGTTCGTGCGATTGTCCAAGGACAGGAGCGGACCGGGCATCTATTATCCTCGATTGATGATGCTGGCGCGGGCGTTGCCTGGAGATCTAATTGGCTCGTATCTCTCCGAACAACACGATGCCATGGCACGGCAGTTCGTAAAGGCGATTGGTCGAGCGCTTCCCAATCTGGACGAAGAGGAAATCTTCTGGCGGTACGATTTCACAATTGGGTCGACGCTGAACATCGTCGGCGACGCCTATCGCTCATACCGGCTGAAGCGTCTGTCCGCCGGGCAATGCGATACCGATGATGCCGACCGTATTATTGATGAACTGGTAGCGTTTGTATCGGCCGGCATGCGAGGCGCGGCTCCGGCGCGGCGTAAAAAGCCGAAAATGGCAAGAGCGACCGCGGCGAAAAATGGCGAACGCAGGACGGCCACCCGGGTGCACGCCAAGCAAGCGGCCGAGTAAAGGCTGTCAATCTTCGACCAGCGAGCCAAACAACCCGCCCGGCCGCACGAATAAGAACAACAGCAGGACGCTGAACGTCACCACTTCCTTATAGCCTGCTGAAAAGAAGAGCACCGAATAGGATTGCAGAAGACCAACGATTAGCCCCCCTACAAAGGCGCCGAATGGGTTGCCTAATCCGCCGATCAAGGCGGCGACGAAGCCGGTAACCGAGAACGGCACGGCGATGTGATAGGCTGTGTATTGCGTGGGCGTGATCAGGATTCCGGCCACGGCGCCGAGGGCGGCGCTTAGGGCGAATGAATATACCAACATTTTCTGCACCGGGATCGATAGAATGCTCGCGACCTGCGGGTTAATTGCACAGGCCTTCATCGCCTTGCCAACCAAGGTGTAGCGATAAAGCGCAACCAGCAGCCCGACCAGCACGACGGTGCTAGTGACAATCCAGATCATCTGGCGGTCGAGTACGACCCCGCCCCATTTGAATGGCGGGCCCGGGCTAAACGGTGGGAAGCTGAAGGATCGATCCCCGACCAGATGCAGAACGGCATTTTCCAGAATCACCGCCACAGCCAGCGTTGCCAAAATCATCATGAACAGCGCAGTGCGTTTCTTAAGCAGCGGGCGCACGATCAATATTTGGAAAATCGCGCCGATCGCCGCCGTCGCCATCACGGAGATGACGGCGCATAGCCACAGCGGAAAATATCCAGTCTTGAAGGTCACGTAAGTGAAGATGCCGCCCAGCATCACGAAGACGCCTTGCGCGAAATTCACGATGCCGCTGGCGTTGAAGATAACAGCAAATCCGATCGCGACGAGGCCGTAAATGCAGCCGATGCCAATGCCGTTGACGAGGAACTGAAGGATCGTGGACATGTCATACATTGGCTAAACTTTTTTTGGTGTCGACGGGGCCGAGATATGCGGTGATAACGGCAGGGTCTTTCCGCACTTGCGTCGGTGTCCCGTTCGCAATCTTACGGCCGAAATCGAGCACGCAAACCGTGTCTGCAATGCCCATCACCAACTCGATGTCATGTTCGATAAGCAGTATAGAAATTCCCTGGTCGCGGATGATCTTGATCAGGCGCGCAAGTTGCGCAGTTTCCTGTGACGTCAGTCCCGCGGCCGGTTCGTCAAGCATCAGCAACAATGGCTTCGCTGCCAGCGCCCGCGCGATCTCCAGCAGCCGCTGCTGACCGTAAGTGAGACTCAGCGCCGGCGTGTCCATCTGTACGCCGAGCCCGACCATGTCGAGCAGTTGCGCGGCCTTCTCACGAATGCGGCGTTCTTGCTCCTGCAGCCAGCGCGGCCGGATGATCGCCGAAAGCAGATCGCCGCGGGTCTGCAGATGGAAACCGACCAGCACGTTCTCGAACGCGGTCATCTGCGCGAACGGGCGGACGAGCTGAAAAGTCCGGATCAATCCACGCGATGCGATCTGATCGGGCGGCCTATTCGTGATGTCCTGACCGTTGAGCTCGATGCGGCCTTTGTCAGTCCGGTAGAAACCGGCGACCAGGTTGAACAGCGTGGTCTTGCCAGCGCCGTTCGGGCCGATCACCGCGGTGATCGAGCCCGCTGCCACGTCGAGCGAAATATCGTTGGTCGCGGCAATGCCGCCGAAATTCTTGGTCAGTGATTTCAGGCTGAGCAAGGGGACTTGCGTCATCGCGCGGCCCCCTTCCAGCTCAGACCGAGGCTTACCAGCGACTGCAAGCCGCGCGGCACGAACATGATTACCACCAACAGCATCGCGCCGTAGGCCAGTTGGCGGTAGTCTTGGAATTGCGTCAGCGCAGCCGGCAGCACGTTGATTACGATGGCGCCAAGCACCGGGCCGGCGGTGGTGCCTATGCCGCCGACGAACACCATGGTGAACAGTATCGTCACCAGGCCGATGCCGATCACTTCGGGGCTGACAAACGACACATAATGCGCCAGCAGCGAGCCGCCGACTGACGCATAGACCGCGGAAATGGCTAGCGCCTTGAGCTTGTAGCGCGACACCGAAATCCCGAGTGCGGAGGCGGCGTTCTCGTCGCCGGCGATGGCACCGAAAGCTCGGCCGAGCCGCGATTTGACAATGCGGTGCGACAGCCACATCCCCACGCCGACAAAGACCCAGACCAGGGCGTAATACTGGATATCGGTCTGCGCGGTCCAGAAGCCGAGCGAGAATGGCGGAATGCCCGAGATGCCGAGGAATCCGGCGGTCAGCCATTCCATCTGAACCGCCAGTTCGAAGACGATCAGCCCGAGCGCCAGCGTAGCCATTGCCAGGTAATGGCCCTTGAGCCGCAGCGTGGGCGTACCGACGACGAGCGCAAGCAACACCGCCAAAACGGCCGATGCGATCAGCGCAGGCACGGGCGCCCAATTGTAGGTTGTGGTTAGAATGGCGGTTCCATAGCAACCTATCGCGGCAAAAGCATTGTGGCCGAACGAGATTTGTCCGGTCTGCCCCATGAATAGATTGAGTCCGATGCACATGATCGCGTAGATCGCCCCGACGATCAGCAGAGACAGCACGTAGTCGTTGGCGACGAGCGGCACGACCGCTACCGCCACGGCCGCCAGCGTCCAGCGATAAATCGGCGAGTTGGAGGTTTGAAGATTCATCGCGTCAAGCCCCGAGGTAGAGTGCGGCCAACGCTTCTGGGCCGGCAATATCGGCGGTGTGCATGGCGGCGACAACCCTGCCACTGCGAAGCACATAGGCGCGGCCCGCAATTTCGAGCGCCAGCGGCGCCTTCTGTTCGACCAACAGGATGGTCAAGCCCTCCTTGTTCAGCGCGGCCAGCGATTGCAAAATCTCCTGGGTGACGCGCGGCGCCAATCCTAATGACGGCTCGTCCAGCAACAACAGCGAAGGGTCCGACATCAGCGCGCGCCCCACCGCGAGCATCTGCTGCTCGCCGCCCGACATAAGCCCGGCCTTCTGCGCCTTGCGCTCGGCGAGCCGGGGAAACAGCCCGAACACCTTGTCGAACGATCGCCTTATCTCGTGTTTCGGAACGCGGCCATAGCGTCCATAGGCGCCGAGCTCGAGATTTTCCATCACCGTCAGCGGCCCGAGGATGCCGCGCCCTTCCGGCACAAGCGTCACGCCGGCGCTGGCTCGCTGGCGCGTCGGCCTCTGCGAGATCTCTTCGCCTTTGAAATAGATGCGGCCACGGGTCGCGATCAAACCCATGATGGCGCGCATCAGCGTCGATTTGCCGGCGCCGTTCGGCCCAAGCACGACGACAATTTCGCCCAGGTCGACATGCAGCGACGACGGCTCAAGCGCGTCGTTCTGTCCGTAAGATGCCGACAGCCCCTCGATCCTGAGCAAGGCCTTCCCATCCGCGGTCATTGAACAAGTTCAACTTTGCCGTTGACCATCGTGGCAAGGTAGTACGGGTTAGTCCGCACGCCGAGATGATTGTCTGGGCTGAATTGCAGGTCGCCGCTGGCTCCACCGAGCGACGAATTGTCCTCGATGGCCGCAAGGACTTTGGTGCCGTCGACCGTGTTGACCTTGCGGATCGCTACCACGACGGTCTGCAATGCATCCCAGCCGCGGGCGGCCCAGGTCGAATCGCGGTCGCCGTACTTCGCCTTCCATAGTGTCAGGAATTCGCTGGTCGCCTTCACGCTGGCATCGCCCTTCGGCAGCAAGTGCAGAACCTGAGTGCGTTGACCCGGGAAGATGAACTGATCACCGAGTGCCGCTGCTGCACCTCGCACGACATCAAGATCCTCTGTGCTGGCCAGTAACGGTAGCGACAAGCCAAGTTGCTTAATCGCTTTCACGGCGGTGATGGTGGCGGGTCCGCTGCCCATCTTTATGATGGCCTGCGCGCCAGCTGCGTCGAGCTTGGTCAGATAAGATGTCATGTCGGCGTCGGCTGGCTTGAACTGTTCGGCCCCCACGATCTCGATGCCGTATTTGGCGGCCAGTTCCTCAGCGGTCCGCTTCTGTAAACCGGAATAGGGGGTGGCATCGTAGAGAATGCCGACCTTTTTCTTCCCGACTTTTTGTAGGTGGGCGTAGCGAATTTCAACATCGAACACAGGCGGCGGCAGATAGGAGAACGCCCACTTATGGTCTTCTGTCTTTGGTGGGAGGATTGAGCACAGCATCATCGGGATCTTAGCGCGTGCGACTAAGGCGGCCATTGCGGCGTTGCCGGCAGAGCTGCAGCCGTTGATCAGCGCGATCACCTTGTCGGAATTGATCAGCTTCCGGGCAACGGTTACGGCTTCCGCCGGTTCCGATCGCATGTCTTCTGCGACGACTTCTATCTTTCGTCCGAGGATGCCGCCGTTTTGATTGATCGCGTCGGCGGCGAGCGCAATGCCGTCCTTCCAGGGCCCATCGATGAAGGCGATGTAACCCGACAGGCCGACCGAACTGCCAACCTTGTAGGTTTCCTGCGCGTGCACCGCAGTGCAGGTCAGGAGGGCAGCGACCGTTGCTCCTAGAAGCTTTCGCATTTTCGTTTCCCCGTAGTGATTATTTGGCTCGCACTCATGCCGGCGCGGTTCTAAATTGAGGATGGAAGCTATCATACGTATGTTTTAATCTGTCAAGGGTGTATTTGGAAGGGAGCAAGTGCCCGCACGAAGGGCCGGCCTGGAATTATCAAGACCAACGGGCCGTGACTGACCATGACATGGATGGTAGGCAATGCCGTTCGCGACGACGCCATATGTGCCAAGGAATTGCAGCCGGACGGAGAAGCGATTGTCGTCTGTCCACGAAAACGAGTTTCCTATCGAATAGTGACGATCGTTCCGACGGTGCGAAGCGAGTTGTCCGCACCAGCGAAACTGAGGTACCGTTTTTCGATTCGGCCGGCGTCACGCAGCAGCGTCATCGGACCGATTCCGTTCATTATGCAGAGCTACCTGGCGACATCGACATGAACCCTGACGATGAAGAGGTCCACTTGGAAGCTGGAGACGTCGCCATCCAGCGGGGGGACTATCCCCAATTGGACCCACAGCGGGACTGAACCTTGCGCCATCGCGTTCGTGCTGATTGGCGCTATAATCGCAACCGCGAACGGCAAACCTCTTCCGGAAGTCGGTTAGGTTTCGCTTTTCCACTATCAGAGGCCTGTTATGCAAGCGAGCGCAGATCGAATCCTGACAACGCATTGCGGTAGCCTTCCGCGGCAAACCGATTTGTTGTCCGAACTGTTGCTAGAGGATGAGATCAGCAACCCGATCGACCGTACGGCGCTGGACCGAGAAATTCACGCCGCGGTCGATGCTGTCGTGCGCGAGCAGGTCGCGGCCAATTGCGACATCGTGAGCGATGGAGAGCAGTCACGGCCGGGGTTTTCGACCTACTTGCCCCAGCGCATGCGCGGCTTCGGCGGCGAGTCCAGCCGGCCGACGCCGCGCGATATCGACGACTTCCCGCAATTCGCAAAATTGCGGCGACAGCGGATGGGGCGTCATACGCGCATCGGCAACGCACCGCAGGCGGTCGCCGAATTGTCCTACGACAGCCTCGCCGATGTTCAGGCGGAATGTGACCTGCTGCGCAGCGCGCTGACCAAGGCGGGCAAGACGCCGGCAGATGCCTTCATCACTTCCGTCTCGCCTGGCATCATCGCTACCACGATGCTGAATGCGCATTACGAGACGCAGGAAGCCTACGTGTTGGCCCTTGCCCGCGAATTGGCGAAGGAATATCGCTGCATCGTGCAGAACGGTTTTGTGCTGCAGATTGACTGTCCGGACCTCGGCATGGAACGCGCGCGCCTCTACAAGGATAAGAGCGACGCCGAATTCATCCGCGCGATGGAGACCCACATCGAGGCGATCAATCTCGCCATTGAAGGAATTCCGGCGGAGAATATTCGGCTGCATTGCTGCTGGGGCAATTGGGAGGGGCCGCACACGCACGATGTGCCGTTGGCAACCCTGTTGCCGTTGATGTATTACGCCAAGGTCGGCGCCCTGAGCATCGAATTTGCCAATCCCCGGCACCAGCACGAATACGACGCGCTGCGCAGTAATCCGCTGCCCGATACCATGTTGCTCATTCCAGGCGTGATCGACACCACCACCAATTTCGTCGAGCACCCTCAGGTGGTGGCCAACCGCATCGGCGAGGCCGTCGCCGTGGTCGGCGACCGCACGCGCGTGATTGCCGGCACCGATTGCGGCTTTGGCACCTCGGCGGGGACCGAACTGGTGGCGCGCGATGTCGTGTGGGCGAAGATGCGAGCTTGCAGCGAAGGCGCAGCCATCGCCAGCCGCAAGCTTTGGGGCCGGGACGTCGGTTAGTCACGCTCCGATCATTATGAGCGCTGTGCGGTTTAGGGCTTGCCGGCGATCAAGGTCTCGTAAGCCTGACCCATATCGCTTTGCTCGCTGCGTGCCTGTCGCACGCGCTCCACGATCGACCGTTTTGACTGCTCAAGTTTTGGCAGCAAGCCTTTGATATCAACGCCGACCAGTTCGCCGTCCTTCACCCGCAACTGGCCACCAACGATCACGGTATCGATATCGCTGGACCGCGCATGCATTACGATGGCAGTAGCAGGATTGCTGAGCGGTGACAGATTGAGGCGATCAGTCTTGAACAGTACGACGTCGGCGTGTTTGCCGGTTTCGATGCTGCCGATTTTGTCCGTCAGGCCGACGGCGTCGCCGCTTGTAGCCCAGGCCAGCGCATCCTTGGTCGTATAGCCTGAGGACTCCGGCATCTTACCGGCGAGCACAGACGGTTGGCAATGGAGTGCACGTGCAGTTTGAAGAGCGAGCCGCGTCGTCGTCAGCATGTCACCGTTTCCAAAGGACACGATATCGATGCCGAGACCGAACCGCGCGCCCGCCTCCAAAGCCTTGTTAGTCGAGGGAAACCCCATTCCCATGCCGAGTTCAGTTTCCGGCGTGGAAACCACGGCGCCACCGGTTTCTGCGGCGAATTTGAAGAACGCCGCTTGGCAACTATTGCAATGTGAATAGGTGAAGGTTGGACCGAAACATCCCGTGCAACGGAAACGTTCAATGTCCGTTTTGGCAGGATTTGCACCGACATGGAGTGTCACGTTGCGCAAGTTCAAGTCGCGCGCGGTCCTAACCTCGTCCGCAGTGACGTCCTCAGGCACAAGCCATTGCTCGGTCAGCGCGGCGCCGAGCGTTATCAGACCATCATCGCTCGGGAAAAAATCGCGCCGCATTCGACCGACATCGCGGTAGCGGTCCTGCCGTTCGCGGAACACTGGATTTTTAATTGGGGGTGCATAAAACCCGTAGCAGAAGATCGCTCGGATGCCCGCGTCCTTCAGCGCATTAGCAGCGGCGTCGGCGTGTTCTGGCGAGTTTATGATGTGACAGTGATCGAGAACGGTGGTGACACCGTCGCGCAAGGCATCGACTGCACCGGCATAGGTACTTACATATACATCGTCTGGCGTATACGCTGTGGCATAGCCGACACGCACTCCGCGGTAGTAGTCGGCGAGGACGGTGTCGGCGAGCATACCGCGCAGGTTGGTCTGCCAAAGATGGCGATGCCCATCGACGAAGCCCGGTGATGCGAGGGTTTGATTGCCATCGAGCACTTCGGCGTCGGCGGCGTCGATGTGCGGCGCGACATCGGCGATCTTGCCCCTTGCGATCAGAATATCGACGATCTCGCCAGCATGGCGCCCGGCCGCGAGCTGCGTCCCCTTGATGAGAAGTTTGCGGCACGGTTCGCGGCGCGTTTTATCCAGCATTGCGATGTCCTCGTCCTAATCCTAAAGCGGCTAATTCTGCCTCATAGATCAACTTATAGATTCATACGTATGTATTATCAACTGGGCAAAGCAGAAATGCCGCCAAACTCGTTTAGAAACGACAATTCCCTAGGGCTCGATCGGTGATTTTAGTTTTAGGCCGCCTCAGTTGGCGGCCTCTTTTGTTTCGATATGCTCAAGGAGGGGTGGCCTGACGGGATTTTTGTACCGGCGTGAAGATGAGATTATGGCATTTGCGCGGCTTGATTTAGTGTTGGGATAAACGTTCATTGTCTGTGGCGCGCAGGTGTTCGGTATTCGAGTGAAGAGTGCGGTCGAATGGTGTTGTCCTGCTTCCGCCATTGCTCGCTGACGATCTTTGCTTCGTTCAGGCTGTAGAAAACTTTCTCCGTTCATCAGTCCGTCGCGCAGTTTCCCGTTAAAAGATTCGCAGTAGCCGTATTCCCAAGGACTGCCTGGTGCGATGTCCAAAGCTTGGCGCCAACCTGCGTCAGCCAGCCGCGAACGACCTTCAGCGCGTCACGTTCCCCACCAAAAAAACTTGAGTGGTCTTAGTGGCGCGTTTGTTATATTATAATCGGCAGGGTTGCATTTTAGCCTGATCAAGTTTTAGCCAGCACGTCCTTGAGCCATTCAGTGATGATGTCGGCGACCGCGTCCTCTTGTCCACCATAGAAATGATCGCAGTTTGGCAAGATACGCACGTCGCACCGTTTGGTGCGCGCGGCGAACTCCTCCGCCGGATAGATGTGGGCCGGCTCCTTATCGCCACGGATGTAGAGGACCGGGCATTTGATCTGCGGCGCAAGCGCCAGCAAATCGGGCAATTCCTCACCGTAGTCGAGATAGCTCTCAGCCGTGAGGACGTGCCACCAGCCTGGCAGCACCATCAGCTCGCCGCCGCGGCCGGCCGCGACCATCTCGCGCGCTTGGCGCTCGACTTCGGCCATGCGCTCGCCTCCGAGAAGCCCAACTTTGCTCGCAAGCGGGAGGACCGCTTTCCCGCCAAGATGAGCCGAGAGCAGCACCAGCGCGGGCGTCTCGGGATGGTCCGCCACATGCCGCACCGCCAGCAGGCCACCGTTCGAGTGACCTATCACGATCGGCGACGCAAATCCGCGTTCGCCGAGCCATGCGGCGGCGTAGCGATTGTCCTCGATGGCCTCCCCGGTCGTCTGGAACGCGCCGCCCGAAACCGCACGGCTGTTCAAGGTCGCTACCATGTCGTGGCCGCGCCGATTGAAGGCGAGCGAAGCGAGCCCAAGCTTCGTCAGATGCGGCGGCAGAAAGCGCGGCACGCCGATATAGAAATTCATGCAGTTGCCGTGCATCAGCATCGCGGCGGTGCGCGCAGGCTCATCAGGGTGATAGAACAGGCCGTCGAGCGCGTGGGTGTCGGTGGGGATGGAGATGAGGGAGATGGGCATTGGGTCTATCCGCGTTTCACATCTCCCCGTAAGCGGAGAGGTGACTGCCGAGCATGGCGAGATGGGTGTGGGGGTCTCTCGTCAGCCTGTGCCCCGCCGCATTGCGAGGAGAGAGGCTTCCGTTTGCTTCTAAGGGTCCGAGAGTCGGCGTAGCATCTGCTCGCCTCTAATCGCCGGTACCCGGGACGACATCGGGCCATATCGGATGCTGTCCGTCACTTTCTTCTCCTGTCTAAGATATAGTGCGGTGGCCATCCTCGAGGCACGCGCTCCGCGCGCACCTCAGGATGAGGATATCGTCAAAACACTCCCAGATGCTGCGAGATCACGGCGTGGTTCGATTTCGCCTCCGCCGCCGTGCCGTTGAACACCACCGCGCCGGTATTGACGATGACTACGTCGTCGGCAAGGTCGAGCGTGAGCTTGATGTTCTGCTCCACCAGCATGATCGACAGGCCTTCCACCTTTAATTGCGCAATGGTGCGGCCGACTTCAGCTACGACCTGAGGCGCAAGCCCTTCGGACGGCTCGTCCATCAGTAGCACACGGGGATTACCCATCAGCGCACGGCCGATGGCAAGCATCTGCTGCTCCCCGCCTGACAAGGAGTCCGCCATCTGCGCATGACGCTCCCTGAGGCGCGGGAACAGCGCGAACACGCGGTCGAGCGACCATGCGTTGCCGCCGTCGGCGCGCGTGTGCGCCGCCACTACCGGGAGGCGCGAACCGCGGCGAAGACCGATCGAGAACGGCGTCTCGACCTCGTTCTTAAGATGGACAAACTAAACCGGAGCCGCCGGTTTGTCGAAGTATCTGCGGACGGCGACACCGTCGAGGTCCCCGATACCTGCATCGCGCTTCGGTACAAAAAGCTTGGCCGAACGAATACGGACTGCTCGATGATGCACTTTTGAAAATGGCTGGTACTCGGAAAGCGAAATTGGCCTTCACTGAAAGTCTTTCCAAGTCGGATTGATTGCCACCGGTCACTGCCATGCCGGCACAGTGCAAGAACATTTCAAGATCATACGTGGCGGCGAGCTCAAGCGCCCGCGTGTCTGGTCAATCGACGCGCAAGAACTGAGAACATTCATCGAGACAGCAACCGAGTGGACTAGCGGGTAGGCGAACGTCCCCTCGGCCCGGCCGAGATGCGACTGACACTAGAGCCATTACGCAAACGTAAGTAGGGACGTCGGGACCGCCCACGCTCGCTCGAAACCGCGCACGTCTTATTCACGTATATAATACGGGCTTAGTTCGCTAAAACCTAAGTCTTTGTAATAATTGGCGCTCCCTAGCGGAATCGAACCGCTGCTTTCGCCGTGAGAGGGCGACGTCCTAACCGCTAGACGAAGGGAGCAGAGCGCCCTCAGATAGCCCCGAAACGTGGCTTAGGCAAGCAACATTGGCCGGAGGCCGGCCGTCCTGACCGGCGCGAGTTCCCGCAAGGTAAATCACCAGGAGCTAACGGGCATTGAAGGCCCATTCCTGTTACGTCCGCGGCCGCGTCGTTTCCTCGGACGAGCGTCCGCCGCCCTGGCCCGGCCGGCAAATGCCCTTCAGGGCGCGCCACTGGCTCGGTGACAGCAGTTCGGGGCCTGTGTAGGGGCGGTCGGCCTGCTTCATGCGCTCCAGGCGGTCGGCCGACAACGGATGGCTGGCGAAGATGCTGGCGCCCGGCTTCGCGGCCGCCTTGGCGTCGGGTTTGGCCTCAGGTTTGATATCAGGCTTAGTATCGGACTTCGACGGGGCCAGAGGCCTGTCGGTGATCCGCACCAGAAACTCGCCCATCGGCCGCGCCGAACGCCCGAGCTTCTGCATCACGTCGATCGCGAAAGCATCGGCGCTGAGTTCCGCGTCGCGCGAATGCGACGCATCGAGCAACGACTTCGACACGAAAATCACCGCGCTGCCGCCCATGATGTCGCCGAACAACAGGCCGACGAGATACGAGGTGCCGCCGGTCTGAATCATCCGACGCATATTGTCGCGATGCTGAACGTGACCGAGTTCGTGCGCCAAGACGCCGGCGATTTCGTCGACATTGTTGGCCTTTTGCAGCAGCCCATCGAGCAGATAGATTTTGCCCCCGGGCAACGCCAAGGCGTTGGACACCGGCACCTTGGTCCGAAGAACCTGGGAATCCAGTGTCGTTTCGATATTGCCGGCCTGCTTCAACTTGTCGATCAGAACATTAAAGGCCGCCTGCCCGGCCGCGTCGGTGCACACCGAGCCGTCGAACAGGTAACGCACCTGCCGTTCCACGGTCTCGCCCATGCGTTTTTCGAACCGCGGCGGCACCAGCGGGGCCAGCCGTTCGGCGGCGAGCGGAATGCCGAAGAACACCACCGCCAGGATCGAGCCGACGGCCGCGAGCGACCACGTCACGATCCGCCAGGTCGGCGTCGCATTGGCGGCGCTCGCCTCCAGGGCCGGCGCGCGCGACAGCAGCGCCTGGGCCGTCGCCTGATACGGGATTTCGAGACGCGACAGCGGCAGCGCGGCCAAGTTGCTCAAACGCAGCAGGTTCGGCGGCCCATCCACACGCCGAATTGAATCATACGGCCAGACGGCAGCGACAGCGTCGTCTTCGACGATTTCGAGATCGTCGCCAAACCGCAGCGCGACGCGACGTTTTCGGTTGGAGCTGCCGTCGAAATACGACGCCGGATGCTCCGGCGCTTCGATGCTCGCCTGCGCCGGCGCCTCGACAGCAACAGGCTCGGCCGGTGCCGGCGCGTCCATTCCTTCTGAATTTTCCGCCATCAGAATCCGCCAATGTCGAGACTATCGGCAAAGCCTTCGCCGATGGCGCCCGTCAGGCTGCCCTGCGCACTGACATTCTGCGCGGCGGCCAGATTGTGGATTTCGGCCGACTGCACCACCCGCTGCCACAGATCGCGGGTCAGGTGGATGCGCATCACGACATTCATGGCCAGCGCGCACGCCACATAGCCGAGGCCCATGCCGATCAACGTCAATGGATGCTGCACGGCGAGCAAGACCTCCGGCGCATCCGCTTGCTGGGCGCCGCTGATGATCCAGGCCAGCGCAAACACGATGCCGACCCAGATCGACATTCCAGTGCTGACCAGCAGGCTCCAGCCGATCACCTTCCAGTACAGGCCGTGCAGCGCGCCGCGCGGCAGATCGGACGATACGCGCACCTCGCCGAAGCGGATGCCGTTGATCCACCAGCGCCACTCGATGGCTTTGTACGCCGCATAGATGAAGGGCAGCAGAAACGGCAGGATCACCAGCGGCCACGCCAGCAGCCACAGCCACCAGCCGCGCTTGAAGAATTCCCAGCCCCGGCCGTCGAACCGGCCTTGCAGATCGCCATAGAAACTGTGGCGCATCTTGAAGCGTTCCAGCGCGGCGGTGCGCCACGGCAAGGCCAGCCCCAATGTAATGCCGACCAGAAAGCCCCACAACGCAGCCCGCCAGGCGTAATCCCAGCCGGATCCGTTCATCCAGAACCGCACGCCGCGCCAGATGGTGCGGCTCAGCCGATAGCGGCGGGCGCGGTACATCGCGAATTGGCCAAACAGAACGTAGAACAGGATCAGCGGTACGCTGGCCAAGGCCTGCGCGCGCTCGGCTTCAAGGCCGATCAAAAAGTAAATCAGTGAAATCGGCAGCAGCACCGCCATCGCGAACAGGAAGCCGATCAGCAGTTCCTTGGCGGTCCCGGTGTATTCCAGGCTGTCGCCGTCCACCGACGTGTTCGACCACAGATGCCGCCGCATGTCGGTGGCGAGCCAGAACCGGTAGAAGCCGAGCGTCACCAGTTCGAGGCAGGCGCCGCGAATGAGAAGGCGTAGAAAATCCCCGCGGCGGCCGGAAAACACGATGCGAGCGTCGGGCGACGGCGCGACGGACGGTACCGAAGGCGACGTGACGATTTGGTCCATTGGGTATCCCGCTCAGATCCAACGCCGCAGGTCGCCAAGCTAGGGGCGATTCCAGCACGCTACAAGCATAGTGTCGCAGGCACGGCGCGTTCGGTTCGAACCGCCGCATGGCTAATTTGCCCAATTATCCGGTTGACACCACAAGCCTCAAGATGTAGGTTTGGCGGCATCAACAAGGATTGAGCCATGGGCAAGGGCACCCTCACCGTCGAGATAAAGTGCACGAACTGCGGGAGTGCCGTCTTCCAGTTCCCCGACAATCTGACCGACGACGCGCTCATCCAGTGTGTCGAATGCGGCAAGAACGTCGGGCCTTATGGTGCACTGAAAGCTGCAATCCAAGGGCAGGCTCACACCGTCATCGGTGCCCACACCGAGACGGCCATTAAGCCGCGATAAATCGAATTCGAAACGGGTTACGATCATGGACGTTTTCTCCGCAAACCACTTCCGAGACGACACCGCCGCTCGGGAATATCTCGAAAAGCTGTTATGGCCGGCCGGTCCCGTCTGCCCGCATTGCGGCGTCATCAACCATGCCTACGCCACTAAACGGCCGGGCGTGTTCCGCTGCGCCGAAAAGAAATGCCGCAAGGACTTCACCGTCACGATGCGCACCGTCATGGAGCGCAGCAAAATCGCCCTGCATAAATGGTTGCAGGCCTTTCATTTGATGTGCTCCAGCAAGAAGGGCGTTTCGGCGCATCAGCTTCACCGCACCCTGGACATTGGTTACGAGGCCGCTTGGTTCATGGCTCACCGTATTCGCGAGGCCATGCGCGACGGGGGCCTGAGCCCGTTGGGCGGTGAAGGCAAGATCGTTGAAGCTGACGAAACCTATTTCGGTAACATCCCGAAGGCGAAGCGTCCGACCAAAACCACGAGCGGCCGGCCGTTCACTGGCAGCAAGCATGGTCGTGGCCCGTCTGGTAAGCGCGCTGTCGTTTCTCTTGTCGAGCGCGGCGGTCGCGTTCGCTCATTCCATCCGGCCGTTGCCGACGCGGCTAATGTCGCGGCTATCGTGCGCGAAAACATCCATCGCGAAACGCGCCTGCACACCGACGAGAGCCGCCTGTATCCGGCCGTAGGCACCGAGTTCGCCGCGCACGAGACGATCAACCACAGCGCCAAGGAATACGCCCGTGGCGATGTGACCACCAATTCAGTTGAAGGCTATTTCTCGATCTTCAAGCGCGGCATGCGCGGCGTCTACCAGCATTGCGGCGAGAAGCATCTGCATCGCTACCTTGCCGAATATGATTTCCGCTACAATCACCGCGTTAAGCTTGGCTACAGCGATGGCGAACGTGCCGCGCTTGCTGTGCAGGGTGCCGCCGGCAAGCGTCTCACGTATCGGGGGCGTCACTAAACCCGATTTCAGCAAGGCAGCCGGCCGCTTTATGCGGTGGCGCGCGAAGCAGCCAAAGGCTCAGAAGGCGCCGAAGTCCCGCCGGGCTCGTCGGTGGACCGACACCTAGCCATATACCGTTCAAATTCTCTGGCGCGCGACACCGCCACGCCTGCACTTGCGCCAGCGTTTATGGCAAGCTCCAAAAGCCGGAGCCGCAGAGCATCGGTCATTTCAACACCTATGGGAGGGATGAATGGCATTTTCGCCTGGAGACACGGTCCGAGTGAAGTCTGGCGGCCCGCTGATGACTGTTATCAAACAGGAACAAGGTGGAACTGTTTGGTGCGAATGGTTCGATGATGGCAATAAGCCACAAAAGGCATCGTTCGCGTCAACCAGCTTGGTGGCTGACGACGGCACCTGATACAACAGAAGCCCGGCCTACTTGCCGGGTTTCGTTTTTCCGGTCGGCTTAGGCGCAACCTTGACCGGCCGCTTCGGTTCAATATCGCTCATCGGCTTGTGGCCAGTGATACGTGCGCCGCGTAACGCCGCGTCCATGCGTTGCTGCGATTCTTTTGGACTGTATTGATCCTCGGATTTTTCCTTGACCACAGAAACATTCCCCAAGTTTCATATCTATTGCGATGAAAGCTCGCAAACAAAACACCGCTATTTGGTCATCGGGGCATCAATTTGCCAAGCGTCTATTGCGCCAAGAATTGAAGCTACCATCGAACAAATCATCAAGCCGCATGGCGGAACGTCTGAACTCAAATGGGAGAAGGTGAAGCGGCGCAACTTACCAATGTACCAAGCTGTAGCTGATGGCTTCGGGCAGATGATTACTGGCGGCTATCTGCACTACTACGCCATCGTTGTGGATACATCCAAGATCAACGACAAAAAGTACAACGAAGGCGATGCGGACCTAGGCTTCAGCAAATACCTTTACACGCTTTTGTTCAAATTCGCCCGCGTTTACCGGCCAGATTATCGTTTCTTCGTCTTTTTGGACGAACGAACGACCAAGCATACACCCGAGCTACTCCGGACGATTCTCAACACCAGAGCGCGCCGACAGAAGGTGCGGGACTTCGATCCATACCGAACCGTGGAGTTCATAGACTCCAAAAAGA
>JAQGJU010000141.1 GCA_028290465.1 Xanthobacteraceae bacterium | reverse complement strand
TGCTCCGGCTGAAGCGGCTTCACGACGAAACCCCAGACGCCCAGCGCGTGCGCTTTCTCGGCGATCATCCGATCGGCCGACAGCACGACGACCGGGATGCGCGACAGACGCGGGTCGCGCAGCTGGGCTGCACGAAACTGCGGACCGTCCATCTCGGGCATCATCAGGTCGAGCAGGATCAGGTTGGGCAGCGGATTGCGGTCCATCCAGTCCAGCGCCGCGCGGCCGTTGATCGCTTCGGCGGTCTTCAGCCCGGCGCCATGCAGCGTGATGCGGACCACGTCGCGCACCTCGGCGTCGTCGTCGACCACCAGCACAAGGCCGTTCTCGTTGCGTCCGGCAAAGCGCTGCACCAGCGCGACCAGCCGCGCCCGGTCGATCGGCTTGGTCATGTACTCGGCGGCGCCGAGCGAATAGCCAAGATTACGATCGTCCACGATGGTCAGCATGATGACCGGGATACGCTCGAGCTCGGGATCGGACTTCATCATGCCGAGCACCGACCAGCCGTCGATCTTGGGCATCATCACGTCGAGCGTGACGATGTCGGGCGGCGTCTTGCGCAGAATGTCGAGCGCCTCGGCGCCGTCGCGGGCATGCAGCAGGCGATAGCCTTCGCGCGCCAGCGTCGCCGACAACACCTCATGCACGGCCGGGTCGTCGTCGACCACCAGCACGGTCAGTCCGGTGCCATCCTGATCGCCGGCCGCCGCGATATCGGCCGGCGCGTCGCCCGCCGCCACATGGCTCGACTGATCCGGTACATCCAGCGTGAAAGTGGTGCCTTGGCCGGGCGTGCTGGTGACCGTGATGGTGCCGCCCAGCATGCCGGCAAAATGCTTAGTGATGGTCAGGCCCAACCCGGTGCCGCCATAATTGCGAGTGGTGGAGGAATCCGCCTGCGTGAAGGCCTGGAACAGCCGGCCAAGCTGTTCCTCGTTCATGCCGATGCCGGTGTCGTGGACTGCGAAGGCAACATGCGACGCGAGACCCGCGCCCGGCGAACGCGTCACCGACAGTCGGACTTCGCCGTTCTGGGTGAACTTCGCGGCGTTGCTCAGCAGGTTGATCAGGCTCTGCTTCAGCTTGGTCAGGTCGGTACGCATCGAACCGATCTCGGCCGGCAGATCGACGATGAGCCTGTTGCCGTTCTTGACCACCATCGGCTCGACGATGCCGCGCACTTCTTCGACCAGCCGGGCCAGATAGATCTGCTCGAGATAGACGTCCATGCGGCCGGCTTCGATCTTCGACAGATCGAGGATGCTGTTGATCAGTCCGAGCAGATGCTTGCCGGCGCCCTGGATCTTCTGCAAATCGCCGACGCTGGTGTCGTCGCCGCGATCCTCGGCGTCCTCGACCAGGATTTCGCTGTAGCCGATGATGGCGTTCAGCGGCGTGCGCAGTTCGTGGCTCATATTGGCCAGGAATGCGGATTTGGTGCGCGAGGCGGCTTCCGCCTCGGCGCGGGCCTTGTCGGCTTCATTCTTGGCGACGCGAATTTCGCGGGCATTGTCGCGGAACACGACCAATGCTCGGCTCATGTCGCCGAGTTCGTCCGCGCCGGCGGGTGGGATCCGCTTGTCGAGATCGCCGCCCGCGATCGCCAGCATGGCGCGGGCGAGCCGGCTGAGCTGCCGCACCACATAGCGCAGCACGAACAGCCAGACGATCAGGCCGGCAAGGATGAGGCTCGCCAGCGCGATCGCCAGCAGCCAGGCCCGACTGTTGGCAATGGCGTCGGCCGAAAGCTGCCGGGTCGCGGTAGCATCCTGTTCGGCCTTCGCGACCACGGTCGCCACTTGCCGGCGCAGTTCAAGGCCGCTCGCCTGCAACGCTCGCTGAATGCCGGCGACGGCGTCGCGGCCGCGCTGTATGCGTTCCTGCGCGGCCTGCTCCAGGATCGGATCGATCTGCCGCGCTGCACGGCGTCGTTCATCCTGTACGGCTAGGACATCGCGCGCCGTGCGGTTGAGATCGCCGACCTGCTGATCGATCCGTGCGATCAGTTCCTGTATGCGGGCCATCGTGGCCTGGTCGGACACGACGTCGCGCAGGCCGTCGACCGCCTGCCAAAGACTGCCGATGCGCTCGGTGATGATTTCCATTCGCTCGAAGCGCTGCGACTCGTCCTCTGCCTTGCCGACTTCGCCCGCGCCCTCGATCACGTCGGCGGCCTTGGTCTGCACTTCGAGCGAAAGTTTGACCGCCGGAAAGCTGACATGGATCAGCGTATTCAGCACGCTGTCGACTTGGTTGAAGCGGATCAGCGACAGCCACGAGGCGCTCACGGTCAGCGCGGCGATCAGCCCGAAGGCGATCAGCAGTTTGCTCGCGATGCTGCTGTACCAGGCGCGCCCGGCTCGCCACGCGGCGATGCGCTGACGCGGCTCCGGCTGTGGCACCTCGGAAGACGACCGATCGCTGTTCATTGTGGCCTGTTCTCTCTAGTCATGTCGACGCGCGGGCGACCGCGAAGCGGGTGCGGTTGCGGTCGCCGCTGCGCTCATAATCCAGTTCGCACGTCAGCGTCCTGACCAGCAGCAGTCCGACGCCGCCGATCGCCCGGTTTTCCACATCGGTTTCCAGGTCCGGCACCGGCGCGGCGCGCGGATCGAACGGCAGGCCGGGATCGAGGATTTCGGCCTTCACCCGGTCCGGCAGGATGTCGATCTTGACCCCTACCGTGCCCCCCGGCGCGGCGCCGTGGCTCACCACATTGGTCAACATCTCGTCGATCACCAGCGCGACATGGTGCGTGGCGCGAGCATCGACGCCGGCGCCGCCAAGATATTCCATCGCCTGTTCGGTCAGCGCCGAGATGGCGATGGGCTCGGCCCGAATTTCGGCGGTGAAGGGCGTCGTCATGGCGCCGCCGCCGGGCCATGAGGGAACGAAAAAAGCGTGAGCAGGAACGCCGCCATGTCGTCGGCGGCCGGCAGGCCGGCCTCGAACGCTTTGACCTGCGCGGTCAGCAGGTCGAGCGGAGCGGCCGTGTCTTCGGTCAGCTCAGCCAGGAAGCTCTCGATCATGGTTTCGCCGAACAGGTTATCGGCCGGATCGGCTGCTTCGGTGAAGCCGTCGGTCAGCACCAGCACGCGGTCGCCCGGCGCCAGAAGGACCGCGTCGGATGTGTAGACGCCGTCTTCGACCAGTCCGAGCGGCAGACCTCCCTGGTGGGAAGGGCGCTCGATCTTGCCGTTCTCGCGCCGCACGAAGGGCGGCACATGGCCGGCCCGGACGTAACGGAATTCACCATTGGCCGGATCGAAGGTCGCCAGCAGGAAGGTGACGAACATGCAGCTCTCGTTGGCCTTGGCCAGCGCCGCATTCACCAGACCGACGGCGGCGGCCGGATCGCGGAACAGCGCGTCGGCGTCCGGCCGCATCGACAAGCCGCGGAACATCGAATGGGTGCGGGCCATCATCAAGGCGGCACCGGCGCCCTTATCCGACACATCGCCGAGCGCCAGCACCACGAGATCGCCGACGCGGAAATGATCGACCAGGTCGCCGCCGACTTCCTTGGCGGGCTCAAGCACGACATCGATCGACAGCGAGAAGCCGCCGCAATTGCCGCGAAACGCCGGCGGCACCAAAGCAAGCTGCAACGTGCGCGCCTCGTTCAACTCGTACTGCTTGCGACGCAGCTCCTCGCGGGTCTGGTCGCGTAGCGCCTTCTTTTCCAACGTCGCCATTACACGCGCGCGCAGCAGCGTCGGGTTGAACGGCTTGAAAATGAAATCCTCGGCGCCGAGTTCGATACAGCGCACCATCGGGTCGATCTCGTTCATGGCCGAGATCACCACCACTGGCAGATCGTTGATCCGGCCGTCGGCCTTCAACTGCTCGAGGACGCCGAAGCCGTCCATCTCCGGCATCATGATGTCGAGGAGTACAATGTCGTAATTCTTGCGGCCGATCGCCGCGAGCGCTTCCACGCCATTGACCGCCTCGTCGATGTCGTCGATCCACAGCCGCTTCAGGCGGCGGACCAGCAACTCGCGGTTTTCGGCGATGTCGTCAACGATCAGGACGCGGGCACTCGGCAACGCCATAAACGGGCTCTTTTATTGGCTCCGTCTAGCGATAGCACGAATTCTTCAAGCCGGGGAATGCTCGCTTGGGGGCGGCCTCGCGTCAGCCGGCGAGCGCGGCCTGGGCCTCATCGTCGCTGCGCATGATCGGCATCAGCGAGGAAACCCCCGAAGTCGTCAGCACTTCGGTGACGATCGGATTGGGATTGAGCAGAATGAGTTTGCCGCCGCGCCGGCCGAGCGCTTTGGTGGCGGCGACCAGGTGGCGGATGCCGATCGAGGCCAGAAAGCTCACATCCGCCATGTCGACGATCAGCGAGGTCTTGGACCCGGACAGTGTCGCCAGCGGCAGCGCAACCACATCGGCGCCGACAATGTCGAGCCGGCCATTCAACACCATGCGGGCCGTGGTGCCAGTATCATCCAGAATTGCGACTTGCATGACTTTCTCCGCCGGTCGGGCTAGAAACCAGCAATTCATGACAGTTCGGTGACAGGGGTATCCTGACGCCCCGAGCGGGCCTGATCGAGGGGTCGGCAGGTCAGGCGCGACGGCTGGCGACGCGGGTTTCCAGCAGCGCGATCTCATCGGCGGCCGAAGAGCGTTCGACCACGGAGACGCCGCTGAAGTCGACTTCGCCGGCAAACTGCGCGCGGTCGAACGAGGCGTCGGCCTCGAAGCGGGCCTCGGTGAACCAAGCCTTGCGCTCGAAGCGGGCATCGTCGAAGCGCACCGCGCCGATGAACCGGGCCTGGTCGAAGCCGGCATTGTCGCGAAACCGGACCAGCACGAAATCCGAGCGGCCCCGATAGGCGCAGTCGCCGAGGCCGGCATCGCCGGCGAAATGCGCCGCCGCGAACGACAGCGCGCCCTGGAAGTTCGAGCCGCGGAACCAAGCGTCCTTCTCGAACCGGGCTTCGCGGAAATGGGTGTCGGCGCCGAACCGGCACGACCGGAACTGGGCATTGCGCGACCAGCGGGTGCGGTCGAACGCGGCCGGACCGTCGAACTCGCCGCACTCGAAAAAGCCATCGCGCTCGAACTGACAGGAAACGAAATCGGCCCCGTCCATGAACTTCGCGGCGTTGAACCAGGCCTCCAGCGAAAACCGCGCGCCGGCAAAATCGGCCGGTCCGGGGAACACGAAGCCGGCAAAATCACATTCGGTCTTGAAGATGCGGCCGCCAAAATCGGCGGTGGCGAGCGCGCGCCACAGCCGCAAGGTTGCGGCATCGCCTTCGACCTCGCGGCGCAGGGCCACCATGGCCAGGGCCCAGTCGTTCCAGGCGGCAACGCCCAGCGCGCTACGGTCCAGCGCGGCGGCCCGGCGGGCCTCCACAAAAGCCTGACCGGTCGCGTCGAGCAGCAAGGCGGCGGATTCTCCGGTCGACGCGGTTGGGCGTGCCCACGCATTGAGCGCGAGCAGGGCCGTCTGCCGTTCCCGAAGGTTCCGGGCGCCGAAAAGCTTCATGTTGGCCGCCTGAGGCGCACTGAGATCGCGCGCGAAGAGGCGTGAAGCCTAGTCGCCGGCCGCCGCGTTGTCCAACGGGCATGGGCAACACCGCGATGAAAAGGAGGTGGCCGGAAGCCGTCCGGCGGCTCGAATCGGCCGCGCCTGAGCCCAGGCGGGCGGTGTGCGCGTTGGCGCGGCGGCGAGGGGCGCGCCGCCATCGTTCAGGGCGAGCGCCGGTTGGCGCCAGAGCCCGTTACGTCCCGCCGGAGCGGAAAGCTGTGTCAGACCTCGAGGGTCGGCAGCAAAGCTTTCGAACCAGTCTCTGTCGGCGGGGCATGCCAAATCCCGCAAAGGCTGGTGACGCCGGTGCGCGGGAAGACGATGACCTCGGCCGGACCCGTGCCCGCCGCGCGTTCGCGCGTCGAGTGGTCGGCGTGTCGCGGTCGCATTTCCAAGATCGTGCCCATGATACGGCCTGTATCGTTCTCGATGCGCTGGACCGACCGGAATGGACGGTTTGCGCCTTCGTCAAGGATCGCGCGGCTCGGTTAACGGGCGGTTAGAGACGGGCGTCGGGATGGTTCCTTATGCCGGGCCGCTTTCCGGGTTGCTATGGCAGCCGCCGGATCTCATAAAACATCAGGTTCACAGGGCGCAGACGACCATGGGCGACGATCCCTTCATGCAGCGCGCGGTGGCGTTGGCGCTGGAAAAGATGCGGGCCGATGACGGCGGGCCATTCGGCGCGGTGATCGTCCGGGACGGCGAGATCGTCGCCGAGGGCTGGAATCAGGTCACTTCGACCAACGACCCAACCGCCCATGCTGAGGTCGTCGCGATCCGCCGGGCCTGCGCCAAGCTGAATACGTTCAACCTGTCCGACTGCGATATCTATGCGAGTTGCGAGCCGTGCCCGATGTGCCTCGGGGCGGTGTATTGGGCCCGGCTGCGCACGTTGTATTACGCCAATACACGCGGCGAGGCGGCCGGCATCGGCTTCGACGATGCGTTCATCTATGACGAAATTCCGCTCGATCCGGCCAAGCGCCGGATTCCCGGCATCCACCGCGTCACCACCCAGTCCCACGTGCCGTTCGCCGAATGGGCGGCGAAACCCGATAAGCTCCGGTACTAAGGGGACGTGATGGCGAGCGGGCCCGCACTCTGGATCAAGGATCCGTTGGCGATCCTGGCGGACGGCGCCGCGCGCGGCGTGGTCGTGCGGGACGGCCGGATCGTCGAGCGCGTGGCGGCCGGCCACATGCCGGCGACGCTCGACGTGTCGGTGTTCGACGCCGGACAGCATGTCGTGCTGCCCGGCCTGATCAACACCCACCATCATTTCTACCAGACGCTGACCCGCGCGATGCCAGGTGCGCTCGACCGCGAGCTGTTCCCGTGGCTGCAAGCGCTCTATCCGGTATGGGCGCGGCTGACGCCCGAGGCGCTCGATCTCGCCGCGACGCTGGCGATGGCCGAACTGATGCTGTCCGGCTGCACCACCAGCACCGACCATCATTACGTATTTCCGCCGGGCCTCGACGACGCCATCGATATCGAGATCGCGGCGGCGCGGCGCCTTGGCCTGCGCGTGGTGCTGACGCGCGGATCGATGAACCTGTCGCAGCGCGACGGCGGCCTGCCGCCCGACAGCGTGGTGCAGGACGAGGACACGATCCTGGCGGACTGCGAACGGCTGATCGTGCGCCACCACGAGACCGAGCCGGGCGCGATGGTGCAGATCGCACTGGCGCCGTGCTCGCCATTCTCGGTCACGACCTCGCTGATGCGCCAGACGGCGGATCTGGCGGCGCGCGTCAATGTTCGCCTGCACACCCATCTGGGCGAGACCGAGGACGAGAACAAGTTCTGCCAGGCGACGCATGGCTGCCGGCCGATCGACTATCTGGAAAATTGCGGCTGGCTGAACGAGCGGGTGTGGCTGGCGCACGGCATTCATTTCAATGCGCAAGAAATGACGCGGGTGGCGCGCGCCGGCGTATCGATCAGCCACTGCGCGTGCAGCAACCAGACGCTGGCATCGGGCCATTGCCCGGTATGCGAGATGGAAGCCGCCGGCGTCGCCATCGGCCTCGGGGTCGACGGTTCGGCCTCGAATGACGGCTCCAACATGATGCAGGAAGTGCGCGCCGCGTTCCTGGTGCAGCGTGGCCGCTATGGCGTGCGCAAGGTCAGCCATCTCGATGCATTGCGCTGGGCGACGCAGGGTTCGGCGGCGTGCCTCGGGCGGCCCGAGCTGGGCACCATTGCCGAAGGCCGGATGGCAGATCTCGCGTTATTCAAGCTTGATGAGTTGCGCTTCTCCGGCGCCGGCGATCCGCTCGCCGCCCTGGTGTTGTGCGGCGCCCATCGCGCCGACCGGGTGATGGTGCAGGGGCGATGGACCGTTGTGGATGGCGCGATCCCTGATCTCGATCTCGGCGATCTGATGCGCCGGCACAGCGCGGCGGCAAGGGTGTTGCAAACAGCGTAGCTGGAGCATTTCAGATCCGGCACGATCATCAGGCCGGACGGATTCCGCGAACCGCGAACGCGCGGGCGATGAGACGAATGGTGCCGTCGGTCTCGATCGGCAGCATCGCTCTGATTCGCTCGCGCAATTCATCGCGCCGGTGCTCGGGCAGCGCACAGCAATAGGTCGGCGCCGGGCCTTGTCCGCCCAGGAACGGCGACCAGTAATCGTCAAAGTCCTTGAACACCGTGGGCACATCGAAGACACGGCACTCGGTTCGATCGACGCCGCCCTTCGTGAACAGCGCGAGCAGTGCCTCCGGCCGGCAATCTGGAAAGCGCTGCGCTTCGTCAAGCGTGCGAGCGTTAGGATCGAGCGCCACCGCGGCGTCCCAAAAATACCGCATCAACTGCATTCCGCCGGCATAGTCCCACACATAGGCGGCCACGATGCCTTCGGCGCGCACTACGCGTTTCATTTCAGCCACCGCCTTTGCGGGATCGGAAATGAAATTGAGCACCAGGCCGGCGACGGCGGCGTCGAAGGCATCGCTGGCAAACGGCAGTGCCTGCGCGTCACCCTGCCGGAAGCTCGCGCGCGGGTCGTCCGTATGGTGACGCGCGCAGCCGATGAAGCCATCGGATGGATCAAGACCGGTGACGCTAGCCGGCGCGGCGCGCCCCAGGATGGTTTGCGTCAGGGCGCCGGTCCCGCAGCCGATATCGAGCCATCGGCTATCGGCAGGCAAGGCCAACCAGTCGACGAAATCGCAGGCCACGAGCCGGCTCCAACGCCCCACATAGGGCTCATACGCGTCTCCGGCCGCCAGACGTCAGGGCGCTGCATTTTGGTACGATATGTTTGCACCGACATGGCCAGTCCTCCGTCCGGAAATATCTCGCGCCAAGCGAAGCGCCGATGCGGCGGCTCGGAAAGTCTGTTTTCCAAACCGGGTAACGGCCCGTTTGGCGCAAACAAGCATCGTTTGCGATGGACCTCCGACGCGTTAATGCTTCTTCGAGCCGCTAGGCTTGGCGCTTGCGCCCGGCTGTCGAGCATTGGCTTGCAGCGTACCAACCTTTTTGTTTATTGCCGAGGCCTGCGTCTTGTTGGCCGGGATACTCGGTTTTGCCGTGCTGCCGGGCGAGTCGTTCAAGACGCCCGCTACATTGCCGGCCGCACCAGGGCGAGGTTTACTTCCCGCGGTCTTGTTGTACACGACGCACTGACCCCTGGCCGGACAGTCAACGATGGAGGTCGTTCCGTCCGGGTTTTTTACCAGTATATCATGGCCGCCGGAGCGGTCGCGGACACCCAGACTACAATTGGGGTTTTTGGCGCATAGCTTGGCTGCCTCCTTGTATGCCATGGCAGCGGCAGGCGTAGACAATGCAGTCGCGGCTACCATCAGGGCTGCGGCGAGCGCGCCACGTGTCGTTGAAAACGTGCAGGTGAACATGGTCATCTCCTTTGTTGTGACGGCCGGTATCGTCCCCACGCGCTCACCCAACAAGTCTGTTTTTCGAACTGGTAGTCCGATTGCGGCCATGGTTCACTGGCTGTCATGCAAACCGGTTACGGTCAGTTCTGTCCCATTGCGAAGGCGTCCGAGGTTTTCGCCAACCGCTGGACGCCGCTGATCATGCGCGAGCTGATGGCGGGACTGCACAAGTTCAATGACATTCACCGTGGCATGCCGTTGATATCGCGTGCGGTGCTGGTTTCGCGATTGCGGGAATTGGAGGGCCACGGCATCATCGAACGCCGCCCGTGCGCGGACGGGCGCGGCCACGACTACTGGCTGACGCCGGCCGGCGATGCCTTCCGGTCCGTCGTGATCGCACTCGGCCATTGGGGGCTGATACACGCGCGTGACCGCATCAAACCGGCCGATCTCGATCCCAGTCTTCTGCTATGGAGCTTTCGTAAACGCGCGGACGTCGGTGCGCTGCCGGACCGCCGCGTGGTGGTGCGCTTCGAGTTCTCGGGCGTGCCGAAGGCGCGCACCAAATTTCGCATCATGTGGCTGGTGCTGGAGCGCTCCGGCATCGACGTGTGCGTTAAGGACCCGGGATTTTCGGTGGAACTGTTGTTTCGCGGCAATATTGTCGACTTTGTCGCGGTCTATCTCGGCCATGCGCTGTGGCGTGACTTGGCCGGCCAAGCCCTGTTGATCGAGGGCGATCGTCATCTGGCACGACAGCTTCCCGCCTGGCTGCGGCTCGATAAAGTCGTGGGCCAGGATTTTCCGGTCGTGCGTCCGGCTGCCTAAGCCTTCTAGAGCGCGTTCAGCAAAAGTGGACACCGGTTTTGCGTCCGAACGCGCTCTAACATATTGACGCGTTTTCTTCACGCGAACCGGTTTCCACTTCGCTTGAAAACGCTCTAAAGCCACGCCATGTGGCGGCCAATTCAGCCAAATCGGCTGCTTTTTGCTCCTAAAGCAATCGGGACCGCCGCGTGCGCGACAGGCCCGGACGGCAAACTTTCGTCCGTGGAATCGCGCCTTACTTCCCCGGCACCTTGTCGTCCACGCCCTTCACATAATAATTCATGCTCAGGATCTGGCCGTCGTCGAGATTCTGGCCGCCCTTGCATTCGATCGGCTTGCCGTCCTGGCCGACCACCGGGCACTTGAACACATGCAGCTTGCCGGACGTGATGGCGGCTTCGGTCTCGGTCGCCAGCTTCTTCACGTCGTCCGGCATGTTGGTGTAGGGCGCCATCATGACCATCTTGTCCTTGAGGCCCTGCCACGTATCGCCTGACTTCCACTTGCCATCCATCGCCAGCTTGGCCTGCTGGACGTAGTATGGCGCCCAATTGTTGACGATCGCCGTCAACTGGGCTTTCGGACCGAACTTGATCATGTCGGAGTCCTGGCCGAACGCGTAGATGCCGCGCGATTCCGCGATCTGCATCGCGGCCGGCGAGTCGGTGTGCTGCATGATGATGTCGACGCCCTGGTCGACCAGCGCCTTGGCGGCGTCAGCTTCCTTGCCGGGATCGAACCAGGTATTGACCCAGATGATCTTGACCTTGATGTCCGGGTTGATGCTCTGCGCGCCGATCATGGTGGCGTTGATGCCGGAGATCACTTCCGGGATCGGGAACGATCCGATGTAGCCGATCACGCCCTTCTTCGACATCTTGGCGGCGATCTGGCCCTGGATATAGCGGCCCTCGTAGAAGCGACCCGAATAGGTGCCGACATTTTCGGCGCGCTTGAAGCCGGTAGAATGCTCGAAGAAGGTCTTCGGAAATTTCTTCGCGACCTTCAGGGTCGGATCCATATAGCCGAACGAGGTGGTGAAGATCAGCTTATGGCCGGTGCGGGCGAGTTGCTCGATGGCGCGCTCGGAGTCCGGCCCTTCGTTGACGTTCTCAAGATACGTCGTCTCGATCTTGTCGCCGAGCACCTTGACCATCTCGCGGCGGCCGACTTCGTGCTGATAGGTCCAGCCGAAATCGCCGACCGGTCCGAGATAGACCAATCCGATTTTCAGCTTTTCGGCGGCGCCGGCCGAGAGGCTGCCGGCCGCGAATGTCAGCGCGGCGGTGGTCGCGGCGATCAGAATCTTGCGCATGATGTGGCTCCCAGTTCTGTCGGGCGGTTCGAACGATCCCGTCGCGGCACGCCCCCCGCGCGCGACGGAATAAACTCAACGGTCGGGCACGAACACCAGACCGAGCGAAGCCGGCGCGGCGGAACCGATGGTCCCGCGCGTCCGCGAGATGACGATCAATACCAGGATGGTCGCCAGATACGGCAACGCAGTCATCAGTTGCGACGGAATGCCGAAGCCGGCGCCCTGCGCATGCAATTGCAAGATGGTGACCGCGCCGAACAGATAGGCGCCGGCCACCAAGCGTCCAGGCATCCATGACGCGAACACGACGAGCGCCAGCGCGATCCAGCCGCGCCCGGCCGTCATCCCGGAAATGAAGAACGGCGTATAGGCGAGCGGCAGGTAGGCGCCGCCAAGCCCGGCGCAGGCGCCGCCGAACAGCACCGCGAAGGTGCGGATGGTCAGCACCGGATAGCCGAGCGCATGCGCCGAGGCATGATTGTCGCCGACCGCGCGCAAAACGAGGCCGGCGCGGGTGCGGTACAGAAAATACCAGATGCCTATAACGAGAGCGATCGAGCCGTAGACCAGCGCATTCTGGCCGAACAGAATGCGGCCGACGAACGGTAGATCGGTCAGCACCGGCAGCCAGAGTTGCGGCACCGCTGTGATGCGCTCGCCCACGAACCCGGCCCCGATCAAACCCGACATGCCGACGCCCAAAATGGTAAGCGCAAGCCCGGCCGCGACCTGATTGACCGCGAGTCCGAGCGTCAGCCATGCGAAGACCGCCGACATGCCGACGCCGGCCAGTATTCCGCATACCGCGCCGACGATGGTCGAGCCGGTGAAATAGGCACCGGCGAAGCCGCAGGCCGCGCCCATGATCATCATGCCTTCGACGCCGAGATTCAGAACGCCGGCGCGTTCGGTCACGAGTTCGCCGGCCGCCGCCAGCAACAATGGCGTCGAGGCGGCCAGCACCGCCAGAATGATTGCTTCAAGCAGGCCCATTGGCGACCTCGTGCGCGACCTTGCGTTGTGTGCGTATCAGCCGGAGCCGGTAGGCGATCAGCGAGTCGCAAGCGAGCACGTAGAACAGCAGAATACCCTGAAACACCTTGGTCAGATCGAGGGGCACTTTCAGGGTGATTTGCGCCATTTCGCCGCCGATGAAGGTGAGGGCCAGGAACAGTCCAGCAATCAATATGCCAACCGGATGCAGCCGGCCCAGGAATGCGACGATGATCGCCGTGAATCCATAGCCGGGCGAAATGCCGGGCTGCAGATGGCCGACCGGGCCGGCGACCTCGATGATGCCGGCCATGCCGGCCAGCGCGCCCGACACCGCGAAGGTGAACAGGATCAGCCGGTCGGAGCTAAAGCCCGAGAACCGCGCGGCTTTGCTGGCGACACCGACCAGCCGGATCTCGAAGCCCTTGATGGTGCGCGACAGCAGCAGCCACGCGCCGGCCACCACAATGAGCGCGATCAGCGCGCCGAGATGGACGCGGCTGCCTTCGATCAGGATCGGCACGGTGGCGACGGAATCGAATTCGGCGGTGGTCGGAAAGTTCATGCCTTTCGGATCGCGCCACGGGCCGCGCACCAGATAGTCGAGAATGAGTTCGGCGACGTAAACCAGCATCAGGCTGACCAGGATTTCGCTGGCGCCGAACTTGACCCGGCACAGCGCCGGGATCAGCGCATAAAGTGCACCGCCCGCCGCGCCGAACAGCAGCATCGCCGGCATCACCCACGGGCCGGCCTCGGTGCCGTGGGTGACAACCGCGAGCCATGAGCCGCACACCGCGCCGATCAGGAACTGGCCCTCGGCGCCGATGTTCCAGGCATTGGCCAGATAACAGAACGACAGGCCGACGCCGATCAGCACCAAAGGCGTCGCCTTTACGGTGATTTCCTGCAGCGAATACGGATCGTTCAGCGGATCGAGGAAGTAGACCTTGAGAGCGAACAGCGGATCCTTGCCGAGCAGCGCGAACAGGATCGCGATGGTCACCAGGGTCAACACGATCGCGATCAGCGGCGAGGCGACCGCGATCAGGGCGGAGCGTTCGGCGCGCTTTTCAAGCACCAGCATCGGCGGCCTCGCTGGGCGCGATGGTGCTGCCACCCATCAACAGGCCGATGGTTTCCCGGTCGGCATCCGCTGCGTTCATGGCGTCGGATAGCCGGCCGTGGAACATCACGGCGATGCGGTCGGATACCTCGGCGAGTTCGTCGAGATCCTGGCTGATGATCAGTACCGCGGCACCCCGCGCCGCCAGATCGATCAGTGCCTGCCGGATCACGGCGGCGGCGCCGGCATCGACGCCCCAGGTCGGCTGGCTGACCACCAGCACGCCGGGCTCGCGCAGGATCTCGCGGCCGACGATGAATTTCTGCAGATTGCCGCCGGACAGGCTGGCGGCTTCGGGATCGCGTTTTGCTTTGCGCACGTCGAATGTCTTGGTGGCGCGGTCGACCAGGTCGAGCATCGCCGGCTTGTCGACAAAGCCGTGATGCACCATTGCGGAGGCGGCATGTCCGGTGAGCAGCGCATTCTCCGACAGCTTCATGCGCGGCGCGGTGCCATGTCCGAGCCGCTCCTCCGGCACGAACGCAGCCCCCAGCCGGCGACGTTCGTTGATGCCCAGATAGCCGGCCGCATCGCCGTCGATCACCACCGCGCCGCCGGTCGGCGATATGCGCTCGCCGGACAACGCGGCGAACAGCTCGTCCTGGCCGTTTCCGGCGACGCCGGCGATGCCGAAAATCTCGCCGCCGCGCACTTCAAGGGATACATTCTTCAGGTACGTGCCATGCGGATCGTCAGGCGCCAGCGACAAATCGCGCACGATCAGCCGGGGAATGGTCGGCTGGCGGCCCGACGCCGCCTTCACTTCGCCGATCTCGGCCCCGACCATCATGCGGGCCAGTGAGGCGGCGGTCTCGCGGCGCGGGTCGCAAGTCGACACCTTTTTGCCGAGGCGCAGGATGGTCGCGGTGTCGCACAGCCGCTTTACCTCATCGAGCTTGTGCGAGATGTACAGCAACGCTCGCCCTTCGCCGCGCAGCCGCTCCAGCGTGACGAACAATTGGTCGGCCTCCTGCGGGGTCAACACGGCGGTCGGCTCGTCGAGGATCAACAGCTTCGGGTTCTGCATCAGCGCCCGCACGATCTCGATGCGCTGGCGCTCGCCGACCGAGAGCCGCCATACCTCGCGCTTCGGATCGAGCGGCAGGCCGTAGTCGCGTGACACTTCGGCGAGTCGGTCGGAGATCGCGGAAAAATTCTCGGTCGGCGCCAGGCCCAGCGCGACATTCTCGGCCACCGTCAGATTGTTGAACAGTGAGAAATGCTGGAACACCATGCCGATACCGAGTTCGCGCGCCGCTGATGGCCCGGCCAGCACGATCTTGTCGCCCATCCAGCGGAGTTCGCCCTCGGTCGGCTGGATCAGGCCATAGATGATTTTGACCAGCGTCGATTTGCCGGCGCCGTTCTCACCGAGCAGCGCGTGGATTTCATTCGGATAGAGATCGAGGCTGACGGCATCGTTGGCCGCGAATGTGCCGTAGCGCTTGGTGATGCCGATCGCCTGCAGCAGCGGGGCCGTGGGCCGTGGCGGCGTCGCCGGATCACGCATGGCGGTTGCCGACGAGGTCGGAGGTGCCGCGCGTGTCGCCGGATGCGGTCTGGCTGGCGGTCGCGCGGACGATCAGCAACTGCGCGGCCACGGCCGCCGCGATTGAGGCCGGCGCCTTGTCGCGAATTTCGGTGAGGCCGATCGGGCAGATGAGCCGGCCGATGGTGTCCTCGGTGATGCCGAGTTTGCGCATCGCGCTTACGAACCGTCCGCGCTTGGTGGCGCTGCCGATCAGCCCGACATAGGCAAAGCGGTCGGAGGTCAGCGCAGCGGTGGTCAGTTCGAGGTCGAGCGCATGGCTATGGGTCATGATGGCCACGAAAGCGCCGTCCGGCGCCCCACCGAGTAAAGGCACGGGATCGGGTTCGGTCCGGCATGTGACATTCGCCGGGATGTGCGGCGGGAAAGCGCCGGGGCGCGGATCAATCCAGGTGACGGTGAACGGCAATGGCGCCAGCGCCATCACCAGTGCGCGGCCGACATGTCCGGCGCCGAACAGATAAAGCGCCGTGTTGTCGGTGCCGAAATGCTCGACCGCCGGCTCCTCGCGCAACTGGCCGGACGGCACTGGGACGGCTTCGCCTTCGGCCAGCAGGCGGCGCACCCGGCGGCCGTTCTCGATGGTGGCGACGGTCGTGATCGGCCCGTTGCGTTCGGCCGCCGCCAGTTCGGCGACTTGTTTGCCGTCGTCCTGGTCGAATCGTTCCAGGCGCACGCCGACCCGGCCGCCGCAGCACTGGCCGAGATCGGGGCCGAGCGCGCGGTCGAACCGACGCATCGGCGCAGCATCCTTATGAGCCAGCAGCGCCTGCGCGTCGGCCAGCGCCATCCACTCCAGCGCGCCGCCGCCGATGGTGCCGGTAAAGCCGCCGTCCGGACGCACCACCATGCAGGTGCCGGCCTCGCGCGGGCTGGAGCCACGCGCATCGGCGAGCGTTACGAGCACGGCGGCGCCGTGCTCGGCGATGAAGCGCTCGATCGTGGGCCACACAGAGTTCATCACTCGCTCAATGCTGCATCACCGTATGGACACCATGCAAGAACAAGCATGCAAGATCGATTCCGCGGTCGCGGGCGCGTTCAGCGGCACCGGCTTTCCCGGCGCCAGGCTGTGGATCGCGTCCGCGATGGCGGCGAATACCGCGATCCCCAGCATCAAAGGCGGTTCGCCGACCGCCTTGGACCGGTAGATCGTGTCTTCGCGGTTGGTATTGTCGAACAGCGCGACCCGGAAGTCCTCCGGCAGGTCGAACGCCGTCGGAATCTTGTAGGTCGAGGGCGCGTGGGTGCGCAGCCGGCCCTTGTCGTCGAACACCAATTCCTCGCCGGTCAGCCAGCCCATACCCTGCACGAAACCGCCCTCGATCTGGCCGATATCGATCGCCGGATTGAGCGAGCGGCCGACGTCATGGAGGAGATCGGTGCGCAGCACGCGCAACTCGCCGGTCGTGGTGTCGATCAGCACTTCGGCGCAGGCCGCCCCATAGGCGAAATAGAAGAACGGCCGGCCGTGGCCCTTGTCACGGTCCCAATGCAGCTTCGGCGTCGCATAGAAGCCCGTGGACGACAAATGAACGCGGGCGCGATACGCGGCCTCGACCATTTCGGGGAATGGAATCACCTCGTTGCCGACGATCACGGTGTCGTCGCGGAAGCTGACATGGGCCGCGTCGACCTGGTAGCGCTCGGCCGCAAAGGCCGCGATGCGGTTGCGGATCGCCATCGCGGCGTCGAGCGCCGCCATGCCGTTAATGTCGGAGCCGGACGAGGCCGCGGTCGGCGAGGTGTTGGGCACCTTCGCGGTGTGGGTCGCCATCACCTTCACATAGGGCATCGAGATGCCGAAGGTTTCGGCGACCACCTGGGCGATCTTCACGAACAGGCCCTGACCCATCTCGGTGCCGCCGTGATTGAGATGCACCGAGCCGTCACGATAGACATGGACCAGTGCGCTGCCCTGGTTCAGGTGCTGCGCGGTGAACGAGATGCCGAACTTGAGCGGCACCAGCGCGATGCCGCGCTTGAGAAAGCGGCTGCCGGCGTTGAACGTAGTGATTTCGTTACGGCGGGCGCGATAGTCGGAACTGCGCTCGATCTGAGAGGTCAGTTCCGGCAGCACATTGTCTTCGATGGTTTGTCCGTAGGGCGTCACGTCGCGGCCGGGCGCATAGTAGTTGCGCATCCGCACGTCGAGCGGATCGAGCCCGAGCCGCCAGGCTATGCAGTCGATGACGCGTTCGATCGCCATCATGCCCTGCGGCCCGCCGAAGCCCCGGAATGCGGTGTTCGATACCGTGTTGGTGCGCACGCGCTTGGACAGAATATTCGTGTCGGACAGGTAGTAGGCATTGTCGGTGTGGAACAGCGCGCGGTCGACGACACCGGCCGACAGATCCGCCGAATAGCCGCAGCGCGCGGCCAGCGTCGTATCGAGTCCGAGGATCAGGCCGCTGTCGTCGAAGCCGACATCGTAGTCGACCCGGAAGTCGTGGCGCTTGCCGGTCATCGCCATATCGGCATCGCGGTCCGGACGCATCTTGCAGGCGTGCTTGGTGATGTGCGCCGCCAGCGCCGCATAGGCCGCCCAGGCAGAGGCTTGGCTTTCCTTGCCGCCGAAGCCGCCGCCCATACGGCGCACCTCCACGGTGATCGCGGCCTGAGGCAGGCCGAGCAAATGGGCGACGATGTGCTGCACCTCGCTCGGGTGCTGGGTCGACGAGAAGATATGCAGGTCGCCTTCCTCGCCCGGAATGGCGAGTGCGATCTGTCCCTCGAGATAGAAATGCTCTTGGCCGCCGATATGAAGCGTACCGCTGGCGCGATGTGGGCTTTTGGCCAGCGCGGACGCCACGTCGCCGACCACGAAGCCGTAGTCGTTCAGCACTGTCTCGCCGGATTGCAGCCCGTCTTCAACGGAAATGTTCGGAGTCTCGGTCTCGGTCTCGACCTTGGCCAGCAGCGCCGCTTTGCGGGCGGCGTCGCGGCTGGTAGCGGCGACTGCGAACAGCGCCTGGCCGTGAAACGAGATCTGGCTGTCGACGAACAGCGGATCGTCGCCGAGCCCGAGCGCGCTGACATCGTTGGTGCCCGGAATATCGGCGGCCGTGATGATGGCGACCACGCCCGGCGCGGCGCGCACGGCGGTCAAATTGAGACCGGTGAGTTTGCCGCGCGCGATAGGCGCGCCGCCGATGGCGAGGTGCAGCGTGCCCTCCGGCTCGCGCAGATCGTCGATATAGGCGGCGCCACCGGTGACATGCTTGCGCGCGCTGTCATGCGGCAGATCGCGGCGGACCACGCGGAGGGTCGCTTCGCCATTCACGGTGTTGGTGTCAGGCAGCGGTCGCATCGCCAGCTCTCCGTCCGAATACGCGGGTTTCGGTCGACGACATGCCGCCGATTTCGGCCAGCGCCTTGGCGAGTAGCGCCTGCGCGCCGGCCAGCCGGTACTTCGCGCTGGCCCGCATGTCGTCGATCGGCGAGAAATCTTCCGCAAGCCGCAACACGGCCGCATCGAGACCGGTCGGATCGTCGAGGCTGAGACCGGTCAGCGCGGCTTCGGTCGCGCTCGCGCGTTTGGGCGTTGCCGCCATGCCGCCATAGGCGATACTCGCCTCGGCGATATGACGGCCCTCCACCGTCAGCTTCACGGCTGCCATAACGGCCGAGATGTCCTGATCGTAGCGCTTGGCCAGCTTAAGCGCGCGGAAGCTTTCATTTGGTTTGAGCTTCGGCACCTCGACCGCGCGGACGAACTCGCCTTGGTGGCGCGCCTGCTTGCCATAGGCGATGAAGAAATCTTCCAGCGGCAACGTGCGGACGGTGTCGCCCTTTTGCAAAGTAAGCGTGGCGCCGAGCGCGATCAGGGCCGGCGGCGTGTCGCCGATCGGCGAGCCGTTGGCGATGTTGCCGCCGATCGTGCCGGCAGTGCGAACCTGTCGGCCGGCGAACCGGCGCATCAATTCGCCGAGGTCGGAATCGATCGATGCCAAATGCGGCCATGCGGCTTCGTGGGTCACGGTGGCGCCGAAGTTGATCGTCGCGTCCATGTCTTCGATGGCGTCGAGGCCGCGCACCCGGCCGAGCCAGATGATCTTGGGCAGATCGCGCAACTGCTTGGTGATCCACAGTCCGACATCGGTGGCGCCGCCGACCAGTACCGCGTCCGGATGCGCCAGATAGAGCGACGCCAGCGATGCGATAGAAGCAGGCGCCGCGAAGAAGCGGGTGTCGCCGCCGACGAACAGGTCTTCGCCGTCGTCGAGCGCGGCCAGCGCCGTCCGCGCGGCAGCTTCGTTGGCGCTGAACTGATCGCTGCGGGCGCCCGTGCAGGCCGTGAGCCCGGCATCGACGATCGGCCGATAGCCGGTGCAGCGGCACAGATTGCCGGAAATCCATTCATGCACGGCGTCGCGGTCGGGGCTGGCGGAGGGCGGCGCGTGATACAGCCCGAACAGCGCCATCACGAAGCCCGGCGTGCAGAAGCCGCATTGCGAACCGTGGTGGTCGACCATCGCCTGCTGCACCGGATGAAGCCGGTCGCCGTCGGCCAGATCCTCGACCGTGATGACTTCGCTGCCGTCGGCCTGGCCGGCCAGCAGGATGCAGGAATTCACCGCCTGATAGGCGACCTCGCCACCGACGACACGGCGCAGCACCACCGTACAGGCGCCGCAGTCGCCTTCGGCGCAGCCCTCCTTGGTGCCGGTCGCGCGCTCCTCGAGCCGCAGATAATCGAGCAGGGTCAGGCTTGGCGCGGCTTGGCTCAGCCGGACGGGCTGGCCCCGGCGCAGAAACGCGATTTCACGACGCATATCGCCTCTTTGACGAGAAAACTCACCGCGTCAGGAGACGGTGAACGCCCAATGATGCGCTAAAACCCCCGGCAAAAGAAGACTGCAAAATGCAGCAGCCTGTGCCCAAGGAGGGACCACGGCGGCCGTAGCAAGCTCCGCCAAAGCACTTGCGCGGAACGGCCGAGGCACGAGCTTGTGAGCACGGCGGCAGCGAGCGCTATAGCGGACATGAGCCGACCGCCATGTGATATTTTTACGACAGTCGAAAGTTTTCAGAACAATGATGTGCTGCGGCTTCGCCATGGATTTAAGCAATCGGCGGAAATAGATCGGTCTCGATTTTTTGTCGAAAAGCAGCGGATGAATTTCGAGATCCACCAATAAAAATGCCGCTGACTTGTAAATCGAGCCGAGGCACTGGCCAAAATCCGCTTATCTTCTGTGTGTTCCGAAGCTCAGCCAATGTGCCGAGTGCCGGAACAAGAGCCAAAGCATGCCCAGAATAACAGCTTTGTGATCGCAGGGTTCCCTGCGACGAATTACAGCGAGCCGGGACCATTACGTCGTACTGGGGGCTCGACATGGAATTCGCTCGCTTCAAATCACACGTCAAACCGCTGGCGTTGGCCGCGGGGCTTGCCGCCGTGCTCGGCGGCAACGCGCTTGCGGCCGACATGCCGGTCAAGGCGCCGATCGTCAAGGCGGCGCCGGTGCCGTTCTTCTTCGTGAACGAAAACAGCTTCAGCTATTCCTACCGGTTCACGGCGACCGATCCAGGGATGAGCACGACCAGCAAGCACGTCGTCAGCTTCACGCATTTCGACGTCTGGGCTTACGGCACTAACTTCTTCACCGCCGATCTGCTGAAGTCGGACGATCGCGATCCGGCCAATCCTTGCATCGCGCCGAGCACCGGATGCGCGGGCGCGACAGAAATCTACGGCCTGTTCCGCAGCACGCTGGGCTTCAATGAGCTGTTCAAGACCAAAGCGTTCAGCGCCGGCCCGCTGACCAACGTGTCGTTCGAATTCGGCGCCGACGCCAATACGATGAACTCGTTCCTGGCGCCGGCGAAGCGCCAAGTCGTCGTCGGCCTGCAGTTCGCGTTCATGCTGCCCTATGGCGGTCATCTCAATATTTCGCCGCTCTACTCCAAGGAATGGAATCACAACGCCTTTCTGGCCCCGCCCTTCGGTACCGATCCGAGCGGCGATCAGGACTTCGACGGTACCTGGGCGGTCGAGACCAATTACGCGATGCCGCTCGGATTCCTGCCGCAATGGCTGCCGGTCACCTTCAGCGGCTACGCCAATTTCTACGGACCGAAAGGCACCGGCAACCCGACCACGACGGCGGAAACCAAGACCGAATTCCACAGCGAGCAGAAACTGTCGCTCGACGTCGGCAAGATGGTCACGGGCACTCCGAACATGTTCTCGGTGTGGACGGCCTATCGTTATTGGCAAAACAAGTTCGGCCTCGACCATACGCTGGTGACGTTCTCGACTGAGAGCACCTGGGCGGTCGGCGCCACCATCGCGTTCTGACCGATAGTGCGTCACGCGAACCGAGGAGAGCCATTCTGATTTCCGGGATGGCTTTCGTCGTTTTGCCGAACGGCCGGCGTCAGCCGCCAAGAGAATGGTTAAGGCGCACCGCGATTCGACGCGAAACATCAGACGCGCAAGTCGCCGATGAAGCTCCAGTTGCACAATTCCCGCATCTTTTGGAATTTTCTGCAGACGCGCACGCTATTAAATTGAGCAGGCGCACATACGGATTTTGTCGGCCGTATCGGCTCCGCGTTTCACGTCGCAGGCTCAAAACAGCCGTTTGCGTAAGGAAGCGCCAAAGCTTGCGAAAAATATCGGCTTTGCCGAAACCCCTTTCGCTGTAGGGTTACCTCGTGCTCCGGTTACGTATACCCGGCAACGTTAACTGGGGTGCGCAGTTGTCATGCCCGGCCGCAAGGTCGGGCATGATCGCTTTCTGGGACACCTATTTGTATTGGTCGTTCGGCCTGTTTGCCGTGCGGCGCCGCGCGCCTCAGCCCGCCGGCTTCAGATTCAACAGCACATCGATCAGGACACAGGCTGCGACATCGGCGTCGGCCGGCGTGACCGTCTCAAGCGGCGATGACTGACCCTGCATTGCCGGAACGCACAAACAGCATGCCGACATCGGTGCGGCCATTGAACATCATGGCGTCGTGGCCAGCGCCGCTGACCAGATGCCACGCGATCCGGTCGATCGCGGCCATAACATCGGCGACAGCCGCCCGCGTGGTGTCGTCGCCGGACGGTATGTCGAGCCAAAGCTCACAGCGTCCCGGAATGAGGTTGGTCGCGCCGTCCAGCACCTCCAGGCGTCCGACGGGGCCGACCATGGTCGGCGAACAGGCTGGCGGCGGCCTGCCAGTGCGCGTCGGTCAAATAGGTCCAGGTCAGGCTGTGGGGGGTCTCCAAGAACTGCGCCAGTTGCTCGGTCAACTGCATGTTGTGAGCGCGCGAACGCGCCCTGTTCCGCTTTGAGCGTGATCTGACCGCGATGGTGGTCCACCTTGCATGGAATTCAACCGTGAAATCGGTCGCGCGCCGCGATAGGGCCTGATACTTGAACAGATCGTTGTTGCTCTGTCATGTTGAAAGGACTGGAGCAAGAGGCAGGAGTTGAGCGTGGATGTAGTGCTGATCGAATGGGCGAGCGTCATTGTGAGATGGACGCATGTGGTTGCCGGGATCGCCTGGATCGGCTCGTCGTTCTACTTCATCCATCTCGATCTCAGCCTGCAAGCCCGCGACGGGCTGCCGGCCGGCGTGAAGGGCGAGGCCTGGCAGGTCCATGGCGGCGGCTTCTACCACATCATGAAGTATCTGGTGGCGCCGACCCAGATGCCGGACCATCTGACCTGGTTCAAATGGGAAGCCTACGTGACTTGGCTGTCGGGCTTCGGCCTGATGGTCATCGTATACTACTTCGGCGCCGACCTGCTCCTGGTCGACCGCACCGTGCTGGCGCTCAGCCCAAATGCCGCCATCGCGACCAGCGTCGGCCTGCTTCTGTTCGGTTGGCTGGCCTATGAGGCGATGTGCCGCTCGCCGATCGGCCGCAATGAACTGACGTTGTCGTTGGTCGGCTATGTGTTCCTGGTCGGGCTGACCTACGCCTACACCCATGTATTCAGCGGGCGCGGCGCCTTTGTGCAGATCGGCGCGCTGGTCGGCACCATCATGGTGGCGAACGTGTTCGCGGTCGTCATTCCGTACCAGAAGAAGACCGTCGCGGCACTGATCGCCGGCCAGACGCCGGATCCGTTCTGGGGCGCGATCGGCAAGCAGCGCTCGGTACACAACAACTATCTCACGCTGCCGGTCGTGTTCCTGATGATCAGCACGCATTACCCACTGCTGTTCGGCACGCGGTTCAACTGGCTGATCGTCGCCATCGTGCTGCTGATCGGTCCGGTGATCCGGCACTTCTATAATTCGCGCCATGCCGGCCAGGGCAGCCCGTGGTGGACCTGGGGCGTCGCCGCGGCCGGCATGATCGCCGTGTTCTGGCTGTCGACGCTCGGGCCGCGCGAAGTCAAGTCGGGTGCGCTGCCGGCCACGCCGGCCTTCGCGGCCGTCGAAGAGATCGTCGTGTCCCGCTGCAGCATGTGCCATGCGGCGGAGCCGGTTTGGGCCGGCATCGGGGTCGCGCCGAAAGGCATTCTGCTCGACAATGCCGAGCGGATCAGAGCCCATGCGCGGCTGATCGACATCGCGTCGGTACGCTCCAGCGCGATGCCGCCCGGCAATATCACCGAGATGACCGGAGACGAGCGGCAGACGCTTGCCGCGTGGCTCGCCGCCGGCGCGCCGGCGCGTTAAACTGACGCTCCAACCATTCGGCGGACTTCCGATGTCAGATTCCTTCTCCGACTATCCGCGCGATCTTCGCGGCTATGGCCGCAACCCGCCGGATGCGCGCTGGCCGGGCGGCGCCCGCGTCGCGGTACAGTTCGTGGTGAATTTTGAGGAGGGCGGCGAACGTTCGATCCTGCATGGCGACGAAACGTCGGAGGCATTCTTGACCGATGTGCTCGGCGCGGCGCCGTGGCCCGGCCAACGCCACATGAATGTCGAGTCGATGTTCGAATACGGCTCTCGCGCCGGCTTCTGGCGGCTGTGGCGGATGTTCACCGAACGGAAGCTGCCGGTCACGGTGTTCGCCATCGCGAGTGCGCTGGCCCGTAATCCAGAGCCGACCGCCGCGATGCGCGAAGCGCAATGGGAGATCGCCAGCCACGGCCTGAAATGGATCGACTACAAGGATTTCAGCTCCGAGGACGAACGCGCGCATCTGCTTGAAGCGATCCGCATTCACACCGAAGTCACCGGCGAACGGCCGCTCGGCTGGTACACCGGACGCAGCTCGATCAACAGTCTGCGTCTGACGCTGGAGGAGGGCGGTTTCGTGTATTCGTCCGACAGCTATGCGGACGATCTGCCGTATTGGGTCAACGGCCCGACCGGTCCGCACGTCATCGTGCCGTACTCGCTGGACGCCAATGACATGCGCTTCACCAATCCGCAGGGCTTTGCCAATGGCGATGAGTTCTTCGTTTATCTGCGCGATACGTTCGACCAGCTCTACGAAGAGGGCAAGACGGCCCCGAAAATGATGTCGGTCGGCCTGCATTGCCGGCTGGTCGGCCGTCCGGGCCGCGCGCTCGCGCTGGCGCGGTTCCTCGACCACATCCAGGCGCATAAAAAAGTCTGGGTCGCGACGCGTCTTGATATTGCCCGGCACTGGCAGCGCGAGCATGCGGCGCTGGCCGCGAACGCGCCCACCGTCGCCTGATAGGATCACACGCATGGACCAGGTTTCGCTCGATACGCTCAACACGCTGGACAAGGCCGGCTTCGTCGCGGCGCTCGGCGATATTTTCGAGCATTCGCCATGGGTGGCGGAAGCGGCCTTTGCGGCGCGGCCGTTCGCTTCGCTGGCGGCGCTTTATGCGGCGATGCAGGATGGAGTGCGCTCCGCTGGCGACGAACGGCAGTTGGTGCTGATCAACGCGCATCCGGATTTGGCCGGCAAGGCGGCGCGGGCCGGCACGCTGACCGCCGACTCCACCGCCGAACAGGCCAGCATCGGCCTCGACCGGTTGCCAGACGGCGAATACGCGAAATTTCATCGACTCAACGATGCCTACAAGGCGAAGTTCGACATTCCGTTCATCGTCTGCGTGCGCCGTCACAGCAAGGATTCGATCCTGCGCGAATTCGAGCGGCGTCTGGCCCATGACCAAGCTGGCGAGCGCGCGGCGGCGCTGGGTGAAATCTTTCGCATCGTCGCGTTGCGGCTCGACCAGCGCGTCAATGCGCCGGACCGGCTCAAGGTGCATGGGCGGCTGTCGAGCCACGTGCTGGATAACCTCGCCGGCAAGCCGGCGCACGGCATGGCGTTGGAGTTGTACGAGGTGACGTCGTCGGGCGCGACCGGGCTGCTGGCGCGCGGCCTCACCAATGCGGACGGCCGCACCGATGCGGCTCTGATCGGCGGGCGCCCGGTGCCGATCGGCACCTACGAATTGCGGTTTCAAGTCGGCGATTATTATGCCCGCGCCGGCGTCGCGCAGGCCGATCCGCCGTTTCTCGGCGTCGTGCCGCTGCGCTTTTCGGTGGCCGAACCGGAAGGCCATTATCACGTGCCGCTGCTGTGCACGCCGTGGAGCTATTCGACCTATCGCGGGAGTTGAGAATCAGGACTCGCGCTTCAGGAATGCGGTGAGTGCGTCGGTTTCGGCTTTCTCCGTGGCGAAGTCTTGCGCGATGTTCTCGTAAAACTCCGTCGCGCCTTCGAAGATTTTACGCGCCGCCGGATCGTCGCCGACGAAGCCGGCGATCTCGTCCATCTCGGCGACCCAGCGATAGGCCTTCGAATACATGTTTGGTACCTGCCGCGTCAGCCAGGCCAGCAGATGCGGTTGGCTGGCGGCGAGCTCGGCGTGCAGCGCGTCGGCCGTGCCGGCGCGGGTGGCGGCCAGCATCATGGCGGCGCCAAGCGCCGTGAAGCCTTTGGTGATGCCCGCATAGGACATCTTCATGGCCGAGGCCTCGCCGACGCCGCCGTCGAGCACGCGGATATCGAGACCGTAATTCGTCAGTTCGGCGAAACGGGAGGCCGCGGTGCCCGAGGCATAAAACGTCGTCACGGCGCCGGCCTTGGGTGGTGGTCCGACGATGCCGGCATCGACGAACGGCGTGCCGGTCGCCACGACCACGGCTTCGATCTGGGTGACAGTTTGGGAATTGACCGCGTTGCAGTCGACATAGACCGGCTTGCGGTTGGCGTCCGCAAGCACCGGCGAAAGTCGCCGCGCCAGCGCCAGCGCTTCGCCGGGCGGCACGATCGACAGAATGAAATCGGCACCCGCGATCTCGGCATCGCTGGCCGGCTGCATGTGGGAATCCTTGGCGCGGGCGGCGCTGGCCGGGCTACGGCCTTCGAGCGACGTGCATACCGCGGCGCCGTGATTGGCCAGCGTTTTGCCGACCGCGCTGCCCATGGCGCCCGGCGCGATCACCGCAATGACGGGGCTGACGGCGGGACTCATGGGGCGGCTCCGGTCGTGCCGGGACAGCCCCGGCGGCCACACGCCGGCCGGCGCGTCAGCACGCCATACCACTCATGAAAGCCGAACGCACGGGCCTAAAGCGCGTTCGCGCTTTGGCTTTTGTTGGAGCATGATCTTTTCCGAAAATCGGCCCCCATTTTTCGGGATCATGCTCTACGGATCTTGTTATGGCGTTTTGTCTTGGGCGTCCGGCCGCATGAGCAGGCCGGCTAGCACCGGCAGCACCATGTCGGACGTATAGGGCTTTGAGATCGACGGGACGCCGTCGAAGCCGTCCGCGCCGGGACGGTCGCGGCCATAGCCGCTGGCGAACGCGAACGGGATGCCGGCCTTCTTCAACTTATGGGCCACCGGATAGCCGCTCTCAGGGCCGAGATTGATGTCGACCAGGGCGACGTCGATCGGTACTGGTCCCGACAGGTAGGCGGACGCCTGAGCAACGTTGACGGCCACCAATACTTCGGTCGCGCCGGCCTCGAGCACTAGTTCTCGCACGTAGTCGGCGATCATGAATTCGTCCTCGACGATGAGCACGCGCGCGCCCGTGAGGTCGATATTGGACGACGGCGGCCAGGTCGGGGGCATGCGAAACGAGGCTCCAATGCCGGAGTAAAGAAATAGGTGTGCGGAAATACGGACTTTTGTCCGGTGGGTGGTACGATTTGCATGTTCGGTTCCATGCGGTCATTTAAAAAAGACACAGTATCGGAACTTGGCTCGTGCCACATTTGAGAAGGGTATGAGTCTAGTAGAGGGCGCGGAATGGGGGAAAATAGGGTCGTAACGCCGCCGGTGGTGCCGTGCGCGCGGTGCCCGCTGCGGCCGAAACCGGTTTTCCGGCCGTTCTCGGATACAGAACTGACCTTCGTCCAGAAGTTCAAAGCCGGCGAAACGCATGCCAAGGCCGGCGACACGCTGCTGATGCAGGGCGCCGGCAGCGAGCACCTTTACACTGTGCTGTCGGGCTGGGCGATGCGCCACAAGACGCTGCCGGACGGCCGCCGCCAGATCCTGAATTTCGCGCTGCCGGGCGACTTGATCGGCATCCAGTCATCCATCGAGAAAGAGATGCAGCATTCTGTCGAGGCGCTGACCGACGTGGTGCTATGCGTGTTTCCGCGCGGCAAGCTGTGGGACCTGTATCAGAACCATCCGGGCCTCGCCTTCGACGTGACGTGGCTCGCCTCGCGCGAGGAGCACCTGATCTCGGAGCAGTTGGTCAGTGTCGGCCGCCGCACCGCGCAGGAACGCGTCGCGTTCATGCTGCTGCATCTCTACATGCGCGCCGAGCAGGTCGATCTCGCCCGGAACGACAAGGCGTCGTTTCCATTTACCCAGCAGCACATCGCCGATACGCTCGGGATGTCGCTGGTCCATGCCAACAAGACGATCCGGCGGCTGGTCGCCGCCAATGTCATTCGCTGGAAGGACCGGGTGTTCGAGATCCGCGATCGCGAGAAGCTCGCCGAGATTGCGATGTACGACCTGGACGAGCGCCGGCCGCGGCCGCTGATCTAAACGGGTCCCGTCCACCCCGTCCGCCATGCCACTCCAGGTGGCTTGGCAAAGCCGGCGGATTCGGGTTTTCTGCCCCCGTTAAAATATGATCGCCAAAATATGATAGCCCTGTCGGACTGCGAACCCATGTTCCCTTCGCCCGGCAATGGCTGCAAAAACAACGAGAAAACGCCGTGGCCGATCCCCTTGCCGATGCCCGAATCCAGCTCGCGCTCGCCAGCCGCATGCTGGCCCATGAAGGCGTGCTCGATGCCTTCGGCCATGTCAGCCTGCGCCATCCGAAGGACCCCGGTCGCTATCTATTGTCGCGCGCGCGCGCGCCGCAACTGGTCGAGCCCGGCGACATCGTGGAATACGACCTCGATTCCGACTCCGTGAAAAAGGTCGACGTACAGCAGTTCTCGGAGCGGGTCATCCACGGCGAGATATTCAAGGCGCGACCGGACGTGATGGCGATCTGCCACCACCATGCACCAGCCATCATGCCGTTCGCCATCGCGGGCGTGAGCATCGTGCCGGTGTTTCATCTGGCGGCTGCGTTGGGCGAAACGGTGCCGTTCTGGGACAGCCGAGACGATTTCGGCGATACCAATCTGCTGGTCCGGACCAAGGAGGAGGGCGCCTCGCACGCTCGCGGTCTCGGTGCGAACGCGGCGGTGCTGCTGCGGCGTCATGGCGCGACCGTGGTGGGGCGCGACCTGCATGAGGTCGTGTCGCGCTCGATCTATCTGTGCCAGAATGCCGACTACCAGATGCGCGCGCAGTTGCTCGGCTCGGTTGACCCGTTAACCGCGGGCGAGACGAAGCTTGCAGGCGCAATCAATTCGCAACCGAATGTGGTATCACGGACCTGGGAATACTGGACCGTGCGTCTCGACGAAGCGGGCCGGACACCGCCCGGCGTCACCGGTGCAAAAAAGCCTGCGGCCGCCAAAGGATCGAAGCGATCAAGCCCGGCGAAATCAAGCCCGGCGAAACCAAAAGGGAGGAAGAAATGATGCATTTCAAAACCACGGCGCGCACGCTTGCCGTGCTGTTGCCGCTGACGCTGGCGGCCGGACAGGCGGTCGCGCAGGAAAAGTTGAAGGTCGCCATCGGCCAGATCAATAACTGGGAAAACCAGGCGCCGACGCTGGGCCAGGACGCCGGGATCTTCAAGAAATACAATCTCGAACTGGAGAACACCGGCACCGCCGGCGCCGGCGAGACCATCCAGGCGGTGATTTCCGGCGGCGCCGATATCGGTGCCGGAGTCGGCGTCGCGGGCGTGATGCGCGCGTTTTCCAAAGGCGCCCCGGTGCGCATCCTGGCGCCGGCATTCACCGGCACCGGCGATCTCTATTGGTACGTGAAGGCGGATTCGCCGCTCAAGACGCTCAAGGACGCGACCGACAAGCACACCATCGCGTATTCGACCAACGGTTCGTCGTCGAACAACATCGTGGTCGCGTTCACCGATGAACTCGGCGCCAAGGCCAAGCCGACCGCGACCGGCGGCCCGCCGTCGACCCTCACGCAGGTGATGTCCGGCCAGATCGATATCGGCTGGGCGGCGCCGCCGTTCGGCCTGCGTGAGATCAACGAAGGTAAAATCCGCATCATCGCCAAGGGCAGCGATGTGCCGTCGCTGCGCGGCCAGACCGTGCGGGCGCTGATCGTCAATGCCGATACGCTCAAGAACCGCCCGGAAGTGATTGCGAAATTCATGGAAGCCTATCGGGAGTCGGCTGACTGGATGTATACCGACCCGAAGGCGATCGAGATGTATTCGGTCAAGATCAAGCAGACGCCGGAACTGATCAAGCAGTCGATCAAGGATTTCCAGCCACAGGAAACCATGCAGACCGACGAGATGAAGGATCTGGACGGCATCGTCAAAGACGCCGTGAAGCTGAAGTTCCTCGACAAGCCGCTGACCAAGGAACAGCTCACCGAACTGATCCGCACGCCGCCGCGGAAGCAGTAAGCTGTCGTCACGAGCGCATTTTTTTCAACTCTCCCCGCGCGCGGGGAGAGGTCGACTTGCGAGCGCAAGCGAGCAAGTCGGGTGAGGGGGCGTCGCCTTCGTGCGCTACCTCAACGCCCCCTCACCCGGCTCGCGTAAGAACGCTCGCCACCCTCTCCCCGCACGCGGGGCGAGGGTTGCGCTGCGTTCGCGGTCACTTCAAAATCTGATCGCTCTAATGCCGGTCCTGCGCCGCCTTGCTGATCGCGCTGAGCATCGCGGCGCGGCCCTGATCGAGGGTGCCCTTCACGGCCGGAATGCGGCCGATCTGGCCCATTTCGCGCTGGCGCTCGATCGTGCCGGCCGTCATCAGAGGCTCGACGCCCAACTCCTTCAGAGTTTCAGCGACCTGCTCCATTTCGGCCGCGCGGCGTGCCCCATGGTTTGCCATGCGCTCGAGATTGTAGTCGATCATTTTGGTCCAATCGACGTCCGGGTAATTGTTCGACAGCGACGCCGCCACCTGATCGGTCACGCCCGCGCGGGCGGCGGCCACAAAACATTCAGCCGTCAATGCCTCGATGCCCTTGATCATCACGCTGCGCACCATCTTGATGGCGGCGGCCGCGCCGATCTCAGCACCGACCACCGGCACCTTCATGTCGAAAGATTGCAGGATCGGCGCGACCGATTCGGCATGCGGACCCGCCAGCATCATCGCGGTGCGATGACGGGCCGGATGGATCGGCGCGACCACCGCGACGTCGACATAGCGGGCGCGGTCGCCGAATAGTTTGGCGGAAGCCTGCTTGCGTCCGGGCGAAACCGAATTGATGTCGAGATAGAACGGATTGCCGGACAGATGCGGCTCGACCGATTGCGCCGCTTCAAGGCTCGACGCCGCCGTCACGGCCGAGATGATCATCGTTGCGCCACGCAAGGCATCTTCAGCGCTGTCGGCAATGCGCACGCCATGGCGCTCGGCGGCGGCCTTCAGCGGCGCGCCTTCGGCTTCCGGAAACAGAATGTCCCACGCCGCGACGGTTTCGATGCCGGCTTCGCGCAGGCCGGAGGCGATCGCCTGGCCGGCTTCGCCGAAACCGATAAAGCACAGACGGGGAAGGTTGCGGCCGTTCATGTGGTGTTTCCTCGGCTTATTCGTTCGGGTGGCCCCAATATCACAATTTATCATGGGAGCTACACCCTTCCAGGCGAGACTTTTATTCTCCAGACAGCGATGATCCGGATGCGTTTGTACCGCTGCCCCCAATCTGCCGGGACGGGTGCGGTCGTATAACGCGATAACCAAAAGCCCTGATGTCCCGGGGAAGGAACGCCGTGACCGATCCCCACTCTCCGCAGATTGGCGCGGCGTCGGCCGGTGTCGATTCGTCCTATGCCTGGATGCGGCTCGGCGTCGGCCTGCTGCTCGGCACCATCGGCAGCATCGGCATGTGGTCCTATGTGGTGGCGCTGCCGGTGGTGCAGGCCGATTTCGGCTTGTCGCGCAACGAGGCATCATTGCCCTACACGATGGCAATGCTCGGCTTCGGAGTCGGCGGCATCCTGATGGGGCGATTGTCGGACCGGGTCGGCATCGTATGGCCCATGATCGCCGGTTCGGTGTCGCTGGCGCTCGGCTATGCGGCCTCGGGCCTCGCCGGCAATATCTGGATGCTGGCCATGGCGCAGGCGCTGGTCGGGTTTGGCGCTTCGGCGACCTTCGGGCCCTTGATGGTCGACATGTCGCACTGGTTTGCCAGGCGCCGCGGCATCGCGGTCGCGATTGCGTCGTCGGGAAATTATCTCGCCGGCACGATCTGGCCGCCGGTGGTGCAACACTTCATCGCCGCGGAAGGCTGGCGCGCAACTCATATCGGCATCGGGCTGATGGTCCTGGTGGCGATGCCGCCGCTGGTGTTGGCGCTGCGCCGACGTGCGCCGGCGGGAAGCGTCGCGGCCGGCGTGGCCGGGGCCGGCACGTCCGCCGCGCTCGGCGTGTCGCCCAACGTCCTGCAATGGCTTTTGATCGTTGCGGGTGTGGCCTGCTGCGTCGCGATGGCGATGCCGCAGGTGCATATCGTCGCCTATTGCGGGGATCTCGGATACGGCGTGGCACGCGGTGCCGAAATGCTGTCGCTGATGCTCGGGCTCGGCATCGTCAGCCGGCTGTCAGCCGGCCTCGTCGCCGATCGCATCGGCGGGCTCACGACGCTGCTGATCGGCTCGGCGCTGCAGGGCCTCGCGCTGCTGCTGTATCTCGGCTTTGATGGGCTGACGTCGCTGTACGTTATCTCGGGATTGTTCGGCCTGTTCCAGGGCGGCATCGTACCGATGTATGCCATCATCATACGCGAATATTTTCCGCCACGGGACGCCGCGACGCGGCTCGGCATCGTGCTGATGGCGACGTTGGTCGGCATGGCGCTTGGCGGCTGGATGTCGGGCGCGATCTTCGACCTGACCGGATCGTATCAGGCGGCATTCCTGAACGGCATCGCCTGGAATCTGCTCAACCTGTCGATCATCGGTTGGCTGCTGCTGCGCATCCATCGGATGCGGCGCGAGGTGATGGCGTAGAGCATGATCCCGAAAAGCATGCCCCCGGACTTGATCCGGGGTGGGCCGGTTTTCGGAAAAGATCATGCTCAAAACGTTTGGAGCTACTTTGCCTTCGGGAGCTTCGCCTGAACGCGCTTGTCGAAGCGCTCGACATTGACCACGACACGCGTATGCGTGCCGTCGCCAACGCGTTCGGCCTCGTCATGGGCTTCGACGCGAAACTCGATCAGCCGTCCATCGACCTTGGTGACCTCGGCGGTGGCGGTGAGCCGCATGCCGACCGGCGTTGCCGCGTAGTGGCCGACATTGAGATGTGTGCCGAGGCTTTGATGACCCGGCGGCAACAGATGCTCGACGCAGGCCAGCGCAGCGGCTTCCATGAGATTGATCATCACCGGCGTCGCCAGCACATGCACGGCACCGCTGCCGACGCTCGGCGCGGTGTGTTCAGGGCCGACTACGATCTCGGCGGTGCCGATGAGGCCGACGGTAAGCTTCGACAGGTCAGTCATGATGTTTTCCGTTCCGGTGCGGCTTTCCTCTTCCCGCGCGCGGGAAGAGGAAGTGTCGCCAACTCAATCTCAGCTTCAACTACTTATGCTCGACCGGCGGCGTGCCGTGGGTGTGGAACGACTCGATGGTCTTCAGGCCCCAGGCTTGGCCCTTCTTGCGTTCGGTCTCGGTCCAGCGGATCGGCTTCCAGTCCGGCGCCAGCACCAGCCGCGCGCCCGCGCACGCGACTTCGACGCGGTTGCCGCCCGGCTCATAGACATACAGGAAGAAGGTTTGCTGCACCGCATGCTTATGCGGGCCGGTCTCGATATAGATGCCGTTCTCCAGAAAGATGTCGGCGGCGCGCAGGATGTCCTCGCGCGAGTCGAGCGCATAGGTGACGTGGTGGAAACGCCCGCGCGTCGAGGTGTGGTCGCGCGTATAGGCGAAGTCGTAGCTCTTGTTGGTCGCGGTCAGCCACATGCCGGCTTCGGTGCCGTCATCCATCACGATCTGCTCGGTCAGGCGGAAGCCGAGATAGTTTTCGAAGAATTCGCGGTTCGCCTTGATGTCGGTGGCGAGGCCATTGAAGTGATCGATGCGACGCACATTGATGCCGCGCGCCGGATAGCGCTGCGCCTGATTCTTCAGGGCGGGTTTGAGTTCCGGCGGCGGATCGTACCATTCGGTGTCATAATAGAGCTCGACCACATGGCCGTCCGGGTCCTTGCACACGAAGGTCTTGCCGTGGCCAAGGTCGCCATCGGTCCAGCCGATATCGAAGCCAGAGCCTTTGAGCGCGGCAGCGCGGCGCTCCAGCGCCTGCGGTGAGCGGGTGCGGAACGCGACATGGGCCATGCCGGAGGTCTTGGACGCGGTCAGTTTGAGTGAATAGCGCTCGTAATCGTCCCAGCCGCGCAGATAGACCGAGTCGCCTTTCTCGCCGCTCTGGGTCATGCCCATCACGTCGATGAAGAATTTGCGGCTTTCTTCGAATTTCGGCGTCAGAAGTTCGAGGTGGCCGAGATGGGCGATGTCGAAAATGGGCTCGGGGTCGTGCTGGGTCATGGATCCGTCGTGCCTGTCAGAAACCGGGCGCTTTGTCGCAGCAAGGTTCTAATGCCGGTCATCCGGTATGGGAAGCCGGAAACGCCTCAGAACGCGGTCTGCTTTAGACCCCTTCCAGAGCGCGTTCAGCAAAATGGGTGCCGGTTTTGCGTGCGAGCGCGCTCTAACTTTTTATAAAGACTCGTTTTCTTTGCGCGAACCGGAGGCCACTTCGCTCGAAAACGCTTGGTGTGACATCGGACCGTTAACGAACGACCTCGCTTTGGCCACGCTCCTGACATCGAACCTGCGTCAATCGCCGCTACTCCCCCGACACGGCCGGTCGCCATGGCATTCCTCATGGCGTGCGAGGCCGAAACGTCGAGCGGTTTGGGTGCAACCATGGCCTATTTGAAAGCAATCGCGGGCGCGCTCGCGATCATGGCGGCCTCCGGCATGATCGTGGATTTCGATCTGACCGAGAAGGGCCGGGAAATCCATGTCCGGGTGTGGTCGGCCGACCACACCGATGCCGATCTGCGCAAGGATGTCGCGGTGCTGCTGACGCGTTATGTCGTCGGCGACAAGAGAATTGTCGTGACGGAAAACAAAGCGTAGTTAGCCGAAAAGACGAGGGCCGCCCGCTGTTATGCGGACGGCCCTGGATCTAATATGATCTCAAGACAACCGCTTCGCGTTACACGTCTTCCGGATTGTCGACATAAACGAGGCCGGCCTTCGCCAGCGGCTCGCGCATATTGTACATGTCGAGACCCAGGATGCCGGAGGCGAGCTTCTGCCGCTTGCCGTCTTCGTCTTCGCGGCGCTTGAAGCCCTTCTGGGCGACCTCGACGGCCAACTTGGCCGGAATGATGACCACGCCGTCATCGTCGGCCACGACCACGTCGCCCGGGATGACGTTGACGCCGGCGCACACCACCGGAATGTTCACCGCGCCGAGCGTCGCCTTGACGGTGCCCTTGGCCGAGATCGCCCGCGACCATACCGGGAAGCCCATCTGCTGAAGCTCCGCCACGTCGCGGCAGCCGGCGTCGATGACCAGCCCCTTGACGCCGCGCGCTTTGAGCGAGGTGCCAAGGAGATCGCCGAACATGCCGTCGGTATTGTCGGTGGTGCAGCCGACGACGAGAATGTCGCCCGGCTGGCACTGCTCGATGGCGACGTGGATCATCCAGTTGTCACCGGGCTGCGCCAACACGGTGACGGCCGGCCCGGCGATCGAAGCGCCGGCCCAGATCGGCCGCATATAGGGCTTCATCAGGTTGGAGCGGCCGAGCGCCTCATGCGAGGTCGAAACGCCCAGGCTTTCCAGAATGCCGACCGCGTTGGAGTCGGCGCGATGGATGTTGCGAACGACGACGGGCTTCATGCCAATTCCTCCAGGGCTTGCGGGAACAGGCGCTGATACGCCTCGCCATAGGTCATAGGCTTGCCGGAATTGCGGCCGCCTTGCATGCCGCGATTGAGCGCGACGCGCTCGTAATAGGCCCACAGGTGCTTCTGCGCGGCCAGCACCTGAAACGCATTGTATTTCTGCTCCCAGACCTCGTCGATGTTGAGGATCGCGGTGGGCTTGAAGTTGCACTGCTCGGGCTGGTGCGGCTCGAACAGGAACACGGGCGGCGCCGAGTAGGTGTATTTGGCGTCCGGCTTATGGCCCATCGCCTGCGCGACCACGCGGGTCTCCTGCGCGAAATGCGCCGCATTCGGATGGTCGAAATTGTACGGGTCTTCCAGCGCGTGGCTGAGCACGAAGGATGGGCTCATTTCGCGGTAGATGTCGACCATGCGGTCGAAATGCCGCTCGTTGACGCGCAGCGGATAGTCGCCAGCATCGAAGAACTCGATCTCGGCGCCGAGGATTTCGGCGGCGCGTTCGGCCTCGTCCTTGCGGCCGGCCTTGACGCTTTCCAGCGTCGCGCCCTTTTCCTTCCAGGCGAACTGGCTCTCGCCGCGCTCACCGAACGACATGCAGACGATCTTGACGCGGTAGCCCTTCTTGACGTGCAGCGCGATGGCGCCCCCGGCACGCCAGACGAAATCGCCGGGATGGGCGGTGACGACAAGCCCGGTCTTCTGTTGTTCGGCCATAAAACTTATCTCCTCAAGAGTGGCTGCCCGGCCTACGAAATGACGGCGACGGCTGACGTCGCAAACCGGAAGGCCGTGGACGATGACGGAGCCCGGCCAAACCCAGGCGGGCGACAAGCGAGCCCGCGGATGGAAACTCGGCCGTTGCCAATCGCGGCGGCAATGAAGCCCGCCGCGACGCCTCGATCAAGCCCAATCTCATTGAAATCGGTGCACTTTATTGGGTGTCTAAACAGTTGCGGGCGAAACCGGCCAAATTCGCCTATGATGACGTCGCGCAAGTCCAACCGGCATCAACGCCGGGCTGCAAAACCGGTCCGGCGATCAACGCCGGCTTCAAAAAAACAAGACGTCAGGGGGGAGCTAGCATGCCAAGCCAAGGGAAACCGCGGGCGGCGCTGACCGCGCTTGCTGTTTTGGCGTTCGCGGCTGTGGGGCCCAGGCCGTCGGTCGCGCAGGACTACCCGAGCCGTCCGATCACGCTGGTGGTGCCGTTCGCGGCTGGTGGGGGCAACGACGTCATCGCCCGGCTGATCGCCGAGAAGATGAGCCGGACGCTCGGCCAACAGATCATCATCGACAACAAGGGCGGCGCCGGCGGCTCGGTCGGCACGCGCATGGTCGCGAAAAGCCCGCCGGACGGCTATACGCTAGGCCTCGGCGGCACCGGCACCTTGGCGATCGCGCCGTCGCTGTATCCCAATGCCGGTTACAACCCGCGCAAGGATTTTGCTCCGGTCGGCCTGATCGCGACCGGCGGGCTGGTGGTGCTGGTGCATCCGGGGGTGGCCGTGACGTCGATCAGCGAGTTGATCGCGCACGCCAAAAAGCATCCCGGCCAGCTCAACTACGCTTCGGCGGGCTCCGGCAGCGGCATCCACCTCGCGGCGGTGCTGTTCGCGAGCACGGCCGGGATCGAACTGACGCACATTCCGTATAAAGGCACGGGGCCTGCGCTCAACGACCTGATCGGCGGCCATGTGGCGCTGTATTTCAGTTCGCTGGCGCCCGCCATCGGTCTGGTGCAGGAGAAAAAAGTGCGCGCGCTGGCGGTAACGGCCGGCAAGCGCTCGGCGCAGTTTCCGGATCTGCCGACGGTGGCGGAAGCCGGCCTGCCTGGTTACGAGGCCGTGCTGCGCTACGGCATCGTGGCGCCCGCCGGCACGCCCCGTCCGATCGTCGACAAGCTCAATGCCGCATTGCTGGCCGCATTGACGGCGCCGGACATCCGGGCGCGCCTCGCAGCGGATGGCGCCGAGGTGCTGATGAGCACGCCCGAGGGATATGCCGCCGATATCGACGCCGAGGAGACCAAATGGTCGCAAATCGTGCGCGCGTCCGGTGCCAAGGCCGAATGAGGCCGGTCGAAGGTGTCCGAGTAAGTTTCGTTACGCGCTAACGGGCGTCGGCCACCGCACTGCAGCATAGCTCGCCCACATTGTACGCATATTGCCTATTAAATTACCTAGGCCAAATGCCTGCCCAATAGGCAGGCATTTGGCCTGTTTTTGATTCACGCGTCGATTCAACGGTTTGCGGCCTGCGGCGAGTTGGCACGCGGCTTGCGAAATCCCTGTCATGCGCGAGGACACCGCCGGGTTCGCACGCGCGCCGTCAAACGCAGAGGGATGAATAATGCTCAACACGATTCGCACGGTCGCCGAGCGACCGATGGCCCAACGGTGGCTCGCCGCCGCGGCCGGTCTCGGCATTGGTCTTGCGGCGGCGATGCCCGCCCAGGCCCAGGAAACCATCAAGGTCGGCATTCTCCATTCGCTTTCCGGCACCATGGCGATCAGCGAGACCACGCTGAAAGACACGATGCTGTTCCTCATTGACGAGCAGAACAAGAAGGGCGGTCTGCTCGGCAAGAAGCTCGAGGCGGTGGTCGTCGACCCGGCTTCGAACTGGCCGCTGTTCGCCGAAAAGGCCCGCGAACTGATCTCCAAGGACAAAGTCGTCGCGGTGTTCGGCTGCTGGACCTCGGTGTCGCGCAAGTCGGTGTTGCCGGTATTCAAGGAGCTGAACTCGATCCTGTTCTACCCAGTCCAGTATGAGGGCGAGGAGAGCGAGCGCAACGTGTTCTACACCGGCGCCGCTCCGAACCAGCAGGCGATCCCGGCGGTCGACTATCTGGCCAAGGAAGAGAAAGTGCAGCGCTGGGTTCTGGCCGGCACCGACTACGTCTATCCGCGCACCACCAATAAGATTCTCGAAGCCTATCTGATCGGGAAGGGTGTCGCGAAAGAAGACATCATGATCAACTACACGCCGTTCGGACATTCCGATTGGCAGACCATTGTGTCGGACATCAAGAAGTTCGGCTCGGCCGGCAAGAAGACTGCGGTGGTGTCGACCATCAACGGTGACGCCAACGTGCCGTTCTACAAGGAGCTCGGCAACCAGGGCATCAAGGCGACCGAGATCCCGGTCGTGGCGTTCTCGGTCGGTGAGGAAGAGCTCGCCGGTCTCGACACCAAGCCGCTGCTCGGCCATCTGGCCGCCTGGAACTACTTCCAGTCGATCAAGGACAAGAGCAATGACGAGTTCATCGCCAAGTGGAAGGCCTACACCAAGAACCCGAAGCGCGTCACGAACGATCCGATGGAAGCCCACGTCGTCGGCTTCGCCATGTGGGTCAAGGCGGTCGAGGCCGCCAAGACCACCGATCCGGACAAGGTGATTGACGCACTGCCGGGCATCAAGGCGCCGAACCTGACCGGCGGCATCTCCGAGATGCTCCCGAACCACCACATCACCAAGCCGGTGTTCATCGGCGAGATCAAGGGTGACGGTCAGTTCGACGTGGTGTGGAAGACCCCGGGCCTGGTGCCGGGCGATGCGTGGTCCGACTTCCTGCCGGACTCCAAGCCGCTGGAAGCCGATTGGGTCAAGCTGAAGTGCGGTAACTACAACACCATCACCAAGAAGTGCGGCGGCGCCTCCTGACGCTGGCTGTGTTCTCATGACGCGAAGGGAGGCGGCACCCGCCGCCTCCCTTCATCCTCACAAAGCGCGTCCGGCAAAAGTGGATACCGGTTTTGCGGGAAAGCGATCTAGCATGCGCAGATCGCGTAAACTTATCTGCGTACGCGCGGTGAATGTTTAACAGCTGCCCGGAATACCCACGATGATGTCTCATCTCTACGGCCGCGCCGTCTCGTTTACATGCGTCGCGTTCGTATTCGCCGTGGGCTTGCTCGTCGCGGTCGCGACGCCGGTGTTCGCTGGGCCCTACGAAGACGCGCTGACAGGATTCACCACCGACTCATTCGGCGATACCGACACCGCCATCAGCGGCATCGCGGCCAGCGGCAATCCGCTCGCCGCCACGGTGGTCGAGGCGCTGCGTGACGGCCGCCTGATGTTCAGTGCCGGCGGCAAGACGGTGTTCTTCAAGGACAAAACCGAAAAGCTATTCGATGCCGCGACCGGCCAGCCGGCCGCCGTGACGCCGCCCGATCTCGCACCCGTCCGGCTCAACAACCGGCTGCGGCGCTCGGTCGATGCCGCGATCGGCGGCCTGACCCTGCTATCGCCGAACTCGGCCATCCGCCTCGGCGCAGCGCAATCGGTGTTCCGCTCGCGCGATGCCACCGTGCTGTCGGTGCTCGACCAGGCGATCGCCGCCGAGAAGGAGGCGCGGATCAAGCGCGCGCTGACCCAGGCCCGCGCCGCCGTCATCCTCAATCAGGAAGACGCCAAGGAAGCCGACAAGATCGACGCCGTCGCGGCGATCCGCGAACGCGGCGACCAGGACGCGCTGCAATTGCTCGGCAGCCTGCCGGCCAGCAGTTCGGCGACCGTGAAGAAGGCCGCGAGCGACGCCATCGCGTCGATGCAGAGCCAGCTCGCGATCTGGACCGCGTTGCAGAACACCTGGTACGGACTGTCGCTCGGCTCGGTGCTGCTGCTCGCCGCGATCGGCCTCGCCATCACGTTCGGCGTGATGGGCGTCATCAACATGGCGCATGGCGAGATGGTGATGCTCGGCGCCTATGTGACTTTCATCGTGCAGGACCTGATCCGTACCCATAACCCGGCGCTGTTCGATTACTCGCTGGCCATGGCGATCCCGTTGGCGTTCTTTATCACCGGTGCGGTCGGGGTCGGCATCGAGCGTAGCGTCATCCGGTACCTGTATGGACGGCCGCTGGAAACTCTGCTCGCGACCTGGGGTATTTCGCTCATTCTGCAGCAGGCGATTCGTACCGCGTTCGGCCCGACCAACCGCGAGGTTGGCTCGCCGAGTTGGATGAGCGGCGCCTTCGAGGTCGGACAGCTCACCATCACCTATAACCGGATGTGGATCATCGTGTTCACGTTCCTGGTGTTCATTGCGCTGCTTGGGTTGTTGCGCTTCACGCGCATGGGACTTGAGATGCGCGCCGTGACGCAGAACCGGCAGATGGCGGCCGCGATGGGCATCAAGACCGCCCGTGTCGACGCGCTGACCTTCGGGCTCGGCTCCGGCATCGCCGGGATTGCCGGCGTGGCGCTGTCGCAGATCGACAACGTGTCGCCCAATCTCGGCCAGAGCTACATCATCGACTCGTTCATGGTCGTGGTGTTCGGCGGCGTCGGCAATCTGTGGGGCACACTGGTCGGCGCCCTGTCGCTTGGCATCGCCAACAAATTCCTGGAGCCGTTCGCCGGCGCCGTGCTGGCCAAGATTGCCATCCTGGTCATCATCATCCTGTTCATTCAGAAGCGCCCGCGTGGCCTGTTTGCGCTCAAGGGCCGGTCGGTGGAAGCATGACGTTCCCGATCATCCGCACGCTCGATCGCGGCGCCTCGATCTTTCTCGTGCTGCTGGCGGCCTTCACCATCGCGGTGCCGGTGCTGAACCTGCTGGTGCCGGCGACATCGTCGCTGCATGTCTCGACCTATTTGATCGCACTGTTCGGCAAATATGTCTGCTACGCGCTCCTCGCTTTGTCGATCGACCTGATCTGGGGTTACGCCGGCATCCTGTCGCTCGGCCATGGCGCGTTCTTCGCGCTCGGTGGCTACGCGATGGGCATGTATCTGATGCGCCAGATCGGCACCCGCGGCGTCTATGCCGATCCGATCCGCCCGGACTTCATGGTGTTCCTGAACTGGCCCGAGTTGCCGGTCTACTGGTGGGGCTTCCAATCGTTCCCGTACGCGATGGTGATGGTGTTCCTGGCGCCCGGCCTGTTGGCCTTCGTGTTCGGCTGGTTCGCGTTCCGCTCGCGCGTCACCGGCGTCTATCTGTCGATCATCACCCAGGCGTTGACGTTCGCGCTGATGCTCGGCTTTTTCCGCAACAATTTCGGCTTCGGTGGTAATAACGGCCTGACCGATTTCAAGGACATCCTCGGTTTCAACATCCAGGCGACCGGCACCCGCAATGCGCTGTTCGTGATCTCGTGCATCGCGCTTGGCCTGGGCTTCCTGATCTGCCGGTTCATCGTCACGTCGAAGTTCGGCAAGGTGCTGATCGCGATCCGCGACGCCGAGTCGCGCACGCGGTTCCTCGGCTACCGGGTCGAGTCCTACAAGCTGTTCGTGTTCACGCTGTCGGCCTGCATGGCGGGCGTCGCGGGCGCGCTGTATGTGCCGCAGGTCGGCATCATCAATCCGGGCGAATTCGCGCCGGCCAACTCGATCGAAGCCGTCATTTGGGTCGCGGTCGGCGGGCGTGGCACGCTGACCGGCGCGGTGCTGGGCGCGCTGGTGGTCAATTACGGCAAGACCTACTTCACCACCGGCATGCTGGCGCCATACTGGCTGTTCGTGCTCGGCGGCATGTTCGTGCTGGTCACGCTGTTCTTGCCGCGCGGCATCATCGGCACGCTGCAGCACGGCTTGCAGGCGCGCAAACTACGGTCCGCCGCGGCCGCCGCCGAAGCCGGCGCCGATCTGGAGCCCGATCCCGCTCTGCTGACACCGGCGATCGCGCCCGCGCGGCCGACCCCGGCCTCTCGGCCGGCTCCGGCCACTCGGCCGGCAGAATAGGAGCGCATGTGATGACCGAACGCAGCACCAGCGCGATGCTCTACCTCAACGGCATCAACGTCTCGTTCGACGGTTTCCGCGCCCTGAACAACCTTTCTTTCGCGATCGAGCCCGGCGAAATGCGCGCCATCATCGGCCCGAACGGCGCCGGCAAGACCACGATGATGGATGTCGTTACCGGCAAGACCCGGCCCGACAGCGGCGACGCGGTGTTCGACGGCGTGCATAATCTCACCAAGCTGGACGAGACGGAGATCGCTGGGCTCGGCATCGGCCGCAAGTTCCAGAAGCCAACGGTGTTCGACTTCCACACTATCGAAGACAACATTTTGCTGGCGTTGAAGGATGATCGCTCGACGCGCGGCACGCTGTTCGCCAAGGAAACCGCCGAGGCTAGCGCTCGTATCACCGGCATTCTGGACATCGTACGGCTCAAGGGCGTGCGCGATCGGCTGGCCGGCAGTCTGGCGCATGGCCAGAAGCAGTGGCTGGAAATCGGCATGCTGCTCGCGCAGGAGCCGAAGCTGCTGCTGGTCGATGAGCCGGTCGCCGGCATGACCGATGTCGAGACCCGGCAGACCGCTGAGCTGCTCAAGGAAATCAACCGCGAGCGCACCGTCGTGGTCGTCGAGCACGACATGACCTTCGTGCGCGACCTCGGCGTCAAGGTCACCTGCCTGCATGAAGGCTCGGTGCTGGCCGAAGGCACCATCGACGACGTTTCGCAGAACGACCGGGTGGTCGAAGTGTATCTCGGGAGGTAGCGAATAGGGAGTAGCGAATAGCGAATAGAAAAAGGGACGTCACTTTCTACCCACTATTCGCTACTCGCCATTCGCTATTCGCCTTCCTCAGAACGGATGAACCGATGCTCGAAGTAAACGCCATCAACCTGCATTACGGCGCCGCCCAGGCGCTGCGCGGGATTTCGCTGAAGGCCGAGATCGGCACGGTGACCTGCGTGCTCGGCCGCAACGGCGTCGGCAAGACCAGTCTGCTGCGCGCGCTGATCGGCCAGCATGCCGTCAGTAAGGGCAGCATCGTGTGGAACGGCACCGACATCACGGCCCTGAAGCCGTCGGACCGGGCCCGCGCCGGCATCGCCTATGTGCCGCAGGGCCGCGAAGTATTTCCGCTGCTCACGGTCGAGGAAAACCTGAAGACCGGCTTTGCGCCGCTGCCGCGTGACCAGCGCAGCATTCCGGACGATGTGTTCTCATTGTTTCCGGTGCTCAACTCAATGCTGGGCCGGCGCGGCGGCGATCTGTCGGGCGGCCAGCAGCAGCAACTCGCTATCGGCCGGGCGCTGGTGATGCGGCCGAAGCTGCTGCTGCTCGACGAGCCGACCGAGGGCATCCAGCCGTCGATCATCAAGGACATCGGCCGGGCCATCACCTATCTCAGGGGCCTCGGCCAGATGGCCATCGTGCTGGTCGAGCAGTATCTCGACTTCGCGCAGGAACTTGGCGACCAGTTCGCCGTGATGGATCGCGGCGCGGTGGTCTATGCGTCGACCAAAGCCGACCTCGACGAAGCAAAGCTCAAGCGCGCCATGGCCATCTAACGTCGGCGATTTGAAGCCCGCGATTTGATTTAAGGTTATAGTCCGCTGACCGATTCCGGCCGCGAGGCGCCCGTGCCGACCATTGCCGCACGCAACAAGGAAAACGCGCTGTTCGCCGCCAATCGGGCGGTCGGCCGCGTCGTGGTGACGGCGCATGCGGTGGGCGCCGTCACCAGGCGGACCCGCGTCAACGAATCCGGCTCACTGCGGGTGCGCTTTCCGAACGCCTTCGATGGCGAGTTGGAGGCGGTTCTGGTCAACACGGCGGGTGGCGTCGCTGGCGGCGACCGCTTCGCGGTCGACGTGACGCTCGGCGAAGGTGCCCGGCTGATGGTGACCAGCGCCGCCGCCGAGAAAGTATATCGCGCGCTCGGACCGCAGGCGGAAATCGACCTCAAGCTCGATATCGGACCTGGCGCCGCGCTGCGTTGGCTGCCGCAGGAAACCATCCTGTTCGATCAGGCCCGCTTGACGCGCCGGATCGAGGTCGATCTCGCGCCGGACGCGCGCCTGCTGCTGGCCGAGACTTTGGTGCTTGGGCGTTCGGCGATGGGCGAGGCGGTGGCGCAGGGCCATGTGTTCGACCGCTGGCGGGTGCGCCGGGGCGGCCGGCTGGTATTTGCCGAGGCGCTGCGGCTGGACGGTGCCATTGCGGCGCAGCTCGCCGAAAAGGCGGTGGCCGGCGGTGCGGTCGCGCTGGCTACGGTATTGATCGCGCCGGGCGACGATTCCCTGGTTGCGCGCGTGCGCGCGCTCGGCGACAGTTTCCGGGGCGACGTGGCTGCGTCTTGCTGGAACGGATTGGCCGTGGTCCGCTGCCTCGCGCTCGACGGCGCGGTGCTGCGCCACGATCTGACGATCGCGCTTGCCGCGGTCAGCGACGCACCCCTGCCGCGGCTGTGGATCAATTGAACTCAAGGACCAACGATGAATCTGACGCCGCGCGAAAAGGACAAGCTGCTGATCTCACTGGCCGCCATGGTGGCGCGGCGACGGCTGGATCGCGGCGTCAAGCTCAACCATCCGGAATCCATCGCACTGATTTCCGATTTTATCCTGGAAGGCGCCCGTGACGGCCGCACCGTCGCCGAACTGATGGAAAGTGGCGCCCATGTGATCACCCGGGCGCAGGTGATGGATGGTATTGCTGAAATGATCCACGACGTGCAGGTCGAAGCGACGTTTCCGGACGGCACCAAGCTCGTCACCGTGCATGAGCCGATACGATGAGCAGCTTTTTATGAAAAACGCGGCGCTTCAACTCGTGGTGCACGCGGCCGATTTCGCGGCGCGCCGCCACGCGAGCCAGCGCCGCAAGGGCGTCACGGCCGAGCCGTATATCAATCATCTGGCCGAGGTGGCGGCGCTGCTGGCGAATGCGACCAACGGCCAGGATGGCGAACTGGTCGCGGCCGGATATCTGCACGACACGCTGGAAGACACCCAGACCGAATACGAAGAGCTGGAGAAGTTGTTCGGAGCCGATGTCGCCCAACTGGTCGCCGAGGTGACGGACGACAAGAGCCTGCCGAGTGTCGAGCGTAAGCGTCTGCAGGTCGAAAAGGCGCCGGGCAAGTCCGTCCGCGCGCGGATGTTGAAGGTCGCCGACAAGACCAGCAATCTGCGTTCGCTCGCTATCAGTCCGCCGGCCGGCTGGGGCGCGGAGCGTGCCTCCGAATATATCGCCTGGGCCGAGCGCGTCGTGGCGGGCTGCCGTGGCCTGAATGAAAATCTGGAGCGGTCCTTCGACGCGGCATCGGTGGATGCGCGCGCCGCGATCGCGGCCGGTGCAAGGTAAGGAGCCATCATGATCCCCGGCGAAATGTTCATCCAGAGCGGTGAGATCGAGCTCAACGCGGGCCGCAAGACCGTGACGCTCACGGTGTCCAATACCGGCGACCGGCCGATCCAGGTCGGCTCGCATTATCATTTCGGCGAGACCAATCCGGCGCTGAAGTTCGATCGCAAGAAGGCGCGCGGCATGCGGCTCGACATCGCGGCCGGCACCGCAGTGCGTTTCGAGCCCGGCCAAAGTCGCGAGGTGAAGCTGGTCGCGCTGGCCGGCAAGCGCGTGGTGTACGGTTTCCGTGGCGACGTGATGGGAAAGCTCTGACAGTCAACGACTGGGAGACGGCCATGACAAAGCAGCTCGAGGTCGGCATTGTCCTGCAAGGCGGCGGGGCGCTCGGCGCCTATGAGTGCGGCGCGCTCGGCGCGCTGCTGGAACTGATGGACGCGCATGCGGCGCAAGGACGTGACATCACGCTCAAGGTCGTCACCGGCGTGTCGATCGGCGCCATCAACGGCGCCTGCGTGGTCGGGGCAACGGGTTTTAAGGACGCGCGCGAACGGCTCGATGCGCTGTGGGACGACCTGACGCTGCATGCTCTGCCGTTCTGGCCGGGCGTGATGCAGCGCGACGCCGCCTATTTCGGGCTTCCCGGATTCTACACCACACGCTCCGACATCTGGAATTTCTCCAGCTGGACCCATGTCTACGACACCAAGGCGCTGGTCGATACGCTCTCCAAGCATGTCGACTTTGATGCGCTGAACGCCAGCCCGACGGCGTTCGTGGTGACGGCGGTCGACGTCACCGGCGGCACGCTAATGCCTTTCGCCAACCGGCCGATCGGCAAATGCCCGAAGACCACGATCGGACCCGAGCATGTGCGGGCCAGCGGCAGCCTGCCGCCGGGGTTTCCGTGGACGGTGATCGGGAACATCGCCTATTGGGATGGCGGCATCGTCGAGAACACGCCGCTCGGCCTCGCCATCGATGCGTTCGGCGTCGCGCCGGAGATCGAGCACATGCTGGTGGTGATCAATCTCTATCCGTTGCGCGCGCGATTGCCGGTCAATCTCGCGGCGGTGCAGGACCGCGCTCACGAACTAAGTTTCGGCAACCGGCTGCGGCAGGACCAGGACATGGCGCGCCGCATCAACGCATTGGTCGAAACGATTGAGGATCTAAGGGTGCTGATAGAGCCGGACGATGTCAGCGCGCGGCTGCAGGCGCGGCTTGACGAGGCCCGGCGCTACAAGATCATCGAGTCGATCGTAAATATCGACGTGCAGGATCCGACCGCTACGCTGGTGCCGGCGGCGCAGAACGTGGCTGATGACCAGGACGGCGGGCGAGACTTCTCGTCCGCGACGGTCGGCCGCCGCCGCAAAGACGGCTACGCGCTGGCACACGCGATCCTGGAGCCGGCCTTCGCAAGTCACTGGATCAATTAGGCGCACGCACCCTTTCATCAGAGCACCGCGAGCACAGCATGTCCGTTTCGATCAAGCGTTCCGTCTATGCCGACATGTTCGGCCAGACCACCGGCGACAGGGTGCGGCTCGCCGACACCGATCTGATCATCGAGGTCGAGAAGTATTTCACCGTCTATGGCGAGGAGGTGAAGTTCGGCGGCGGCAAGGTGATCCGCGACGGCATGGGCCAGTCGCAGGTGACCAACAAGAAGGGCGCGGTAGACACCGTCATCACCAACGCGCTGATCCTCTACAACTGGGGCATCTTCACAGCCGATGTAGGCCTGATGTAATGTAATATCCACTCCAACGGCAAGGCCGGCAATCCGGACATTCAGCCCGGCGTCACCATCGTGGTCGGTCCGGGGACAGAAGTGATCGCCGGTGAGGGCAAGATTCTCACGGCCGGCGGCTTCGACACCCACAT